>DASUZL010000001.1:0-126803 GCA_036376895.1 Solirubrobacterales bacterium
TGGAGACAGGCGAGTGGGGCGAGGTTAAGAGTCCCTACGACGGGACTGTTGTTGGCCGGGTCGCCGAAGGCGACGCAGCGCTCGTGGACCGCGCCGCCAGGGCCGCCCAGGGGGCGTTCGGATCGGCCGACTTCCCCCAGCACGAGCGCGCCGCCGTCCTCGACCGAGCGGCAGAGCTGGTGCACGATCGGGTCGAGGATCTCGCCCTGACGATCGCCGCCGAGGCCGGCAAGCCGCTGAAGACGGCGCGGGTCGAGGCGAGCCGCTGCGTTGACACGCTGACCTTCTCCGCCACCGAGGCGCGCAAGCTGACCGGGGGCACCGTGCCGATGGAGGCCTCCGCGGCCGGGGCCGGCAAGCTCGGCGTGATGCTGCGCGTCCCCTACGGCGTCGTCGGCGCGATCAGCCCCTTCAACTTCCCGCTCAACCTGGTCGCCCACAAGCTCGGGCCGGCGATCGCCGCCGGCAACTCGATCGTGCTCAAGCCCGCCGGCCAGACGCCGATCTCCGCCCTGAAGCTGGCCGAGATCCTGACCGAGGCGGGGCTGCCCGAGGGCTGGCTCAGCGTCATTCCGGGCGGTGGCCGCACGGTCGGCAACGCGATCGTCGAGCACGAGCTGACCAAGGCGATCACCTTCACCGGTTCGGCCGAGGTCGGCTGGGACATCCGCTCCCGCGTCCCCCACAAGAAGGTCAACCTGGAGCTGGGATCGAACGCGCCGCTGATCGTCAATGACGACGGCGACTGGGAGACGGCCGCTGACAAAGCCCAGTTGCACGCCTTCTCGCACGCCGGGCAGAGCTGCATCTCGATCCAGCGCATCCTCCTTCACGAGTCGATCGCCGACGCCTTCACCGAGCGCCTGGTCGCCAACGTCGAACGGCTGAAGGTGGGAGACCCGCTCGATCCCGAGACCGACGTCGGCCCGCTGATCACCCCCGGCGACCGCGACCGGGTCAAGGAGTGGATCGACGAGGCCGTCGCGGCCGGGGCCAAGCTCGTCGCCGGCGGCGAGCTGGTCGACGAGGGCCGCTGCCTCGCCCCGACCCTGCTCGGCGCCCCGCCCAAAGAGGCCAAGGTCTGGTGCGAGGAGATCTTCGGCCCGGTGGCGACGATCGACACCTTCTCCGACTTCGACCAGGCGCTGGCGATGGCCAACGACTCCAAGTTCGGCCTCCAGGCGGGCGTCTTCACCCGCGACATCGGCCGCGGCCTGCAGGCCGGCCGCACGCTCGAGTTCGGCGGCGTCCTGATCAACGAGGTGCCGACCTTCCGCGCCGACCAGCAGCCCTACGGCGGGGTCAAGGACTCCGGCAACACCCGCGAGGGCCCGGCCTTCGCGGTCTACGAGCTGACCGAGGAGCGCTTCGTCACCCTGCAGGGCTGACGCGGCAACGGGTACTTCACAGTCTCGTTACCAGCGCTTCACCAGGTAGTCACGATCTGGTCACTTTGCCTCCTGTGGGCGCGCCTTAGCGTGGCGGCGTCGCGCTCACTCTCTCCAGGAGGTCTCGGTGTTCCGATACGCCCGCTTGCTCGTTTCACTCGCTTCGCTGACCGCGTTCCTCGCCATCTCGGCGCCGCTGGCGGCCGCTGAGACCGGCTTCGAAATCCGCCCCGGCTTCGCCCCGGCGACCGCCGGCAGCGTGCCCGAGATCCTCGACGTGACGCCGAACGGCAACACGCTGATCTCCACCGACAACGACCTCGGCGGTGAAGCGAACGGCCGCCTCGCGGTCTTCGACATCGCCAACATCGACGCTCCGGTGCAGAAAGCGACCGTGGTCCTCGACGCCGGCAATCCGGCAACGACGACCACCTCGGTTGCGGCGGTAAGCGACCGCTTTGTCCTCGTCGGCGTGCAGACGGCGGCGACGACGGCGAACGACGAGATCCGCGTCTACGACCTGCTCGATCCGGCCAACCCGGTGCTCGTGCACACGATCCCGGTCGGCGACGGCATCGACTCGGTCGCGGTCTCGCCGAGCCGGACCCGCGGCGCGGCGGCGATCGAGAACGAGAAAGACCCGGCGACCCCGGGGCGGATCGAGGTGCTCGACCTCTCCAACGCCGACCCGACCCAGTGGACCGCTACCCCGGTCGCGATCCCGACCCTCGACCCGGCGATCTTCGACGAGGCCAACGACCCGCAGCCCGAGTTCGTCGACATCAACTCCCAGAACAAGGCGGCGGTGACGCTGCAGGAGCAGGACGCGGTCGTGATCGTCGACCTGCCGACGGCGAGCGTCGACGGCTTCTTCTCGACCGGCAGCCAGACCTTCGACGCCGATCTCTTCCAGGACAATGTCCTTCGCTTCAACCAGTTGGTCACCCGCGAGCGCGAGCCCGACGGGGTCAAGTGGACGACCGACGGCCAGGCGCTGGTCACCGCCAACGAGGAGGAGAACGACGACCTCGACGGCGGCACCGTGCAGGGCACCCGCGACTTCACGATCTGGCGTCCCAATGGCGAGGTCCTCGCCAACGGCGGCGCGGCGTATGACCGCCACTTGGCTGACTTCGGCCAGATCGCCGAGAACCGCAACGACAACGCCGGCTCCGAGCCCGAGGGCATCGAGATCGCCACGGTCAACGGCCGCGAGCTGCTGTTCGTGACCAACGAGCGCGCCCGCTCGACCTCGGTCTACGACATCTCCAACAAGCAGGCCCCGAAGTTCCTCACGGTCCTGCTCGGCGGCACCCGGCCGGAGAGCGCCGTGGCGCTGCCGGCACGCAAGCGGGTCATCACCGCCGACGAGGAAGCTGGCTACAGCGTCTTCAAGATCACCAACACCGATCTCCTGCCGGCCGACCGGCCGCTGATCCGCAGCGACGATGAGCCCTGGGCCGACGTTCGCGGGCTCGGCACGACGGCCAACGGCAAGCTGGCGATGGTGCCGCGCTTCAGCGGCGACCGCGCCTTCTTCGAGGTCACGGTCGGCGCCCCCGGCGTCGCCCCGGCCCGCAAGCTGTTCGACGTCTCCGGCCTGCCCGCCGGCGCGGTCATCCAGGACGCTGCGGCCCGCGCCGGCGGCCCCTGGTGGCTGGCGGTCAGCGGCGGCGGCACCGTCGACGTCGTCCGCCTCGACGCCGAGGGCAACGTCGTGCAGACGATCGACCTGCCGGGCGTCAACAACGCCTCCGGGATCACGGTGACCAACGAAGGGCCGGTTCAGTTCTTCGTCTCCACCGACACGGCGCCAGCGGCCGGCAACACGCCGATCTTCCGCTTTGCGCCCGGTGCCAGCCCGGTCGTCGACCAGGTGCTGCTGCCGCTCGACGCGACTCGTCGCCTGCGCGACCTTGCGCTCGCCTTCAACGGCGACGTCGTCGGGGTCGAATCGGCGGGGACCGGCGCCAACGCCCGCGGTGACGCGGCGATCGTCCGCGCCTCGGTCGGGCCGCTCGCGGCCGGTGCCGTGGCGACCAAAACCACGCTGGAGACGATCCCGCTCGCCGACCAGCGCGGCATCGGCAACATGACCTCGATCGCCGTCCTCGGCGGCAAGGTCTGGGTGGCCGAGGGCAGCGACAACGCCGGTGACGCCGACCTGCGCTCGCGCAACCTGCTCACCGATGTGCCGGCCAACACCGCAGCTCCGGTTCTGGCGGGCGAGGCGATTCGCGACCAGACGCTGACCTGCTCGCTCGGGACCTGGACCGGCGCCCCGGCCCTGGCCCGGCAGTGGCTGCGCGGCGGCAACACGCTCGCCGGCGAGACCGGCGAAAGCTACGTCCTGACCAGCGCCGACGTCGGCAACCAGATCAGTTGCCGGGTCATCGCGACCGGCGCCGACGGCAAGACCGAGGCGAGCACCAACACCGTCGTCCCGGTCCCTCCGGGCGTCGTCGGCCCGACCGGCCCCACTGGTCCGCAGGGCCCCTCGGGTCCGACCGGTCCGCAGGGACCTGGCGGCCCCACCGGTCCTGCCGGCCCGTCTGGTCCCTCCGGTCCCACTGGGCCGATCGGTCCTTCCGGTCCGACCGGCCCGCAGGGCCCGAACGGCAACCCAGGCGCCCAGGGCCCGCAGGGTCCCGCTGGCAACCCCGGCGCCCAGGGTCCGGCCGGCCCCCAGGGCCCCGCTGGCACCCCGGGTGTCCCCGGTCCCCAGGGTCCCGCCGGGGCGAAAGGCCCCCGTGGCCCGCGTGGACCGAAAGGCGAGGGCGGCAAAAAAGCGGCCAAGGCCAAGAAGGCGAAGAAGGCGAAGCGGAACAAACACCGCAAGCACCGTTAGACGTTCGTCCGCCCTGCCTCCACGGCTGGTACGGTCTACTCACTTTTTAGGTGGAATAGACCTTGAGTGGAGGTAGGGCATGGGACTTCGGGGAGCAGTCGCACGTTTGAGCATCGCGGTTCTGGCGCTGGCGGGTATCGCCGCCGGCGCCTCGGTGGCGGGGGCTGCGGTCTCCGACACGGTGAGCAAAAGCACCGCCACGCAGCGCGTGGTCCCATCGACGCCCAGCCCCTTCCGCTTCCTCAAACTCGGCCCCGGTGAGGGTTACACGGTGCGGCAGGACCTTGCCGCGGCCGCCGCGGGCCGCGCCGCCGCACGCACCTCGCTCGTCTACTTCGGCCAGCTCTCCGACTTCCAGCTCGCCGACGAGGAGTCGCCGGCCCGGGTCGAGATCATCGACCCGCTCTCCAAAGCCGCGGGCCTCCCCTTCGAGGCGGCCTGGCGGCCCTGGGAGGCGCTGGAGCCGCAGATCGACGAGGCGATGATCCGCCAGGTCAACGAATTCACCGGCGCCAGCCCGATTGCCGCCGGCAGCGGCGCCCACCGGGCGATGGACTTCTCGATCGACACCGGCGACTCGGCTGACAACCAGCAGTTGAACGAGACGCAGTGGGTGCGGACCCTGCTCGAGGGCGGCTCGCTCAACCCCAACAGCGGCGTCAACAAGGCGACCTACTCGAACTCGCTCTGCCCCAACTTCCTCGTGCCGGGTGCCGCCGAGGCCGCGCGTTACACCGGCGTCCAGGACTACAACGACTACCTCGAGGGCCCGTTCCCCGAGTTCTACGACCCGAACAAACCGCTCGGCCCGCACGCTGCCTGGCCGAAATACCCGGGGCTGATGGACCGGGCGCAGCAGGCGTTCACGGCGACCGGGCTCAAAGTCCCCTCCTACGTCGCCTTCGGCAACCACGACGCCCTGGTCCAGGGCAACGCGATGGCCAACGCCGCCTTCGAGGTGGTGGCGAGAGGCTGCATCAAGCCGCTCGGCCCCGTCCCGAATCCCGAAAACCTGAGCGAATTCCTCACCTCCTTCTTCAACCCGGTGCGGCTGCTCTCCTCGATCCTCACCGAACCGCAGAACACGGTGCTCGTCCCCGGGGATCCGAAACGCCAGTTCGTCTCCAAGAAGCAGTACAAGGACATCTTCAAAGGCGGCACGCAGGCCGACGGCCACGGTTTCGGCCTGATCGACCCGGCGCAGGAGTCGGCCTCCAAAGGCGCCGCCGGCTACTACTCCTGGAGCCCGACCCCGGGGATGCGGTTCATCGCCCTCGACACGGTCGCCGAGGCGGGGACGATCTTCACCCCAAACGGCAGCACCACGTCTGAGGGCAACATCGACAACCCCCAGTTCAACTGGCTGCGCGGGCAGCTTCAGGCGGCGACCGCTGCCGACCAGCTGGTCGTGATCTTCAGCCACCACGCGCCGGAGAGCCTCAGCGCCGACATCCCCGACGAGCTGGCGCTGCCCTGCCTGTCCTTCAACAGCTCGCTCGGGCACGACGTCAACCCCGGCTGCGACCTCGACCCGCGGATCTCACTGCCGATCCACCTCGAGGACGACGCGGTCGCGCTGCTGCACGAATTCCCCAACGCGATCGCCTGGGTCGCCGGCCACTCCCACGACAACGTCGTCAACGCCTTCCCCGGCCCCGGCGGCTCCGGCTTCTGGAGCATTCGCGTCGCCGCCGAGGCCGACTGGCCGCAGCAGAGCCGCCTGCTCGAGGTCTTCGACAACCACGACGGCACCCTCTCGATCTTCGGCACGATCCTCGACCACGTAGGCCAGTCCGCCGCCCCAGTCCCCGGCACTCCGGCTTCGTCAATGGACCTGAACGATCTGGCCTCCGCCGCCCGCACCATGAGCTTCAACGACTTCCAGTCGGGTGCCCCCGCCGGCGAAGGCCAGGCGGACGACCGCAACGTAGAGCTTCTGATCGACGACCCGCGCTAGGCGCGCCCGCTACTCGTGCGGGCGGGCCATGCGACGGTGGTCGAGCGCCTCCTCCAGCACCGAGGTCTCAACCCCCTGCTCAAGCGCCACCTCGCGCAAAGAGCGCCCCGACTCGGCCGCCGTCTTGACGATGTCGGCGGCTCGGTCGTAGCCAATGTGGGGGTTTAGCGCGGTGGCCGTCGCCAGCGTCGCCTCGGCGTGGCGCTCGGTCATCTCCTCGTTGGCCTCGAGGCCGGAGACGCATTTCTCGTCCAGCAGACGCGAGGCCGAGGCCAGCAGCTTGATCGAGTCGAGCAGGTTGCGGGCGATCAGCGGCACCCGCACGTTGAGCTCGAACTGGCCCTGGCTGCCGGCGACGGTGATCGCGGTGTCGTTGCCGATCACCTGGGCGGCGACCTGGATCACCACCTCCGGGATCACCGGGTTGACCTTGCCGGGCATGATCGAAGAGCCCTTCTGCAGCTCCGGCAGGCGCAGCTCGGCGAGGCCGGCGCGCGGCCCCGAGCCCATCAGCGCCAGGTCGTTGGCGATCTTGTTCAGGGAGACGGCGTAGACCTTGAGCGCCCCCGAGAGCTCGACCAGGGCGTCGCGGTTGCCCTGCGCCTCGAACGGGTCGAGCGGCGCCGAGACGGCGAGGCCGGTGTCGGCGGCGAGCCTCTCGCGCACCTTGGCGGCGAACTCGGGGTGGGTGTTGAGCCCGGTCCCGGTGGCGGTGCCGCCGAGCGGGATCTGGCCGACCCGGCGCAGCGTCGCCTCGACCCGCTGCACGCCGAGCCGGACCTGCGCCGCGTAGCCGCCGAACTCCTGCCCGAGAGTGACCGGGACGGCGTCCATCAGGTGGGTGCGGCCGGCCTTGACGACGTCGGCGAACTGCTTCGCCTTCGCCTCCAGCGCCGCCTCCAGCGAGCCCATCGCCGGCAGCAGGTCGTGGGTGACCTCGTCCAGCGCCGCCAGGTGCACGGCGGAGGGGAAGACGTCGTTGGAGGACTGGCCCATGTTGACGTGGTCGTTGGGATGGGCCCCATCGCCGGCGAGGTTGGCGAGCACCTCGTTGGTGTTCATGTTCGAGGAGGTCCCGGAGCCGGTCTGGAAGACGTCGATCGGGAACTGGTCGTCGTGGGCGCCCTCGGCGACCGCGGTGCCGGCGGTGGCGATCCGGTCGGCGAGGTCGGAGTCGAGCAGCCCGAGCGCGCCGTTGGCCTCGGCCGCGGCGGCCTTGATGCGACCGAGCCAGTGGACCACGGGCGCCGGCACCGTCTGGCCCGAAACGGGGAAGTTGTCTACGGCCTTGGTGGTCTCGCCACCCCAGAGCTGCTCAGTCAAGTCGACTCCTTGCTTGAAGTTCGTATGGCGAAAGGGAGGGTATTGGGACAGCGACTCGCGCGGTCTCGACCGGCTGCGATTAGCCGCCCTCTCGGCCGGCGTCGAAGCCACGGTCGTAGGTGTCGAGGAACTCTTGCGAGAGCGGTTCGCGGCCGGGGGCGAAGCGGGCGGCGACGACCAGGCGCCGGACAAGGTCGGTGTGGATGCCTTCGGTGTTCTCGGCGCCGCGTTTCAATGCCCCGATCAGGTAGCCGAGCTGGAGGTTGGCGTCGCCGCCGGGCTCGGCCCGCGCCTCCGCATTCAGCTCCGTCGCCGCCTCGACCGTGGAGGTCCCGACCGTCGCCAGGGCGCCGCCGTCCTGGTTCTCAGCCAGGCAATCGCTGATCGGCGTCTCGCCCGCGAGCAGGACTTCGCCGGGCGCTGCCTCCAGCGCCCGCAAGTAGGCCCCCGAACCTTCCAGGCAGGCAGCCGCGGTCGAGTCGTCCCCACGGCCACAGCCGGCTGGGACGAGAGCAACCAAGCAAACGAATGCGGTGACGCTCCGCGCGCGCATCCGCCGCATCCTAGGGGGGTGTCTGACCTTCCCCGCCACATATGGCGGTGAAAGTCAGACACGTCCGCGGGGTCAGTCGCCGAAGCCGCGCGGGGCGACGCCGCCGCTCGTGTCCTTGGAGAAGCCGCCGGAGGGGCCGCGGGGCACCGGCGGAGTTTCGGTCGTGGGAGGCGTTTCGGGCGCCGGAGGGGCGGGCGGTTTCACGTCTGGCACAGCGAGGTCGGCGGCGGTGACGGGAAAGACTTCGACCCATTCGGCCAGCGCGAAGTGGGGGGCCGGGGCGTGGTTCCAGGAGAGGTGCAGGTGGTTGCCGCAGCCGTGGCCGGCGTCGCCGTTGTAGCCGACCCAGCGGAAGGGGACGAGCGGGCGGTTCTGGCGTGGCTCGGCCCAGCGGGCGAGGCGGGTGATCGCGGCCCATTTGCCGTCGCATTTGGTCGTTGCTTCGAGCGGGACGATGTCGACGGCGAGCCCGTTGTAGTGGTCGGAGTGTTTGACGTGGCAGCCGTTGCAGCCGACGTGTTCGCCGCTCGGCAGCGGTCCGGAGTAGCCGTCGCTGACGTAGATCGGGTAGCGCTGGGCGATCCAGCGCAGATCGGGGACGATGCGGCGGTCGACCATGTCGCCTTCTTCGTGCGGGATTGCGGCCGGGATTGGGACGATTTCGCCCGGCGCGTACTTGAGCTTGGTCGTGCCGGGGCCGGCCTTGGCGGCGGGGACCAGAAGGACGCAGACAAGCAGCGCGCAGGCGAGGGTGAGGAGGGCGACGAGGGCGGTCAGCCGCGCAGCGTCGCGGTCGAGTTCAGGAGTCCTTCTCACCATCCCGCTATCGGCGCTGCGGCGGGGTTTCTCAACCGGTTACGCGGCTTGGGCCGTTTCTCCCAGGCACGGCGCAGGCACGGAAATGCTCAGTCTTCTTCGGGCGCCGGGTAGGGTTCCGCCGATGCCCACCGTCCGCGACGCAGCCTTCGACCTCTTCCGCGCCCACGGGATGACGACGATGTTCGGCAACCCGGGCTCGACCGAGCTGCCGATGCTGGCCGATTTCCCGGCCGACTTCCGCTACGTGCTCGGCTTGCAGGAGGCGGTTGTGGTCGGGATGGCCGACGGCTTCGCCCAGGCCTCGGGCAAGACCACCGTCGTCAACCTCCACACCGCGCCCGGCGTCGGCAATGCGATGGGGGCGATCTTCAACGCCCAGGCCAACCACTCGCCACTGCTGGTCACCGCCGGTCAGCAGGCGCGGGCCCAGATCACCCTGCAGGCGAACCTGACCAACCGCGACGCGACGCGGATGCCGCACCCGCTGGTCAAGTGGTCCTTCGAGCCGCCGCGGGCCGAGGACGTGCCGCTGGCGCTCGCCCACGGCACCCACCTCGCCGGCCTGCCGCCGCGCGGCCCCGTCTTCGTCTCGATCCCGATGGACGACTGGTACTCGGAGGTCGACGAGGCCGACGCCACGGCGGCGATCGGGCGCGCGGTCACCGCCCGCGCGACCGCCGACCCCGAGGCGGTGCGCAGCCTCGCCGAGCGCCTCGACGCCGCCGCCAACCCGGTCCTCATCGCCGGCCCCGACATCGACGCCTCGGGCGCCTGGGAGCTCGGCATCTCCCTCGCCGAGCGCCAGCGGCTGCCGGTCTGGGCCTCGCCGGCAACCGGCGGCGTCCGCCTCGGCTTCCCCGAGGGCCACCCCAACTTCCGCGGCGTCCTGCCGCCGGCGATCGGGCCGGTCGGGCAGACGCTCGAGGGCCACGACCTGATCCTCGTCGTCGGCAGCTCCGTCTTCCCTTACTACCCGCACATCCCCGGGCCGCTCTTGCCCGAGGGGGCGAAGCTGGTCGCGATCACCAGCGACCCCGACGAGGCGGTGCGGGCGCCGATGGGCGACGCGATCGTCGCCGACGTCAAGCTCACCCTGGAGGCGCTGCTCGCCGCGGTTCCCGAGTCGAGCCGGCCCGGGCCGGAGCCGAACCAACCCCCGGGCGAGCTCCCGCTGACCGACCCGATCAACGCCTCGACCATCCACGGTGCTCTCGCCGAGGTCCTCCCCGAGGACGCGATCGTCGTCCTCGAGTCCCCCTCCAGCACGCTCGCCCTGCGCAACCAGCTGCGGATCTCGCGTCCCGGCAGCTACTACTTCAGCGCCGGCGGCGGCCTCGGCTTCGGCCTCGCCGCTTCGGTTGGAGTCCAGTTGGCCCAGCCCGACCGCCCGGTCGTCTGCGTGCTCGGCGAGGGCTCGGCCCAGTACGCGATCACCGCCTTCTGGAGCGCCGTCGCCTACCAGGCGCCGGTCACCTTCCTGGTCCTGCGCAACGAGGAGTACGCGATCCTCAAGTGGTTCGCCGAAGTCGAGCAGGTCAACGGCGCCCCCGGCCTCGACCTGCCGAAGCTCGACGTCGCCTCGGTCGCCGAGGGCTACGGGGTCAAGGCCCACCGCGTCAGCGACCGCGATGGGGTCCGCGGCGCCCTGGAGACCGCGCTCGCCTCCTCGCAGCCGGAGCTGGTCGAAGTCCCGGTGGCGCCGGGGATGTCGCTGTTCTGATGGAGCCGGCGCCCGACCGCGCGCCTGACTCGCTCGCCGCCGGCGTCGCCCAGCCCCTGCGCGGGGAGCTCGAGGAGTTGCTCGGCGCCGACCGCGTCCTCTCCAGGCCCGGCGACCTGGTCAAGTACGCCTCCGACGCCAGCCCCTACCGGCTCTTCCCGCAGGCGGTGGTGATGGCCCGCGACGCCGAGGACGTCGGCAAGGTCCTCGCCTACGGCCGCGAGAAGGGGATCCCGGTCACCTTCCGCGCCGGCGGCACCAGCCTCAACGGGCAGGGGCAGAGCGACGGCATCCTCGTCGACGTGCGCCGCCACTTCGGCGGCGTCGCGGTCGAGGAGGACGGCGAGCGCGCCCGGGTCAAGCCGGGCACGATCCTCGGCCACGCCAACCGCGTCCTCGCCCCCTACGGGCGCAAGCTCGGTCCCGATCCGGCCAGCACCGACATCGCCACCGTCGGCGGCGTCGTCGCCAACAACTCCGGCGGCATGCGCTGCGGGGTGACCAGGGACTCCTACTCGACGGTGCAGGCGCTGACCTTCGTCCTGCCCTCGGGGACGACGATCAACACCGCGATCCCCGGCGCCGGTGAGCGCTTCGCCGACGCCGAGCCGGAGCTGGCCGCCGGCCTGGAAGTCATCCGCGCCGAGATCCGCGCCGACGCCGAGCTGAGCGAGCGGATCCGGCGCAAGTTCGAGATCAAGAACACGACCGGGTACCGGCTCTGCGCCTTCCTCGATGCCGACGAGCCGCTGGAGATCTTCCGCCGCCTGCTGGTCGGCTCCGAGGGCACCCTCGCCTTCAGCGCCGAGGTCGTCTTCGACACGGTGCCGCTGCCGGCGCAGACGACCACCGCCTGGGTCCACTTCCCCTCGGTCGACGCGGCGATCGCCCCGGTCCGCGACCTGGTCGAGAGCGGCGCCACCGCGGTCGAGCTGATGGTCGCCCCGGCCCTGATCACCGCCGCCTGGAACATGGTCGGCGTCTCCGAGGAGTGGAAAGAGCTGCCGCCGGACTCGGCGGTGCTGCTGGTCGAGTACGGCGGTGCCGACGAGGCCGAGCTGGCCGAGCAGGTCGCCCGCGCCGGTGAGATCCTCGCCGGCCACGAGACGATCCGGCCGATCGAGTTCACCCGCGAGGCGGAGGAGATCGAGCTCGCCTGGCGCGTGCGCGAGGGCCTGCACGGGCTGATCGGCAAGCTGCGGCTGCCGGGGACGGCGCTGATCGTCGAGGACGTCTGCGTGCCGCCGCAGCGGATCGCCGAGGGCGCCCGTGACCTGCAGGCGCTGCTCGGCGAGCACGGCTTCCTGCCCGGCGTCGCCGGCCACGCCTCCGCCGGAAACCTCCACTTCATGTTGACCCCGGACTTCGCCAAGCAGGAGGACCTGGAGCGCTACGAGGCCTTCATGGAGGGGCTGGTCGCGCTGATCGTCGACAAGTACGACGGCTCGCTGAAGGCCGAGCACGGGACCGGGATCAACATGAGCCCTTATGTGGAGCGCGAGTGGGGGGAGAAGGCGACCGAGCTGATGTGGCGGGTCAAGCAGTTAGCCGATCCGGATGGCGTCCTTTCGCCTGGCGTAGTCCTCAACCGCGACCCCGAGGTCCATCTGCGCAACCTGAAAACGACGCCGCCGATCGAGGAGTCGGCGACCTCCTGCGTCGAGTGCGGCTTCTGCGAGCCGGTCTGTCCCAGCCGCGATCTGACGACGACGCCGCGACAGCGCATCGTGCTGCGGCGGGAGATCGCCCGCCAGCCCGAGGGCTCGCCGGTGCGGGCGGCGTTATTGAAGGAACAGGAGTACGAGGCGCTGGAGACCTGCGCGGCTGACGGTTCCTGCGAGCTCGCCTGCCCGGTCGGAATCGACACCGGCAAGCTGGTCAAAGAACTGCGCCAGGCACAGCACCCGGAGCGGGCCGAAAAGCGGGCGCGGGCGGTGGCGCGGCGCTGGGGCGCGGTCGAGGGCGCCTCGCGGGTGGGGTTGCGCTTCGGCGGGCCGCTGGCGCGGCGGACCGAGCGCGGCCAGGCGCTGCCGCCACCGGCGCGGGCGAAGCTGCCGGCGACCCTGCACACCGGCGCCGCCGCGGTCTACGTCCCCTCCTGCACCAACCGCATCTTCGGCTCCGGCGAGGGCTACTCGGTGCTGGAGGCGATGGTCGAGGTCTCGGCCCGCGCCGGGCTGCCGGTCTGGATCCCCGACGACGTGCTCGGCAGTTGCTGCGGGCTGCCCTGGAGCTCGAAAGGCTTCGCCGCCGCGCACCGCGAGAAGGCGAACGAGATGGTCGAGCGGCTCTGGGGCTGGAGCGGGGAGGGGGCGCTGCCGATCGTCGTCGACGCCGCCTCTTGCACCGGCGCGATCGCCGAACCGGGCGAGGGCGTGCTCGACTCGGCCAACGCCGAGCGCCTCGGCCAGCTCGAGATCCTCGACTCAGTCGCCTGGGCCCACGACCGCCTGCTGCCCTGGCTGACCGTCTCCGAGCCGGTCGCCTCGGTCGCTGTGCACCCGACCTGCGCGACCCGTCGCCTCGGCCTCAGCCACCGCCTCGAAGCCCTCGCCTCGACCCTCGCCGAGGACGTCTACGTCCCGCCCACCGTCACCTGCTGCGGCTTCGCCGGCGACCGCGGCTTCTCCCACCCCGAGCTCACCGCCGCCGCCACCCGCCGCGAGGCCGAGGAGCTATCCGGCCGCCACTTCGACGCCCACCTCAGCAGCAACCGCACCTGCGAGATCGGCCTCGAGCGCGCCACCGGCGAGCACTACCAGTCCTTCCTCATCCTGCTCGAGCGCTTGACCCGTCCCTAGCCGCGCGTATGCGACGAGCCTCCTCGTCGCTGATCAATCTGACCTTTGCATCGGGGTTGCCCTCGCAATGTTGGATGTCCTCCGGCCCCATTTCTTTGAGGAACTCGTCGAAGTCACCCGGCTGCGGATCTGGATCGGTCCAGGGGTCCCTCTTCGGTGTTTTGTCTGTCATATCCATCCCATCCTACGCTCTTGTCGGGCTGGGTCCCAGCCGGTTACGATCACCCACTCGCTCGGATCGAGCGTCGGCTCGATTACGAGCGTGAGCCGGCGGCCTCCGTCGGTTTCACCGAACATCATTCGTCGTCCCGCCGCATGGTGAGCACGTCGGCGGTTCGCGGTCACGATGTGGTCGTTGTGGATCAACTGCCGCGCCTCCTCCGCGGAGATACGTCGCCGACCGAGCTTCTCGGCAACGGCCTCTGGAACCAGCAGTTCGTGGACAACGATTCGCACACACCAGGCAAGTCGCCCGGTGGCACGAACTCTCCCCCCTGACTAGCTGCTGCTTGACGCCTTCTCCGCGCCGAGCGCTTTTGCGTCGAGGTCGCGGACGAGGGCGTTGGTTTTGGCGTCGTTCTCCATGCGGCGGTCGAACCAGGGGTTGATCAGGCCGCGGAAGGCGGAGACGTAGCGCCACCACTTGGGGACAAAGACGCGCGGGGCGCGCTCTTCTATGCCGCGGACGAGGCCGGCGCCGGCCTCGGCGGGGGTGATCCGCTTCAGCAGCCACTCGGGGCTGAGGTCGCGGATGCGGTCTCCGTCGGGCTGCGCCATGGCGTCCTGCACCAGTTTCGTGTCGACCCAACCGAAGTAGGCGACGGTGGCGCTGGCGCCGTGCGGGATCAGCTCCACCCGCAGGGCGCGGCCGAGTTGCTCGACCCCGGCCTTGGCGACCGCGTAGGGGCTGTTGCCGAAGCCGTTCATGAAGGCGTAGACGGAGGAGGTGACGACCATCTGGCCGCCGCGCTCGGCGATCTGCGGCAGCGCCGCCCGGGTCGTGCGCCAGACCCCGAGCAGGTCGACCTCGAAGACCCGTTCCCATTCCTCGCCCGACATCGTGCGGGCGGTGCCGAACTGCTTCTGGGCGATGCCGGCGTTGGCGACGGCTACGTCGAGGCCGCCGAACTTCTCGACCACCTCGGCGACCGCGGCGAACATCGCGTTCTGGTCGGTGACGTCGGCGGCCAGCCCGATCGCCCGCGGCCCGATCCGCTCCGCCGCCTCGCGGGCCTCGTCGCCATCGAGATCGAGCACGGCAACCGAGGCGCCGCGCATGTGCATCTGGCGCGCGGTCTCGAAGCCGATCCCGCGGGCTCCGCCGGTGACCAATGCCACCTTTCCGTTCAGGTCCAAGCGCTCCATCGGCTGCTCACCCTAACGCCGCGCGCGCCCTTACGCTGCCGAAATGGCCGATCCCGCCCCCGCCTACGCCGAGCTCGCCGCCGCTCGCGGACTGGAGCAACTGCCCGGCTTCGGGACCGGCCCGCTGACCCCGCTGCTGGTCGAGGGCAAGGGAGCCGGCCTGCAGCCGGCGCTGCGTGGCCAGCTCGGCGAGGGGGTCGAGGGCGTCGTCGGCCACTTCGCCTACAAGCGCAACAAGACCTTCCGCTTCAACGTCGCCCTCACCCAGGTTCCGGCCGCCACCGCCTTCGCCCCACGCGTCTTCTGCATCCGCCGCGGCCGCAGCACCCGCGACGACGAGTTCTACGGCTTCGAGGCGCGCTACTCGAAGCTCTGGACCGAGAGCACGGCGCTGAATGAGCGCTACGCCGTCAGCACCAGCCCCTACCAGGACCCGAACTGGATGCGGCAGCTCTTCTCGCCCGCCCTGGTCGACTACCTGGCGACCGAGCCCCCGGCCGACTTCTCCTTCGAGCTCGCCTACGGGGTCCTGCTCGGCAGCGTCGAGGACGACGATCCGGGCGCCGACGGCCTGGCGGCGCTCTGCGACGCGACCGCCCACGTCGCCGCGCGGATCGCTCGGGAGTGCGCGGAGTAGCGATGCAGATCAACCGCACCGGCATCTGGCTGATCGCCTTCTTCGGGCTGCTCGGCCTGGCGATGTGCGTCGGGCCGCCGCTGCTCGGCGCCAACGCCGAAACCTCGCTGATCGTCGCCTCGACCGGCGCGATCTTCGTCCTCACCGCCGCCGGCCTCGGCTGGTACGCGCGCCACGCGCGGGCCAAGGCCGCCCACAAGGACTGGATCTTCCAGAACGGGATCAAAGGCAGCGCGACCATCGTCGAGGTCGGCAACTCGCACACCACCGTCAACGAGATGCCGCTGATGAAGCTGAAGCTCGACCTCGACATCCCCGGCGTCGGCCGCAGCGAGGTCAACCGCCGCGAGCTGATGCCGGTCTTCGCCGCCAACCGGATGGAGCAGGGCCTGATCCTGCCCGCCTACGCGAATCCCAAAGACCCGGGCGAGTTCATCCTCGTCTGGTGAGCGGCGGCTGCCGCTGGGCGCCCGCTCCTAGAATCCGCGGTTCGTGCCCGGATTCGATCCCGTAGACCCGAAGCAGGCTTTTCCCGAGCTGGAGGAGCGCGTGCTCGCGCGCTGGCGCGAGCAGGACGTCTTCGCCCGCTCGCTCGCCAACCGCGCCGACGCCGAGGTCTGGAGCTTCTACGAGGGCCCGCCGACCGCCAACGGCCGCCCCGGCTCCCACCACGTCCTCGCCCGCGTCTTCAAGGACGTCTACCCGCGCTACAAAACCATGTGCGGGTTCCGGGTCCCGCGCAAGGCGGGCTGGGACTGCCACGGCCTGCCGGTCGAGCTCGAGGTCGAGAAGCAGCTCGGCATCTCCTCCAAGCAGGAGATCGAGGAGTTCGGGATCGCCGAGTTCAACCGCCGCTGCCGCAAGTCGGTCTTCGAGTACGTCGAAGAGTGGGACCGGCTGACCGAGCGGATCGGGTTCTGGATCGACCTCGACAACCCCTACGTGACCCTCGAGGACGACTACATCGAGTCGGTCTGGTGGTCGCTGCGGAAACTCTGGGACGACGGCCGCCTCTACGAGGGCCACAAGGTCGTGCCCTACTGCCCCCGCGACGGCACCCCGCTCTCCTCGCACGAGGTCGCGCAGGGCTACAAGGACGTCGAGGACCCCTCCATATATGTGCGCTTTCCGCTGCTCGACGACGGCGGCGCCGAGAGCGGCGAGTCGCTGCTGGTCTGGACGACGACGCCCTGGACCCTGCCCGGCAACGTCGCCGTCGCCGTTGCACCCGAGGTCGCCTACGCGCGCGCCAGCCTCGGCGGCGAGACGCTGATCCTGGCCGAGCCGCTGGTCGCCAAGGTGCTGGGCGAGGAGGCGCAGATCCTCGAGGTCTTCCCCGGCTCCGAGCTGGTCGGCCGCCGCTACCGCGGCCCCGTCTTCGAGCTCGCCGACGGTGGCCCCGCCAACGCCTTCCGCGTCCTCGCCGGCGACTTCGTCACCACCGAGGACGGCACCGGCCTCGTCCACATCGCCCCGGCCTTCGGCGAGGACGACTACCGGGTCGCGGCTGAGAACGGGATCTTCGACCCGACCCAGCAGCAGACGCTCTACAACCCGGTCAAGCCCAACGGCCACTTCGACGACCGCGTCAACGGCTTCGCCGACCGCTTCGTCAAGGACCCCGAGGTCACCCGGGCGCTGATCGCCGACCTCGAAAGCCGCGACCTGCTGTTTCGCGAGCAGGTCTACGAGCACTCCTACCCGCACTGCTGGCGCTGCGGCACGCCGCTGCTCTACTACGCGACCTCGAGCTGGTACATCGGCACCTCGCAGGTGAAGGAGCAACTGCTCGCCAACAACGAGGCGATCGGGTGGCACCCCGAGCACGTCAAGCACGGCCGCTTCGGCAAATGGCTGGAGAACAACGTCGACTGGGCGCTCTCCCGCGACCGCTACTGGGGCACGCCGCTGCCGGTCTGGGAGTGCTCCGGGGAGGACTGCGACGGCCGCTTCTGCGCCGGCTCGGTCGCCGAGTTGCGCGAGCGCTCCGGCGGCGAGGTTCCCGAGGACCTGCACCGCCCCTACATCGACGAAGTCGTGCTGCCCTGCGAGCAATGCGGCGGCGAGATGCGCCGGGTCGAGTCGGTGATCGACACCTGGTACGACAGCGGCGCGATGCCCTTCGCCCAGTTCCACTACCCGTTCGAGGGCAAAGAGGAGTTCGAAGAGCGCTTCCCCGCCGACTACATCTGCGAGGCCCAGGACCAGACCCGCGGCTGGTTCTACACGCTGCTGGCCGAGTCGACCCTGCTGTTCGGCGAGTCGAGCTACCGCAACTGCGTCTGCCTCGGGCTGATCCTCGACCCCGAGGGCCAGAAGATGTCGAAGAGCCGCGGCAACGTCGTCGACCCCTGGGACGTGATCTCCGCCCACGGCGCCGATGCCTTCCGTTGGTACTACCTGACCTCGCAGCAGCCCTGGGCCGGTTACCGCTTCTCGGTCGAGACCGTCGGCGAGTCGGTGCGCCAGTTCCTGCTCACCCTCTGGAACACCTATTCCTTCTGGGTCCTCTACGCCAACGCCGAGAACCTCACCCCGGCTGACTTCCAGGGCGCCCCCGAGGCTGCCGGCGACCTCGACCGTTGGGCGCTCTCGCGGCTGCAGGCGACGGTGGCGACGGTGCGCGAGCGGATGGACGCCTACGACTGCACCAGCGCCGGCCGGGCGCTCGCCGAGTACGTCGAGGAGCTCTCCAACTGGTACGTGCGGCTCTCGCGCCGCCGCTTCTGGGAGGGCGACCGTGCCGCCTTCGCGACCCTGCGCCACTGCCTGCTGGAGACGACCGCGATGCTGGCCCCGTTCATCCCCTTCCTCGCCGACGAGATTCACCGCAACCTCGCCGGCGGCGCCGAGGACTCCGACGCCGCCGCCTCGGTCCACCTGCGCGACTTCCCGGCTCTCGACCCGGCCCTCGCCGACCCCGAGCTGGAGGCCGGGATGGAGGCGGTGCGGCTCACGGTCGAGCTGGGACGGGCCGCCCGGGCCCAGGCCAAGGCGAAGGTGCGCCAGCCGCTGCGCCGCGCCGTGATCGTCGCCAACGAGACCGAGCGGGCGGCGATCGAGGCCCGCGCCGCCCTGGTCACCGCCGAGCTCAACGTCAAGGAGCTCGACTTCGTCAGCGACGAGTCGGAGCTGGTCAGCTACACCGCCAAGCCCAACTATCGCTCGCTCGGCCCGCGCTTCGGCAAGCGGATGCCGCAGGTCGCCGCCGCGGTCGAGGCGCTCGACGCTGCCCACGTGGCCCAGGTCCTGGCCGACGGCGGCCAGGTCGGGATCAACATCGAGGGCGACGAGCACACGCTCGGCACCGACGAGATCACCCTCGCCCTGCAGCCGTTGGACGGCTACGAGGTCGAGGCCGAGGCCGGCCACGCGGTCGCCTTACAGCTTGAGCTCGACGACGAGCTGCGTCGCGAGGGCCTCGCCCGGGAGATCGTCCACGCCGTGCAGATCGCCCGCAAAGACGCCGGGCTGGAGATCACCGACCGGATCGAGCTGACCCTGGGCGGCGACGCCGACCTGCTCGAGGCCGCGCGGGCGCACGAGGAGTACGTCGCCGGCGAGGTACTCGCCACCTCGCTCTCCTTCGCCGAGGGCGGCAACGGCGCCGGCACCACGATCGACGGTCGCGAGCTGGCGATCTCGCTGAACCGGGCCTGAGGCGATCCCGTTGCGGCGCGCACTCACGATCCTCACCCTCCTCCTCGTCCTCGCGGCGACGCCGGCGACCGCAGGGGCGACGGAAGCGGAGGGCCCGGGAGGAACTGCGCCCGAGCCCAGCGGCCCGAAACCGCAGCTGCTGCTCTTCCACGGCGGCTCCTTCCTCTTCGAGGACCCCAACTTCCAGCCGCTGACCGCCGAGCGGGCGATCGCCGCCGGCTTCGTCCCGCACTACGTCACCTACCCGCTCGGCAACATGCCGGCCGCCGTGCTGCGGGCGCGGGCGGAAGCGCGGCGGCTGCGCGACCGATTCGGGCTGCTGGGCGTCTACGCCTACGGGTCCTCGGCCGGCGGCACCCTGGCCGCGCTGCTCGCCGGCGACGGGCTGGTCTCGGCCGCCGTCGCCAAGGCGCCGGTCTCCGACCTGGCGACCTGGGAATGGCCGCTCGGCGTCTACGGGCCCAATTACTTCGAACAGATCGCCCTCGGCCCAGCGGCGGAGCTGCGGCTCTCGCCCCTGCGCCGCCCGGCCCGGTCGCCGCTGCTCGTCTACCAGGGCAGGGGGGACCTGGTCGTGCCTGTGGCGATGAACGAGGCTTTTGCCGCCAAGTTCGACCGGGTATACCTGTGGGAGGTCCCAGGCGGTCACACGACCGAGCGCGCCCGTCCCTACCTTGTCGACCAGGCGATGCACTGGCTGGCGCGGACTGCAACCCTGCAAGCGAGGGCAGCGGCCCCGCCAAGCGACACTCTTCCGTAAAGTTGACCCATGCACTCAAGAATCGAGCCGGCACCGACGCCCCCCAGGGAGGGCTTCCGAGCTGACGTCGAGGGGCTGCGCGCCGTCGCGATCGGCGCCGTCCTGCTCTGCCACGCGGGCGTGCCGCTGCTCGCCGGCGGCTACATCGGCGTCGACGTCTTCTTTGTCATCTCCGGCTTCCTGATCACCCGCCTGCTGCTGGGCGAGGTCGAGCGCACCGGCCGCATCTCCCTGCGCCGCTTCTACGCCCGCCGCGCCAAGCGCCTCTTGCCGCTCTCCGCCGTCCTGCTCGCCGCCGTCGGCGTCGCCTCGCTGCTGCTGCTCTCGCCGCTGCGCGCGGTCGAAGTCTCGGGGGACATCATCAGCTCCGCCCTCTACACCGCCAACTGGCACTTCGCCGCGCAGTCGACCGACTACTTCGCCCAGGACATCGAACCGAGCCCGGTCCTCCACCTCTGGTCGCTGGCGATCGAGGAGCAGTTCTACCTCGTCTGGCCGACCCTGATGCTGGCCGTGACCTGGCTCTGGCGCCGCCGCGGCGCCTCCGTCCGCCCGGTCCTCTGGGTGACCCTGGCGGCGGTGCTCGCCGGTTCGCTGGCGCTGGGGATCGCGCTCACCGGCTCCGAGCCCGCCTCCGCCTACTTCTCCACCTTCGGCCGCGCCTGGGAGCTCGCCCTCGGCGCCGCCCTCGCCCTGCTCGGCGTGGTCAAGCTGCCGCGCATCGCCGCGGCCGCGATCGGGTGGGCCGGCCTGGCGGCGATCGTCTACGCCGCCTTCGCCTTCGACGCCGCCACGCCGTTCCCCGGCACCGCCGCCCTGGTCCCGACTCTCGGCACCGCCGCGGTGATCCTCGCCGGCGCCTCCGTCCACGCCGCAACCCGCGCCGCCCCCGCTGGCCTGCTGGGGCTGGCGCCGGTCCGCTACGTCGGCCGCATCTCCTACTCCTGGTACCTCTGGCACTGGCCGGCCCTGGTCTTCGCCGCGGTCATCTGGGGGCCGCTCTCGGTCGCCTCCGGCCTCGCGGTCGTCGCCGCTTCGCTGGTCCCGACCGTGCTCACCCACCACCTGATCGAGGACCCGGTGCGCCGCGCCCGCACCCTCGCCCGCTTCCCCAGCCGCGGCCTCGCGCTCGGCCTCGGCTGCACCGCGATCGCCGTCGGCAGTGGCCTGATGCTGGCCGACGTGCAGCCGGTGCTGCAGACCGCGCCCCAGGCCACGGTCAGCGGCGCCGCTGCCCTCGTCCACGAATCGACCCCGCAGAAGAGCGCCGACGCAGTGCGGCCGAACCCGCTGCGGGCCCGCGACGACCGCTCCCGCGCCTTCTACGACGGCTGCCTGGTCGGCATCGACGGCACCAACTCCAACCGCTGTCTCTACGGCGATCCACACGGCAAACGCACGCTGATCCTCTTCGGCGACTCGCACGCGATGCAGTACTTCGCGCCGCTGGAAGAGCTGGCGAGAAAGCACCACTGGCGCCTGATCGCCCTGACCAAGGCCGAATGCACGCCAGGCGAAGTGCCGATCCGCAGCATGGTCGCCGACCGCGAGTACTCGCAGTGCCGGGCCTGGCGCGAGGACTCGCTGCAGCGGATCGAAGCTGCGTCGAGCAAGGCGATGGTGGTGATGAGCGGCGACACCGCCTACACCCCCTACGACGCCGACGGCAACGAACTTACCGGCGCCGACGGGGCGGCGGCGATGGAGGCGGGATATGCCGAGACGCTGGCGCGGATCGACCGCGCCGGCCTGCGCACCGCCGTGATCCGCGACACCCCGGCCTCGGCCAGCGACGTGCCGAGCTGCGTCTCCAAAGAGCTGCAGAACCTCGACTCCTGCGCCTTCGAGCGCGACCGCGACCCCGACAAGGAATTCGACGCCCGAGCCGCCGTGGCCGCTCCGAATGCCCACCTGATCGACCTCACGGCCGAGATCTGCCCCGCCGACCTCTGCCGAGCGGTGATCGGCAACGCCCTCGTCTACCGCGACAAAAGCCACCTGACGGCAACCTTCGCCCGCACCCTCAGCCCCTGGATCGAAACCGGGCTGAGGGAAGCGAAGCTGCTCTGAGCTGGGGCGGGCGCCGCGCGACTACTCGCGCGGCTCGCCGATGATGAAGTCGGTTTTGGAGGAGTCGGAGAACTTGACCCAGCAGTGCTCGGGGGCGGCGCCGGCGACCTCCACCAGCGCTTCCTCGATCCGCTTGGCGATTTCAGCCTTCTGCTCGTCGGAGCGGCCCTCGAACCAGTGGACGTGAACGAACGGCATTGGTCTCGAACGACGACCCGCGCTAGGCGAGCGCCGGCTCCAGCTCGGCCTCGAGGCGGCGCTTCGGCATCGCCCCGACGATTTTCTTCGCGATCGCGCCGTCTTTGAAGAGGATCATCGTCGGGATCGAGAGAACCTCGTACTGAGCCGCGGTCTGCTGATTCTCGTCGACGTTGATCGAGACGATCTTCAGATCCTCACGCTCGGCGTCGATCTCCTCGAGCACGGGATGGACGACCCGGCAGGGGCCGCACCAAGGGGCCCAGAAGTCGACGAGCACAGGGCCATCGGCATCGAGAACGTCGGCTTTGAAGTTGGCATCGGTTACGTCGGTGAGTTTTCCGGTCACTGGATCTCCGTCTCCCGAAATCGAGGTTCGTTGCTCAATACTTCAAAAAGTATAGCGGCCTACCCGAGGGGTAGTGGGTCAGTTTGAGCTAACGCCCCACCCAGAGCCGATCCCGCGCTAGCTTCGCCGCATCAGACCATCGAAGCGGCGGGGGCGTCGCGCAAACGACCGGACTCCGGCGATGGCGGCGGGTGTCGCCGATCACGTTATGGTCGCTGGAAGAGATCGCGGGCGCTGCTTGATTAGGACTTGCCAGAACTCTGGAATACGTCGCCGAATACCGGCGCATCGGGGAGGTTCCGGAACAGCGGCTCGGTGCCCGGAAGTCTGCGGCGCCGCTCGGCTGGCTCGGCGCGGCGAAACGTGAGATCTCCGGTTCGCGGCGGCTTGTCGATCCCTTTGCCATCCAACAGTTCGGCGACAGTCAAAATCTGCATACGTGGATGTTTCCCCCAAGTTCCTACGCCCTCCGAGCCGGAGCGGTAGAAACCAGCGCTCGCGGCTAGCTCGCGCATGGCTCTGGTGGGCTCACGCATCGTTATCAACACGCCGATCTCGGCGTCTTCGTCCTCAACAACCCCTCGCAATTCTCGAACGTGGGCGACCCCCGTCTTGCCCGATTTCACGGAAAGGATCACCCGCCGCGTCTTGCCGCCATCCTTCTCATGGAAATAAAGCTCACCGTCGATGCCACCATCTC
Organism: Solirubrobacterales bacterium; assembly: GCA_036376895.1. GTDB lineage: Bacteria > Actinomycetota > Thermoleophilia > Solirubrobacterales > 70-9 > VAYN01. Next base: position 23,149 of record DASUZL010000001.1, read on the forward strand.
GCCCTTTCTTCTTCTGCTCCGGACGAGCACCGACAAGTCCTAGCGCCCAAACCTCGAACTGGAATGGATCTTCTTTTGCTAGCTGTGCCGCCTCCTCTACGGTCGTCGGCTCTCCAGTAACGGAGAAGTCGATTCCCTCACCAAAGGCGTCGAATAGGCGGCTCTTGATCAGATTGGTGGCCTGGTAGGTAACGTCGATTCCGACCCAGTGACGCCCGAGCCGCTCGGCGACAGCGACCGCAGTGCCGCAGCCGCAGAACGGGTCAAGGACGACCCCTCCCTCATGGCTGCCCGACTCGATGATTCGCTCAAGGAGGGATTCGGGCTTCTGCGTCGGATACCCGAGCCGCTCGGCTGCCTTCGCGTTGATCGGATCTAAATCGGTCCACAGATCCTGGAGCGGCACGCCCGGCTGTTCATCCAGGTAGCGCTTGAGCTCTGGCACGCCATCGGGCTTGTTCGGGAACCGAATTCGTCCTTCCGCCTCGAATTCGTCCATCTTTTCTCGCGAATAGGCCCAGTAACGCCCACGATAGGGAGTACGCCCGTGCCAGACATAGCTCGTGTCGCCCCCTGGCTTCGCGGCAGTTAGATCACTGAGGCGATACCGCCGGCCGGTGGCCCCCTCGATGTGGCGGTACTTGGACTCGATGTAGGCCTCGTCGTAGGGCGTGTAGATCGGATTCCAAGTCCATTCCTCACCACGCGTGTAGAAGAGGATCACGTCATGGATATGACCGTGGATACGCCGACCTTGCTTGGTGTCGCTATGGGCGCTGCTCCGCTTCCAGACGATCTCCGACCGAAAGCATTTAGGTCCGAATACGGCGTCCAGCAGCAGCTTCAAGTAGTGGCTTGCCGTGGGATCGCAGTGGAGGTAGAGGCTTCCATCTCGCCGCAACACTCGATGTAGCTCGATCAAGCGAGGAGCCATCATCGCGAGATAGGCGAGCATATTGCTGGCCCCCAAGATGGTCCGAAAAGCTTGCATCGTCCGCGATGCCTCCCCGCCATGCTCAACGATTTCCTCGTAGGCCTTTGCTGCGCTTTGGTCCCAGCGCCAGGTATCGCCAAAGGCTTTGATCTGGGCGGCGGAACGCGATCCGTTTTGCTCAGAGAACAGGACGTTGTAGTTCGCGTTGCTGTTGAACGGCGGATCGAGGTAGATCAGGTCGACGCTCGCATCCTCGATGTATCGACGTAGAACATCCAGGTTGTCGCCGTAAAAGAGTGCCCCGCTCTGCGCCATGGAGGCGAAAGAATCCTGCATTTTGGGACTTTCGCCTCCCTTTCTGGGTACCGCAAGAGTTCTGCCAGCGGATCTAGCTAGGCGAGCCGCTGGATTTCGAAGCGCCGTCGCTAAGGTCATCCATGAAGATGTGGACGCCGAAAGGGATTGCTGGCGAAGTAGATTCGCGGGGCCGCATAGCTCGTCGCGTTCGCGCAATCGCTCGAAAGCTGTGCTGCTCCGGGCAAGGGCGGGGAATGGCATCTCGACGCGACTCAGGTCGCCGCGATCAGGGCCCATCTGAGTCGATAGCGGGGGCGGCCTTCCCGTCGGGGTGGCCCCGACGACTAGGCTTACCAGGGAATGGTCAGCAGGTACCCGAACATTTGATGTGGCTCTTGGCGGTCCCAGTTGTCGCGACGTCCCTTGCGGCGTTCGCTCCGTTCCCTGACTCCGTGGACAGGGATCTTGAAGGGGCTCGCCATTGTGTTCTGGCTGATCTATTTCGGCGTCTACTGGCGGGAAGACCGGCGCAAGCAGAAGCCAGATCAGTCCATTAGCGCTGCGATCTCTTCCAGCGACCAGAGGTGATCAGCCACCCCGGCGGCCATCGCTCCTTCAGCGAGGCGTGAGGCCGGCAACTGACCACTGCCACTGAAGCCGCTCTTCCGGGCAGGTTAAGTTCTGCGCGTGACCAATGCAGAGATCGCGGCTGCCCTCGACGAGCTGGGCGTGCTCTACGAGCTCGACGGCGCCGTCAAATACAGGGTGCTCGCTTACGGGACCGCCGCCAAGGCGATCCGCGAGAGCCCGGTTTCGGTCGCCGAGCTGGCGAAGGCAGGGCGGGCGACGGAGATCCCCGGGGTCGGCAAGACGCTGGCGGAAAAGATCGATGCACTGCTGGAGACCGGCGAGATCCCGGCCGCGGTGAAGCTGAAGGCGAAGTTCCCGCCGACCCTGATCGAGGTGACGCGGGTGCCGGGGGTGGGGGCAAAAACCGCGCGCCGGCTGTTCGACGAGCTCGGCATCTCCACGCTGGAGGAGCTGAAAGCCGCCGCCGAGTCCGAACAGGTGCGCGAGGTCAAAGGCCTCGGGCCGAAGGCGGAGGAAAACGTGCTGGCGTCGCTGGAGCGGCTGGGCGAGCCCGGGGAGGGCCCGGGCCGGCTGCTGCTCTCGGCGGTGCGCCCGATCGCCGCCGAGCTGGCGGCGGCGCTGCGCGATCACCCGGCCGCCAACCGGGTCGAGGTCGCTGGCTCGGTCCGGCGCTGGGCCGAGACCTGCAAGGACATCGACCTGATCGCCACCGCCGATGAGCCCAAAGCGCTGGCCGAGCACCTTGCCTCCCACCCGCTGATCGCCACCGCCGGCAAACCTGGCGCCAATGGCGTCCGCGCCCAGACCCACAACGGGATCTCGGTCGACCTGCGGATCGTCGCCCCGGCCGCCTTCGGCAACCTGCTGCAGCACTTCACCGGCTCCCAGGCTCACAACGTGGCGCTGCGCGAAGAGGCGGTCGCCCGCGGCCTCTCGGTTTCCGAGCACGGCATCACCGAGACCGAGAGCGGTGAGACCGAGCTCTGCGAGGACGAGGCGGCGGTCTACAAGCGGCTCGGCTGCGCCTACATCGAGCCGGAGCTGCGCGAGAACCGCGGCGAGCTGAAGGCGGCCCGCGAGGGTGAGCTGCCCAACCTGATCGAGCTCGGCGACATCAAGGGCGACCTGCACTCCCACACCACCCTCTCCGATGGCCGCAACAGCCTCGAGGAGATGGCCGAGGCCGCGCGCGAGCGTGGCTACGCATACCTGGCGATCACCGACCACTCCGCCAGCCACGGCTTCGGCGACCACGTCACCGCGGAGCGGCTCTGGGAACGGATCGAGGAGGTGGGCGAGTGGAACAAGGGCAAACGCGGCTTCCGCCTGCTCTCCGGCTCGGAGATCAACATCGGCCTCGACGGCACCCTCGACTATCCCGATGACCTGGTCGAAGCCCTGGACTGGGTCGTCGCCAGCGTCCACACCTCCTTCTCGGTCTCCGAAAAAGCGATGACCGAGCGGGTGTTGACCGCGATCGAGAACCCGCAGGTCAACTGCATCGGCCACCTCACCGGCCGCCTGATCGGCCGCCGCGAGCCCTACGGGATCGACGTCGAGGCGGTCGCCGAGGCAGCCGCCCGAACCGGGACCGCGATCGAGATCAACGGCAATCCGAACCGCCGCGACCTTTCCGACCGCCACGCCCGCCTCGCCGTCGACGCCGGCGTCACCCTCGTCCTCAACACCGACGCCCACGGTGTCGACACGCTCGACAACATGGCCTACGCCGTCGCCACCGCGCGCCGCGCCTGGCTGACCGCCGCCGACGTCGCCAACACCCGCAGCTGGGCCCAGTTCAAGCGCCTTCTCTGAAGTTACTCAGAAATAACTCAGTACTCTGGTATATGTCTCTCGGTACGGGGGTCTCCCTCTCGGCCGGCGCCCGACGTCCAGTCAATTCACGGCGGAGGTGCCCAGAGATGCCACGGAACGCGAGCCCCCTACTCGGCGACCTGACGACGATCTACCGCGCGGCGGCTGCCAGCGACGACGGCCAGCGCTGCATGGTCGCGCCGGCGCCCAAACTCAGCGACAAGATCGCCAAAGAGCTGCAGAGCGCGGATAAAAGCCTCAAATCGCTGCCGCAGGCGGAGGTCCACGCCGAGCGCCCGAAAGCATTCGGCCTCAACGACGGCCTGATCATCCCCGGCACCGAGTTCCCGCTCGGCGCCCCGCCCTCGACGATCCGCAACGCCGCCGCCGACCGCGCCCCGCTGCGCGGAGCGCTGCGGGTGATCGTGATCCTCGTCGACTTCAGCGACAAGAAAATCAGCGCCTCCAAAGCCCACTTCGAAGAGCTCTTCTTCTCGCAGGGCAAAATGGCCACCGGCAGCGTCCGCGACTACTACAAAGAGGTCTCCAACGGCCTCATCGACATCCAGGGTGAAGTCGTCGGTCCCTACCGCCTGCCGAAAAAACTCTCCGAGTACGCCAACGGCGCCTCGGGCATGGGCTCGGCCCTGCCGAACGCGAGGACGATGGCCCGTGACGCCGCCAAAGCCGCCGACCCGGCGGTCAACTTCGCCCCCTACGACAACGACGGCAACGGCTTCGTCGACGCCTTCATCGTCGTCCACGCCGGCAGCGGCGCCGAGCAGACCGGCAAAGCCGGCGACATCTGGTCCCACAAGTGGGTGCTCGACGGCGGCGCTTACGCGACCGACACGACCCAGATCTTCGGCTACCTGACGATCCCCGAGGACGGCAAGGTCGGCGTCTGCGCCCACGAGCTCGGCCACCTGCTGTTCGGCTGGCCCGACCTCTACGACACCGACAACTCCTCCGAGGGGATCGGCAGCTGGTGCTTGATGGCTGCCGGCAGCTGGAACGGGTCCGGCGACCGGCCGGCGCATCCCTCCGCCTGGTGCAAGGTCGGCCAGGAGTGGGTGACGGTGGCCAACCAGACCGCCAACGCGGCCGCCACGATCGGCGACGTCAAGGACAGCCACACCGTGCACCGGCTCTGGCGCAACGGCGAAGCCAGCCAGGAGTACTTCCTGGTCGAGAACCGCCAGAAAGCGGGCTTCGACGACAAACTGCCGAGCGGCGGCCTGCTGATCTGGCACATCGACGACGCAATCGCGACCAACACCGACGAGAACCACCCGAAGGTGGCGCTGGAGCAGGCGGACGGCAAACGCGATCTGGAGGGCCGCAAAAACCGCGGCGACGCCGGCGACCCCTATCCCGGCTCCAGCGGCAACCGCGGCTTCGACGGCAAATCGACGCCGAACTCGAACTCCTACGCGGGCTCGGCGACCTGCGTCGCGGTGACCGACATCTCCGAACCGGGCCCGACGATGACGGCGCGGCTCAGCGTCCGCTGCCGGGTCAAGTTCAAAGAGTTGAAGGAGTTCCGCAAGGACAACATCAAGGACACCACGGAGAAAGAGCGCCTGAAGGAGCTGATCGACACCAAGCGCTTCCCCGAGAAGCGCCCGGAGAAGCCGGACATCGACAAGACGGTCGCGCTCGACAAGCCCGGCGACCTGCCGCGCGAATTCGAACGGCCGCCGATCGAACCGCCCTTCGGCCGCAGCGGCAGCGAGGGCGAGGGATCGGTCGAGGCGCTGGAAGCGCGGCTCGCGGCGCTGGAAGCGCGCCTGGGCCAGGTGCAGCCGTTCATCTCCAGTGAGCTGCGCCCGGATCTCAGCGGTGGCGCCTACGCAGCCGAGGGGGACGTCGCCGAACAGGATCAGGACCGGCTCGAGAGTCGCTTCGAGAAGCGACTCCTGGACGTGCCGCCGGCGATGGGCTGAGGCGCGGGTGAGCTACGCCGTCCTCGCCCACCGCGGGGACACCGACGCCGAGCTGCTGGCGCGGGAGCTGGCGCTGCGCGACCCGGGCAGCTTCATCGCCTGGGAGGACGAGCTCTTCCTCGGCTCGCGCTTCACCCACCGGCTCGACGAGGGCGGCGTCGGCACCGAGATCCTCTGCGCCGGCGGGCGGCGGCTCGATTCCGCATCCCTGCTCGGGCTCGCCTGCCGGCTCACCCACACGATGCCGCCGCAGTTTGCCTCCGCGCCCCAGGCCGACCGCGACTACGCGGCGATGGAGAGCCACGCGCTGCTGCTGAGCTGGCTGCAGAGCCTGCCCTGCCCGGTGGTCAATCCGGCTTCGCCGCGCAGCCTCAACGGCCCGGCGATGGGCCTGCTGGAGTGGCTGTCGCTGGCCGCCGCCTCCGGCCTGCGCAGTCGCCGCATCGCCCTGGCGCCGCCCGGGGCGCCGTCTCCTTATGAGGGGTGGGAGCCGCTGCCCGGCGACCTCGGCTCGGCGACGACCGCGCTGCCGACTGGGGCGAACGGCGATGGGGAGGACGGCTGGGCGCGGCTCTGGGCAGAGCCGGTCGGCGAGGCGGCGGAGCTGCTCGTGGTCGGCGAGCGAGTGCTGGGCGGTGCAAGCGACGAGGAGACCGAGGGCTACGCGCGGCTGGCCCGCCGCGCCGGCTGCTCGCTGCTCGGGGTCCACGTCGCCGCCGCGGCCGCCGGCGACCCGGAGGCCGCCCGGGTCTTTTGCGGAGCCGAGACGATGCCGCGGCTCGGCCCTGAAGGCGCCGCCGCCCTCGCCGACCTAATGACCGGCGCGGCGCTGTGATCCTGATCTGCGGCATCCCCAGCGAGGGCCCGGTGGCGGGAGTGGTCGCAGCGGCGGAGGCGGCAGGGGTGCCGCACCTGGTCCTCAACCAGCGCCAGGTCGACGAGTGGACGCTGGCCCTCGACCTCGACGGCGAATTTCTCGCCGGCACCCTGCGCGGGCCGGGTGGCGAGTGGGACGTCGGCCTCTTCACCGGCGTCTACGCGCGGCTGGTCGAGCCGCGCACCCTGCCCGATCTCGGCGACCCGCCGGACCCGGCGCGGCTGGCCCGGGCACAGGCGCTCTACCAGGCTCTGATCGCCTGGCTCGAGGTCGCCCCCTGCCGGGTCGTCAACCGGCTCGGGCCCAGCGCCACCAACATGTCGAAGCCGTTCCAGGCGCAGCTGATCCTCGAGTGCGGCCTGCTGGCGCCGCCGACGACGGTGACCAACGACCCCGATGAGGTGCGCCGCTTCGCCGCCGAGCACGGCCGCGTGATCTACAAGTCGATCTCCTCGACCCGCTCGATCGTGCGTGAGCTGCGCGGTTCGCGGATCGAGGAGCTGGAGCGGGTGCGCCACCTGCCGACCCAGTTCCAGGCGCTGGTTCCCGGCGTCGACGTCCGCGTCCACGTCGTCGGCGAGGAGGTGCACGCGACCGAGGTCGTCTCCGCCGCGACCGACTACCGCTACGCCGGCCGCGACTCCGATGACCTGGAGATGCGGCCGTGCACCGTGCCGCCCGAGGTGGAGGCCAGTTGCCTTGCCCTCAGCGTCGCGCTCGAACTGCCGGTCTGCGGCATCGACCTGCGCCGGAGTCCCGACGGGCGCTGGTTCTGCTTCGAGGCCAACCCATCCCCCGCCTATTCTTTCTACGAGGACCTGACCGGACAACCGATCGGCCGGGCGCTCGTCGGGTACCTGGCGGGCAACGGCGCCTCAGCGAACGGAGGAGGTGAGCACGGCGATGGTGCGAGCGATTGAGAACTGGGCCGAGCTGAAGGGGACCGTGCGCGCGGTGAAGCCGCGCCATGGCGTCCCGCAGATGAGCGACGTCGTGCTCGATGTCGAGGAGTCCCACGACGTCGAGGGCTACCCGAACCTGCTCGCCGAGGCCCCCGGCTCCGAGCTCGCGGTCAGTGTCGACACCAAGAGCCTCGGCGACGTCGAGCCCGGCGCCCGCGTCCGCGTCCGCGCCCAGCGGGCCGACCCGCAGACGGTGGTCGCGCACCCGGAGGGTGTTCGCGCGCAGTAAGCTTGCTCTCTACTTCTTCTTGCAACTGGTGGCGATACGCGGCTTGGAGTCAAAGCTCTTCCCGTTCTGTCCCCGCATCTTCACGATCGCCTGGTTGGGCGTCTTGCAGATGTTGGCCGAGTTGACCAGAAGCCCGTTCTTCTTGCCGGATTTAAGTTCGATCACGATCTTCGATACCGGGGCATCAGGCACGGTTGCGAACGTGGTGCGGATCCGCGACTGTTCAGAGCCCTTCTTGTGGACGGCATCGACGAAGCCGACCTGGACCAGGTGGACCTGACCGTTCAGATCAGCGACGACGTCGGGCAGTTCTCGTTCGCCGCCGTTTGAGCGGAAGTAGATCGGGCCTTCCAGCGGAGCATCCAGCAAGGGGGTGATCGCACGGATGCGGCCGAGGATCGAACTCGGCGGGCAGGTGCCCGCGGCGAATTGGGGGCGAGTGCATGGATTCGAGACATGCGCCTGATCTAAGAACTCGGTCGGCGGCAAGGCAACCGAGACGCTTGCAATGTTCGCCTGGCCTGCAGGCTGGGTCAGCACGGCTTTGAAGGCGGGGTGCCCGGCGCGCTTCGTCGGCCCCTTCAAGGAGAGCGAGAGTTTGGGCGAGAAGTCAAGGCCGCGACAAGAGCCGACCTGGAAGCGGTTCTTAAGCGCCGCAGGGGTGCCGATCACAGAGATCGCCGTGGCGGTGATCGCCTTCACTTCACACGAGGTCGGGTTGAGGACGAAGTTGGAGCGGTCCAGGCGCAAAGACACCGAGCGGATGTTAAGCGGCAAGCCGTGGAGGATCTGGGGCAGCGGATCGCTCTTGGCGGTCACCTGTCCCGTTGATTCGTTGATGTAGAGGGCGGCACGAACGACGACCACGCCGAGGTCGAAGGGTCCGGCGATCGCCGGGGTGATGATCACCGTTGACAGTGGGGCGCCTTTGTAGGGGCCGGCTAGGTAGGCATTGCCCTGGACGTAGTAGGGGCTCGGTCCGGCGCCGGCCCCAGCAACTGCGGTGCCGATCTGCGAGGCGGCGGGGCAGGAGGGTGCGGCGAGCTCGATGGCACCCTGGCCTTCGCCTGAGCGCGCAGTTGCCGTCGCGATCGCCGCCTCGGGGCAGTAGGGGATGCCGGCGAGTTTTCCGGAGAGGCCTTGGGGCAGCGTGGTTTCAAGACCCCCGAGCCGCTGTTCGCCGTCGTTGCGGGTCAGTTCGAAGACGAAGGGCGAGTGGGCGCCGCCGATCGGGATCGTGGTCCCGGCCGCAAGGGTCGGGGCAAACGGAAGCTGGGCGATGCTCTGGGCGCAGGAGGCGCCGTTTGCCCCCGAGAAGATCGTGAAGGGGACGCTCAGGATCGTCGCGGTGCCCGGATCCGAGAACGGGTAGAGCTTCGCGGTGGTGGTGTAGGGGCCGCAGAGCTGGGGGGTGATCAGGGGGGCCCTCGGCCCTTCGCGCAGGCGCACCTCAAACGAGGAGTATGGGACCGGGGGCAGCCCGTCAATCGTCGTCGTCAGCTGCCCGGTCACTTGGTTTGCCTCGATCAGCCCGGCCTGCTTGACCAGTACGCCTCGTTCTGGTGCGGCGGCGACGATGTAGAGGGCCAGGAGGGAGTCGAAGGGGTTGTTGTGGGGGGCGGCGAGGTAGAGCGAGCCTTCGACTGCTTGATCGAGCAGCGGTGAGTTGGCCGTGAGCGTGCCGAGCTTGGAGCTCTCCGGGCAGCCCTGGGCGGGGCCCGTAAGGGAACTCGCCGCTTTGAACTGGGCCGGGGTGCAGACTCCCTGGCCGTTGACCGCTGAGGGGTTGGCGATGATGCCCTCGGGGAAGGTGACCACGGTTTTCTCCGGCTCGGTTTCGGCGACGGTGCCCTCTTTGGGGTTGAGCAGGCCCTGGTTCGGCAGCCCCAGCTTGAATCCGAGCCCGCTCGGTGACTCCGCTGCGGTCGTACTCGGCCCTGACGAAACCTGTGGGGAGAAGGGCACCGCTTCGCAGCCAGAGAGCGTGACCGGGTTGCCGGCGCTGTCGTCCAGCAGCGCCGATTCGCCCGTGAAGAGGCCGGGGGCCAGTTTCGAGTCGACGTCGACTCGAAACTGCGGCGGTGCCTGGCACGAAGTCGGCAGGGTGAGGAAGGGCAGGAGCGGGGCGGTTGAGGTCAGTCCACCGAAAGGACCGCGTTCGGGGTCGTGTTCGGGGTCGGCCGGCACGCTCCAGATCGTCGCTGACCCTTGGATGACTTCGAGCGGCAGGTCCGGCGCGATCACCCGCACGCCGTATTCGTCTTCGCTGGTGACCGAGGCCGAGAATATGGCAAGAAGGCCGGCGGCGTTGAAACCAAGCTGCGCCGCCGCCCCTGGCTGGGGAATGAGATTGTAGAGGGGGCCGAAAGCTTCCCCGACGCCGGGGATGATCGCGCTCAGCACCCCGACCTGGGTGCTCGGATCGCATTGGGGCAGGCCGCCTTCGAATTCCTGGCGCGAGCAGCGTGGCACCGCAAAGGGATTTCCGATCAGCCCCGGCGGCAGCTCGGTGATCACATTCCGCATTTCCCCGCCTTCGCTCTGCCCCGAGCCGTCGGTCTTCAGTTTGAACTGGAGGTTGAAGGCGTAGGGGTGGGCGCCCGCCTGGGTGGTGGTCGTACCGTCGCGGTTGAGGGCGCTGGCTTTCAGCGACCCTGGCAGGATCCCGAAATCCGCTCGCGCCACTGGCGCGAGCACCAAGCCGGCCAGGAGGGCCAAGGCAAGGAGCATGGCGCGAGTTGCCCTCATCGTCGGGGGCCCCCGCGCTTTTGTTTCTTACCCTTGCCCTTGTGCTTCTTCACGCACTTGCCCTTCTTTTTGACCTGGCCCTTCTTGCAGCCCCTGCTCGGCCCCACGTTGCCGGGGTCGCTCAGGGCTGCCGAGGGTGGGGGTGGTTTGAAGGGAAGGGGCTGTAGCTGCACTTCGGGGGGCGACGGTTCAGACACCGGCAAGAACCCTCCGTCCTCCCGCGCGTCATAGAGGTCCATCAGTGCATCGCTGTCGGCGGCGAGCAGCCTGTCGCGGGTCGTGAAGAAGGCGTTGTCGCCCGTCTCATCGCTCGCCAGGAAGTTCGAGTCGATCCCCTCGCGCCCGGCCGAGATCAGATCCACGCAGCCGCCCTCGCGCCCGCAGCCGCCAACTCCCTCGGGCTCGAATTGGTAGACGTCTTCGATCCCTTCGTTGGTGTCAAAGGGCGAGAGCGCGTCTTGAGTGTCGAAGAAAAGTCGTCCCGAGTTACTCAGGTAGTGCGACTGGGGCATCGACGGGGGCGCCGCTTCCAGGCGTCGTAGCGCGCTCCAGCCCAGTGGGTCGGCCCCGCTCGGGGCGCACGATGCGCAGACGAGCTCGCCCACGGCTGAGTCATAGAGGTAGACCTCCGGGCAGGGAACCTGGAGAAATTCGCTGGTGGCAAGGTTTTCCTCGCAGGGGCCGACGTTGCTGTAAGCGGGGAGCGGGGCGGCTAGGGGCGCCCGAGAGACGAAGGCCAGGTAGCGCCCGTCCGGGCTCGCCTCGGCGGTGCGCAGCGAGGGCACTGCGACCCAGTCAGCGATCCCCCCGCCACTGCCTTGGTCTTTGTTGTCGGTAGGCAGAAGCGTCGCCACGAAGCGGGTGGGTGAGCCCGCGCTCCAGGCGTAGAGATTGTCTTTGCCTGCCTGCGCTTTCGCGCCCTCGCTGTTTTCCTCTTCGCTCAGGACCACCGTATCGACGAAGTAGATCCGCGAGAGGTCCTCGCTGTGGCCGGCGACGCCCTCAAAGCCCCCCGCGCCTTCGGTCAGGTCGATGCTGGTTTTAGCTCCCAGGTCATAGAGCGAGCCGTCGTCGAGGAGCACTTTCGAGCCCTCGGGGTCGGCGACGAGGAACTCGCCGCCGGGGATTTCCAGGGTCTCTTCCCCGTTTTCGCGCACGTAAGTCTGGCCAGATTCGTCCACCCAGAAGGCGCGCGAGCCATCGGCGGAGATCGAGTTGGCGCCGCCGGCGCCGAAGGAGGCACCGGCTTTCACCGCCGCGTTGCCGGGCAGGACGTTGACCAGGCGCAGTTGTCCGCCGCTCCATTCATAGAGCTGGGTCCCGTCTGCCCCGGGGTCAGGGGGTTCGGGCGCGAACGCAGTCGCTTCCGTGAGTACATCGTTGGCGGTGAAAAAGACCCGCGAGAGGTCGGACGAGGCGCCCTGGTAGTTGATCTCGAAGGCCTGCCCCGGCCCCCGGTTAGGCGGAGCTGCGCTGACCAGCGGGGTCAGGGCGAGCGGATTGGCGCCCGGCTGCGAGTAGAGGTTGGTGGTTTCGCTTGGGGCCACCGGGCTCAGCACGGGGGTGGGCTGAACCAGGACGCCCACTTCCAGGGTGGGGTCGAGGACCTTGTACCCGGATCCGGGTTGCAGCAGCTGGGGGGTCGGGTTCGTGTTTTGCCAACCGCTCGCGCTACGGCGGGCGATGTACTCGTTTTCCAGCGCCGTCCCTTCCCCGGGACCAAACGAGGTGCCCTCGTAGGCGATCGCGTTGCCGTTGGCCGTGCTCTGCAGCGGAAACGGCAGGTGATGGTAGTGCCCCGGCTTGCATTCGATGATCCCGCAGCTGCTGAAACTCGAGTCCGCCGGGAAGACCTGGCCGCCGTGCTTTTGGGGCGGTGAGACCAGCTCATAGGCCCGCTCATCGGGCAGGCCCCCTGATCCCAGCGGGTAGGTGCGAAACCTCCGCCCCGCGCCAGCCACTTCGCAGACTTTGCTCGGTTCGCTGGGTGCGCATTCGCTGCGTACGACTACCCGGGAGCGGTATTCGGTGTCTGGCGTAAGGCCACTGAGCGTCGCCGCCACGGACTGTGCCCCCACCGTGCCGGCGATCGGCGCTCCTCCGGGCGGTGCTTCCGCTGCCCCCGCGAAGCTTTCCCCGCCTCCCTCAAAGGCGGCCTCGGTCAGGTATTCGAAGACGTAGTTGGTCGGAAAGCCCTCCGGGTTGATCGAGGCGCGCATCTGCGCGCTTTTGGCCGTCACCTTGGTGATCGATTCCGCCAGCACGCTCGGCGGTTTTTCTTCTGCCGGCGCGAAGCCGTAGCCGAGTGAGCTCTGGCCCGGTTCGCCTTTGCCAACGTCCGGCTCCGGTCCCGGTGCTCCCCCGTAGAGCATTCCCGCCGGTCGCGTCGGCGAGAATTCCCGCTCCGGATCAAACGCCAGCGCGTAAAGGTCGTCGCGTTCGGGTTTCACCTCGAACTTGCCGATTTCCTCGAATTCCCCCGTTTCTTCATCGCAGGGGGCGAGCTGGTGCACCAGCTTGAATTTGAACCCCGCCTCTTTCTTGAAGCTGAAGAAGAAGGTTTCCCCGCTCTCCGGGTTCACCGTCACCGACCTGATCCCGCCCGGTTCGTATTCGAAGCTGCAGACCACCTCCGCCGCCGGTGCCGGGTAGGGTGCCGGCACTTCCGGCGCGTACATCTCGACGTATTCTTCGCCACCCACGTAGATGTTGCCCGCCGTGTCGGCCACCGGCCGGACTGGGGCCCTCCCGTCACCGTTGAATCCCGCTGCCACTTCCCCCGCGTAGACGTAGTTTTCGAAGTCGCCCGGGCTCTGCGGCTTGAACACCATCAGCCGGTGGTACACGCCGTCTGGAGCGTTGATGTCATAGACGTAGACTTCCCCCGCCTCGTTGATCGCCAGCCCGCCCTGCTTCGCCGACTCATGGATCTGCGTCGGCGTTTCCGCCGTCGTTTTCCCCGCCGCCACTTTTTCCCCGAACCGGGTGATTTCTTCCGTTCCTTCGGCGTCGTACTCGACGACTGATTTCTGGCCAGCGGTAGCTTCGCCGTCCAGCGCATAGACGTTCCCCGTCGCCTGGTCAACCTCGACGTCGATGTAGCCCGATGCGGCACTTGCCCTCGGTTTGCATTGCACTGCCAGCTCCGACCCGCAGCGTTGATAAGGGCCTTCAAAGGTCGTGAGCACCCAGGCCAGCTCGAACTGCAGGCACCCTCCCGCTTTCGGCGTGAACATCGCGATCCGAATCCCTTCACCTCCGGCTCGCGTCGCCGCGTAAGCCGTCCCCTTCGGCACCCCGCCCGCGCCGGTGTAGTTGACGGCCATGCCTCCGACTCCGCCGAGCTGCACTTCTTCGGCGAATTTTTCTTCCGCCACCGGCGCAGCGCTGCCGGCGAAGGTGCAGACCTCTTCCATCGCGGCGGCCTTGGCGCTGGGTGTGGGGAGGAGCCCGAGACAGAGGATCAACGCTATGCCGAGCACGCCGGTGTACCTTGCTTTTTCGCTCCTCTGTCTCATCTGGCTTCCTCCCACCAGGATTGGCCAACGGGTGGTGGGACTTTTCGTTCGAGCCGCTAGAACCCCACCTCGGCGAAACTCAGCTATCAAGCTAGCTTTGGGTACGCTTGCGTATCCCTTTTCGACTCTAACACGTTGCCTCTCCAGAGTGCGAAAAACGCAACCGGGCCGGCGATCTCGCCGGCCCGGTGCTTGAGCGTTGGTACTCGATCAGCTCTCCTGAGCAAGCAGGTGCTGGACAGCTATGTCGTCACTGTTGTCGCTGCCAGCGGGTTATAGGCGCCGGTGCTGCCTTTTTCGCGGCCGCTCAGTGTCAGAGCACCGTCGATGCCGGATTTGGTGCCTTTGCATTTCAGGGTGTTTTCGGTTGTCACCGTGCTGTGCGCGAATTCGGTTGTCGCCCCATTCGGCTGGCCTTTCGCGCTCCCGGTGCATTCCCATTTGCCTTCGAGGGCTGGGATTTGGGGCGCGTTGCATGTTATCCAGAAGGTTGCAAACGGGCCGACGGCGGCGGGCGTGAACTGAAGGTTGTGGCCCTGGCCCTCCGTCGTAGCTGTCAGTTCTCGGGTGTGGACGACGCCGACCGCGCCCTCCGCTCCTGCGTTGTCTGTTGTCACCGTGCATCTACCCGGCCCTGGCGTTGTCACTTGGACCCCGGTGAATGTGATGGTGCCTTTGCCGTGGGCGTAGTGCTCACCGCTGGCGTTCACCTTGTTTTCCATCCAACCTTCGCCGCTGACCCCGGTCGCCGAGAGTTCAAGCGGAACTCCCGCAATCGTCAGTTTCAGCCTGCCGACGCGCGATTTGGTTGTTTCCGATTCGGTTTTTTCGTTCGTGCCTTTGATCTCTGTTGTTTTGTCCTGTGCAATCGCTACGTGGCCGTAATTTCTCGTCCCTGGGATGTCCAGGCAGTGCTCGCCGACTCTGTTTTCCGGTTGCGCATTTTTCACACATGTGAACGCTGTTGTGCCGGTGATCGCCGAGGCGCTCTGGGCCGCGAAGGCGCTGACAAGCAGCGCGCAAAGCATGCAGAGGCCAACTATGGTTCTGCGTCCGTTCATTTTGAGGACTCTCCTATTGGTTGGGTATCGATTGGCCCGTTTAGTGAGACGGGCCACACTTGAGAGTCCCACCTCAACCCGTTATGTCAATCGGCCGATATGCGCGCTCGCCGGTTCGGTGTTCGCGCCGTTCAGCGCAGTGCGGGATATGGCTAAATAAACTGGTCGTTAGTTAGCCTCGATCTACTACTTCCATCCTGTGGGGAAAGGGTGGATCGACTAGGAGCCCCCCAGCCGGTCGCTGCGCAGGCCCGGGGTCCGCGTCAGCTCGATCGGGCGCAGGGCGGAGTTGGGGACGACGTAGAACTTGACGCCGTCGCGCTGCTCGATCCCGAGCACGGCCGCCTCGCGGGTGTGCCAGGCGAGCGAGACGATCAGGGCGTAGCCGGCGCCGACGACGGCGACGCCGGGGAAGAAGAGGCCGAGGCCGCCGGCGATGATCGCGGTCAGGCCGATCGGCCAGAGCCGGCCGAAGGCGATCCGGGCCGGGGTCTCCGCCGGCAGCGAGGTCGCGGTGCGGGCGCGGGCGAGGGCGTCGCGGACGTCGTCGGCGGCGCGCGAGGGGCGACCGAGGTAGATCCCGATCCCGAGCGAGACCAGCCACCAGACGGCGGCGACGAGGATCACTTTCGAGTCGTCACTGCGGTTGGCGCCGAGCGCCGTGATCGCCCCCAGCGCGGTCGCCTCGGCGCCGGTGAGGAAGACGGTGACTCGCAGCAGGTCGGTGTAGGGCATGGCGGGTGCCTACCCGGCGAGCCACTCGAGGATCGCCAGCCAGCCCGGCGGTCCCTCGACTGTGAGGTCGGACTCCTCGGCCAGCTCCGCCGGCGCCTCGGCGGAGACGATGCCGACGCAGACGGCGGTCTCCAGCTCGCCCTCGGCGCGCAGCTCGCGCAGGCGGCGGAAGGCGTCGAGGTCGGTGCGGTCGTCGCCGGCGTAGGTGGCGCGGGTGAGATCGTCGCTGGCCAGCAGCGAGGCGACCGCTCCGTCCTTGCCGCCGCCGCCGACTGGGCGCAGCTCCAGCACCTTGCGTCCCCAGCGCGGTTCCAGCCCGGCCTTGCCGGCCTCGATCGCGATTGCGTGGGCGCGGCTCTCCGCCTTCGCCTCCTCGGCGGCGCCGCGCCAGTGCAGTGCTTGGATCGGTCCCTTGTCCTCCAGGCGCAGCCCGTCGGGCACGAAGCCTTCGGCGCCGAGCCCGTCGAGGAACTCGGCCGCCTCGCGCTCGCGCCCGGCCAGCGAGGGATCGGCCCGCGGCTCATCCTCACTGGGCAGCAGCAGCTCAAGCCCGTGGTTGCCGGCGTAGGCGATGTTGTCGAGGCCGACCAGCCGCCGCGCCTCCAGCGCCTGCCGCCCGGAGACGCAGCCGACCAGGCCGAAGCGCTCGCTCAGTCGCGCCAGCGCCTCCCGCGCGGCCGCCGGCACGGCAGCCTCGTCGGCCCGCTCGACGATCGGCGCCAGGGTGCCGTCGACGTCGGTGAGGACGGCGGCGTGGGCGGGGTCGGCGCGCAGCGGCTCCAGGAAGTCCGTCCAGGCGCCCGCTCCCGTCTCAAATTCGCCAGGCACGGCATCTAGTATCGCCGCATGCCGACCGCCGCCGCCTCCCTGCGCAGCAACGAGACGCTGAAACTGGCGGCGATCGGCACCATCGCCGGCATCTTCAGCGGCCTCTTCGGGGTCGGCGGCGGCACCGTGATCGTCCCTCTGCTGATCCTCTGGTTCGGCTACGGAGAGCGGCTCGCGACTGGCACCAGCCTCGCCGCGATCGTCATCATCGGCGCCCTCGGAGCGCTGGCCCAGGGCGGGATCTACGGCAACGTCCACGTCGTCACCGGCCTCTTGCTGGCGATCCCGGCGGTGCTCGGCGTCGTTCTCGGCACCGCGATCCAGCAGCGGATCCCCCAGCGTGCCGTCTCCTATCTCTTTGCCGCCCTGCTGATCGGCATCGCGATCGAGCTGATCCTCAAATGAACGAGCTGCTCGCGATCCTGATCGCCGTCGCCGGCGGTCTCGCCGGCGGCCTGGTCGGCGTCGGCGGCGGCGTGCTCTTCGTGCCGGCGCTGACCATCTTCATCGGCCTCACCCAGGTCGAGGCGGAGTCGACCTCGCTGCTGATGATCGTGATCGTCGCCCTGGTCGGGGCGATCCGCCAGAAGGGCTACGGCAACGTCCGCGTCCGCGAGGCGATCGTGATCGGCGTGCTCTCGCCGCTCGGGGTGCTGATCGGCGTCGGCGTCGCCAACAACGTCTCCGAGCGGGTGCTGCAGCTCTCCTTCGCCGCCCTGGCCCTTTTCATGGCCGCGCAGCTGATCCACCGGGCCCGCTCGCAAGCCTAAAATCACTGCGTGCGCGGGGTGTGACGAACCCCATCGTCTACGCTCAAAGCGTGGACTCGCTCAGCTGGGAAGGCGACCTGCCCCATCTGCGCTCGCCCGTGTTGGTGTGCGCGTTCCGCGGCTGGAACGACGCTGCCGCGGCCGCCTCGACCGCGCTGACCGCGATCGCCAACTCGCTCGACGGCGAGCTGATCGCCCAGGTCGACCCCGAGGAGTACTTCGACTTCCAGGCGACGCGGCCGACGATCTCGCTCGATGCCGGCCAGACGCGCCGGATCGATTGGCCGGAGAACAACCTCTTCGCCGCCCGTGTCCCCAGCGCCGACCGCGACCTGGTCCTGCTCGACGGCACCGAGCCGAACCTGCGCT
Organism: Solirubrobacterales bacterium; assembly: GCA_036376895.1. Taxonomy (GTDB): domain Bacteria; phylum Actinomycetota; class Thermoleophilia; order Solirubrobacterales; family 70-9; genus VAYN01. The sequence continues at coordinate 40,829 of DASUZL010000001.1, forward strand.
GGCGCACCTTCTCGGAAACGATCGCGACCGCCGCCGACGCGCTCGGCGTGGAGATGGTCGTCACCCTCGGGGCGCTGATCGCCGAGGTCTCCCACACCCTGCCGGTGCCGATCACCGGCCTCGCCTCCAGCCAGGAGCTGGTCGACGAGCTCGACCTCGAGCGCTCCAGCTACGAGGGCCCGACCGGGATCGTCGGCGTCGTCCACGACTGCTGCCGCAAAGGCGGGATCGACTCCGCCTCGCTCTGGGCCGCGGTGCCGCACTACGTCGCCGCCGTCCCCAACCCGAAGGCCGCGCTGGCGCTGCTGCGCCGGCTCGAGGGCCTGACCGGGATCGCCGTCGAGGCCTCCGAGCTGGAAGAGGAAACGACCGACTACGAGGAGCAGATCGGCCGCGCGGTCGCCGCCAACCCGGAAATCGAGGAGCTGGTGGCGCGGATCGAGGCCGAACAGGTCGACCTGCTCAGTGCCGAGGGTGAGGACCTGCCCTCCGCCGACACGATCGCCCGCGAGTTTCAGCGCTTCCTGCGCCAGCGCGGCGACGGCCGCTGAGCCGCCTGCCTAAGTCTCAGCCGCGGGGCAGATCAGGCGGTAGTCGCACCAGCCGCAGACGGTGGGGGAGGGGCGCGGCTCGAAGTCCTGGGAGAGCACGCCCTCGCCGACCTGGAGGACGGTGCGCTCGACCCGCTCGGCGTCGTCGGGCTTGGTCGGCGCCGCCACCTTGTCGCCGTCGAGCACGTAGTAGTAGCTGCCCAGCGCCGCCTCGATGTCCCAGGCCTCGCGGGCGGCGAGCCGGTAGAGCGCGAGCTGCAGGTCGTTCTCCAGCTCGGCCTCGGTCTTGCGTTCGCCAGTCTTGTAATCGATCACCTCGTAGTCGCCGTCGGTGAGGCGGTCGACGCGGTCGACGCGGCCGCGGACATGGTGCTCGCCGACCTTGAAGTCGAACTTGCGCTCCAGCCAGACCGGCTCTGACTGGGCGACCCGCTCGCGCTCCCAGTAGAGGCGCAGCGCCTCGCGGGCGCGGTCGCGGAACTGCAGCTCGTCGTCGGTGCTGCCGAACCCGGTCCGCCGCCAGCCGGACTCGAACAGGCCCATCAGTTGCTTGAAGCCGTCCTCGCCCTCGCCCGGCGGTTCCTTGTGGAAGCGCTCGAGCACGTTGTGGAAGAGGATCCCGAAGCGCTGGTTGATCGTCGGCTCCTGGGGGATGCCGAAGACCCGCGCGAACTTGTACTTCAGCGGGCAGGTCAGATAGAGACTGAGGTCGGAGGCGGAGAGGCTGAGGCGGCCGTCTCCGCGGCGCGGCAGGAAGGCCTCCAGCGAGGGCTCCTCGCGGGCGGCGATCAGCTCCAGCCGGCGGCCGCGCTCGTGCTCGGAGTCGAGCAGGTAGGAGTCGAGCGAGGAGGCGTCGAGCTCGGCCTGCTGCTCAGGGGTCGCGACTTGGCGCAGCAGCCCGTTGACCGCGTCGATCGCCTCCGCGGTCGGCTCGTCGCCGGGCCGCTGGGCCAGCGCCGCCAGCTTCAGGAGCTCCAGGTAGCGGGCGATCGCCCGGTTGACGTCGATCGCCGTGTCCAGGCGCGGCTCCGAGAGCTCCCGCCCGGCCCGCCAGGAGGCCTCCAGCACCTGCTCGCGCAGGCTGCGGTAGGTCGCGTGCAGGCCCTCGGCCGGGCCGAACAGCTCCTCCTGGTGCTCCTCCTCGTTGTCCTCGCCGGCGGCCAGCGCTTCGGCGTAGTACCGGGACGGCCCGGACTCGCCGGCCTCGCCGCGGGCGAGCCGCGAGAGCACCAGTTGGGTGCGGGCCGGCCAACCGATCCGGCCCCAGTCGTGCTCCGCCTCCATCCCCAGCACGAAGACATGGTCGAAGCCGATCCCCTTGACGGCGTCGGCGGCCATCCCCTGCACCGAGGCGGCCGAGCGCGGCTCCTCGCCGCCGGCCGGCTCGACTCCGGCCTCGGCGACGGCGCTGAGGTAGGCGACAAAGCCGCGGGTCGAGCCGTGCGGCTCGCGCCGCGCCCAGGCGGTCGCCAGCTCGGCCAGGCGCGAGAGCCCCAGCAGGCGCTCGGCGACCTCCGGCTGGGCGGCAAAGAGGCGCTGGCGCCGCAGCCCGACGCGCTCGATCAGCCGCCGCACGAAGACGTCGGCGCGGCGCTCCTCCATCGCCGCTGCGGCGGCGCTGTAGAGCTTGAGGAAGGCCTGGAAGCGCTCGCGCGCCTCGGGCTGGAACTGGGGACTGTCGAGCGCCGCTTCGCAGCCGGCGACCATGTCGAGCTTGCGGCGGCGGGCGATCGTGGTCAGCCGCGCCAAGTCCCCGGAGCGCAGTTCGATCGGCGGCCGGGTCAGCGCCCGCGCCGCCGCGGCGGAGTCGTCGGGGTCGGCGAGCACGCGCAGCCAGGCGATCGCGTCGCGCACCTCGGGCCGCTCGAACAGCGCCGCCGGCCCGGCCAGGTGGAAGGGGATGCCGCGCTCCTCCATCGCCGCGGCGACGGCGCCGCCCTGGCGGCCGGGGTCGGCGACGAGCACGCAGATCTCCTCTGCGGCGGTGCCGGCGGCGATCAGCTGCTCGACGCTGCGGGCAACCGCCTGCGCCTGCGCGCGCTCGTTCGCGCACTGCCAGAAGCGCAACTGCGGGTTGCGGAAGCGGCGCTCCAGCATCACCGCGTCGCCGCCGGGATGGAGATCGCGGAACCACGATTCCAGCGGCGGGCTGCCGTCCTCCAGCGTGTAGAGCTGGTTCGGGTTGTCGAGCGCCAGCGCCTCCAGCAGCGCCCGCTGGGCCGGCGTCGTCTCCTCCAGCTCGTCGACCATCAGGTGCTCGAAGCGGGCGGCGACCTCGCGGCGGATGTCGGGCCGTTCGGCCAGCAGCCAGTCGAGGGCGAGGAAGACGTCGCCGCGGTCGAGGCTGCCGGACTCGGAGAGGATGCTGTCGTGGGCCGAGTAGAGCTCGGCGAACTCGAGGTTGCGGGCGGCGGCCTCTCGCGCGGCCTCGTCGTTGGCCCCCTCGCGCTCGGCCTCGGCCCGTTCGGCGAGGCTGGTCGGGCCGACCCGTTCGGCCTTGAGCAGGTCGATGCGGGCGAGCAGGCGAGCCAGCAGCCCGGCCGGGTTGCCGCGGATCTCATGCCGGCGCAGCGGCAGCTTGTCGAGCCGGTCGAGCAGCATCGCCAGCCGCTCGGCCGGGCCGAGCACGTCGAAGAAGGGGTCGAGGCCTGCGGCGTCGGAGTGCTCGCGCAGGAGCCGCTCGCCGAGGTTGTCCCAGCTGCCGATCCAGAGCTCCTCGAACGGTCCCTCCAGCAGCGCCTCGGAGCGTTCCCGCAGGCGCCGCGCCGTCGCCCGCGTCGACCCGATCGCGATCACCCGCTCAGCCGCGAGCCCACCGGCGACCAGCCGGGCCAGGCGCTGCGCCACCAGCTCGGTCTTGCCGGTTCCGGCGGCGCCGAGCACCAGCAGCGGCCCGTCTTCGTGGCCGATCACGCGGTCGCGCGGGTCGCTCTCGATCTCCGCCGTAGGTGGCTGCTGACGCATCGCCCAACGCTAGCGCGACCAGCACCCCGTCTAGCATCCCGGCGATGGACGTTTTCTCCGCAGACTGGCTGGGAATCTGCCGCCGCGCCGTGGCTGCGCAGCGCCAGGTCTTCGCCGCCACCGCCAGCAGCGCCGAGCGCACGATCTACGAGGGCATCGGGGTCGGCGGCGACCGCACCCTGGAGATCGACCGCAAGTGCGAGGACATCGTCTTCGCCGAGCTGGAGAAACTGGCCGCCGAAGGGGCGTCGTTCGTCGCCGTCTCCGAGGAGCGCGGCGAGGTTTCGTTCGGCACGGGCGGCGACGCGCGTGTCGTGATCGACCCGATCGACGGCTCGCTCAACGCCCGCCGCACGATCCCCTCCCACAGCCTCAGCATCGCCCTCGCCACCGGCGGCTCGATGGCCGACGTCGAGTTCGGTTTCATCCACGACTTCGGCGCCGACGAGGAGTTCTCGGCCCGGCGCGGCGAGGGCGCACGACTCGGCGCTGAGCCGATCGCCGTCGCCGCGGAGGAGGAGAAGCTCGAGGTGGTCGGCCTCGAGTCGGCCGAGCCGGAGTGGTCGCTGCCGGCGCTGGAAGCGCTGCGCGGCAGGGTCTACCGCCTGCGGGTGGTCGGCTCGATCGCGATCACCGCCTCCTACGTCGCCGCCGGCCGCTTCGACGGCATGCTCAGCCTGCGTTCCTGCCGCTCGGTCGACGCCGCCGCCGCGCAGTTGATCGTGCGCGAGGCGGGAGGTGCGGTCGCCTTCGGCGATTTGGCCCTGGAGCAGGCGCCGCTGGACCTGGAGACGCGGTACCCGATCGCCGCCGCCTGCGGCGAGTCGGCGCTGCAGACCCTGCTCGCGGCCCAGCGGGCGCGGGTCGAGAGTTCCTAGGCACGCCTTCGGGTAACGGGTGTAACCCTCATCAAAAGTGGGTTAAGAACGTGTGTTCGTAAAAGAACGTATGTTCGCTAGACTCGGCACCGCCCGAGGACCGAAACGAGACGAAGGGGATTTCCTACTCCATGGCTACGCAGAGCAAGAACAGCAGCAAAGACAAAACTCAGGCGAAGCGCGCTACCACCGAAGCGAAGAAGTCCGCGAGCGCGACCGCCAGCGCCAGCAAGCGGGCCGCGACCAAGACCGTCGCCGCCGAGAAGAACCAGGTCCAGTCCGTCGCCGAGGCCGCGGTCGACCTCCAGGTCGGTGCCGTCCTCAGCGTCAGCGACCGCCTCTCCGATCTGGTCGAGCCCTGGACCGATCGCAGCAAGGCCGAGAAACAGCTCAAGTCGTACCGCAGCACCCTGCGCAAAACGCTGAAACGGACCGAGCGACGCGGTGCGACCGCCCGCCGCCGTGCCGCCACCGAGGCTCGCAAGACCCGCACCCGGGTCGAGCGCGAAGCCCGCAAACACCAGCGCACGGCGACCACCACCCTGAAGCGCAACCGCAACGAGGTCGAGCAGCGCGTCCGTAGCGTCATCGACGACCAGACCTCCCGCGCCCAGGGTCTCGTGGACCAGGTCACGGATCAGCTCTCCTCGATCCGCTAGAAGCACCCAGCACTCCGCAGTACCCGACCGCCCCGGCAACCCCGGGGCGGTCGTCGTTTGGCACGCGTCTGCTCTGGTGTGCGCTATCCGCACACAAGTGCAGACGCGTCAGCGGCCGGTGACGATCACCGGGTGTGAGGCGCCGGCCTCGTAGGGCCACACCGGTTGGGCGGGGACGAAGGCGCGGAACTGGAAGCGGGCGCCGCGGCTGTCGTCGTCGCTGAAGGCGTAGGGGTAGCGGAAGCGGCCGCGGCGGTCGGTCTGGATGGTGCGGAACTCGCTCCAGTCCGAGCCGGCGACGCGGAACTGGAGCTCGACCGCGAGGCCGGATGGCGGGACCGTCGCATCGAGCCGGCCGATACGGCCCCTGAAGACGACCGGTGGCCCGCCGATAAGGGCGCTGCCGGAGGACGAGTGCAGGCGCACGGCGCTCGGAACCGCCAACCGCAGTCGACGCGCACCGCTGCGGGTCAGCACTCGGTTGCCGGCGAAGCTGGCTTCGACCTCGCGGCTCGGGCCTGGGGCGAGGCGGGCGAGGAAGAGGCCGTCCTCGCCGGTGGTGGCGATGGTGCTGCGCTGAGTGAGGTCGGCGCCGGCGGAGAACGTCTCGACCAGCTCGACCGGCTGGCCGGGAAGTGGCTCCGATCCGGAACTGAGGCGGCCGGCGACGAGGACGCTGCGGCCGTAGGTAAACGAGCGGGCCGCCGGCTGCCGGGCGAAGGACTCGAGCCGCCTGCCCCCGAACCCGAATTGGAGTGCCGTCGCGCGCTTCAGTGGGTTGGCGAGCACCATGCGGGAGCCGCTGGCCCGCCGGCCGTTGCTGGCGGAGTTGCCAGCAGCGTCGTACCCGGTCGCACGGAATTCGTAGCTGCCAGGGGACTGGGAATCGGAGTCCCAGTGGGCGATCAGATGGCCGCCGAGGACCGCGGTCGGGATCGGCTGGAACTGCCGGCGCGTGTTCGCGGCGCGGAACCAGATCGAGCCCCGCCCGCCATTCGGGCCCGAGAGCGCGTCCGCGACCGTGGCTTCGATCCGCTCCGGTTCGGATGGGTCCTGGGTGGGCACGAAGGCGACCCGCGGCGGGGTCGCGTCGATCCGGACCAGCGCCGGGGCGGGGATCGCGCCGCCCGCCTCGTCGTCGCCGACGTTCCCGGCGCTGTCGCGAGCGTGGACGGCGACGCTGTGTACGCCCTCGCCGAGCACCGTCGTCGCCACGGTCGGCCCAGGTGAGGTGATCGACGGACCGCCATCGACGGCGAGTGCGGTGAAGGGGCCGTTGGGACCGTCCGGAGTCATCCCCGAGAGCGCGTCGTGGGCGCCGGCGACGAGGCGAACCGGGTGACTTGCCCATCCCGTGGGCACCCCACTGAGCTCGACCACGGGTGGGTTGGCGTCGATCCGAACCTCAATGTCCCTGACCGCGGAGGGAACACCGGTGCCGGAGACTGCGGCGACGTGGGCGACGTTGACGCCCTCGGGCAAGATCCCGAGCGGAGCCGTCACCGGACCAGGGCCGAATGGGAGGTCGATCTCACCAGCCTCACAGCGCGCCGGGCGCTGGCAGGGCGACGAGGACGCCAGGCGATCGACGGAGACCGCGTAGCCGCGGATGCCGGAGAGTGGTGGCGGACCGGACGGCGGTTCGATCCGCACCGCGAGCGGCACGTTCCCGCGCGCCCAGGCGGCGGGCTCGATCGGCGGCGGTGCCTGTGGCGGTGCATCGTCGAAGAGAAGCTCCGCTCTGGCGCTCGGTCCCGTTCCCGCGGAACTCTGCAGCCAGACCTCGGCGGTGTAGCGGCCGGGCCCCGAGGCCACCCTGAGGTCGAGTTCGTTGCCCCGCCAAACGCCGCTGCCAGTGGTGGCGGAGCCGGTTCGCTGATTGGTGATCCGGTAGTGGATCGTGGTCGGGGGCAGGAGGACCTCGCGCGGCAGTTGCCAGGTCAGGTGGAAGTCCCTCTCGGCCCGCCAGGAGTTGCCACTCTCGACCTCGAGGTCCAAAGGGAGAAAGGCTGGGGATGTTCTCCGCCGCAGCGCTTCCGGGCACAAGCACCGAGGCAAGCGCCAGCGCCAGCGCAGTGAGGCTGCGGCGCAGGTTCATGGCCCGAACTCCCCCGCGGGGTCGCCGCCAGATCCAGAGCTGCTCGGGGGCGGGGTGGAGGCTGGCGGTGGCGGCGCGTATTCGACCGCGCCAGCGGTCGCTTCCGGGATCGGAGCTGGCTCGGGTTCTGGAGGGGGCGGATCGTTCCGGGGTGGGTCCTCGGGCTGGGGGAGGGCTGGCGGCGGCGCCGTTTCGTACTGGACTCCGTTGCTTTCGCTCGCTTCGGTGTTCAGCGGCAACCTCGCTGGGCGCTCGATCGAGGCGGCCTTCTCCTCGGCGTGACCGATCTCGATCGGCGCCGGGACGACGCCGGTGGCGACGCAGGCCGCCGCCCCTCCGACCGTGCCGAGGCAGACCGCGGTCAGCTTCGCCAGCGCCGCCAGGCCAGCGCCGCGGGTGCCGCCGCTGGAGGCGACCTGCTGCAGCGTCGAGTCCGAGCTGCCGGCCCCGCCGAAGCGCGAGGCGAAGCCAGCGAGGGCGTCATGGGCGCGCTCGAGCAGCGGGCGCTGCAGCGGCAACAGCGGGGCGAGCGCCGCGGCCGCCGCCGGCGCAGCCCGGTAGGCGCGCAGCGTCGCCCGGCAGTGGGGGCAGGCGCGCAGGTGCTCGCGCACTGCCGTCGCATCCCCGGCCTCCGCCTCGTCGTCGCAGAAGGCGGAGAGCAGCGGCCCCATCTCGGCGCAGCGCCGGCCATCTTCGCTGCGGGCGACGATGCGGCGGAACCGCTCCCGCCCCTCCGCCAAACAGCGGTTGATTTTCGTCCTGCTGAAGCCGGTGATCTGGCTGATCTCCACGTAGGAGTAGCCCTCGGCCAGGAGGCCGAGGGCGCGCAGCTCCTGCGGCTTCAGCGCTTGCAGCGCCTCGCGGCTGCGGGCGATCGCCTCGCGCCGCTCGGCCCGCTCCGGCGGTCCGGCCGTCTCGGTCGGGATCAGCGCCACCCAGTCCTCCCGGCCCGGCTCCGGCCGCAGCGCGGCGGGCCCGCTGAGGATCCGCTCGCGGTCCTTGCGGACCGCCAGTGCCTCGTGCTTGACGACGGTCTGGGTCCAGCGGATCAGCTCTCGCGGATCCTCGGAGGGAGCCTTGCGCAGGAGGATCTCCAGCGTTCGCTGCAGGGCTTCCTCGGCGTCGTCGGCGCAGATCGAGTAGCGGGTGGCGGTCCGCCGCAGGGTCGTCTCGTGGCGCGCGTAGGTCTCGACAGCCGCGCGCTTGCGGGCGGCGTCGGCCAGCGGCTGGCGCGCGTCATCCACCCGCTCGCCCCCTGCCCGGCGCGAAATCAAAGTTTGAATTCTCCTGTTCATTTGAACTTTCCCGATCGAACATTGCCAGGGGAAAGTCACGACTTGCGCACGTTTCTCCCCCTTCTGGACGTTTCTCCCAGGCGCGATTCGCGCAAATTGCAGCAGTGGCTGACAAAACCCGCACGGGACGAGCACCGATAGCATCGGCGCCATGAGCACTTGCGTAGTCACCGGCGGCGCCGGCTTCCTCGGATCTCACCTCTGCGAACACCTGCTGGGCAAGGACCACCGGGTGATCTGCCTCGACAACCTCGAGACCGGCTCGCTGGAGAACATCGCCCACATCCGCGATGCGGCTTTCGAGTTCCGCAACGTCGACATCACCAGCTACGTCGACATCCCCGAGGACGTCGACTTCGTCTACCACCTGGCCTCGCCGGCGAGCCCGATCGACTACCTGCGGCTGCCGCTGCACACGCTCAAGGTCGGCTCACACGGGACGCACCACATGCTCGGCGTCGCCAAGTTCAAGCGCGCCCGCTTCCTGATCGCCTCGACCAGCGAGGTCTACGGCGACCCGCAGGTCCACCCGCAGCGCGAGGACTACTGGGGCCACGTCAACCCGATCGGCCCGCGCGGCGTCTACGACGAGGCAAAGCGCTACGCCGAGGCGCTGACCATGGCCTACCACCGCCAGCAGGGGCTCGACACCGCGATCGTGCGGATCTTCAACACCTACGGCCCGCGGATGCGCCCGCACGACGGCCGCGCGATCCCGACCTTCCTGCGCCAGGCGCTCCAGGACCGGCCGCTGACCGTGTTCGGCGACGGCAGCCAGACCCGCAGCTTCTGTTACGTCGACGACTTGATCCGCGGCATCGTCGCCCTGGCCGAGTCCGACGTCCACACCCCGGTCAACATCGGCAACCCGAACGAGTTCACGCTGCTGGAGCTGGCCAAGGCCGTGATCGAGGTAACCGACTCCCGCTCGGAGATCGTCTACGAGGCACTGCCGGTCGACGACCCCCAGCAGCGCCAGCCCGACATCGGCCGCGCCCGCGACCTGCTCAGCTGGGAACCGCAGATCGAGCTGCGCGAGGGTCTGCGCCAGACGATCGACCAGACCGGTGTCGAGCGCCTCGTCGGCGCCTCGGACTGAGTCCGGCACCTGCCGCCCGGCCCAGGGCCGGGCAAAGAAAAGGCGGCCCGGAGGCCGCCCTTTCCAGCTCCTTCAGGCGCTTGCTACTGAGTCTGCGCCACGAATGAGAACGTCCCCAGCGGGTCGCCGGAGTTGATTTTTTCCGGCCCGACTTTCGGTCCGCCTGCTTTTTCGAACCCTTCATAGACTTCGACGAAGGCGTTCAGCACTTTCGCCGAGATCGGCTGCAACGTCGCCGCCGCACTGGGCACGGTGACCGTGCGCGCAGCCGGGTCGGCGCTGACGCCGCTGACCGCCAGGTCAGCGATCGAGCTGCGCCCGAGGCTGCCGAGGTTCAGTTCCGGGCTGGCGTTGGACACCGCCGAGACTTCAACCGACGTGGTTTTCGCCGAGAGGTCGACGTAGAACCCACCGAGCGTGATCGTCGTATCCAGGAAGGTCGTCGCCCCCGTCTGGATTTTCTGCGTCAGCACCAGGCCACCGGCCGACTGCACGACGCCGGCCGTCCCGGCCGGGGAGATCGTGCCGCCGCCGATCGGGAAGCTGAACAGCCCTTTCGACGGTTCCGCGGTCGGCGGGATCAGGGTGATTTTGACCCCGACTTTCTCGAGTTTGCCGAGGGTGATCGGGCTGACGGCAAAGCCGACGTTGCCGCCGGGCAGGACCACCACGGTGCTGGGTTGGGTTTCGGAGCTGCCGGAGCCCATCAGGCGACCGCCGGCGAACGGCTTCGGCTTCGCTTTGTAGCCGAGCTTCTTGTTCAGCTGGGAGGCGGCCGAGCCGGTCAGCTTCAGCTTTTTCATCGCCAGGTTGACGCCGAATCCGTTGCGGACGTAGGAGAAACCGGCGATCGTCGCCAACTTCATTTTCTTGCCCGCGACCTTCGCGGTCAGGGATTTGGTCGTCGTGTCGAGGACCAGGCCCTTGACCGGGGCGGACTTTGGGCCGGCCTTGAACTTGAGGCCGCCGCCGAGGTTGACGGTGCCGAGCCCGGTGAGCGGGTCGAGCGAGCCGCCGGTCACCGTGAAGGTGGCCTTGGCGCCTTTGAGTTTGGCGGGAGCGATCTTCTGGATCGTCACGCCCTGGTTTTTCAGGGATTTGGTGAACCCCTGCTTGAGAGTGACCGTGGTGCTGCCGCTTGCGACCGGATCGGGCGCGGCGGAAGCGATGGGAGCGAACACCAGCAGCGCGAACAGCGCGGCCGCCATCATCGCGGCGGTGAGCGTCGCTCCCCGAGCCGTACGTGGCTGGGTTGCATCAGTCATTCGATTCCTCCGTTTTTGCCGCCCCCTGCTGTCCTGTCCCTATGGGCGACTTACGGCAAGTCGATTGTGAACAGACTAGTCCGTATGTGAACGAACGAGTCTCATTTCGTCAGTAGTAACCCTGTGAGGCCGCCAAGGTTCCGGTCGCCGGCTCTAGCCGCTGCGGCGGGCCGCCCCCCAATATCCTGTCGGCATGGCCAATACGGACAGCTCAGGAGCGACCGATACCCACCGCACGATCGCCCCGGTGGTCGGCCCCGACGACGAGCGGATCTTCACCGACTCCGGGATCGAAATCGAACCGCTCTACACCGAGGACGACGTCGGCCCCGGCCTCGAGCAGCGCCTCGGCGAGCCGGGCGAGCCGCCCTTCACCCGCGGCATCCACGAGCGCATGTACCGGGATCGGCTCTGGACGATGCGCCAGTACGCCGGCTTTGCCTCCCCCGAGGACACCAACGAGCGCTACCGCTACCTGATCGAGCACGGCTCGACCGGGCTCTCGATGGCCTTCGACCTGCCGACCCAGCTCGGCCGCGACTCCGACGACCCGCTCTGCAACGGCGAGGTCGGGCGCACCGGAGTCCCGATCGACACGATCGAGGACATGCGGATCTGCTTCGACCAGATCCCGCTCGACAGCGTCTCCACCTCGATGACGATCAATGCCCCGGCGGGGATCCTGCTGCTGCTCTACGAGCTGGTCGGCGAGGAGCAGGGCGTCCCTTCCGAGAAGCTCCGCGGCACCGTCCAGAACGACGTGCTGAAGGAGTACATGGCCCGCGGCAACTACATCTACCCGCCGGAGCCGACGATGCGGCTGACCACCGACCTCTTCGAGTACTGCCAGCAGAACGTGCCCAAATGGAACACGATCTCGATCTCCGGGTACCACATCCGTGAGAAGGGCTGTTCGGCTGTGCAGGAGGTCGCCTTCACCCTCTCCAACGCGATCGCCTACGTCGAGGCGGCGCTGGACCGGGGCCTGAAGATCGACGAGTTTGCGCCTCGCCTCGCCTTCTTCTTCAACTGCCACAACAACGTCTTCCAGGAGATCGCCAAGTTCCGGGCGGTGCGGCGGATGTGGGCAAAAATCGTCGCCGAGCGCTTCGGGGCCGAGAACCCGAAATCGATGCAGATCCGCTTCCACACCCAGACCGGCGGGGTCACGCTGCAGGCCCAGCAGCCCGAGGTCAACATCATCCGCGTCGCCCTGCAGGGCTTCGCCGCGGTCAGCGGCGGCACCCAGTCGCTGCACACCAACGGCTTCGACGAGGCGCTGGCGCTGCCGACCGAGCGCTCGGCCCGGATCGCGCTGCGGACCCAGCAGGTGCTGGCGTACGAGTCCGGCGTCGCCGACACGGTCGACCCCTTCGCCGGCTCCTACTTCGTCGAGTCGCTGACCGACGAGATCGAACTGCGTTCCTGGGAGCTGATGGACAAGGTCGCCGAGCTCGGTGGCTCGGTCGAGGCGCTGGACTTCATGCAGCGCGAGATCGAGGAGTCGGCGCTCAGCTACCACGAGCGCTACAAGAGCGGCCAGGACGTGATCGTCGGCGTCAACAAGTTCGTCACCGACCAGGTCGACGACGTCGACATCCTCAAAGTCGACCCCGAGTCCGAGCAGCGCCAGCTGGCGCGTCTGAAGACCTTCAAGGAGTCGCGCGACCAGGCCGCGGTTGCCGAGAAGCTGCAGGCGCTGCGCGACGTCGCCCAGGGCGAGGGCAACCTGCTGCACCCGATTCGCGCCGCGCTCGCCGCCGACGCCTCGATCGGCGAGGTCTGCGGCGCCATGCGCGAGGTCTTTGGCGAATACAAGGGCGGCGCCTTTTTCTAGGCGCGTGTCGACTTTTGTCCGGATAGCGGACAGAACTCGACACTGAACGGACTTTCCCAGGCACGAGGCGTGGGGAGGAACGCCCGCCTGATGGTGGAAGCGGCTCGCAATGATTGAGGTTTCGAGGACGCTGATGAAGTCCGAGCCCGAGCTCGCGGAGCTTGTGGAGACGGTCGAGGGGCTCGAGGTGACGATGGCGGAGAAGGGCTTCGGAACCCGGGTCGAGATTCGCGCCAGCGAGGACAGTGGGCTGGCCGAGGCTGACCTGGAGGCGCTGCTCGACCGGCTTGCCGAGCCGCAGCGCCGTCCCTTCAGCTGATCAGGCCGTCACAGGCAGCACTCCCCCTACCTGGGTCCCCGTCGGCCGACCCAGAAAGCGAGTCCAAGAGTGAAGATGCTGAAACGGCACCTCACGGTTGCCAACGTTCTCTCCTGTACGGCGTTGTTCGTCGCACTTAGCGCCAGCGCCTATGCGGCGGTGAAGCTGAAGCCGAACCAGGTGAAGGCAGCCAACATCGCCAAGCAGGCAGTGACCAACCCGAAAATCAAGAAGCAGGCCGTCACCTCCGGGAAAATCAAGAACGGCGGCGTCGTCAACGCCGACCTCGGCGGCGGCGCCGTGACCGGGGACAAGATCGCCAACGGCGCGGTGACCTCGAAGAAGCTCGGCAAGAACGCGGTTACGACTAATTCGATCGGCCCTGAACAGGTCACCGCCGGGAAGATCGGGCCGGAAGCGATCAGCGCTTCCAAGCTCTCGGCTTCTCTCTACGCGCAGTTGGTCAGGAACGTGACCTACGTCAACGCGATCACGCCGGAAAACAACGAAGGCGCGAAGTCCGTGACCGCCACCTGTCCCGTCAACAAGCAGGCGATCGGCGGCGGCGCCCGCGTCAACGGGGAACTGCTGGAGGTTGCGATCACCGGCTCGACGCCGTTTGTCTCCGGGACCACCCGGACCGGTTGGTCGGCATTCGCCCGCGAGCTGCCGGATGAACCGCTGACCGGAAAATGGTCGCTCGAGGCCTTCGCAGTCTGCGCGGAACTCTAGGCGACCGGAGGACATAGCCAGGCCGGCGCAAATAGAATCCCGCGCCGGCCTGGCGTCCTCGCCCGAGCCGCCCCCTATGCGTGAGAAGAACCCGATCACCCACGAGGAGAAGCTCGCCTACCTGCGCGAGCTGCGCGACTCGGCGATCAACTCGGCCTCCGAGGAGGCGGTCGAGAAGCAGCACGCGAAGGGCAAGCTAACTGCGCGCGAGCGGATCGAGAAGCTGCTCGACCCCGGCTCCTTCGAGGAGCTCGACACCTTCGTCCGCCATCGCACCTACGACTTCGAGATGCAGAAGAAACGGCCCTGGGGCGACGCCGTCGTCACCGGCCACGGCACGATCGACGGGCGCACGGTCTTCGTCTTCTCCCAGGACTTCACCGTCTTCGGGGGCAGCCTCGGCGAGGTGATGGCGGAGAAGATGTGCAAGGTCATGGACCTCGCCGCCCAGGTCGGGGCGCCGGTGATCGGGATCAACGACTCCGGCGGCGCCCGCATCCAGGAGGGCGTCGTCTCGCTTGGCGCCTACGGCGACGTCTTCGTCCGCAACGTCCAGTGCTCGGGCGTGATCCCGCAGATCAGCCTGATCATGGGCCCCTGCGCCGGCGGCGCCGTCTACTCGCCGGCGATGACCGACTTCATCTTCATGGTCAAGGAGACCTCGCACATGTTCATCACCGGGCCGGAAGTGATCAAGACGGTGACCGGCGAGGAGGTCGAGTTCGAGGAGCTGGGCGGGGCGATGAGCCACAACACCAAGTCCGGCGTCGCCCACTTCGCCTCCGAGGACGAGGAGAGCTGCCTCGAGGACGTGCGCTACCTGATGAGCTTCCTGCCCTCCAACAACCTGGAGATGCCGCCGCGCTTCGAGCCGAGCGACGACCCCGAGCGCGAAGACGAGGCGCTGGACACCCTCGTCCCCAACGATCCCTCCAAGCCCTACGACATGCGCGACGTGATCGCCCTCGTCGTCGACGACGAGGAGTTCTTCGAGGTCCACGAACACTTCGCCAAGAACATCGTCTGCGGCTTCGCCCGGCTCGACGGCTATCCCGTCGGCATCGTCGGCAATCAGCCCGCCTTCCTCGCCGGCGTGCTCGACATCGAGGCCTCCGAGAAGGCGGCCCGCTTCGTCCGCACCTGCGATTGCTACAACGTCCCGATCGTCACCTTCACCGATGTTCCCGGCTTCCTTCCCGGCACCGACCAGGAGTGGAACGGGATCATCCGCCACGGCGCCAAGCTGCTCTACGCCTTCACCGAGGCGACCGTGCCCAAGCTCACCGTCGTCACCCGCAAGGCCTACGGCGGCGCCTACGACGTGATGAACTCGAAGCACATGCTGGCCGACTTCAACGTCGCCTGGCCGACCGCGGAGGTGGCGGTGATGGGCCCGGAGGGCGCCGTCAACATCATCTACCGCAAAGACATCGCCAACTCGCCGACCCCCGACGAGCGCCGCCAGAAACTGATCGACGACTACAAAGCCCACTTCGCCAACCCCTACTCGGCAGCGGAGCGCGGCTACATCGACGACGTCATCGAGCCCCGCCAGACCCGCCCCAAGCTGATCAGGGCCCTGCGCATGCTCCAGTCCAAGCGCGTCCCGCAGCCGAAACGGAAGCACGGCAACATCCCTCTTTAGGGCGGCGTGGGGAGGGTCGGGTGTCCCTCCTGCTTGCTGGGTTTTTCGCCTTTAACGGTGCATCTCTCGCCGAGTGCGCCGCTGCGAAAAACAGGACGCCGCTGCGCTGGAGGGACACCCGACCCTCCCCCGAGGTCGAAGCCGGCTGCCCAGTTCGCAGTTACTCCCGGTATGCGGGAGGAAGTGCGTTCGGGCGATTAGGCTTGCACCGTGCTCCTCGGAATAGTTTTCTTCGTCGTGCTCCTTGTGGCTGGAGTTGGAGAGTTCCTCATCTGGAATGGGGGATGGCTTTGGCACGACCCCGCCAAGGCTGACCGTCGTAACTGGACCCCGCCCCACTAGGGACGACACCAGCTTTCCGTCCTGAAAGCTGAGGCGTCCTTCTGCAGTCGACCGTCGGGAAGGGGGCGGGTACCCCCTTCGAACGCCTCAGCATGAGGAGGGCCGCCAACCCCACGGCGCTAGCCGCATGCGCTCCTCCCGACGAATTGCAGTGAGAAGGGGGTACCCGCCCCCTTCACCGCCGCTCACTACGGAACCGCAGTCGCCTCGGCTTTCACATCTCCGCCCCCTTTGCCGCCGGTGACCCCGCCCTCTTCGCTGAGGCGGTGGGCTAGGTAGACAGGGATGATTGAGATCAGGATCACCAGTAGGGCGACGACGTTTACTACGGGGAGCTGGTTGGGGCGGAAGAGGTTGCGGAAGATCCAGATCGGCAGGGTTTCGTCGCCGGCTCCGAGGGTGAACGTGGTGACGATGATCTCGTCGAAGGAGAGGGCGAAGGCGAGCAGGCCGCCGGCGACGAGGGCGGTTTTCATCGTCGGCAGGGTGACGTGGCGGAAGGTCTGCCAGGTGTCGGCGCCGAGGTCGGCCGAGGCCTCCTCGAAGGAGGCGGAGCTGCGGCGCAGGCGGGCGATCACGTTGTTGTAGACGACGACGATGCAGAAGGTGGCGTGGCCGACGATCACGGTGAACAGGCTGAGGTCGATCCCCAGCACCTGGGTGAAGGTGTTGCTGAAGGCGACGCCGGTGACGATGCCGGGCAGGGCGATCGGCAGGATCACCAGGAAGGAGATCGTCTCGCGGCCGAAGAAGCGGTGGCGGGCGACGGCGAGCGAGGCCAGGGTGCCGAGCAGCATCGCGATCGCGGTTGCGACCAGCCCGACCTCGACCGAGGTGAGGAAGGATTCGCGCACGCTCTCGTCTTCGAGCGCCTTCGGGAACCAGTCCAGAGTGAGCCCCGGGGGCGGCCACTTCTGGGTCGTGCCGCTGGCGTTGAAGGCGTAGATCCCGACCACGATCAGCGGGATGTAGATGAAGGCGAGGCCGAGGCCGACGCCCGTCCGCAGAACCCAGGTTGCGCGCTTGGAGAGCCTCATACGTGTTCGAAGGCTCCGAGTCGGCGCGCCACCAGGAGGTAGGCGATCATCACCACGATCGGGACGACCGCGAGGGCGGCGGCGAAGGGCTGGTTGTTGGTGATGTTGTTGAAGATGACGTTGCCGATGAACTGGTCGCTGGAGACCAGGCGGGGCGTGATGTAGTCGCCCAGGGTCAGCGAGAAGGTGAAGATCGAGCCGGCGACGACCGCCGGGAAGGAGAGCGGCAGGATCACCCGCCGGAAGGTGGTCAGCGGGTGGGCGCCGAGATCCTCGGAGGCGCTGATCAGTGAGTTCGGGATCCGCTCCAGCCCGGCGTAGATCGGGAGGATCATGTACGGCAGCCAGAGGTAGCTCATCACCAGCCAGACGGCGACGATGCCGTAGCCGGGCCCGCTCAGCCCGAATGGCTCCAGCGCCCAGTTGATGATGCCCTCGTTGGAGAGCATCGTGCGCCAGGCCAGCACCTTGACCAGGTAGCTCGACCACAGCGGCAGCAGGATCCCGACCACCAGCAGCGCCTTGCCGCGGTTGCTCGCCACCTTGGCCATGTAGAAGGCGATCGGGAAGGCGATGATCGCGTCGGTGACCGTCACCGCGGCGGCGACCCCGACCGTGCGGCCGATGATGTCGCGGTAGACCGGTTCGTTCCAGATCGCTTCGAAGTTTTCGAGACCGAATTCTTCGACCACTTCGCCGCTGAGCGCGTCCACCGACCAGAAGGCGGTGATCAGCAGAACCGCCAGCGAGCCGAGGTAGCCGATGACCAGCCAGCCCACCGGGCCAGCCAGCAGCGACCCCACCTGCAGCCGGGGGCGGCCATAGAAGAGGCCGGCGAGCTTGCGGCCCGCCGACCTCTTCGGTGCGGCTGCTTCAGCAGCCATTTCCTACGACCGCTCGCCTCAGCCTTTGATCGACGTCCAGGCTTTGACCCACTCGTTGTAGTCCTTGCAGTCTTCGGACCCGTCGCCGCAGTCCGCAAGGGGGGTTTCCCAGTAGTAGACCCGCTCCCAGAAGGCGGGGTTATCCGCGTGGTAGTCGGCGCAGAAGTTGGCGTTTTCGGTTTCGTCGCAGGCCAGGCTCTGGGCCGGGGCCTCGCCGAACCATTCCGCCACTTCGGCGTTGACTTTCGGTTCGATGATCCAGTTCATCCACTCGTACATGCAGTTCGGGTTCTTGGCCTCGTTGCTGATCATCCAGGTGTCAGACCACCCGGTTGCCCCCTCTTTCGGGAGAAAGCCCTGGCTGGCGGGACTCGCCGCCACCGGCTCTTTTTCTTCCAGCAGAGCGAAGTACTGGTACTGCCAGGTGGTGCCCACCGTGGCATCGCCGTTGGCGTAGGCGGAAATCTGTTTTTCCGCTTCCGACCAGTATTCGCCGACGTTGGAAGCCTGTTCTTTCAGCAGGTTCACCGCCGCTTCGAACTGCTCGTCGTTGAGCTCGTAGGGGTTTTCGATCCCCAGGTCGGGCTCGTGCATCTTCAGGTACACAGCCGCGTCGGCGATGTAGATCGGGTCGTCGTAGACGCTGATTTTGCCGGCGTATTTGGAGGCGATTTTGGGATCGAGAATCACGTCCCAGGAGCTTGGCGCCGGACTGACGTCGTCGTCGTTCCACATCAGCAGGTTGGCGCCGCGACCGTGCGGGATGCCGTAGGGCTGATCGTCGAACGTGTTGTACGGCTGGTCCTTGAGGTCGCTGAAGACCGTTTTGTAGTTGGGGACGAGGTCGACGTTGACCGGGGCCACGTCACCGCCCTCGAAGAGGCGGGCGGTGGCGTTGCCGGAGGCAGAGACGCCGTCGTATTCGCCGGTCCGCATCAGCGCGACCATTTCGTCGGAGGTGCCGGCGACTTTGTTGTTGACCTTGCAGCCGGTTTTCTGTTCGAACGGTTTCGACCAGCCCGGTTCGACGTAGCCGGCCCAGGAGATGAGATTCACCTGACCCTCGCCTTTGCCGAGTTTCTGCAGCGCTTCGCCGCTATCGGCGCTGCCTCCGGTGCTGTCGTCACCACCACCGCCGCAGCCGGCCAGGACGAGCATGAAAGCAACCAGTCCGGCGACGATCAACCATGCCGTTCTGGCGGAGTGTGCATCTCTCCTCATGGTGCTACCTCCTCTTTCGTTGACTTGCCGCGAACAGCGGCCGCGTGTTCCGGGCGCCATCCCACGAGGACTTCGGTCCCCTGCTGCGGCCCCTCCGTGGAGGCGCCGCCGACGTTTTGCCTGACGAGCTGCAGGGTGCCGCCCGCCTCGAGCTCGACGATGTACCGGGTCACCATCCCGGCGTAGGCGATCTCGACGACCCGGCCGCGCTCGCTGTGCAAGCCGTCGGCTGGGGCGGAGGGGTCGAGCAGCTCGATCTTCTCGGGACGGATCGTCAGCCGCTCGCCGTCGCGCTCGATCACGTTCGAGACACCGACGAACCCGGCGACGAACTCGTTCACCGGGCGCTCGTAGAGATCCTGGGGCGGGCTCACCTGCTCGATCAGGCCTTCGTTGAAGACGGCGATGCGGTCGCTCATGGTCAGCGCCTCGTCCTGGTCGTGGGTGACGTAGACGAAGGTGATCCCGACCTCGCCCTGGATCGTCTTCAGCTCAAGCTGCATCTGCTCGCGCAGCTTCAGGTCGAGGGCACCGAGCGGCTCGTCCAGCAGCAGCACCTTGGGCCGGTTGACGATCGCCCGCGCCAGCGCCACCCGCTGCCGCTGCCCGCCGGAGAGCTCGCCCGGCTTACGGTCGGCGTAGCCGGGCAGGCGGACCATCTCCAGCGCTTCGTCGCGGCGCTTGGCGCGCTCGCCCTTGTCCACTTTGGCCACCTTCAGCCCGTAGGCGACGTTGTCGCCGACGGTCATGTGCGGGAACAGGGCGTAGTCCTGGAAGACGGTGTTGACGGCCCGCTCGTAGGGCGGCACGTCGCCGACCTCCTCACCGGCCAGTTCGATCTTGCCCGAGCTCGGATCCTCGAACCCGGCGATCATCCGCAGCGTCGTCGTCTTGCCTGAGCCCGAGGGGCCGAGCAGCGTGAAGAACTCGCCGCGCTCGATCTCGAGGTCGATGCCCGCAACCGCAACGACCTCACCGTATTTCTTGGTGAGGCCCGCGAGGCGAATATCGGGGGGCGACGCAGCTACGCCTCCGAACTTATCCGAGCTGTCGAGGAAAGCAAGGACAATTCGTTGACGCCTGGTTAGACGTTGAGGCGTACCAAAAGAACGCTTGGGAGGGGGAGGAATCCCCCTCCTTGGTGAACCGTCTTAGTACCCGGTGGGGTGGCGGGCGACGAAGCCGACGTTGTCGCGAAGGTCTTCGTGCCAGCGGGGACCGGTTTCGCCGCCGCTGTCGCCGGAGGTGTCCCAGCGCCAGCCGGCGATGACGGCGTAGGCGTGGCCGGGGTTGGTGTAGACGGTGATCCAGCGGCCTTCGCCTTCTTCGCCCCACTTGGCCATCGGGCCGGAGGGCAGCGGGCTTTCGATGAATTCGCCGCCGTGGAGGGCGTAGCTGACGGCGCCGGAGCAGTCGTAGCCGCGGTCCCACCAGCGGGCGTGGCCGCCGCCGAAGACGTAGGGCTTGCTGCGGATCTTGTTCGCCGCGGCGATTACCGCCTGCACTTTCAGCGGAGCGCTTTTCGGCGGGACAAGCATCCCGTTGTCAAGAAGCTTTGCTTTCGCGGTCGGGGTGCAGACGTCGATTTCGGCCGGGGAGAGACCTCCGCCGCCGCACATGGCAGAAGCGCTGCCCGGGGCGATGACCGCGACTGCGAGGAGGGCGGAAATACACGCCATCCCGACCTTCAACTTCAACATGCGCTGCAAACCGATCTCCTTTGTCGGCCTACGGGGTTAGCTGTCGGGCTAGCGCGAAAGGAGCCTGCGCCTCCGCCTTGCGGCGAATTAGCCCCGAAAACGTGGTTCCCCCGTTCCCTCTACGCCCTTGGACGTTTGGGATTCGGCGTTCCGGTGCTTCGGACCGACGGCACTCTAGCCCATCGGCCGGCGCTTTGCTCACAAAACGCAAACATTTAGTTCGCTTTCGCACTTGCATCCCAGATTCCTGTCGGCTGCCTGGCTGGTAGCTTGCGTTCCGGGATGGACCTTTCAGGCAGAAAAGCACTGCTCACGGGGGCAACTGGCGGCCTCGGCCGGGCGATCGGCCGGGCGCTGGCCGCCCGCGGCGCCACCTTGCTTCTAAGTAGCCGGAAGGCCGAGGCGCTGGAGTCGCTGGCCGCCGAGCTGCCCGGCGAAGGCCACCGCGCGATCCCTTCAGACCTGGCCGAGCCCGGCGCCGCCGAGAGGCTCGCCGCCGAGGCTGGCGCCGTCGACATTCTCGTCGCCAATGCCGGACTGCCGGCAACCGGCCGCCTGCCGGACTTCAGCGCCGAGGAGCTGGTCGGCGCACTGCGGGTCAACCTCGAGTCGCCGATGCTGCTGGCGCGCGCGCTGGAGCCGGCGATGCTGGAGCAGGGCTCCGGCCACATGGTCTTCATCTCCTCGCTCTCCGGCAAGTCGGCGACCCCGCTCTCTTCCGTCTACAACGCGACCAAGTTCGGCCTGCGCGGCTTCGCGCTTGGCCTCCGCGCCGACCTTGACCCCTGCGGCGTCGGCGTCTCGCTGGTCTCCCCGGGGACGATCCGCGAGGCCGGCATGTACGCCGATTCGGGCGCGCCGCCGATTCCGGGGCTCGGGACCGGCTCACCGCAGCAGGTCGCCGACGCGGTTGTCACCGCGATCGAGAAGAACAGGGTGGAGGTGACGGTGGCGCCGATCCAGCAGCGCATGCTCGCCCACTTCGCCCTCACCAGCCCGGGCATCGCGGTGAAGATCGCCAGCGGCGATGCGGGGCAGAAGGCAGCGGCGAACGTCGCCGCGGGACAGGCGGACAAGAGGTAGAGAGACCACGACTTTGGAGGACCGGAAATGAGCAGCAGCAATTCTTTTGACGCCCGTTCGACCCTCGCGGTGAGCGGGCGTAACTATGAGGTCTTCCGCCTCGACGCCCTGCAGGACCGCTTCGACGTCGCCCGCCTTCCCTACTCGATCAAGGTCCTGCTCGAGAACGTGCTGCGGCTCGAGGACGGGGTCTCGGTCAGCGCCGCCGACGTCGAGGCGATCGCCGCCTGGGACGCCGCGGCCGAGCCCAGCGTCGAGATCCCCTTCCAGCCCGCCCGCGTCCTCATGCAGGACTTCACCGGCGTGCCCGCGGTCGTCGACCTGGCGGCGATGCGCGACGCGATGGAGGAGATCGGCGGCGACCCCGCCTCGATCAACCCGCTGGTCGACGTCGACCTGGTGATCGACCACTCGGTCCAGGTCGATGCCTTCGGCAACGAGCGCGCCTTCGCGCTCAACGCCGAGCGCGATTTCGAGCGCAACATGGAGCGCTACTCGTTCCTCAAGTGGGGCCAGCAGTCCTTCGACAACTTCCGCGTGGTGCCGCCGGCAACCGGCATCTGCCACCAGGTCAACCTCGAGTACCTGGCCCAGGTCGTCTACAGCCGCGAGAACGACGGCACCCCGCTAGCCTACCCCGACACCCTGGTCGGCACCGACTCGCACACGACGATGGTCAACGGCCTCGGCGTGCTCGGCTGGGGGGTCGGCGGGATCGAGGCCGAGGCGGCGATGCTGGGGCAACCGATCTCGATGCTGCTGCCGCAGGTCGTCGGCTTCAAGCTCGGCGGCGAGCTGCCGGAGGGGGCAACGGCGACCGACCTCGTGCTCACCGTGACCGAGATGCTGCGCCGCCGCGGCGTCGTCTCCAAGTTCGTCGAGTTCTTCGGCCCCGGCCTCTCGACGCTCGGCCTCGCCGACCGGGCGACGCTCGGCAACATGTCGCCTGAGTTCGGCTCGACCTGCGCGATCTTCCCGGTCGACGCCGAGACCCTGCGCTACCTCGACCTGACCGGGCGCCCGACCGAGACGATCGAGCTGGTCGACGCCTACGCCCGCGAGCAGGGCATGTTCCACGACGAGAACACTCCCGACCCGGTCTTCTCCGACCTGCTGGAGCTCGACCTGGGCGAGGTCGTGCCCAGCATCGCCGGCCCGAAACGGCCCCAGGACCGGGTGCCGCTCTCGCACGCGAAGCAGTCCTTCCTCGAGGCGATGGGTGAATTCGACCCCGACGCCGCGGTGCAGATGGGCAACGGCCGCGACGAGGCGATCGAGGAGTCCTTCCCCGCCTCTGACCCGCCCGCCGAGGACCACGACGACGAGCGCGGCAAGCCGCGGCCGGCGACCAGTGGCGCTCCGGCGGCGACGGCGCCGCCGGCCACCGGCGACGCGATCGGGGTCACGCTCGCCGACGGCTCGAGCTTCGAGCTCGACCATGGCCGGGTCGTGATCGCCGCGATCACGAGCTGCACCAACACCTCCAACCCGAGCGTGATGGTCGGCGCCGGGCTGCTTGCCCGCAACGCGGTCGAAAGGGGCCTTGCCCGCAAGCCCTGGGTGAAGACCTCGCTGGCTCCCGGCTCGACCGTGGTCACCGACTACCTGGAGCGGGCGGGGCTGACCGAGTACCTCGACGCGCTCCAGTTCAACCTCGTCGGCTACGGCTGCACGACCTGCATCGGCAACTCCGGGCCGCTGGAGCCGGAGGTCTCGGCGGCGGTCGCCGAGAAGGACCTCGCGGTCTGCGCCGTCCTCTCCGGCAACCGCAACTTCGAGGGCCGGATCAACCAGGACGTCAAGGCCAACTACCTGGCCAGCCCGCCGCTGGTTGTCGCCTACGCACTGGCCGGGCGGATGGACATCGACCTGGTCAACGACCCGCTGGGTGAGGGCGCCGACGGCGAGCCCGTCTACCTGCGCGACGTCTGGCCCAGCGCCGAGGAGATCAAGCGCGTGGTCGGCGACTCGGTCGCCTCGGAGATGTTCACCCGCAACTACGCCTCGGTCTTCGCCGGGGACGAGACCTGGAACGCGGTCGACGTCCCCCAGGGCGACCGCTACACCTGGCCCGACTCGACCTACGTGCGCCAGCCCAGCTTCTTCGAGCAGATCCCGGCTGACCCACCGGGGGTCGAGCCGATCGCCGGCGCCCGGGTGCTGGCCAAGCTCGGCGACTCGATCACCACGGACCACATCTCGCCCGCCGGCGCGATCAAACGCGATAGCCCGGCCGGGCGCTGGCTGGTCGAGCAGGGGGTGGAGCCGGGTGACTTCAACTCCTACGGCGCTCGCCGCGGCAACCACGAGGTGATGATCCGCGGCACCTTCGCCAACATCCGCCTGCGCAACCAACTGGTCGACCGGGCCGGCGGCTTCACCCGCCACTGGCCCGACGGCGAGGAGCTGGCGATCTACGACGCGGCGACGCGTTACGCCGAGGAAGGCGTGCCGCTGGTCGTCTTGGCGGGCAAGGAGTACGGGTCGGGGTCCTCACGCGACTGGGCGGCGAAGGGAACCAAGCTGCTCGGGGTGAGGGCGGTGATCGCCGAGAGCTTCGAGCGCATCCACCGTTCCAACCTGATCGGGATGGGTGTGTTGCCGCTGCAGTTCGCCGACGGTGAGAGCGTCGAGTCGCTCGGCCTCAACGGCGAGGAGACCTTCGACTTCGGCGACCTTGAACAGGGTCAGGCGAAGTCGGTGAGTGTGACCGCGCGGCGCGATGACGGTTCCACCACCGAGTTCACCGCCACCGTCAGGCTCGACACCCCGAACGAGATTACGTACTTCATAAACGGCGGTATCTTGCAAACCGTTCTGCGCAAACTGAAGAAATAGGCGCAGCGGGGCCGCGGGAGGCAGGGGGGTCCGCGCGACCCTCGCTGCACCTGCGCGTCGGTAGCCAGGGAGGGATGCCGACGCGGCCGTTCCCCCTGGACGGGACTGTCCGGAGGAACAGTCAGCTTTTAGCTATACAGGGTGAACACCCTGTGGTCAAGCGCATTCAACCGCTTCAGGTGTTATCGGGCGCGCTTTGCGCAGGATCCGCGGCAATGCGCTCTGGGGCTGCGATCCCCCAGCCCTTGCGCTCGATCAGTTCGATCCCGATCACACTCCCGACCGGACCGACGGGGGTAAGGGTCGCCGCCAGCAGGGTGTAAGGGGACTCGCGGCGCACGCAGGCCACCCAGATGACGATGCAGAGGACGATGAAACCGAGCCCGTGGGCCCAGCCGAAGAGCATCGTCTCGGTTTCGAACCCCGGCGCCAGCCAGAACACGATCAGTCCGGCAAAGATCGCCAGCTCGATCCAGGAGAGGCGCTTCACCCAGACGAACAGTCGCCCGGGAACGGGCTTGTCGAACGGTCGCGAGGCCACTGCGGTCAGGCGCCGGGCGTCAGCGCGGTCAGCACGATGCGCTCCTGCTCCAGCGCGTGGGCGCCGGAGTAACCCTCACCCGGGCTGGCCCGTCCCTGGCGCCCGATGTAGGTCAGGGTGACTCCCTCCGGCAGGAGATCCGGCATCCGCCGTGACATCACCTTCCAGGCACCCATATTGCGCGGCTCCTCCTGGACCCAGGCGATCTCCTTCAGGTTCGGGTAGGCGCCGATCACACCTTCGAGCTGCTCTTTGGCAAACGGGTAGAGCATCTCCACCCGGGCGATCGCCACGTTCTCCGCGTTCGCGCGCCGCTCGCTGGCGTCCATGTCGTAGTACACCTTGCCGGTGCAGAGAACGAGGCGCTCGACCTTCTCGCGGCGCTCGGCCCCGGTCGGGTCGTCGAGGATGAAGTGGAAGTGCTCGTCCGTAAGCTGCTCGAGCCTGGCGGTGGCGCGGTCGAGGCGCAGCAGTCCCTTCGGGGTGAACACGACCAGCGGCCGCGGCTTGCGGATCAGCGCCTGGCGGCGCAGCAGGTGGAAGTACTGGGCGGCAGTGGTCGGGTTGGCGATGCGGATGTTGCCCTCGGCGCCGAGCGCGAGGAAGCGCTCGATGCGGGCGCTGGAGTGCTCCGGGCCGGAGCCCTCGTACCCGTGCGGCAGCAGCATCGTCAGGCGGCTGGTCTGTCCCCACTTCGCCTCGCCGGAGACGATGAAGCTGTCGACGATCACCTGGGCGGCGTTGGCGAAGTCGCCGAACTGCGCCTCCCAGAGGACCAGTGCGTTCGGGGTCGCGGCCGAGTAGCCGTACTCGAAGCCGAGGCAGGCGATCTCCGAGAGCGGGCTGTTGTAGAGCTCGAACGGCGCCTTGGCCCCCTCGAGGTTCTGCATCGGGGTGTACTCGAGCCCGGTGTTCTCGTCGTGGAGGACGAGGTGGCGGTGGGAGAAGGTGCCGCGCTCGGTGTCCTGGCCGGTGAGGCGGATGTGGACGCCCTCGGTCAGCAGCGAGCCGAAGGCGAGCGCCTCGGCCTGGCCGAAGTCGATGCCGCCGCTCTCCAGCGCCTCGGTCCGCTTCGAGAGCGGGCGGCGCAGCTTGCGGTGGACGTTGAAGCCCTCCGGCGTCTTCAGCAGCTCTTCGTTCAGGGTGCGCAGCTGCTCCGCGTCGATCGCGGTCTGGACCGGCGGGCTGGCGCTGCGGTCGAGCAGTTCGCCGGTGCTGGTGGTGACGCCGGTAACCGTCGGGTCCTCGTACTCACCCGCCTCCATCTTCTCGCGCAGGTCCTTCAGCGCCGCCGACATCTCCTCGCGCCGGTGCTCGGAGGTGGCGTTGACCTCCTGCTCGCCGACCACGCCCTCCTCGACCAGCTTGCGGGTGTAGATCTCGGAGACCGGCGGGTGGGATTTGATCTTCGCCGCCATCGCCGGCTGGGTGTAGGCGGGCTCGTCGGTCTCGTTGTGGCCGAAGCGGCGGTACCCGATCACGTCGATCACGACGTCGCGGCCCCAGCGCTCGCGGTAGGCCATCGCCAGCCGCGTCGCCGAGGTGCAGGCCTCGACGTCGTCGGCGTTGACGTGGATGATCGGCACGTTGAATCCCTTCGCCATGTCGGCGGCGTAGGGGGTCGAGCGCGAGTCCTCCGGGTCGGTGGTGAACCCGACCTGGTTGTTCTGGATGATGTGGATCGTGCCGCCGGTCGTGTAGCCCTTCAGCGCCTGCAGATTCAGCGTCTCGGCGACCACGCCCTGGGCCGGGAAGGCGGCGTCGCCGTGCAGCAGCACCGGCACCGCTTTGGTCGGGTCGTGCTTGAGCTCGGCCCCGTCGAACTCCGACTGCAGGTAGCGGGTGCCGCCGGTCACCACCGGGTCGACGAACTCGAGGTGGCTCGGGTTCGGGTAGAGGCGGACCGAGATCCGCTCGCCGACGCTGGTCTCGTAGGTCCCGCGGTGGCCGTAGTGGTACTTGACGTCGCCGGTGCCGCCGTGCGGGATCGCCGCCACCGCTTTCACCGCGCCGAGTTTCTTCGAGCCCTCGAACTCGGCCAGGATCGACTCCACCGAGCGGCCGAGGTTGTGGGCGAGGACGCTGAGGCGGCCGCGGTGGGCCATCCCGAAGACGACCTCCTCGGCCCCGGCGCGGTGGGAGAGGGTGACGAGCTCGTCGAGCATCGGCACGACCACGTCGAGCCCCTCGATCGAGAACATCTTCTGGCCCAGATAGGCCTTCTCGAGGAAGCGCTCGAACTGGAAGACGTCGATCAGCCGGTCCAGCAGGCGTTTTTTCTCGTCGTCGGCGAGCGGCTGGCGGTGGGCGCCGGTCTCGATCATTTCCCGCAGCCAGATCCGCTGCTGGTGCGAGGAGAGGTGCTCGAACTGATAGGCGATCGTGCCGCAGTAGGCGGTGCGCATCCGCGGCAGCGCCTCCAGCAGCGTTTCGCCGGGGACGCCGATGCGCAGGATCGAGGCCGGGATCCGTTCCATCAGCTCCGGCGTCAGGTTGAGGTTCTCCGGCTGGATCGCCGGGTCGCCTTTGGGCTCGGAGCCGAGCGGGTCGAGGTGGGCGGCGAGGTGGCCGTGGGTGCGGTAGGCCTTGAGCAGCGAGGTCGCCGCCTGCACCGCCTGCAGCAGCTCTTCGTCGACCTCGCCGGAGACGGTCGGTTCGGCGCTGGGGGCGGCGGTCGTGAGCGGCAGCGCCGAGGCCGAGGCGGGGTGGGCGGAGCTGACGCCGGCGGTCTCGATGCCGAGGTCGGTCGCGACCGCCTCGTAGAAGCTGTCCTCCCCCTGCAGCAGTTGCTCGACCCGGCGCAGGAAGGCGCCCGACTCGGCGCCCTGGATGACCCGGTGGTCGTAGGTCGAGGTCAGCGTCATCACCTTGGAGACGCCGAGCTGCTTGATCCGTTCCGGCGAGGCGTGCAGCCACTCCGGCGGGTAGGCGATCGAGCCGGTGGCGATGATCGCGCTCTGGCCGCTGAGCAGGCGCGGCACCGAGGCCATCGTGCCGATCCCGCCCGGGTTGGTGAGGGAGATGTTGGTGCCCTGGAAGTCGTCGGCGGTGAGCTTGCTCTCGCGGGTCTTGGCGATCAGCTCTTCGTAGTAGGAGTGGAAGCCGGCGAAATCGAGCCCGTCCGAGCCCTTGATCGCCGGCACCATCAGGCTGTGGGTGCCGTCCTTGCGCTCGACGTCGACGGCGATCCCGAGGTTGACCGGGCCGCCCTCGATCGCAAAAGGCTTGCCGTCGCGCTCCTCGAAGGTGCGGACCATGACCGGGAACTCCTTGGTCGCCTGCACGATCGCCCAGGCGACCAGGTGGGTGAAGGAGACCTTGAGCCCACGCTCTTTGAGCACCGCGTTGATCGCCTTGCGCTTGGCGTCCAAAGTGTCGACCGCAATCGTCCGGAACGAGGTCGCCGTCGGCACCGCCCGCGAGTCGTCCATCGCTTTGGCCAGCATCGCTGAGGGCCCACGTAGTTGCTTGGCATCGCCGGCGGCAGCGGGCGCGGCTCCGTTGCCTCCGTCTTGCGCGGCGAGTACGTCCTCTTTGGTGACCTTCGCCCCGGGCCCCGTCCCGCTGACCGAAGCCAGATCGACGCCGTTCGCCGCCGCAACTCGCCTTGCCACGGGCGTCGCCTTGACATCGGCCTCGCCATTGCCCGCGTTGGACCCGGCGCTGTTTCCGCCGGCGCTCGGAGCCGCAGGGGGAGACTCCGAGAACGAAGCCACGTCCTCGCCCGCAGGAGTCTCCCCCTGCGGCTCCCCCGTGTTGCCGGAATCATCGCCCGCCTCCATCTCGGCCAGCGGCGCGCCGACAGCCACCTCGTCGTCCACCGCTGCGATCAGCTTGGTGATGACCCCGTCGGTCGGCGCCGGCACCTCGGCATCCACCTTGTCGGTCGAGACCTCGACCACGGTGTCGCCCTCGTGAACGAAGTCTCCCTCGGCGACATGCCACTCGAGAACGATGCCCTCAGTCACCGACTCGCCCATCTCGGGCATGGCTATCTGCACGGTGGCCGTCTCTGGCATTTCTTCGTCGCAGTCTAAGGAACGGGCCGCCCTGGCAACCCGTCGAGATACCCTGATACCCGATGAGCTATTTCGTCACTGGAGCGACGGGCTTCATCGGCCGCAATCTGGTCGAGCGGTTGCTGCAGCGAGAGGGGACGATTTACGCGCTCGTGCGGGCCGGTTCGCGCGGCCGCCTCGAGGAGCTGCGCAACGGCTGGGGAGCCAACGGCGCCCGCGTCGTCCCGGTCGCCGGCGACCTCACCCAGCCCGGGCTGGCGGTCTCCGAGGAGGACCTGGTCGCGATGCGCGGCGAGGTCGACCACTTCTTCCACCTGGCGGCGATCTACGACATCACCGCCGGGGCCGAGGCCCAGCAGGTCGCCAACGTCGAGGGGACCCGGCACGCGATCGAGCTCGCCGGCTCGATCGAGGCCGGCTGCTTCCACCAGGTCAGCTCGATCGCCGCCGCCGGCCTCTACAGGGGCGAGTGGCGCGAGGACATGTTCGACGAGGCCGAACGGCTGGACACCAACCCCTACTTCCGCACCAAGCACGAATCCGAGCGGCTGGTCCGCGAGGAGTGCCCGCGCCCCTGGCGCGTCTACCGGCCCGGGATCGTTGTCGGCGACTCGCGCACGGGCGAGATCGACAAGATCGACGGGCCCTACTACTTCTTCAAGGCGCTGCAGCGGGCGCGCCGGGTGCTGCCCTCGTGGCTGCCGACGGTTGGGATCGAAGGCGGGGAGATCAACATCGTCCCGGTCGACTACGTCGCCGCGGCGATCGACCACATCGCCCACGAGCCCGACCTCGACGGCCGCGCCTTCCACCTCACCGACCCGCATCCGAAGAACGCCGGCGAGGTGATCAACCTCTTCGCCAAGGCCGCCGACGCGCCGCAGATGACGGTCCGCCTCGACGCCGATATGACCGAGCCGGTCACCGGCGCGCTGCGCTCGGCGCTGAAGCTGCTGCCCCCGGCCAAGCGCGGCGCCAAGGTGGCGCTGGGCCAGCTCGGCCTGCCGGCCTCGGTCCTCACCTACGTCGACTACCCGACCCACTTCGACTCCAGCGGCGCCCAGCGGGCGCTCGAGGGCTCGGGGATCGAGGTGCCGCCGTTGGAGAGCTACGCGACCCGGGTCTGGGACTACTGGGAGCGCAACCTCGATCCCGACCTGTTCAAGGACCGCTCGCTGTCGGGCGCGGTGCGGGGCAAAATCATCCTCATCACCGGCGCCTCCTCGGGGATCGGCAAAGCGACCGCGGTCAAGGTCGCCGACGCCGGCGCCACGGTGCTGCTGGTCGCCCGCTCGGTCGAGAAGCTGGAGGAGACGAAAGAGGAGATCGTCTCCGGCGGCGGCTCCGCCCACATCCACCGCTGCGACATGTCCGACATCGAGGACATCGAGCGGATGGCGGAGGAGGTGCTGGCCTACCACGGCCACGTCGACATCCTCGTCAACAATGCCGGCCGCTCGATCCGCCGCTCGGTTGCCCTCTCCTATGACCGCTTCCACGACTACGAGCGGACGATCCAGCTCAACTACCTCGGCGCGCTGCGGTTGATCCTCGCCCTGCTGCCGACGATGCGCGCCCGCAAGTCGGGCCACATCATCAACATCAGCTCGATCGGGACCCAGACCAACCCGCCGCGCTTCTCCGCCTACGTCGCCTCCAAGGCTGCGCTCGATGCCTTCAGCCGGGTGATCGCCTCCGAGGTCAAAGACGACAAGGTCCACCTGACCACGATCAACATGCCGCTGGTGCGGACGCCGATGATCGCGCCGACCCGGATGTACGACATGTTCCCGGCGATCACCCCGGAGGAGGCGGCCGAGATGATCGCCAAGGCGATGGTCAACCGGCCGAAGAAGGTCGCAACCAAACTCGGCAACTTCGGCGAGCTGCTCTACGCCGTCGCCCCCAAAGCCAGCGACACGATCCTCAACACCGCCTACAAGCTCTTCCCCGATTCCCAGGCTGCGAAAGGCAAAGGCGACGAGGCGCGTGACAAAGCGCCCTCGACCGAGGCCGTCGCCTTCGCGCACCTGATGAAAGGCGTCCACTGGTAGCGGAGAGGCGGCTGAAGCACTGGGGGTGGGGGTACGAGGACCAGGCGCCCTCGGCGACGCAGTTGCGCGAGGCGGGGGAAGGGATCCGGGCGCGGTTTGGGTTCGGCGGTGAGGTCGAGAAGCCGGTGCCGTTGAGCGAGGTCGAGCTGCGGGCGCCGCGGCTGAAGCGGCCCGAGGCGTTCGGGGATCTCTTCTCCGACGAGCCCTACGAGCGGGTCTTGCGGGCGCTTGGCAAGGCTTACCGCGACATCGTGCGCGGATTCCGGGGCGAGTTCGAGAACCCGCCGGACCTGGTCGCCCTTCCCCGCGACGAGTCGGAGATCGAGACGGTGCTGAGCTGGGCCGAGGCCGAGGGCGCGGCGGTGATCCCCTTTGGCGGCGGCACCAGCGTCGTCGGCGGGGTCGAGCCGCGGCTGGGGGACCGGCCGGTGGTGACGATGGACCTGCGCCGGCTCGACCGCGTGCTCGAGGTCGACCCGGTCTCATTGGCGGCGCGGATCCAGGCCGGGGCGACCGGGCCGCGGCTGGAAGAGCAGTTGCGCGAGCACGGGCTCACCCTGCGCCACTTCCCGCAGTCCTTCGAGTACGCGACCCTCGGCGGCTGGGTCGCGACCCGGGCCGGCGGCCACTTCGCGACCCTGATGACCCACATCGACGACCTGGTCGAGTCGGTGCGGGCGATCACGCCGCGCGGGACCTGGGAGAGCCGGCGGCTGCCCGGCTCCGGCGCCGGGCCCTCGCCCGACCGGATGCTGGCCGGCTCAGAGGGCATCCTCGGCGCGATCTCCGAGGCCTGGGTGCGGGTTCGCCCGCGCCCTGGATTCAAGGCCTCCGCCGGGGTCGAGTTCGATGGCTTCCTCTCCGCCGCCGAGGCGGTGCGGGAGATCTCGCAGTCAGGTCTGTACCCGTCCAACTGCCGCCTGCTCGACGCCTCCGAGGCGGAGCTGACCGGGGCGGGGGACGGGGCGTCGGACCTGCTGATCCTCGGCTTCGAGTCGGCCGAGCAACCGGTCGAGGCGAGCCTGGAGGCGGCGCTGGGGATCGCCCGCTCACACGGCGGCCGGCCGGGCGAGGTGCGGAGCCAGTCGCCGGGGTCCGAGGGGAAGGGGAAGGGGGACGACGCGGTGGGCGCCTGGCGCGGCGCCTTCCTCTTGGCGCCCTACCTGCGCGACACCTTCGTCGCCTGCGGCGTCCTCTCCGAGACTTTCGAGACCGCGATCACCTGGGACCGCCTGGAGGAGTTCCACGCGACCGTGATGGAGGCGGCGCGGAGGGGGGCGGCCGAGGTCTCCGGCGTGCCCGCCGAGGGACCGGGCGCGCCCCGGATCAGCTGCCGCTTCACCCACGTCTACCCGGACGGGGCCGCGCCCTACTTCACCGTCCTCGCCCCGGCCGTACGCGGCGGCGAGGTCGAGCAGTGGGACGAGATCAAGGCGGCGGTCTCGGAGGCGCTGATCGACGCAGGCGGCACGATCACCCACCACCACGCGGTCGGCCGCGACCATCGCCCCTGGTACGACCGCCAGCGCCCGGCCCCCTTCGCCGCCGCCCTGCGTGCGGCCAAGGCCGAGCTCGACCCCGCCGCGATCCTCAACCCCGGCGTCCTCCTCGACCCGGCCTGAAGTCACAAAGGCGGCACACAGATGTCTGTGAATTGGTCTTTTTCGGCCTTGTTTTCGTGCAGACAGAAGGTTACGCTATGCTCATGCAGACGATGACGCGAGAGAGCTGGACCGACGAGCGCCTCGACGACCTCAACGACAAGGTCGATCGCGGCTTCGTGCGCGTCGATCACCGCTTCGATCGCGTTGAGGGGGAGATCCGGGAGCTTCGAATGGAGACGAAGACTCGGTTCGAAGTTACCGAGGCGCACTATGAAGCCGTGGACGTCCGGTTTGACGCCATGGATACGCGATTTCAGAGCTTGGAGTCCCGGTTCGAGAGCCTGGAGGACCGTTTCGCCGCGCTCAATCGCATTCTGATCACCTCTGTTTGGGGGCTGGTGATCACGCTGATCGCCACGAAGGCGATCCCGTTCTAGGGCGCCCAGTTCACGGTCGATCCGCCGGATTGACGGCCCGCGTCGGTACCCTCCCCGGCACCTCCTGATGGAAACGATCACCTCCGAACAGCCGACCGTGCCCCCGGCCGACGCCGACCAGTCCTCCGCGCAGGAGCCGGTCGTGCCGCGGCGCTCGCCGCTGCGGGCGGCGATCAAGACCGGGCGGCCGAAGGAGTGGATCAAAAACGTCTTCGTCTTCGCCGGGCTGCTCTTCTCCGGCAAGTTCAACCAGGCGCACGAGGTGGTGCTGGCGATCATCACCTTCGCCTCCTTCTGCCTGATCTCCAGCGCCGGCTACTTCGTCAACGACCTGATCGACGTCGAGCTCGACCGCAAGCACCCGAAGAAGCGCTTCCGCCCGCTCGCCGCCGGCGAGCTCTCCGAGGGGGTCGCCAAAGCGATCGCCCCGGCGCTGGCCGCGATCGCGATCGCGATCGCCTTCGCCGCGGTCAACTGGGAGGTCGGCCTGATGGTGGTCGGCTACGGCGTCGCCCAGGTGGCCTACAGCCTCGGTCTCAAGCAGATCGTGATCATCGACGTGATGACCCTCGCGGGTCTCTTCATCCTCCGCGTCGCCGCCGGCGCCAGCGCCGTCGACGCCCACGCCTCCGAGTGGCTGATCCTCTGCACCGGCATGCTTGCCGCCTTCCTCGGCTTCACCAAGCGCCGCCAGGAGGCGGTCTCCGAGCTGCACGAGGGGACCAGCACCCGCCCCGTGCTCGAGCACTACTCGCTCCCCTTCCTCGACCAGATGGTCTCCCTGGTCACCACCGGCACCGTGATCAGCTACGCGATCTACACCGTCAACTCGCCCCTGATAGGTAGCCAGATGATGCTGACGATCCCGCCCGTGGTCTACGGGATCTTCCGCTACCTGTACCTGATCTACGACCGCTCCGACGACCGCTCGATGGCCCAGATCGTCGCCGGCGACCGCGGCATCCAGGCCGCCGGCGCCGCCTACGCGATCATCGCCTTCCTGCTGCTTTACGTCTTCAACTAGGCGCGCCCGCGCCGGGCGGGCGTCAGCCCAGCTCGGCCTCGGGGCCGCCGCCTTCCATCAGGTAGAAGCGGGCGCGGCCGATCTCTTCGTCGTTGACCTGGACTACTGCGGCGTGGGGGCCGGGGGTGGAGAAGGTGGCGGTGGCGCCGATCGACATCACCAGGCGCTGCTCCTGGCCCTGGGGCATGCCGGGCGGGCGGCCGGTCTCGAAGTTGGCGGTGAGGCCGTCGCCGAGCTCGATCCCGTCGGGGTCCTGGACCGTGACCACGAGCTCGTGCGGGTCGTTGGTCTCGTGCCAGGCGACGTCGATGCCGAGGCCGATGTGGAAGGACCACTCGTGCGGCAGCTCCGGCAGGCGCAGGACGTTCCAGCCGCCGCCGGTCAGGTAGAGCTTGCCGTTGACCGCCTCGCTGTAGTCGGCGAGCAGGATGAAGCCGATGTTCACGCGCCCTCCCCTTCGGGATAGGGGACGACCTCGAGGTCGGAGACAAGCTGCGTCTTGCCATCGCGCTGGAACTGGAGGTCGATGGTCTCGTTCTTGCGGTAGGTGCCCCAGAGGCCGAGGTACATCGCCAGCCAGCGGCTGGTCCCGATCTTCTCCTTGACGATCGGCCGGGTGAAGGCGATCTCGGCGCCGTCGACCGCGTAGTCGGCGCCCTCGCTCTGCTCGACGCCGTTGATGAAGACGGTGAACGGCGGTTGCGCCCCGCGCGGGATCCGCACCCGCTCGCCGGCGGCGTAGCTGCCCTTCGGAATCTCCGTATCGGTCTCGCTCATCGCGCCTCTGCTTCAAGAGTCTCGCGCACGAGATCGAACGGCGTCCCGTGGTCGCTCGGGTCGAGCTCCTCCCGTCCTACCCCGCCGCGGTAGGGCATGAACGTCCCGTCCCCGCGCACGTCGATCCCCGCCACCGGCTTGCGCAGCAGCCCGCGCCCGGTCAGCTGCAGCCGCGCCTTGACCTGATCCCCCGGCTCGAAGTCCCGCACCACCGAGGTTCGCTTCAGCGGCCCCTCCGAGCGGATCGCCAGCGCCCGCTCCCGCATCGCCGCCACCGCCTCATCCAGCCCCTCAAATCGCTCGTGCGTCACATCCGACCCGGAGCGAATCGTCAGCTTCCATTTCGCACGGGACATGAGAGAAGGGGCACTCCGGCCCCTCTCTTACGCCCCGCGCCTAGGCCGTTTCGGCCGCCGCGCCGGCGGGCCGAGGATTTTCTCCGGCCCCTCGCGCTCCTCGACCGGCGTGTACTCGAGCTCGCGCGCGCCGGTGTAGATCTGCCGCGGCCGGGCGATTTTCGTTTCCGGGTCTTCGTGCATCTCCATCCACTGCGCGACCCAACCGGCGGTGCGGGGGATGGCGAAGATCACCGTGAACATGTTGGCCGGGATCTCCAGCGCCTCGTAGATGATTCCCGAGTAGAAGTCGACGTTCGGGTAGAGCTTGCGCGAGGTGAAGAACTCGTCGTCGAGTGCGCGTTTCTCCAGCTCGCGGGCGATCTCGACCAGCGGGTTGTACTCGGTCGCTTCGAAGACCTCGTCCATGTGCTGCTGGATGATCCGCGCCCGCGGGTCGTAGTTTTTGTAGACCCGGTGGCCGAAGCCCATCAGTTTCTCCTCGCGCTGCTTCACCCGCTCGAGGAAGTCGGGGATGTTCTCCGGCGACTCGATCCGCCGCAGCATCCGCAGCACCGCCTCGTTGGCGCCGCCGTGGAGCGGCCCGTAGAGGGCGGCGACGCCGGCGGCGACGGCGGAGTAGGGGTCGACGTCGGAGGAGCCGACGCCGCGCACGGCGTTGGTCGAGCAGTTCTGTTCGTGGTCGGCGTGGAGGATGAAGAGCACGTCCAGAGCCCGCGAAAGCGCCTGCTTGGGGATGTGTTTCGCTTCCGTTTTCTTGAACATCATCGAGAGGAAGTTCTCGGCGAAGTTGAGCTCGTTGTCCGGGTAGACGTAGGGGAAGCCCATGTTGTGCCGGTAGGAGAAAGCGGCGAGGGTCGGCACCTTGGCGATCAGCCGGACCGCCGACATGTAGCGCTCTTCGGGGTCATCGGTCTTCTTCGCGTCCGGGTAGAAGGTCGAGAGGGCGCCGACGCCGGCGACCAGCATCCCCATCGGGTGGGCGTCGTACCGGAAGCCCTCGAAGAACTGCTTCAGGTCCTCGTGCACGTAGGTGTGGTGGGTGATGTCGAAGGTCCAGCGGTCGAGCTGGGGCCCGGTCGGCAACTCGCCGAAGATCAGCAGGTAGGCGACCTCGAGAAAGGTCGAGCGTTCACACAACTGCTCGATCGAGTAACCGCGGTGTTCGAGGATCCCGGCGGCGCCGTCGATGTAGGTGACCGAGGAGCGACAGGAAGCGGTGTTGGTGAAGGCCGGGTCGTAGGCCAACATCCCGAATTCGTCCTCGTTGACTTTGATCTGCCGCAGGTCCATCGACCGCACCGTGTTGTCCTCGATCGGCAGCTCGTAGGTTTTGCCGGTGCGGTTGTCGGTGACGGTCAGCGACTCCGCTTTGGAGTCGTCGGCGGCCGGGGCGGTCGCGTCGGGGGATTGCTGCTGAGTTGCCACTCGCCCTCCTTGGAAGCTCTTACTGGAGCGGCCAGTATCGCAGCTCAGTGGCGCCGGCCCGTTGCCAGAACGTTGCCGGTTTGGGTTATTCAGCAGGGGCCGAGAGGCCCTCGAACTGCGTCATCGCGCGCAGCGCCTCGAAGCGCTCGTCGATCTCATCGCGGCTCAGGCGTGAGACCCGCTCGGTCCCGAACTCCTCGACATTGAAGGAGGCGAGCACGGTTCCGTAGCCCATCGCCCGCCGCAGTTGCGTCTCGTCGAGCTCGCCATCGGTGCCGTCGAGATAGCCGAAGAAGCCGCCGGCGAAGCTGTCGCCGGCGCCGGTCGGGTCGCGCACATCCTCCAGCGGGAAACCGGGCAGGGCGAAGAAGCCGCCCTCGGTGAAGAGCGCCGCGCCGTACTCCCCCTGCTTGGCGACGACCGCGCGCGGGCCCAGGTCCATCACCGCGCGGGCGGCCCGGGCCAGGTTCGACTCGCCGGTCAGCATGCGGATCTCGGCGTCGTTGACGACCAGGCAGTCGACCTCGGCGATCGCCGCCCGCAGTGAGTCCTGTGCGGTTTCTATCCAGAGGTTCATCGAGTCGAGGCCGCTGAAGCTGGCCGCCTGGCACTGGGCGCGGACCTGCCGCTGCAGGTCGGGCTGGATGTTGGCGAGGAAGAGGGTGTCGGCTTCGCGCGAGGTCTCGGAGAGCTTCGGCTCGAACTCGGCGAAGACGCCGAGCTGGGTGTCCTCGGTGTGGGCGACGTTGAGGTCGTACTCGTAGCGGCCGCGCCAGAAGAAGGACTTGCCGCCGTCGACCCGCTCGATGTCGTCGGTGAGGACGCCGCGCCCTTCCAGCACCTCGAACTCGGCCGCGCCGAAATCGTCTCCGACCGGCCCGACCGGGCGCACCTCGGTGAAGAAGCTGGCGGCGAGGGAGAAGTGCACGGCGGCGCCGCCGAGCATGCGCTCGCGCTCCCCGAAGGGGGTCTTGACGGCGTCAAAGGCGATCGATCCGACTACGGTCAGCGACATCGGCACGGCAGCCTAACGCTTCCCCTGCGACACTCCGCGGCCGATGAAGGCAATTCAGATCCAGGAGTTCGGCGGCCCCGAGGTCTTCAACTACGTCGACCTCGACGATCCGGTTCCCGCCGAGGGCGAGGCCCTGGTCGAGGTCGCGCGCTCTGGCGTCAACTTCGCCGACACCCACTCGGTCCGCGACGACTACCTGGCCAAACAGACTTTGCCGCTGGTCCCGGGCGCCGAGGTCAGCGGTCGCACCGCCGACGGCCGCCGCGTCGCCACCTTGCTCGGCGGCGGCGGTTACGCCCAGAAGGTCGCCGTGCCCGAGGCGCTCCTGGTGCCGCTGCCGGATGAGATCGACGACGACCGCGCCGCCGCGGTGCTGCTGCAAGGTTTGACCGCGATGGCGCTGGTCAAGCGCTGCGCCCAGATCCAGCCCGGCGAAACGATCCTGGTCGAGGCCGCCGCCGGCGGTACCGGCTCGCTCTCGGTCCAGATCGCCAAGCGGGCCGGGGCAAAGGTGATCGGGCTTGCCTCCAGCGAGGAGAAGCGCGCCTTCGTCGCCGGCCTCGGCGCTGAGGCCACCGTCGATTCCCAGGCCGAGGACCTCGGCGCCGCGATCCTCGAGGCCAACGACGGCAAGGAGGTCGACGCGATCCTGCACATGAGCGGCGGCGCCGCCTTCGACGCCGAGTTCGGCGTGCTGGCGCCGCTGGGACGGATGGTCGTTTTCGGCACCGCCTCGCGCGAACACCGCGAGGTCGCCACCGCCGCCCTCATGCACGGCTCCAAATCGGTGATCGGGTTCTGGCTTGTGCGCCTGCTGACCCGCCCCGATCTGCTGGGGCCGATGATCGGCGAGCTCCTGGCAGCGGTCGCCGGCAACGAGCTGGAGGTTACGATCGGGGGCGTCTACCCCCTCTCGGAAGCCGGCCGCGCCCACGAAGATCTGGTCGCCCGCCGCACTTCCGGCAAGCTCCTCCTGGACCCCTCCAAGTGACCGCCTTCAAAGACCTCGGCCTCTCGCCTCCGATCCAGCAGGCGATCGACGAGCTCGGCTTCGAAGACCCGACGCCGATCCAGGAGCAGGCGATCCCGGAGCTGCTCGGTGGCCACGACGTGATCGGCCAGGCCCAGACCGGCACCGGCAAGACCGCCGCCTTCGGGTTGCCGCTGCTGCAGTACCTCGATCCCGAGAACAACGAGGTGCAGGCGATCGTGATGACGCCGACCCGCGAGCTCTGCATCCAGGTGACGCAGGCGCTGCGCGCCTACGCCGAGCACCTCGACATCGAGATCGTCGCCGTCTTCGGCGGCGCCCCGATCCGCTCGCAGCAGTCGCAGTTGCGCTCCGGCGCCCACGTCGTCGTCGCCACCGTCGGCCGCATGATGGACCTGATGTCACGGCGCTCGCTGGTCCTCACGGCCGCCCGCTACGTGGTCCTCGACGAGGCCGACGAGATGCTCGACCTGGGCTTCATCGAGGACGTCGAGAAAATTCTGCGGATGTGCCCGAGCGGGCGCCAGACGGCGCTCTTCTCGGCGACGATGCCGCCGCCGATCCAGAAGCTCGCCGAGGGCTACATGTACGACCCGACGACGATCAGCATCACCCCGAAGGAACTGACCGTCGACGCGATCGCCCAGGCTTTCGTCGAGGTTCCCGCGAAGGAGAAGGCGGCGCGCCTGGTCGAGCTGCTGAAGACCGAAGAACCCGAGCAGGCGATCATCTTCACCCGCACCAAAATCGGCGCCTCGAAGCTGGAGAAGCTGCTGAAGGACAAAGGCCTCGACGTCAAGGCGCTGCACGGCGACCTCAGCCAGGGCGTCCGCGACGGCGTGATGATCGCCTTCAAGGACCACCGCGTGCGGCTGCTGGTGGCGACCGACATCGCCGCCCGCGGGCTCGACATCGAGCACGTCACCCACGTCATCAACTACGACGTGCCGAACTCCTCGGAGACCTACGTCCACCGCATCGGCCGCACCGGCCGGGTCGGGCGCACGGGCCGCGCGATCACCTTCGTCACCCCCGACCAGCGCGACGAGATCGGCCGCATCGAGCGCGACGTCAAAACCTCGATCGGCGAGTGGGAGTCACCAGAGGAGCGGCTCGAGCACGCGCCGCGCCCGCGCCGCCGCGAGCGCCCCCGCAGCATCCCCACTGCCGACCCCGCGCCGCCGAAAGCGAGCGCTGACGCCTCTGAGGCGGCGCCCGCCTCAGAGGACGGCGACGGCGACGCCGAGGCCCGCAACAGCGTCAAGCTCTTCGTCAACCGCGGCGAGCGCAGCGGCATCGAGGAGGAGGACCTGCGCTGGGCCCTGCGCGAGGGCGCGGTACTGCCGGAGGAGGCGATCCACGAGGTCCGCGTCCTGCACCGCTTCTCCTTCGTCGAGGTCGACCCCGATCAAGCCGAGCGCACCGTCGAGTTCCTCGACGGGACCAAGCTCAAAGGCAAGGAGATCCGGCTCGAGATCGCCAAGAGCTGAGCCCACGGCTCAGCTCTGCGTCAGCGCTGCGATTTCCTCCAGCAGCCGGTCGAAGTCGATCGGCTTGTTGATGTAGCCAGAGACCTCCAGGTCGGTGGGTGCGTTGGCGTCGCCGGCATCCTGGTGGGCGCTGACGATCAGGGCCGGGATCGCGACCCCGGCGGCACGCAGCTCACGCAGCGCGTCGATCCCGGATTTGCGCGGCATCATCGCGTCGAGCAGCAGCAGGTCCGGCTCGTTCTCGCCCACCAGCTCGGTCACCTCCTGGCCGTCGACGGCGGTCTCGACCTCGTGCCCGGCGAGCTCCAGCCGCGTCCGCATCAGCAGCAGGATCGTCTCCGAGTCGTCGGCGACGAGAATCCGGGCCATCAGCCCGCCTCCGCCGTCGCGCGCTGCTGGCTGCCGGCGCCGATCGCGGGCGCGACCGGGAGGCGGACGCTGAAGGTGGAGCCCTGGCCGACGGTCGAGTCGACTTCGATCCGGCCGCCGTGCAGCTCGACCAGCGATTTCGAGATAGCCAGGCCGAGTCCGGTGCCGCCGACCCGCTGGGTCAAGCCGGCGTCGCCACGCGTGAAGCGTTCGAAGATCTGCTCAAGCTGGGTCTCGGGAATCCCCGGTCCGTCGTCGATCACGGCAAGTACCACTTCATCACCATCGGCTCGCGCCGTCATCGCGATCGACGCACCTTCGGGACAGTACTCGTGTGCGTTGGTAAGGAGATTCACCAGCACTTGGCGAATTCGCACCGGCTCGACGTTGACGAGCGGCAGATCGGGCTCGATCTCCATGGTCAAGGCCTGGTGGGCGGGCTCGGTCTGGGCCCGCATCGTCCGCACCGTGTCGTCGATCAGCGGCGCCAGCTCGGTCGGCTGGGCCTGGATCGAGAGCCGCCCGGCGTCGGAGCGGGCGAGGTCGAGCAGATCGTTCAGCAGGCGCACCAGGTGGCGGCAGTTGTCGAGGATGATCTCCACCGTTTCCACCTGCTTCTGGGTGAGGCTGTCGCGCTCCAGCATCAGCAGCTCGGCGAAGCCCTGGACCGAGGTCAGC
Organism: Solirubrobacterales bacterium; assembly: GCA_036376895.1. Classification (GTDB taxonomy): domain Bacteria; phylum Actinomycetota; class Thermoleophilia; order Solirubrobacterales; family 70-9; genus VAYN01. The sequence continues at coordinate 82,059 of DASUZL010000001.1, forward strand.
GGGCTGCGCAACTCGTGTGAGGCGGTCAGCACGAACTCGTCTTTGAGCCGGTCCAGTTGGTCGCGCTGGCTGGCTTCGCGCTCGAGCTCGTCGGCCATCTCGTTGAAGGCGGAGCCGAGGGCCGCGGTCTCCGAGAGACCGCCGACCGCGACCCGGGCGCGGCGGTCGCCGGCGGCGAGCCGCCCGGCGGCGTCGACCAGCTCCTCCAGCGGCCGCCGCATCGAAGCGATCAGGCCGCTGAAGAGCAGCAGGGCGCCGGTCAGGCCGGCGATCAGCCCGGCGGCGACGAGGATCGCGGTGTCGCGGGTGTCGTCGGAGATCCGCTCGCGCAGTTCGTCGCGCCTGTCGGCCTGGACAACGATCGCGTCGCGGGCGGCTTCGGCCCCGATGCCTTCGGCCAGCCGGGTGCGGGCGCCCATCTCCACCTGGTAGGAGCGGGCGATCGCGTCCTCGAAATCCTGGCGCTGCTGGATGAAGCGCCCGACGCCGATCACGGCCATCGCCGTGAGCACGGCAAAGCCGATCGCGAAACCGATCCGGAGCCGGTTGGCAAGCGACGGGTTCAGGCGCCTCGCCGATCGTGAATATGCTTGCGCGGCTATGGGAGACGAGGCTACCGCGCCCGGCAACGGTGCCGCCACTGTGACCGAGGGAATCGACCGCGCCGAGCTCGAGGCGTGGTTCGCCGAGCACGTCCCGTCGGCGCAGTCGCCGCTGGCCTTCGAGCGCATCGCCGGCGGCCTTTCCAACCTCACCTACCGGGTCACCGACGCCGGCGGGCAACACTGGGCGCTGCGCCGGCCGCCGCTCGGAAAGCGCCTCGGCTCCGCCCACGACATGGGCCGCGAGTTCCGCGTCGTCTCCGCCCTCGGGCCGACCGAGGTGCCGGTGCCGGAGGTGCTTGGGCTGAGCGAGGGCGAGGACGTCAACGGCGCTCCCTTCTACGTGATGGGTTTCGTCGAGGGCCCGATCCTGCGCGGCCAGACCGAGGCCGAGCAGTCCTTCCCCGACGAGGGCGACCGGCGCGAGATCGGCTTCCGCGTCGCCGACACGCTGGCCGCGATCCACGCCGTCGACCCCGACGAGGTCGGGCTTGGCGACCTCGGCCGCAAGGAGGACTACGTCGCCCGCCAGTTGCGCCGCTGGCAGGGGCAGTGGGAGAAATCGAAGACCCGCGAGCTGCCGGCGATCGACGGCCTGCACGAGCGCCTCTCCGCCCGCATCCCCGAGCAGGGGCCGGCGACCCTGGTCCACGGCGACTACCGGCTCGACAACATGATCCTCACCCCCGGCGGCGAGGTGGCGGCGGTCGTCGACTGGGAGCTCTGCACGCTCGGCGACCCGCTCGCCGACCTCGGCACGCTGATGGCCTACTGGCCCGACCGCGGCGGCCAGGAGACCTCGCTCGGCCAGCCGGCGAACCTCGCCCCCGGCTTCCCGACCCGCTCGGAGCTGTCGGCCCGCTACGCCGAGCGCTCCGGCCGCGACCTCTCCGAACTCGATTTCTTCATCGCCCTCGGCTACTGGAAGCTGGCGATCATCCTCGAGGGCGTCTACGCCCGCTACGTCGGCGGGGCCTACGGCAAGCCCGACCCCGGGGTGGAGATGTTCGCCCGCCTGGTCGAGCGCCTCGCCGACGCGGCCGAGGCCGCCGAGCGCGGCGCTCAGAGGGCCTAGTCTTACCTCGAGCACGCATCTACAGAGGGGGACCCGTGAAGCAGCTTCGGCAGCGCCTCACCTACGCCAACGTGATGTCGACGATCGCCGTCTTCGTCGCCCTCGGCGGCGCTACCGCCTTCGCCGCCCAGAAGATGATCGGCACCAACCAGCTGAAGGCGGGTTCGGTGCGGACCGGGAAGATCCACAAAGAAGCGGTGACGACGGGGAAGATCCGCAAAGAAGCGGTAGCGACCGGCAAGATCCGCAAAGACGCCGTCACCGGCGCCCAGGCCGCCGAGGCGACCTTCTCCACGGTCCCCAGCGCCGTTGTCGCCGACACTGCGGCGCCGCGCGCCTACGCCCGGGTGATCAGCAACAAACTCGGCCTCAACGTCGACCCCAACCGCTCCAAGGGGGTGGTGGGGGACAACCTCACCTTCGTCGGCACCTCGGTCTACTGCTTCGAGCTCGGCTTCGCCGTCCGCAACGTGCAGGCGACGGTGGAATGGATCAATGGCGGCGCCAACACCTTCGCCCAGGCGACGGTGGAACCGTTCAGCGCCTGCCCGGCGGGGACCGACGCCTCGGTGCGGACCACCGACAACCGCGGCGACGGGATCGAAAACATCAACTTCTACGTCTCCTTCGTCGGCTGAGGGGCGGGCGCCGGGAGGCGCCCGGGGGAATTTTCCGTCGGCTCAAGGGTCGGCCGGGGAAAGCAGCACTAAATCCCCCAAAAGGAGACGCCCCCTTGAATCAGCTTCGCAAGCGCCTTACTTACGCGAACGTGATGTCCTCGCTCGCCGTCTTTCTCGTGCTCGGCGGCGCCACTGCCTTCGCCGCCGGGCAGCTCGCCAAGAACAGCGTCGGCGCCAAGCAACTGCGGAAGAACGCGGTCAGCGCGGCCAAAATCAAGAAAGACGCGGTCACCGACGCGAAGATCAAGGACGGGGCCGTCACCGGCGCCGAGGTCAAGGACGGCTCGCTGACGGGAGCGGACGTCAACCTGGCGACGCTCGGGACGGTGCCCAGCGCGGCAACGGCGGGCGCCGCCGCCAACCTCGCGGGCCGGACCCCGATCTCGGTCTTTGCCCCGGCGGGCCTGCGGACCCTCGCCACCGTCGGTCCGTTCACGATCCAGGCCGAGTGCAGGATCAACCAGGTCGGTTCTGACGATGCGTTGTTGCTTGTTTCGACCGCGGTCAACGGTGCTTCGATGGACGACAACGACGGGGACGAGGCTGAAGTCTTCAACGTCGCTGACGGCCCATTGGAGCTCCTCACGACTGGTGCAACCACGCCCCAAGCAGAGATCGAGACTGCTGAAACCGGCGGCCTGACCGCCGTCGCCCCTGACGGCACCGCGGTCGTCTTCCACAACGAGACGGTCGGCGTCAACATCGCCGGCCACCCGGGGCAGTGTTACTTCGCCGGCGTGATCGAAAAGATCGGCTGAGGGTTCGGTCCCGCCCGCTCGCCCCGCGCTCAGACCATGCGCGGGGCGTGGCGGGGCTCCAGCTCGCCGGCCGCTTCCGCCTCGGCGCGCTTGGTCCAGCGGTTCAGCTCGCGGCGGGCAAGGACCATCTTGTGGACCTCGTCGGGACCGTCGGCGAGCCGCAGCATGCGGCTGAAGCGCCACATCGCCGCCAGCGGCGTGTCGTCGGTCATGCCCAGGGCGCCGTGGATCTGGATCGCCCGGTCGAGCACGTCCATGACCATGTTCGCGGCGACGATCTTGATCGCCGAGATCGCCTGGCGGGCGGCTCGCTTGCCCTCGGTGTCCATCCGCCAGGCGGCGTAGAGGGTCAGCAGCCGGGCCTGGTCGATCTCCATCCGCGAGGTCGCGATCGCCTCCTGGACGAACTGCTTGTCGGCCAGCGGCCCGCCGAAGGCGACCCGCTCGTTGGCCCGCCGGCACATCATCTCGTGCGCCCGCTCGGCGGTCCCGATCGCCCGCATGCAGTGGTGGATCCGGCCTGGGCCGAGCCGGTCCTGGGCGATCGCGAAGCCCGCCCCGCGCTCGCCCAGCAGGTTGGCGGCGGGGACGCGGCAGTCTTCGAAGCGGATCTCGCAGTGGCCGGGGCCGGAGGAGTGGCCCATCACCGGGATCGGCCGGACCAGGTTGAAGCCGGGGTTGTCGATCGGGACGATGATCATCGAGGCGCGGGCGTAGGGCGGCGCCTCGGGGTCGGTGATCACCATCGCGATCGAGAGCTCGGCGCCGACGGCGCCGGTGGTGAACCACTTGTGGCCGTTGATCACCCACTCGTCGCCGTCGAGCACCGCGGTCGCCTGCAGCAGGGTCGGGTCGGAGCCGGAGACCTCCGGCTCGGTCATCGAGAAGCAGGAGCGGGTCCGTCCCTCCAGCAGCGGCTCCAGCCAGCGTTCGCGCTGCTCGGGGGTGCCGTGCTCGGCGAGGATCTCCATGTTGCCGGTGTCCGGCGCGGAGCAGTTGAAGACCATCGGCGCTGCCGCCGGGCTGCGTCCCATCTCCTCGCAGAGCAGGCCGTACTCCCAGTTCTTCAGCCCCGGGCCGAAGCGCTCGTCGGGCATGAACAGGTTCCAGAGGCCCTCGCCCTTCGCCTTCTCGCGGATCGCGGTCAGGTTGGCCGCGTAGGGGACGCCGGGCGCGACCTCGGCGTCCATCGCCTCCATGATCTCGCGCTCCTGCGGGTAGTACTCGTCCTCGAGGAAGTCGAGGACGCGCTCGCGCAGTTCCACGACCTCAGGGCTGGGGCTGAAGTCCATCTGTTCTCTCCTCTTCCGGCTTGGAGGAGGAACGGTATTTCATACCCCGCCTAGCGTCGGCGGTAGTGGACGAACAACTCGCTGTGTTCCTCCAAAATCCAGGCCAGCTCGAGCTCGGCGACGCCGTGCAGCGGGCCCTCGAGGATGCGCGGCGCCTCGCCCCCGGCCAGCTTCGGCGCCACGGTGAGGAAGAGGTCGTCGACCAGGCCCTCGTCCTGAAGTTGGCGGTGCAGGTGCGGGCCGCCCTCGCAGATCAGGGCGCGGACCTCGTGCTCGGAGCGCAGTTGCCGCAGCGCTCCGGCGACGTCGACTGCCCCCTCGTGGCGCACCACCTGCACCGGGGTCGCGGTCTCGGGCGGCTCGGCCTCTGAAGCGGTGAAGATCAGCACCCGGCCCCCTTCGGTGAACAGCGGCGCGTCCCAGGGCAGGTCGAGGCGGCCGCTGACCAGCACCACCAGCGGGTCGGCGGGAAGCCCGTTCTTCTCCCGGCGCGCTCGCACCTCCGGGTCGGCGGCGATCCGCCCGTAGCGCTCGGCCCGCATCGTCCCGGCGCCGATCATCACCGCGTCGAAGCGGCCCCGCAGGCGCGACAGCATTTCGGTGTCGATGCTCGACCCGATCGGGCCGGAGACCCCTTCGATCGTGGCCCGGCCGTCGACCGTGGCCGCGAAGTTGACGGCGACGCGGGGACGCTGCTCGGGCGGCTCCAACCAGGGCCGGTAGCCGTCGAGCTGCTCGGCGACCGTGGTCGGCCCGGCGTCTGGAAGCAGCCGCCGCATCGTGGTCCGGCTAGGAGTAGTCGTGCCAGCCGGCGAACTCGCGGCCGGCGAACTTCTGCAGGCCGGCGACGTCCTCGCCGAAGCGGGAGCGGACCGTCTCGAAGAGGTCGTCGGGCAGCTTCGGCTTCGGCGCCGGCGGCTTGTCCGGGTCGTGCACGACCTTCTCGACCAGCCAGCGCATCGACTCCGGCAGGCGGTCGAAGTTGCGGTCGAAGGAGCGCAGGCCGGGCAGTTTCACCAGCTTCTCCATCAGCTGGTATTTGTCGCCCTCCTTGGCGCTCGACTTCTCCCACTCGCGGTCGAACTGCTCCGAGGTGAAGGTCTCATCGACGCCGGCGAAGGCGAAGGCCTTGCGCATCGTCTCCTCGCGTTCGGTCTGCAGCTCCTCCTGCGTGATCACCTCGATCTGGGAGCGGTCGAAGCGCTCCAGGTAGGGCTGCAGTTGCATCCAGTACTTGGAGCGGTTCATGTATGAGGAGTCGGGGTTGGAGAGGACCTCGACCAGGTCGCCGGTCTCATAGCCGGCGCCGGTGGCGTGGACCCAGTGGGAGAGGATCCGCTTGATCGGGTCCCGCACCATGTAGAGCAGGCGCGCGTCGGGGCAGTTCTGCTTGATCCGCTCGGCGGCGCCCTCGAAGCGGGGCAGGTTCGTGTAGTGGGGCGATGACTCGCCGCGGACTTTGAAGCGGTCGTCGAAGCGGCTCGCGTACCAGTCGAGGCCGAGGTCCCAGTTCAGCTCCTCGACGAAGAAGTTCAGCTCCTTCGGCTTCGACATCTGGATTTCCGGATGCAGGCCGAGGTAGTGGTGGATGCTGGTGGTGCCGCACTTGAGGCCGCCGATGATGATGAAGTTGGGCAGCTGCGCGTGGCGTTTGCGGCGGCGCCGGAGCCGGCTCTTGCGGTCGGCCGTATAGCGCTCGCGGGCACGCGCGCACATCGCCTCATCGGCTGGATCTGCGGCGGCATTGCGGGGCAGCGTGTGCGTGTCGGTGTCCGGCACGAGCGGGCTAGTGTAGCTGCGATGCCGTACGCAGACCTCGGATCCAACATCGATCACTTCTTCGAAGTCTCGGCGGAATTCTTTCGCCACCTCTCGGAGATCGAATGGACGCCGTTCGGGATTGCCCTGCTCTGCCTGCTGGGGATGCAACTGGCGCGTGCCTGGGCCTGGCGCAACGTGCTGCGCGCGGCCTACCCGGGGCAGCCGATCCCCTTCCTGCCGCTCAGCGCCGCCTACCTCGCCGGCGCCGGGATCAACGCCGTGCTGCCAGCCCACGCCGGCGACGTCACCAAGGTCTTCCTGGTCAAGCGCCAGGTGCCCGGCTCCTCCTACCCGGCGGTCACCTCCTCCTTCCTGGTCCAGACCGTCTTCGACACCACGGTCGGGGTGCTGGTCCTCTTCTACGCGATCAGCCAGGGGCTGCTGCCGCCGCTGCCGCGGATCCCCCACCTGCCGGCCTTCGAGATCTCCTTCTGGGCCGAGCACCCGAAAACGTTCTTCATCGTCGTCGCGGTGACGCTGATCGCGATCGCCGTCGGCATCTACATGCTGGCCCACCGGGTGCGTCGCTTCTGGGACCGGGTCAAACAGGGCGTGACGATCCTCCGCGAGCCGCGTCGCTACCTGCGCGAGGTCGCCGCCTGGCAGGGGCTCGGCTGGGTCGCCCGCTTCGCCGCTTTCTGGTTCTTCCTCGAGGCCTTCGGGATCGGCGGCTCGGTCGGCAACGTGATGCTGGTGATGAGCGTGCAGGCGATCGCCAACATCGTGCCCTTCACCCCCGGCGGCGCCGGCGCCCAGCAGGCGCTGCTGGTCGCGACCCTGACCGGCCCCTCGCGCACCGCCGTCCTCTCCTTCTCGGTCGGGACCCAGATCGCGATGGCGGCCTGGTCGGTCGTGCTCGGCTTCACCGCGATCCTGCTCGTCTTTAGGACCACCGACTGGCGCGGGCTGATCAAACAGGCCCAGGACGAGGCCGACAAGGAAAAGGTCGCGACGCCGAGCTCAGCTTGACCAGCCGGGGTTGAGTCCCTTGATCCGCCACTGCCAGGGCGGGAGCTCGGCGGCGGGAAACTCGTAGTGGTTGCGGCCCGGGAGGGTCTCGAGCGGGACCAGGGAAGGGTCGTCGGAGAGCAGGAGCTCGGTGCCGGCGGCGGCTTCGACGTCGGCTTGGGTGGCGCGCCGAATGATCCGATCCCAGCCGAGGCTGGGCCGGTAGAGCCAGTAGGTGATCTCGACCCAGCCGAGGTCGTGGCGGCGGTCGGCGACGGCGGTGAAGGCAGTGGTGCGGCGGCCGGAGGCGGTGAGGTGAGGCCCGGCGGCGACGGCGCAGCTCTGGCGCCGGCAGCGGCGGAAGTCGACCGAGACCAGTGGGGCGCCATCGGGGCCGGGCAGGGCCAACGGCGCCGGGGCAAGTGCCCGCACCAGGCGCGCCAGCGGCCAGCCATAGGCGGGAACCAGCGCGGGGTGGCGGCAGGCGTCGGGCAGGCGTGGCGCGCAGCTCAGGCGCTTGCCGATTGCGCCGGCCAGGCTGCGGCCCGCCTCGATCTCCCCGCCAGTGGCGATCGCGGCGACGGCGGCGACCAGCAGCAGCGCCACAAGGGCCGCCAGGCCTGCCTGCTCGACGCTGGCCGAGCCACGCTCGTTGTCCCTCTCCGTTCGCATGCCCCGACGCTAGATCGCCGCGGCGCACGGATGGTGCGCACAGAGTCGAGACTCCGAGCCGGCGAGCGCACGTCTCTGCTTACATGTCCCCAATGGAGGGCAGCCCCTTCAACCTCTTCGGCGACCCCGACGAGTTCCGCGCCCGTATGGAGGAGCTCTCGGAGCAGATGCAGTCGTCCCAGCGCGTCGCCTGGGCCGACAACGCGATCAAGCTGGCGGTGGAGATGACCGTCGCCTCGATCGGCCGGCTCGAGCTGACCGGCAACGCCGACGAGCAGGCGATGCAGGTCCGCGACGCGATCCGCGTCCTCTTCCCGGAGGCGGTCACTCTCGTGCGCGAGGCGCGCGAAGGCCTCAGCTGAGGCCACCGGGCCGGCGCGGGGCGGTGTCCTCGGTCGGCCAAATAGCGCTGCTATTCGGCCTTCCTGCGTCCTAGCCCCGCTTGGCCCGTCGACCTCAGCTCAAAGCAGTTCCAATTTCAGCTTGATTACGGCGCCGCGGCGGACGAGGCCGCCGGCCAGCTCGACGGGCAGCGCGAACAGCGCCGCCGGGATCGCCAGGACCACAGTCGCCAGGGCGTCGATCCGCCGCTGCCAGGGCTCCCGCGCCGGCGTCGCCTCCGCCTTGCCGAGGGCGCCGAGGGCGACGTCGTGGCCGAAGGTGACGCTGTTCAGCATCGTCTGCCAGGTCGTCGCCAGGCTCGCGCCCGGCGCCCAGCGGGCGGACTTGACGACCTGGTCGCGGCGGGCGACCAGGCGCCGCACCGCCTCGACCGTGAACAGGTAGCGGCGGCCCGGTTCGAGGCCGGCCCAGCCGGCGCTGCCGAGCGAGCAGGCGTAGCTGGCACGGTTGGCGATCCGCAGGCCGCCGTCGGCGGCGAGGCGGTCGAGCTCGTGCAGGGCCTCCTCCGCTCCGGCGGAGCGCCCGGCGACCCCGAGCCCGCAGCTCTCGCAGCGGCTGACGGGGTCGCGTCGGCCACCCCGCTCCGCCAGCCACCCAAACAGCGGCTCGCCGCAGGCGGGGCAGGGCGGGTTGTCGGGACCGGCTCCCGCCTCGAGCGGGACGACAGGGGTGCGCTGCGTTTGGCTCATCGGCGATAGCGTACGGGCCTTGAGGGGGACCCGAGAGCAGATCCTGGAGTGGGAGTCGCGCTGGTCGCTTCGCTCAGGCGCCGCGGCGCTGGTCGGCGTCGTCCTGCTGATCGTCTCCGCCGTCGTCATCTCCAGCGTCAGCGGCACCGGCGACGCGGAGCTGCTGCGCTCGGCCAACGAACACAGCTCCGACGTCACCCTCTCCGCCGTGCTCGAGGCGATCGGCTTCCTCTTCCTGATCCCGCCGCTCTACTTCCTCTTCCGGGCCGCGGTCGCGCGCAACCCGCAGATGCGCGCCCAGTTGGTCGGGCTCGTCATCGCGGCGCCGCTCTTCTTCTCGATCTCGGCGGTGCTCAACGCCACCGCCAGCACCGAGGCCGCCGACCAGTTCGTCGCCGGCGAAGCGAAGTCGACCCTGACTGCCAAGGAAGCGACCTCCGACTGCAAGTCCGAACTCAACGACCTCGGTGAGAAGGAGTTCGGCGAAGAATTCGACGCCGCCGGGAAAACTCCCCAGGCCGACTGCCTCGAGACCAAGGTCGCGGACGACGAAGCGACCAACGCGCTGACCGAATCCTCGACCCACGGCGCCGCGATCGGCTTCGGCCTGGGCGGCCGCATCGGCCTGGCGATAGCCCTCTTCTACACCTGCCTCAACGCGATGCGAGTCGGCCTCCTCAGCCGCTTCTGGGGCTCCCTCGGCATGGCCCTCGGCGTCGCCGCGCTCCTCCTCTTGGTCCAGTTCACCCTGATCTTCTTCCTCTACCTCGGCATCCTCCTGATCGGCCGCCTGCCCAGCGGTAGGCCACCTGCCTGGGAAGCGGGCGAAGCGGTCGCGTGGCCTACTCCAGGAGAGAAAGCCGCCGCCGAAATGGCCCCGCCAGACCCTGAAGCGATCGACGTCGATTCGACCGAGATCTCCGACGACGGCGCCGAGAAACGCAAGCGCAAGCAGCGCGACTAGCTACTCGGACTGACCCGCACTCACGCGCTTTCCGTGGGTGCGAATCTCGCTGAGGATGCGCTCTAGGCGGGGCTCGGCGGAGGTGTCGACATGGGTCATGGTGGCGGCGACGCCGGGGTGCACAGCAGCGATGCGGTCGTGCATGGCTTGGGCGACAGCGCGGTAGGAGGGGTGGCCCTCCCGGCCTGAGCGGAGCTCGATTAGGTGCATGGCCTCGCGGGCGTTGAGGTCGAGGGTGAAGCGGATTCGGTAGGCGAGGCTGAGGGCGTAGGGAGCGAGGTCCTGATGGCCGGCGGAGACCAGACGCTCGTACTCGTTGCGGGAGATCTCGAGGCCGCGCTCGAACTCCTCGCCGGCCCCTGCTTCACTCACCTCGTCGGGCACGCCCGCGCCGAGGTCGGGTCCCAACTTTTGCCACTGGCAGGTGAGCATGCGGTGGCGTTGCAGGTCGCGGAAGGCGCCGTAGTCGGAGACGATCTCGAAGCGGTAGCGGAGCGCCTCGAAGCCGCGGCCGGGGCGGTGGCGGCGGTTGGAGCGCTCGCCGATCGTGGCGGCGAGCAGTGCGGCCCGCTCGTCGCGGTCGAGCACGTCGATGCGGGCGAGGATCTCGGTCTCCGGCGCGGTCGAGGACTCGAACAGGCAGGCCGCGAGCAGGTCCTCTTCGGAACCGTCGACGTGGATCAGGTCGACCGAGGGGGCATCGTCGCCCTCGCCGCGGCGGTCGAGTCCGAGCCGCGCAACCCACTCCTCGGTCCGCTCGCGGCGCTGCTCCAGATAGGAGATCCACTCGCCGCCGCGGTCGGGCCGGTCGACCCGGGAGACGAAGCTCGGCATCACCCGCTGCAGCTCGGTCAGGATCATCCCGCCGTACTCACGCGCCTCCGGCAGCGGCGAGGCCATCAGCCGCATCACCAACTGCTCGTAGGCCTGGCCGGAGGCGTAGATGCCGACGTGGCTGAGGGTCGCCGCCGGCAGCAGGCCGCGCAACAGGTCCAGTGCCTTGGCCCGGATCGAGCGCTGCCAGGGTCTCTCCGGTTCGCCCTCTCCACGTGGCCAGCGCGTCGCCGCCCAGGCCTCGACCGCGGTCAGCGAGCGCGAGTAGATCCCAAACAGCTCGTCCATCGCGGCGGCGAACTCGGGGCCGAGCTGCTCGTCGCGGTAGAAGCGGTAGCCGCCGCCGGGCAGCGGCTGGTCGTAGGGGATGTAGCGGGTCGATTGCTCCAGGTAGGCGGCGAGCCGGCCGCGCTGCAGCACCTTGGTGAGCACGTTGGAGACCCACTCGCAGGCGATGTGGGCGCCGCCGACCTGGGCGATCGAGTCGTCCCCGTAGCCGAGGAAGACGCGCTCGTACAACTGCGCCGCCCGCGCCCCCTCCTCGTCGTCGAAGGGCCTGCCGCCGCTCGGCGCGTCGGCCGCGAACTCTTCGAGATAGAGCCGCCGGACCGTCCCGGAATACCGCGAATAGCGGGCAAAAAGCGCACCCTTGACGGTCTCCGGCAGGTTGACGAGGGCAAAGACCGGGCGCTCGAGATTGGTGAAGTGGGGGGCGAGAAGCGCCCGCTCCTCGGGGCTGAAGTCTTCGACCGGATAGCGCACCCGCGCATCGTAGTGACGAGGGGAGACGCGGCCGGCCCGGCTGCATATCCTCTCGGGCATCGAACAAACGTCCAGACCCGAGGAGATGACCGCAGGACCCATTCCGAACAACCCTTCCAGCCAACGGCCGCTCAGCCCGGCGCTGCTGCTCGCGGCGCTGCTGGCGATCGGGGTCGGGCTGCTGGCGCCGCTCCTGCTCGGCTCCTTCTCCGGGACCCAGGCCCTGATCCTCTCGTTGGTCGAGGCCGCATGCCTGATCGCCGTCGCCGCCGGGATCGTCACTCTGGTGCGGCGCCTGCGCGCCAGTCACGAGGCGCTCTGGGCGCAGGCCCGGCGCGACGAGCTGACCGGCGTCGGCAACTACCGCGCCTTCTACGAGCGGCTGCTGGAGGAGGTCGCGCGCCACCGCCGCCACGGCCGCGAGTTCGCCCTCGTCCTGCTCGATCTCGACGGCTTCAAGCAAGTAAACGAGCGCCACGGTCACCTCGAGGGCGACCGCCTGCTGGCCGAGATCGGCGCCTCGCTGCAGGCGGAGACCCGGGCCGAGGATTCAGTCTTCCGCCAGGGCGGCGACGAGTTCGCGGTGATCGTCCCCGAGGCCAACGCCGAAGAAGCCGGCGAGGTCGCCGCCCGCTTGCGCGACTGCGTCGCCCACCGCGGCTTCGGCTCCGACCAGGAACGCCCGGTCTCGGCCGCTGCCGGGTACGCGATCTACCCGGTCGACGGCACCCGGCCGGAGGACCTGATGCGCTTCGCCGACGTCGACCTGTTTGCCGCCAAGCGCGGCAGTCGCTCGGGCTAGGCGGCTTCGGCGCCGCCCGGGGGTGCTGCCATCAACTCGACCCGGTGCCCGCCAGGGGCGAGGGCCGCCGCTCGCGGTACGCCCCAATGCTCGCGCCGACGCTCGACCTCGAAGCCGGCCTCACGCAGCCGCTCGATCGCAGCCTCGAAGTCCGGCGCCACCACCGCCAGGTGGGCGCGCTTCGGCACGGTCGGGTCCTCCTCGTGCATCAGGTGGACCTGGAATCCCTCGCGCTCGACCCAGGTGAAGCTCTGCGCAAGCGAGGGCGGCGGCTCGACCTGCTCGAAGCCGAGCAGCCCGAAGAACTCGACTGCGCGGGGGACGTCCGCGGGTGCGATCTCGATGCCGACGTGCTGGATCACCAGGGGGGCGAGATTAGGGGACCCCAGACCTTGGGAGCGGCAGATGGCCGTGATGGCACGAAACATATTGTCTGCTAACTTGGAGGACGAGATGGAGCAGGGGCGCAATAACTGGACGGATCCTCGGATCGACGACCTCGACGATCGAGTCAAGGGCCTCGGCACCCGGATGGACGCGGGGTTCGACCGGGTCGACGTGCGCTTTGGCCAAATCGACGCGCGCTTTGCGGGCCTCGAGACTCGCATGGATGCCCGCTTTGAAAAGGTCGATGAGGACTTCCGGGTGGTGAACGCGCGCATGGACGCGGGGTTCGCCCGCTCGGATGAACGCTTCGACGCCCTTCAGCGCACCTTGATGCTGATCGGCGGCGGCATCGTCGCGGCGCTGATCGCGCTCATCGCCACCCAGCTCTAGCCGCTCAGATCAGCAGCGATCCGAGCGCGGCCAGGACGACGATCAGCGTCGACCAGGCGACCGCCTCGGCGGTGATCTCCATATCGAGCCCGTAGACGTGGGCGACGATCATCGAGTTGACCCCGGAGGGCATCGCCGCGATCAGGCGGTAGGCGGCCGGCAGATCGACCAGCGGCGCTGCCAGCAGGATCAGCAGGCCGGGCGCGATCGCCAGTCGCGCCGCCACCGCCAGCACCACCGGCCGGGTCAGCTTCGGCGGCAGCGGCAGCTCGCCGTGTTCGGCGTTCTCGGCCAGGGTGGCGCCGACCGCGAAGAACCCGATCGGCAGGATCGCGATCACCAGCGCCTGCGAGAGGTCGACGAGGATGTCCGGGGCCAGCGCCTTCGGCGCCAGCAGGCCGGCGATCGCCGCGTAGAGCGGCGGGTTGCGGGTGAAGAAGGCGCGCACGCGCTGGCGCGGGGTCTCGCCCGCCCGGGTCCCGAACGCGGCCCCGACAGCGAAGGCTCCGAGCAGCAGCGACGGGGCGCAGACGAGGACGTCGAAGAGGACCGCGGTCGAGAGCTCGTCGCGGCCGAGCAGGGCCACGGTCAGCGGGTAGCCGAGGTAGGCGCTGTTGATCGCCAGCACCGCGCAGACGACGGAGCCGACCTGGGGACGGGACAGCCCGAGCCCACGGCTGGCGACGAGCCCGGCCAGCAGCGCCGTCAGCCCGACCGAGACGAGGCCGAGCAGGATGCCCAGCGCGTGGTCGACGTCGAGGCTCGAGGCCGCCAGGTTGAAGAAGACGACCGGCGGGATCAGCACGTAGAGGACGACGGTCAGCGCCCGTCGCGACCCGTAGGCGACGGCGTCGGGCCGGCGGCGCTCGGCCCAGATCCCAACCGCGACTGAGACCGCGATCACCGCGGTGGTGAGGAGGACGCCCATCTCGGCGCGAGCCTAGTGGGACTAGAAGAGCGAGGCGCCGGCGTGGGCGGCGAACTCGACCAGCGGCTGCGGGATGATGCCGAAGAAGACCGTCGCCGCCGCGGCCAGCAGGGCCGGCACGACGAGGTTGAGGCGGCGGCCGGCCTCGGGATCGACCGGGTCGGCCTCGGGGGAGGCGCCGGCGATCGCCGGGGTGCCACCGGGGGCGGTCTCGCTGCTCGGGCGCATCCACATCGCCGCCACCACCGGCAGGTAGTAGGCGAGCGAGATCATCGTCCCGATCGCGATGAAGACGGCGAGCCAGGTGTAGTTGCCTTCGACCAGGGCCTCGATCAGGTAGAGCTTGCCGATGAAGCCCGCGGTCGCCGGCAGCCCGGCCAGGGCCAGCATCGAGATCGTCAGCGGCCAGGCGAGGAGCGGCCGCTCGGCGCCGAGCCCGCGCACCGAGCGCATGCTGTCCCCGAACGGGGTCTCGCGCTCGCGGGCGACGATCACCGCGAAGGCGGCCATGTTCATGAAGGCGTAGCAGGCGAGGTAGAAGACCAGCGAGCTGGCGCCGGACTCCGAGGCGACGACGACCCCGCCCAGCATGTAGCCGGCCTGGGCGACGCCGGAGTAGCCGAGCATCCGCTTCAACGAGTCCTGGCCGAGCGCGCCGACGTTGCCGACAACGATCGAGATCGCGGCCAGCACCGCCAGCGCCGGCTGCCACTCGTCGACCTGGGGGCTGAGGGCGACGTCGAAGAAGCGCAGGAAGACGGCGAAGGCCGCGGCCTTGGTCGCCACCGCCATGAAGCCGGTGATCGGGGTCGGCGCCCCCTGGTAGACGTCGGGCGTCCACTGGTGGAAGGGCGCGATCGAGGTCTTGAAGGCGAGCCCGACCGCGGCCATCGCGATCCCGACCAGGATCAGCGGGTCGCCCAGCACGCCGTCTTTGGCGATGCCCGTGGCGATCCCCTCGAACCCGGTCGAGCCGGTGCCGCCGTAGAGAAAGGCCATCCCGTAGAGCAGCGTTGCCGACCCGAGCGAGCCGACGATCAGGTACTTCAGGCCCGACTCCAGCGAGCCCTCGCGGCGCAGGTTGGTGGCGCAGAGGATGTAGAGCGGGATCGAGAGGGTCTCGATCGCGACGAAGAAGGTGACCAGGTTCTGCGCCTGGGCCAGCAGCACCATTCCCAGCACAGAGCCGATCAGGAGCGCGTGGTACTCGCCGGAGCCGGCTTCCTCGACGGCGCGCTCGCGACGCGAGATCAGCACGCAGAAGGCGGCGGTGAGGATCGCGATCAGCGAGATCGAGATCGCCAGGTCGTCGAGGCGCAGCGCCCCGGTGATCAGGTCCTTCGACTCGCCCCACTGCCAGATCAGCAGGCCCGCGGCCGCGGCCAGGGTCAGCAGCGTCAGCCCCGGCGCGCTGCGCTTCAGCGGCTTGAAGACGCCGCTGAGCAGGACGACGCAGAGGCCGACCGTGAGGGCGATGATCGGCGAGATGCCGGCGTAATCGATCTGCGGCTCGTGGAAGTTCATTTCTTTGCCAGTTGCGCTTCGGGGGCGTCGCCGCCGGTGACGCCGGCGACCGTCTGCTGCACCGTTGGGGCGGTGCGGTGGAGGATCAGTTGCGGGTAGAGGGCGAGGGCGAGGATGCAGAGGACCAGCGGCGCCAGCACGATCCCGTCGCGGAAGCTGATCTCACGCGAGGCGATCCAGTCCGGCTTACGGTTGTGCATCGTCGCCTGGTACATGCGCAGCGCGTAGTAGGCCGACATCGCGACCCCGCTGATGGCGATGAAGGCGAAGACGATCTTCTCCTGGAAGAGCCCGTTGAGGATGTAGAACTCGCCGACGAAGTTGGCCGAGCCCGGCATCGCCAGGGTCGCCAGGGCGACGATCAGGAAGAGCGCCGCCAGCACCGGCGCCCGCAGCGCCATTCCGCCCATCTTGCGGATGTCCTCGGTCCCGGTCCGCTCGACCAGGATCGCGACGATGATGAAGAGCGGGGCGACGACGAGGCCGTGGTTGACCATCTGCAGGATCGCCCCGTCGGAACCATCGGCCCGCAGGGCGAAGATCCCGGCGGTGATGAAGCCGAGCTGCGCGACCGAGGAGTAGCCGGCGATCAGCCGCACGTTGGTCTGGGTGAAGGCCATCACCGAGCCGTAGAGGATCGAGGCCAGGGCGATGACCAGGATCACCTCCTGGAATTCGACGGTGGCGTCGGGGAAGAGCGGCAGGACAACGCGCAGGAAGCCATAGGCGCCGACCTTGGCGAGGACTCCGGAGAAGACCACCAGCGCCGGCAGCGGCGCCGCCCGGTAGGCGTCCGGCATCCAGCCGTGCAGGAGGAATGCCGGCATCTTGACCAGGAAGGCAGCGGCGAAGAACCAGAAGATCCAGCGCTGGCTGCCGGTCCCGATCCCCTGTTGCGCCAGCTCGGCGATCGAGAAGGTGAGGTGGCCGCCGTCGGCGGAGATGATTGCGGTCGCGACCGCCGCGACCAGCATCAGCAGCGAGCCGATCAGGGTGTAGACGATCATCTTCAGCGTCGCCGCCGGCGCCGTCATCCCGTCTTCGTCCGTGCGGTCGTGGCCCCAGGCGCCGAAGAGGAAGTAGAACGGGACCAGCATCAGGTCGAAGAAGAGGACAAAGAGCAGCAGGTCCTGGGCCAGGAACGAGCCCAGGGTCGCGGTCTCGGCGACCAGCATCAGGAAGAAGAAGAGCTGCGGGCGCTCCTGCTCGCGGAAGGCGGCGAAGGCGATGCCGCCGACCCAAAGGACCGTGGTCAGCAGCACCAGGAAGAGGTTGAGGCCGTCGATGCCGAGGCTGTAGTCGACGCCGAGGCCGGAGATCCAGGTGACGTCGACGGTGTCCTGCAACCCCGAGTTGCCGCTGTCGAAGCCGGCGACGGTGCCGATCGCGATCCCGAGCGTGACGAGTGCGCCCAGCGTCGCCCACCAGCCGGTTGCCCGCTTCGGCAGGAAGAGGCCGACGATGCCGAAGGCGAGGGGGGTCCAGAGAAGTGAGTTGATCATGAGCTGGCGATCAGGAAGTAGAGGGCGAGCCCGGCAAAGCCGGCGATCAGGAGCAGGGCGTAGCTGCGGACAAAGCCGCTCTGGACGACGCGGACGATCGCGCCGGCACCGCGCACGGTCTCGCCGGTGCCGGTGACGAGGCCGTCGACGACAAAGCGCTCGAAGACGCGGTTGGCGAAACGGCCGACCGCCAGCGCCGGGCGGACCACGAGGATGTCGATCAGCTCGTCGAAGTACCACTTGTTGGAGAGGAAGGTGTGGAGGGGGCCGAAGCGGCGGATCAGCGCAGCCGGCGTCTCCGGTCGCACGATGTAGAGCCAGTAGGCGATGCCGATCCCGGCGATCGCGATCGCGGCGCCGATCGCCAGGCCGAACCAGGAGGCGCCGACCGAGGGCACGATCGCGGCCAGGGGCGAGTCCTCGAAGGTCGGCTCTAGGAAGTGGGTGATGACCTCGTCGACGCCCGGCACCTGGATCAGGCCGCCGAACAGGGCGAGGAATGCGAGCACGCCCATCGCCGCCCGCATCGGCCAGGACTGCTCGGCGATGTGGTGCTCAGAACCCGGGAAGCCGACGTCGGTGTCCTCCTCTTCGCCGGTCGCCGGGTTGAACGGGTGAGCGTGGTGGACGTGGCCGGTCTCGATCAGCTCCTGCGCCTCCGCGCAGGGCTTGCCGGGGAGGACGCGGAAGATCAGCCGGAAGGTGTAGATCGCGGTCAAGAGCGCTCCGAAGTAGCCGAGCACGGTGAAGATCAGGTACATGCCGCCGCGCTCGGTCGCGTAGGCGAGGATCTCGTCCTTGGAGAAGAAGCCGGAGGTGCCGGGGAAGGCGGCGAGGGCGAGGCCGCCGCAGAGCATCGTCGTCGAGGTGAAGCGCATCGCCTTGCCGAAGCCGCTCATCTTGTCGATGTTCTGCTCGTTGGCCATCGCGGCGATGATCGAGCCGGCGGCCATGAACAGCAGCGCCTTGAAGAAGGCGTGGGTCATCAGGTGGAAGAGCCCGGCGCTGTAGGCGCCGATCGAGACGCCCATGATCATGTAGCCGATCTGGCTCATCGTCGAGTAGGCGATCGCGCGCTTGAGGTCGGTCATCACCAGGGCGATCGTGCCGGCGACCAGGAGCGTCGCCAGGCCGACGAAGGCCGCGACGTCGGCGGCGGTCGGGGCGAGCTCGAAGAGCACGTGGGTGCGGGCGATCAGGTAGACGCCCGCGGTCACCATCGTCGCCGCGTGGATCAGCGAGGAGACCGGGGTCGGGCCCTCCATCGCGTCCGGCAGCCAGGTGTGGAGGGGCAGTTGCGCCGACTTGGCGAAGGCGCCGACCAGCAGCAGCAGGCAGATCGCGGTCACGGTCCATTCGTTGGTGCTGAAGACCTCCGGCGCTCGCTCGAAGACGACGCCGTAGTCGAAGCTGCCGACCTCGCGGAAGATCAGGAAGGCGGCGAGCACGAGCCCGATGTCGCCGACGACGTTGATCACGAAAGCCTTCATCCCCGCCTTGGTCGCGGTCGTGCGCCGGTACCAGAAGCTGATCAGCGCATAGGAGGCGAAGCCGACGAAGGCCCAGCCGACGATCAGCAGGACGAAGTTGCCGGCGAGGACGAGGACCAGCATCGAGAAGACGAAGAAGTTGAGGTAGCTGAAGAAGCGGTGGTAGCCCTCGTCGGACTGCATGTAGCCGTAGGAGTAGAGGTGGATCAGGGTCGATACCCCCGTCACCACCAGGACCATGAACAGCGAGAGCGGGTCGACGTAGATCCCGAGCTGGATGTCGAGGCCGCCGGCGCTGGCGTAGGTCCACAGCGAAGAGGCGTGGTGCTGCGCCTCGGCCGGGTCGTCGAGCAGGTTGAGCAGGGCGGCGATGCCGCAGAGGAAGGCGAGCCCGATTGAGGCGGTGCCGATCATGCCCGCGACTTTTTGCGGCAGCACCTTGAAGCCGAGGGCGATCGCGATCGACCCCAGCAGCGGCAGCAGCAGGACCAGCCAGGCCCAGGCGGTGGCGCTCATCCGCGCAGCTCCCTGAGGTCATCGACGTCGAGCGGCAGCTTGCGGCGGAAGATCGCGACGATCAGCCCGAGGCCGACCACGACCTCGCAGGCGGCGATCACCATCACCACGATCGCGAACACCTGACCCTCCTGGTTGCCGACCATGCGGCTGAAGGCGACCAGGGCCAGGTTGCCGGCGTTCAGCATCAGCTCCAGGCAGAGCAGGATCACGAGGGGGCTGCGCCTGATGAGGATGCCGGCCGCGCCAGTTGCAAATAGGAGCGAAGACAGGACGATGTACCACTCCACGTTCATAGGGACGGGGACACCCCATCTGAACGCTTCGCTGAGTGTTCCGAGGGGGTGTCCCCGTCCCTCTTACGTCCAGCGAGGACGATCGCCCCTACTGCGGCCAAGAGCAGCAGGATGGAGGAGGCCTCAAAAGGCAGCAGGAACTTCTCAAGCAACAAGCGACCGATGGCAGCGGGGTCTCCGAAGCCGGGAGCAACCTCGGGCCCGTGGGTGCCGAGGGCAAGCAGGGCGGAGGAGAGGACAGCCACGGAGAGCTCGATGAAGAGGGCGATCGCCAGCAGCGGGGCGAGCAGGCGCTGGCCGGGGATCGGCTCCCAGGCCGACTCGCCGTCGCCGCCTACGTAGGCGACGACAAAGACGTAGAGGACCATCACCGCGCCGGCGTAGACGACCACCTGGGCGGCGGCGACGAAGGCCGCGGTGAGCAGCAGGAAGAGCGCCGCCAGCGAGAACAGGTGGACGATCAGCGCCAGCACGCTGAAGAAGGGGTTGCGCAGGGCGACGACGGCGATCGCGCCGCCGAGCGCTCCGATTGCGGAGAAGAAGAACAGCACCGCTTCCACTGCTATTCCTCCTCGCTTTTCAGCGGGGTGCGCTCGATCGGCTCGGCCAGCAGCATCTCCTTGGTGAAGATCAGGTCGGCGCGGTCGTAGTCGGCCATCTCGTAGTCGTGGCCCATCGTGATTGCGTCGAACGGGCAAGCGATCTCGCAGTAGCCGCAGAAGATGCAGCGCGAGAGGTTGATCTCGTAGACGGCGGCGTAGCGCTCGCCGGCGGAGACGCGGTCGCCGGGGATGTTCTCGGCGGCGACGACGCGGATGCAGTCGGCCGGGCAGGCGGCGGCGCAGAGCGAGCAGCCGACGCATTTCTCCAGGCCGGTGTCCTCGAACTTGTGCAGTTTGTGGCGGCCGCGGAAGCGCGGGTAGACCGGGGTCTTCTCCTCCGGGTACTGGATCGTCAACGGGCCCTCGATCAGGCGCGCCATCGTCGTCTTCAGGCCGCGCAGGGTCTCGCCGAAGGCGCGGTAGGCACCGCCGACGCCGCCCGGCTCGGGGCCGCGCTGCACCGCGACCACCTCGATCGAGTCCAGGTAGGAGGCCGTTTTGGGATCGAAGCTCACGTCACCACCACCAGGACGGCGGTGACCAGGACGTTCAGCGTCGCCAACGGCAGCAGCACTTTCCAGCCGAGGCTCATCAGCTGGTCGTAGCGCAGCCGCGGCAGGGTCGCCCGCACCCAGATGAAGACCAGCACCAGTCCGATCATCTTCGTCAGCATCCAGATCGGGTCGAGGAAGCTCGGGCCGGGGCCCATCCAGCCGCCGAGGAAGATCGCCGCGGCGATCCCGGAGACGACCAGGATCTCCATGTATTCGACCAGGAGGAAGGACCCGAAGCGCATGCCGCCGTACTCGGTCATGAAGCCCTGCACGAGTTCGGCGTCGGCCTCGGGCATGTCGAACGGGGTGCGGTTGGTCTCGGCGAAGCCGGCCAGCATGAAGATCCCGAAGCCGACGATCTGGGGCACGATGTACCAGACCTCTCCCTGGGCGTGGACGATGTCGACCAGCGAGAGCGAGCCGGCCATCATGATCGCGCCGAGCAGGGCCAGGCCCATCGAGACCTCGTAGGAGATCAGCTGTGCGGCCGAGCGCATCGCGCCGAGCAGGCTGTATTTCGAGCCCGAGGACCAGCCGCCCAGCAGCAGGCCGTAAAAGGCGATCGAGCCGACGGCGAAGAAGTAGAGGATCCCGATCGGGACGTCGATCCCGTAGAGGCCGACGCCGTCCTGGACGTCGCCCCAGGGGATGATCGCCAGCGCCAGCACGCCGGAGATGACCGGCAGCAGGGGGCCGAGGATGAACAGAGTCGAGATCGCGTTCGCCGGGCGGAACGACTCCTTGGAGATCAGCTTGCCGACGTCGGCAAGCGGCTGCAGGATGCCGAAGGGACCGACCCGGTTGGGGCCGTAGCGGTGCTGGAAGCGGCCGATCAGTTTGCGCTCGACCACGGTCAGGATCGGGAGGACGCCGAAGATCACGGCGAAGATGACTATGGACTTGACGATCATGATCCAGGTGGCTTCGGCGAAGCCGGTCTCGGCGATCGGCAACATCAGGCGTTGACCTTGCTGAGCTTCTGGATCTCGACGGTTACTGGGCCGCCGTTCAGGAGACCGTTGGCGTTGTCGCTTTCTAGGCCCTCGGCCAGGAAGCAGGTGCCCTCGGTGATTCGTTCGCGGATCTGGACCTGGGCCTCGAGGCTCGAGCCGTTCTGGCTGACTCGGACCTTGTCGCCGCTGCGCAGGTTCAGGCGCTCTGCGTCGGGCAGGGAGAGCTCTAGGCGCTGTTGGGGCTGGAGGAACTTCAGGGGTGGGTTGAGCTCGGTTATGGGGCCGGCCCAGAGGTCGCGGTAGGTGCCGAGGCGCAGCGACCCGTCCGGGGCTGACTCTGGGGACGCGACTACGCGAGGATCGGGTGCGGCCTCCGACGATGTTCCCGGCGCTCCGCGCTGAGTGTCCCCAGAGCCAGCCCCGGACGGGTCCCCGGGCTTCGGAGCAGCCGACGCGGAGGGGGTGTCTTGCCAGCGAACTCCGCGGCCGCCGATGTCTGACTCGTCGATGCTGGCGTAGAAGGGGACGACGTCTTTCAGGGCGGCGAAGGCGGAAGGTTGGGAGTCGATCCCGGTCGTGAGGCCCAGGGATGCGGCGAGCTCGGAGAGGACACTGATATTGGGGCGGATGTCGCCGGGACGGGAGGCGGAGGGGCGGACTCGTTGGAGGCGGCCGTCGGGGTGGGTGATGGTGCCGTCTTTCTCGGCGTGGGTCTCGAGGGGGAAGACGACGTTGGACTTGGCGGTGGTGGCGTTCTCGTGCATCGAGAAGGAGACGACGAAGTTCGCGGCCGTCAAAGCTGACTCCCAAGCCGGGGTGTCGGGGAAGTCGCGGAGGGGGTCTACGCCGAAGAGGATTAGGGACGTGATCTCGCCGGACTCGAGCGCGGTGCGGATTTGCTCGGTGGACATGCCGGGGGTGGTCTCGGAGAGGCCGGGGCCGGCGTCGGGGAGGCAGCCGGACTCGCGGAGGCCTCGGGCGTTGGTGGTGTCGGGGATTTCCAGAAGGCCGGAGGCGTCCGTATCGGCAATGCCGAGCGCGGCTGCGAGGTCGAGGAGGGACTCGGCGGCGCCTTCTTCGCGGGCGATGCGTTCGCCCCAGAGGACGACCACGGTGCCGGCGTTGCGCAGGGTCTCGGCCATCGGGGTGCCGACGTTCTCGGTGCCGTTGAGGGCGGCGGCCAGCTCGGCGGTGAAGTGGGCGCCTTGGCCGGGGGCGAAGCGGGCGATTGCCTCGGCGCCGCCGTCGAGTGCGGTCGGGCGCTCGGTGGCGACCAGCAGCTTGGCGCCGTTGCGGCGGATCGCCTTGCGCACGCGCAGGTCGAGGATCGGCGAGCTGTGCAGGGGGTCGGTGCCGAGCACGAGGATCGTGTCGGCGTTGTCGATGTCGCGGACCTTGGCCGAGATCTGCGGCTGCGCCAGGCGCACCAGCTCCGGGCGGCGCGGGCCGCGCGAGGGGCGCGAGTCGATGTGGGACGAGCCGAGCGCGTCGCGGACGATGCGCTGGACCAGGAAGCCCTCCTCGTTGGAGGCGTCGCCAACGATCGCCGCGACCTTGCCGCCGGCCGCCGCCAGCCCCTCGGCCGCCGCCGCGATCGCCTGCTCCCAGCCGGCCGCGGCGCCGCCCTTGAGGCGCGGGCCGTCGACCCGCTCGGCGGCGTCGAACATCTCGAAGCCGTAGCGGCCGCGGTCGCAGAGCCAGCCGTCGTCGACCTCGGCGTTGTCGCGGGTCAGCACTCGTTTCACCTTCTCGTCGCGGACCGTGAAGCTGACGTTGCACTGGCTCGGGCAGAGCGTGCAGACGGAGCCGGCCTGCTCGATGTCCCAGGGCCGGGCGCGGAAGCGGTAGGTGTAGTTGGTCAGCGCCCCGACCGGGCATATATCGGTGATGTTGCCGTGGAAGGGGGCGACGTAGGGGCGGTCGTCGAAGGTGCCGACGAAGGTGCGGTCGCCGCGCTCCAGCAACTGCAGTTGCGCGTCCTCGGAGATCTCCTGGCTGAAGCGGACGCAGCGGTAACAGAGGATGCAGCGCTCGCGGTCGATCGCGACCAGCGGCGAGAGTTCGATCGGCTTTTGGAAGTGGCGCTTTTCGTCGATCACTCGGCTTTTCCCGGGGCCCCAGCCCTGCGTGATGTCCTGCAGCGGGCACTCGCCGCCTTTGTCGCAGACGGGGCAGTCGAGCGGGTGGTTGACGAGCAGGAACTCGACCACCGCGCTCTGCGCCTCTTTGACCTGCTCGGTGCGGGTGTGGACGACCATGCCGTCGCGGACCGGGGTCGAGCAGGAGGTCTGCAGTTTCGGGATCCCCTCGATCTCGACCAGGCACATGCGGCAGGCGCCGACCGGGTCGCCGAGTTTCGGTTCGTAACAGAAGACCGGGATCTCGACGTCGCCCTTGCGGGCGGCGTCGTGCAGCATCTCGCCCTCGGTCGCGGCGATCTCGCGACCGTCGACAGTGATCGTCACCTCGCGGCTCATACCGAGGCCCCCAGGGTCTCGGGCGCGCCCTGCACGGCGGCGAACGGGTCGGCGGCGTCGGCCATCACCTGCTCGAACTCGGCCCGGAACTTGTTCACCATCGCCGAGACCGGCATCGCCATCGAGTCGCCGAGCACGCAGAGGCAGTGGCCCATGATGTTCTGCTGGACCGAGCTGATGATGTCGAGGTCCATCGGCGTCGCCTCGCCGCGCACGACCCGCTCCAGCATCTTCACCGTCCAGTTGGTGCCCTCGCGGCAGGGCGTGCACTTGCCGCAGGACTCGTGGTGGTAGAAGCGCGCGGTCCGCAGCGCCATGTGCGGGATCGAGACGCGGTCGTCGGCGACGATGATCGAGCCGGAGCCGAGCATCGAGCCCGCCTCCGCCATCGCCTCGAAGCTGTAGGGCAGGTCGAGCTCGGCCGGGGTGAGGACCGGGGAGGAGGAGCCGCCGGGGTAGAAGGCCTTGACCTCGTGGCCCTGCTCGGGACCGCCGGCGAGGCCGAAGATCAGCTCCCGCAGCGGCATCCCCAGCTCGACCTCGTAGTTGCCGGGGCGGCGCACGCCGCCGGAGATCGAGACCACCTTGGTCCCCGGGGACTGCTCGGTGCCGAAGCCCTTGAACCACTCGGCGCCGTGGGCGACGATCCGCGGCACGTTGGAGAGGGTCTCGACGTTGTTGATCAGCGTCGGCCCGCCGTAGAGGCCCTGCACGGCCGGGAACGGCGGCTTCAGGCGCGGGTTGCCGCGCTTGCCCTCGAGCGCGTCCAGCAGCGCCGTCTCCTCGCCGCAGATGTAGGCGCCGGCGCCGCGGTGGACGATCAGCTCGAGGTCGCGGTGGCTGCCGAGGATGTTGGTCCCCAGGTAGCCGGCCGCGTAGGCCTCGGCGACGGCGGCGTCGAGGATGTCGGCCTGCTCGGCGTACTCGCCGCGGATGAAGATGAAGGCGTGGCCGGCGTCCGCGGCGAGGGCGGCGATCGCGATCCCCTCAATTAGCTGGTGCGGGTTGCGCTGCATCAGCTCGCGGTCCTTGAAGGCACCGGGCTCGGACTCGTCTGCGTTGCAGCAGAGGTACTTGGCCATCTCGCCGCGCGGCAGGAAGGAGGCCTTTTTGCCCATCGAGAAGCCGGCGCCGCCGCGGCCGCGCAGGCCGGAGTCTTCGAGCTCCTTGAGGATCTCGTCCTGCTCCATCTCGCGGTAGGCCTTCTCCAGCGTCGCGTAGCCGCCGTAGCCCTTGTAGCCGTCGATCGTGCGCAGCGCCGGATCCTCGGCGTGCTCGAGCAGGATCCGGGTCTCGCGCGGGTCAGCCATTCGAGCCCCCCTCGGCCGCCGGGCTGCCGCCGGGCAGGTCCGCGGCCAGCGGCCGCTCGGCCAGCGCCTTCTGCGGCAGCACCTCGGCGCCGGCCTTGACCTGCTCGATTGCGGTCCCCGCCTCCGCCGCCTCCAGCGGGCCGTAGTAGCGCTGGTCGATCGAGGCCATCGGGGCGATGTCGCAGGCGCCGAGGCACTCGAAGCCGGTGACGTAGATGTCCTCGTCGCCCGCGGCGGCGGCGCGGAAGGCGTCGAGCAGCTCGTCGCCGCCGCGCATCCAGCAACTGATGTTGGTGCAGACCTCGATCCGGTGGCTGCCGACCGGCTCGGTGTGCAGCAGGTCGTAGAAGCTGGCGACCGACTCCAGGTAGCCGGCGGTCACCCGCATCACCGCCGCCGCCTGGCGGATCCCCTCCGGGGTGCACCAGCCGTAGCGCTCCTGCACCGCCCACAGCGCCGGGATCGAGGCCGAGCGGCGGTCGGGGTACCGGGACATCAGCTCCTCGATCTGAGTTCGCAGCTCGTCGGGGCAGTTGACTTCGTGCAGCTCCGGGATGCCCTCGGAGGTGCGGCCGGGGACGCGGCCCTCGGTCAGGGCGCGGTCGACCGGCAGGTTGGAGCCGTTCTCCGGGGTCACCGGTCGACGCCCCCGAGGATCGGGTCGAGCATGCCGAGGCTGCAGATCATGTCGGCGACGTAGGTGTCGACCGACATGTCGCGGAAGGCCTGCAGGTTGATGAAGGAGGGGTCGCGGAAGTGGACCCGGGCCGGCTTCGAGGAGCCGTCGGCGAGCACGTAGCAACCGAGCTCCCCGCGCGGGCCCTCGATCGCGTTGTAGACCTCGCCCGGCTCGACCCGGAAGCCCTCGGTGACGAGCTTGAAGTGGTGGATCAGGGACTCCATCGAGGTCGAGAGCTCCGAGCGCGGCGGCAGCACGTACTTGCGGTCCTCGGAGATGTGGGGGCCGTCGGGCAGCGCCGCCAGCGCCTGCTCGACGATCCGCGTCGACTCGACCATCTCCGCCACCCGCACCCGGTAGCGGTCGTAGTTGTCGCCGACCGTGCCGACCGGGATCTTGAAGTCCATCTCCGGGTAGACGAGGTGGTCGACCGCCTTGCGCAGGTCCCAGGGCTCGCCGGCGGCGCGCAAGAGCGGCCCGGTCACGCCCAGCTCCAGCAGCCGCTCGCGGGAGACGATCCCGACCCCTTTGGTCCGCTGCAGGAAGACCTCGTTGTTGTCCAGCAGCGCTTCGTACTGGCCGACCCGGACCGGCATCTCGGCGACGAACTCGGCCAGCTTCTTCTCGAAGCCGAGCGGGATGTCCTCGATCACGCCGCCGACCTGGAAGTAGCGGGTGTGCATTCGCTGCCCGGTCGCCATTTCGAACAGGTCGAGGATGCGGTCGCGCTCGCGGAAGCAGTACCAGAGCATCGAGATCGCGCCGAGGTCGAGCGCCGTCGTCCCCAGCCAGACCAGGTGCGAGTGGATCCGGTTGAGCTCGAGGAAGATCGTCCGCAGGTACTTGGCCCGGGGCGGGATCTCCAGCCCGATCAGCTTCTCGACGGCGCCGCAGTAGGCCTCCATCTGGAAGAAGTAGGAGACGTAGTCCATGCGCTCGATGAAGGGGATGACCTTCCAGTAGCTCTTGTCCTCGCAGGACTTTTCGATCCCGGTGTGGACGTAGCCGATCACCGGCGTCACCTCTTTGACAGTCTCGCCTTCGAGGTCGACGACCAGCCGCAGCACGCCGTGCGTAGCCGGATGGTGCGGGCCGATGTTGACCGTCATCACCTCTTTGGTGCGGTCCGCGGTCAGCTCAGCCATAACGGCGCTCGTTGTAGGTGAAGGTGACCGGCTCGCCGCCGAGCGGGAAGTCGCGCCGCTGCGGCCAGCCGACGTAGTCGTCGGGCATCAGGATCCGGGTCAGGTTCGGGTGGCCGCGGAAGGTGATGCCGAAGAAGTCGAAGGCTTCGCGCTCCTGGGCGTCTGCGGTGGGGAAGAGGGAGACGCACGAATCGATCTCCGGCAGCATCTCGGCCCCGGGGTCGGCGAGCATCGCTTTGACCCGGATGCGCTCGACCCGATCGCGATTCAGCAGCTCGTAGTGGACGCCGAAGCGGGGCTCGGCCGGCAGGTAGTCGGCGACGTGGAGGCTGGAGAGGAAGCGGTAGCCCTGGCCCGGCTCGTCGCGCAGCCAGCCGAGCACGGCGAGCACCTGCTCGGGGTCGACGAGCAGCGCCGCCTGGCCGCGGTCGAAGGAGGTCGCGAAGACGGACCCGGGGCGGTCGCGTTCGATTTCCCCCCGGATCAGCTCCAGTCCGGGGGCGTCAGGCAAGGGTCAGCTCCCGCGCCTGCTCGTAGGCGGCAGCCGCCTCCGGGCTCGGTTCGCTGCGGGGACCGCCGCGCGCCCACTCCTCGGTGCCGGCGGCGTTGTAGCGCTGGCGCCAGCCCTGGTCGGGTTCGCCCATGATCTTGCGCTGCAGCTTCGAGAAGCCGTACATGACCGCCTCCGGCCGCGGCGGGCAGCCGGGGATGTGCATGTCGATCGGCATGAACTTGTCGGCGCCCTGGACCACGGCGTAGTTGGCGAACATGCCGCCGGAGGAGGAGCAGGCGCCCATCGAGATCGCCCACTTCGGCTCCAGCATCTGGTCGTAGAGGCGGCGGACGACCGGCGCCATTTTCACCGAGACGCGGCCCGAGAGGATGATCAGGTCCGCCTGGCGCGGCGAGGCGCGCAGGGCCTCGGCCCCGAAGCGGGCGAGGTCGTAGCGGGCGGTGACGATCGAGATCGGCGCCTCGATCGCGCAGCAGGCGAGGCCGAAGGTGAGCGGGAAGATCGAGTTGGCCCGCGCCAGGTTGAGCATTTTCTCGAAGGTCGTGGTGACGACCCGCTCTTCGACGTAGCGCTCGAGGTCATCGCCCTCGAGGTCGCCGCGGAGCATGTCGCGGGCGCTGCGCTGCCGGTCGGCCATCGTGCGGCGCTCTATTTCCAATCCAGGGCCCCCTTGCGCCAGACGTAGACGAAGGCGACCATCAGCAGGACCACGAAAGTGATCAGCTCGCCCAGCACGAAGACGCTGTCGGCGCCATTGAGGATCACCCCGACGGGGTAGAGGAAGACGACCTCGATGTCGAAGAGGATGAAGAGCATCGCGATCAGGTAGAAGCTGACGCCGAAGCGCAGCCCCTTGGCCGCTTCGACCGGGATCCCCGACTCGTACGCCTCCCCCTGACGCCTGCTGGCAGCGGTCGCCAGCTTCGGCTTCTTCGGGCCGATCAGGTGGTTGAGCATCGCGAAGACCCCCCCGACGGTGATGCCGAGGAAGGCGAAGACGAGAATCGGGAGGTAGGTCTTGAGCACTGGGTGGGGTGTTTCTTGCCGAGTTGGGCGGGGGTGACGGCGAGCCGTCGGTTGACGCCCGTAGACGCTGTTATACACCCAGCTTGTGACAACTTGCTACATAGTGATTTTCCGCATCAGCAAGCGGAATCCCGACCCCTTTGGGCGGATTTAGGATGGTTGCCGTCCATATCGCGGTGGGCTGCGGAGTTATTGCCCTGAACCTCGCCGCGGGAGCGTTCGGAGGCATCGCCTGGTACCGGAACATCCCCTCGGTTCCATTTTGGTACTTGCTCCGTATCGCCCAGGTATCGGTCTTTCTACAAGCCCTCCTGGGGGGTCTGCTGGTGGTCACCAACCACGAACCCGCCGACGATCTCCACTACCTCTACGGGATCCTGCCGCTGTTCGTTTCCTTCGTCGCGGAGGGCGCCCGCACCGGCGCCGCCCAGCGTGAGCTGGGGGAGACCGACTTCGAATCGCTCGACCCCGACACCCAGCAATCCGTCGCCCTGCAGATCGTCCGCCGCGAGATGGGGATCATGGCCGTCAGCTGCGGCGTCATCTTCTTCCTCGCCCTGCGCGCCGCTTTCACCAGCGGCATCTAGCCGCTGGCGCGGCGGTCCTGGGCGACCTGGATCGCGGCAACGGCGGCGAAGAGGAGGCCGTTGGCGATGTGGAAGACGGCGTCGGCGTAGTTATTGGGGAAGGTGAATACCCAGGCCGGGGTTTCGTCCCAGATCGCCCAGAGGCCGCTGACGATCAGCGCCACCGCTACGTAGATCGCGTAGTACAGAGCCCATTGCGGCCGCAGCGCGAAGTAGAAGGCCGGCGCAAAGAGCAGCAGTCCGGCCAGCGCGTGGTAGCCGTTGAAGTCGACCCCCAGCATCTTCTCGGTCGGCGCATCGGCCCCCAGGTGAAAGCTCGGTTCGGCCAGGAACCCAGCCAGTGCCCAGGCCAACTGAATCGTCGCCAGCACGACGATCGCCTTCTGCGCGAAGGTCCACTGCTCCTTCGGTACGGCAGCCGCCTCCATCCGGGGAGGGAGCGTACCGGGGTTCAGCCGCTCTGACCCCGCGGCTGGGCCTTGGCGATCCGGAAGGCGGGGTGGTCGGGGGCGATGCGGCGCAGCTCCTCGTCTGAAGAGTCCGGGCCGACGCCGCCGAAGAAGGCGCCGACCTCCCACTTCCATTTCCTCAGGTAGGCGCGCAGGAGCTCCGGGCGCTCGTCCTCGGGGACCTCGACCGCGGTGAACTCCTCCGTGCGGCGGCCATGGACGAGCCGGCCGCTGCCGCTGACGCGCATGTTGCGGACCCACTGGGCGTGGCCGCGCGGCGCGACCAAGTAGCGATCGCCCTCGAACTCGAGCGGGTTGACCGGCGTCTGCCGCCACTCGCCGCTCTTGCGCCCCTTCACTTCCAGCACCCTGGAGCCCGCGAGGCTGATCCCCATCCGGGAGAGCCCGGCGACGATGCGGTTGAAGACGTTCTTGGTGAACCAGCCCGGCTCCTGGAAGCGGGGCGGCGAATCGCTCATCGATCGATTGTCGCAGCGTTAGGCTTCGGCGATGCTCTCTCACGTCGGCATCGAGGTTGGGGACATGGAGCGCAGCCGCGCCTTCTACGAGGCGGCGCTGGCCCCGCTCGGGATCACGGTGGTGATGGAGTTCGAGGGCGCCGCCGGATTCGGCAAGGAAACCGAGCGCGGCCCCAACCCGTTCTTCTGGCTCCAGGCCCGCGGCCGGCCCGCCACGAGCGGCCTCCACCTCTGCTTCGGCGCCAGCACGAACGACCTCGTCGACGCCTTCCACGCCGCGGCCCTGGCTGCCGGCGGCGAGGACAACGGCGCCCCCGGCCTGCGCCCGATCTACCACCCCGGCTACTACGGCGCCTTCGTCCTCGATCCCGACGGCAACAACATCGAGGCCGTCTGCCACACCGCGCCGAGCGCCTGACCTTTGTCGACTTTCTCGGCGTATAGCCGAGAAAGTCGACAATCAGCGCAGCGGTCGGTACTCGCCGTCGTGGAAGACCAGCGGCTCGCCGCTGCCGGTCTCCAGCTCGCGCACCTCGCCGGTGACGATCACGTGGTCGCCGGCGGCGATCACGTCGCGCAGGTCGCAGGCGATCCAGACCAGGGCGTCGTCGATCGCCGGCAGCCCGCCGCGCTCGCTCCAATCGACCCCGGCCCACTTCTCCGGCACCGGCGCCTTGGTCGCGAAGCTGCGGGCGATCGGCTCCTGGCCCGCGTGCAGGACGCTGATCCCGAAGCGGTCGGCGGCCTGGACGGCGAGCAGGGTGCGGGAGCCGCGGTCGAGGCAGGCGAGCATCAGCATCGGCTCGATCGAGAGCGAGCAGACCGCATTGGCAGTCGCTCCGGCGGGCCCGTCGGCGCCGCTGGCGCTGACGATCGTCACCCCGGTTGGGAGGGCTGACATCGCTTCGCGGAAACGGTCTGGCTGGGGGGGAGGCATCGTCAGAAGATCGGGATCGCCTCCAGACAATATGATCCCCGCCGCGTGCGCCCCGTACTGCTCATAGGCCTGCTTCTCGCCCTCGCCCTCGGCGTCTCCGCCTGCGGCTTCGGCGAGGAGGGCATCACCGTCTCCAAGGACGACCCCGAGTACGAGGGGGCCGTCCTCTTCGCCACGCACTGCTCCGGCTGCCACACGCTGAGCGCCGCGGGCACTCAGGGCAGCGGCAATCGCGGCGAGCGGACGCAGGGTCCGAACCTCGACCAGCGAACCGAGACCTATGACGACGCTCTCTTCGCGATCCAGAACGGCGGCTTCTCCGGGGCGATCATGCCCCAGAACATCGTCGTCGGGGACGAGGCCGAAGCGATCGCCCGCTTTGTCGCCGAGTACAGCGGCGGAGAAGCCGAATCCTCGCCGCGACCCGGCGAGACCGCTCCCTAGCGGGGGCTCCCCATGCTTGACCTGAAGCTGATTCGCTCCGAGCCCGAGCGGGTCAAGTCCGCGCTGGCCCGTCGCGGCGCCGCCGAGCAGGTCGATCGCCTCCTCGCCCTCGACGCCCGACGACGCGAGCTGCTGCCGATGGTCGAGAACGCCCAGGCCGAGCGCAAGACGCTCTCCAAGCAGATCGGCGAGGTCAAGCAGGCGGGCGGCGACGCCGAGGAGCTGATGGCGCAGGTGCAGGGCCTGAAGGATCAGATCGAGAGCGCCAAAGCAGAGCTCGAGCAGGTCGAGGCGGAGCTGGGCGAGGTCGCCCGCACCCTGCCCAACATCCCCGATCCTGACGCGCCGGAAGGGATGACCGAGGAGGACGCGGTCACCGTCCGCGAGGTCGGCGAGCTGCCGCAGTTCGACTTCGAGCCGCGCGACCACCTCGAGCTCGGCACCGAGCTGGGCCTGATCGACATGGAGTCGGCGGCGCGCCTCTCCGGCTCGCGCTTCGCCTACCTGAAGGGCGACCTGGTGATGTTGGAGCTGGCCCTGGTCCGGTTTGCGATCGAGCTGGTGCGGGCCGAGGGGCACGAGCCGGTGGTGCCGCCGGTCCTGGTCCGTGAAGAGGCCCTGGAGGGGACCGGCTTCCTGCCCGGCGACCGCGACCAGATCTATGAGGTCCCCAAGGACGAGCTCTTCCTGGTCGGCACCTCCGAGGTCGCGCTGGCCGGCCTGCACGCCGACGAGATCCTCGACGCCGAGGCGCTGCCGCTGCGCTACTGCGGCTTCTCGACCTGCTTCCGGCGCGAGGCCGGGGCCGGCGGCCGCGACAGCCGCGGCATCTTCCGCGTCCACCAGTTCGACAAGGTCGAGATGTTCTCGTTCGTCGATCCCGGTTCCTCCGCCGATGAGCACGAGAGACTGCTTGCGATCGAGGAGCGAATTCTTACCGAGCTGGAGATCCCTTACCGGGTCGTCAACGTCGCCGCCGGCGACCTCGGCGCGCCGGCGGCCAAGAAGTACGACTGCGAGGCCTGGATCCCAAGCCAGAAGCGCTATCGCGAGCTCACCTCGTGCTCGAACACGACCGATTACCAGGCACGGCGGCTCGGCTGCCGCTACCGGCCTGAGGAGGGTCAAGCGCCCCAGCCGGTCCACACTCTCAACGGCACCGCGGTCGCCGTCGGACGCACGATTGTCGCCCTGATGGAGAACCGCCAAGAGCGCGACGGGGGATTCACGCTACCCAATACTTTGCATCGGCTTGGCTCTCCTGAAAGAATTTCGCCGCGATGAGCGCAAATCCCCAGGCGCCGGCATGAGCGCGAGTGTGCGCGAAGCCAAGCGCGTCGTCCTTTGCGACGACCACGAGATCGTCCGCGACGCGATTAAAGCGAGGATGGCGAACTCGCCGATCGTCGAAATCGTCGGCGAGGCCGGCGACGGCCGCGACGTCGTCGACGTGGTCAAGGAACTCGAGCCCGACGTCCTCATCATCGACGTCGAGCTGCCCAAACGGGACGGGATCGAGGCGACCAAGGAGGTCCTCAAGGCTCGCCCCCGGACCAAAGTCATCATCTTCACCGCCCACGCCCAGCCCGACCTGCTGGCGTTGGCGCTGCGGGCCGGCGCCTCCGGCTACGTGCTCAAGTCGGCACCCGCGGAGGACATCGCCCGCGCCGTCAAAGCGGTGACCACCGGTGGCACCTTCCTCGGCGGCGACTTCGCCGGCGGCAAGCCCTCCGAGGTGGAGAAACTGCTCGACCTCTCGCCGCGCGAGCGCCAGATCCTCGAGCTCCTGGCCGAGGGCCTGCGGGTGAAAGAGATCGCCGAGCGGCTGCAGTTGAGCCCGGCGACCGTCCACACCCACGTCCGCAACGCGATCGCCAAGCTCGAGGTCGACACCCGCACCGAGGCGGTCGCCCTGGCGGTGCGCTTCAGTTACCTCGGCGCTGGCGGCGGCGCCCTCTAGGGCACCGCCAACCGTCCTCGCCTACTTCTGGTCGAAGGTCAGCGCGCAGCCGTTGATGCAGAAGCGCTGGCCGCCGCGGTCCGCTGGCCCGTCGTCGAAGACGTGGCCGAGGTGGGCGTCGCAGTGCTTGCAGGCCACCTCGGTCCGTCGCATGAAGTGGCTGTTGTCGGGCCGCAGCTCCACGTGCTCCAGGTTCGCCGGCTCGGTGAAGCTGGGCCAGCCGGTGCCGGAGTCGAACTTGGTGTCGGAGGAGAACAGCTCGGTGCCGCAACAGACGCAGCGGTACATGCCCTCGCCCTTCTCGTCGACGTAGGGCCCGGTGAAAGCGCGCTCGGTCCCAGCCTTGCGGGTCACCTCGTACTGCTCCGGCGTCAACTGGTCGCGCCACTCCTGCTCGGACTTCTCGATCTTCGTCGCCATCTCGCTCCTTTCGGGTCTGCGTCCAGGGTACGCCCTGCGCATTACGAGCCGGTGACGCTTAGGATCTCGCGCCGTGCCCGACTCTTTCTACGAGCGAGCCGGTGAGGGCTATCTCGCCACCGAGCTGACTCGCGGCCCCTGGGACCCCGGTGCCCAGCACGCCGGGCCGCCCGCCGCCCTGCTCGGGCGCGAGCTGGAGCTCCTGCCCGACGCCGAGGACTTCCACCTCGCCCGCATCACCTACGAGATCCTCCGCTCGGTGCCGATCGGGCCGGTCGAGGTTGCCGCGCGGGTGCTGCGGCCGGGTCGCCGAGTGCAGTTGGTGGAGGCGACCCTGAGCGTCGAGGGCGAGGTGCTGATCCGCGCCAGCGCCTGGCGCATCCGCCGCTCCCAGCTCGACGTGCCGCCGGAGGCCCTGATCACCCCGCAGCCGCCGTCCCCTCCGAGCAGCGACCAGCCGGCCGAGTTCTTCCCGACCGAACAGGAGCACGGCTACCACACCGGGATGGAGGTCACCTTCGTCTCCGGCGCCTTCATGGAGCCCGGCCCGGCAGGGGTTTGGCTGCGGATGCGCCGTCCCCTGCTGGCCGGCGAGGAGCCGACGCCGCTGCAGCGGGTGCTGATCGCCGCCGACGTCGGCAACGGCGTCAGCTCGACCCTCGACTACCGCCGCTACCTCTTCATCAACGTCGAGCTGACCGTGCACCTGGAGCGGCTGCCGGCGGGCGAGTGGGTCCACCTGGAGGCGGAGACGCACCCGCAGCCGATCGGCGTCGGCACCGCCGAGTCGGTCCTCTCCGACCGCGATGGCCGTATCGGCCGCGCCGCCCAGTCGCTGCTGATCGCCGAGCGCTAGGAGGACTCGGCCGCCGCGGCGCTGGGTGCGCCGTGCAGCAGGGTCAGGGTCAACAGCGCCGAGCCGACCGCGACCGCGGCGGCGAGCAGGAAGGCGCCCTCGTAGTCGGTCAAAGCGGCCGCCAGGCCGGCCAGCGGCGCGCCGACGCCGACGCCGGCGTCGAAGAAGGCGGTGTAGGTGCCCATCGTCGCCCCGCGGGCGCTCTCGGCGACGCCGCCGACCGCGATCAGCATCAGCGAGGGGTTGAGCAGCGAGAACCCGGCGCCCATCGCGCAGCCGCCGAGGACCGCCACCGGCAGCGAGTGGGAGAGGGCGATGATCACGAGGCCGCCGGCCTCGACGAGCGTTGCCGCGACTGCCACCCGCGCCGCCCCCAGCCGGTCCGGGAGGTTGCCGGCGACCAGCCGGGCGAGCACGATCATCGCCGCGAAGGCCGCGAACACAAATACTCCGTGGGCGACGCCGCGGGCTTCGAGGTGGAGGACGACGAAGGAGCCGACCGCCGCGTAGCCGAAGGCGGCGAGCGCGATCGCAAGCCCCGGCCGGATCGCCTCCGGGGCGATCAGAGGGTGCGGCTCGGTGTGCCGCAGGGGCACGAAAGGGTCATGTACGCCGGTCGCGATCAGGGCGCCGACGATCGGGATCGCGGCGGCGAACACCCAGACCGCGGTGTAGCCGCCGGCGTCGAGCAGCAACTGCCCGATCAGCGGGCCGACGCTGAGGCCACCCCAGACGGCGAGGCCGTAGAGCCCCAGCACCCGGCCGCGCCGGGCGGCAGGCGCGAGGTCGACGATCCAGGCCGAGCCGGCGGTGTAGACGGCGCCCTCGCCGGCGCCGAGGACGAGGCGGGCGACGATCAGCCCGGCGAGCCCGAGGTTTGGCAGGTAGAGCAGCCCACTCGTCGCCACCAGCACAGCGCCGATCAGCACCGTCAGCTTGCGGCCGCGGCGGTCCGCGAGGCGCCCTGCGAAGGGCCGCAGCAGCAGCCCGGTGACGGCGTAGGCGCCGACCACGATCCCGACCGCGATGTCGCCGTAGTCGAGCGGCCCGTGGATGTAGCGGGGCAGGACGGGGAGGACCGCGCCGACCGCGAGCAGGCCGCAGAAGGTGACCGCGAAGATCCGCGCGAAGTTGGGCCCGTAGATCTGGGCCGCCGCTGGCGCCCTGCCTGGCACGCTCACCGCAGCAGGTCGGCGAGGCCGTCGACTACGTGGTCGGGAAGCGGCTCGGCCGTGGCGGCTTCGGCGCGGCTCGTCGTCCCGCTCAGGACCAGCACCGTCCCCAGCCCAGCGGCGTGGCCGCCGGCGATGTCGGAGGAGACCCGGTCGCCGATCATCGCCACCCGCGGCGGCCGCCCGATCGCCTCCAGCGCCATCTCGAACAGGTGCCGCTCGGGCTTGCCGCCGATCTCGGCCACCCGCCCCGATGCGGTTTCGACCGCGGCGAGAATCGCGCCGGTGCCGGGCCACTCGCCGCCTGGCATCGGCATCGTCGGGTCGTGGCTGGTGGCGACGAGCGCGGCGCCTGCGTCGAGCGCGCGCTTCGAGGTGAAGAGCTCCGCGTAGTCGAAGCCGCGGTGGCCGGAGACGACAACCACGGCGGCGCTCTCCGCCGCTTCCCCCTCGAGGACCGTGGCGCCGGTGGCCGCGACCATCTCCTTCAGCGCGGTGGAGCCGATTACGAAGGCGCCGCCGCCCGTCCCCGCCGCTTCGCCGGCCAGCCGCGCCGTGACCATGCCGGCGGTGACGATCCGCTCCGCCCCGACCTCGACGCCCATCTCCGCCAGCTTCTCGGCGTAGCGGCTCGGATGCCGGGAGGGGTTGTTGGTGACGAAGACGATCTGCTTGCCGGCGGCGAGCAGCGCCGCCAGCGTCTCGGCCGATCCGGGCACCGGATCGTGCCCGATCCAGACCACGCCATCGAGGTCGATCAGGAAGCCGTCGAATTGGTCTGCCAGGGCCACCGGCGGCAGGCTAGTGGCTCGACTCGGTACGGTGCAGGCAGTGAGTGTCAACGGACAGGTTGTGGTCGCCACCGACCTCACCCGGCGATACGGCGAGGGCGATGCGGCGGTCGACGCGCTGGCGGGGGTCAGCACCTCCTTCGAGCGCGATCGCTTCACGGCGATCATGGGGCCCTCTGGCTCCGGCAAGTCGACCCTGATGCACATCCTCGCCGGGCTCGACAAACCGACCGGCGGCACGGTCGAGCTCGACGGGGTCGAGATCACCTCGCTCGACGACGGCGAGCTGACCAAGCTGCGCCGCGACAAGCTCGGCTTCGTCTTCCAGTTCTTCAACCTGCTGCCGGTCCTCACCGCCGAGGAGAACCTGGTGCTGCCGCTCTCGATCGCCGGCCGCAAGCCCGACCAGGAGTGGGTCGACCGCTTGATCGAGACCGTCGGCCTCGGCGACCGCCGCACCCACCGGCCCTCCGAGCTCTCCGGCGGCCAGCAGCAGCGCGTCGCCGTCGCTCGCGCCCTCGTCTCCAAACCGGCGGTCGTCTTCGCCGACGAGCCGACCGGCAACCTCGACTCGAAGGCCAGCGCTGGCGTGTTGGCGCTGTTGCGCCAGGCAGTCGACGAGTTCGGGCAGACGGTGATCATGGTCACCCACGACCCGGCCGCCGCCGCCCACGCCGACCGGCTGATAACGCTCAGCGACGGCAAGCTGGTCCAGGACGGCGCCCCGGGCTCGGCCGACGACGTGATCGAGCTGATGAAGCAGATTGACTAGCCTCGGCCTCAAGAGCCTCTGGGCTCGCAAGGTCCGGGCCCTGACGACCACCTTCGCGGTCGTCCTCGGTGTCGCTTTCGTCGCCGGCTCCTATGTCCTCACGGACACGATCCTCGCCGCCTTCGATGAGATCTTCAGCGAGTCGTTGTCGGGGACCAGCGTCGTCATCACCGCCGAGAACCCGGTCGAACAGGAAAACGGCGAAGTGCCGACGGTCGAGGCCTCGCTGCTGCCGACGATCCGCCAAACCCCGGGGGTCAAGCTTGCCGCCGGCGCGATCTTCACCCCGGGCGGATTCTTCGACGCCGAGGGCGAGAAGATCGGTAATAAGTTTGCCCCCAAGTTCATCTCCTCGACCCTGCCGGGGCAGTTGGAGTCGCTCACCTACGTCGACGGCCACCAGCCGCGCGGCCCGACCGAAGCCTCTATCGACAAGGCTGCCGCCGACGGCGCGGGACTGGAGCTGGGCGAAAAGATCGAGCTGATCGGCCAGGGTCGCGCGAAGAAATTCACCCTGGTCGGGTTCAGCCAGCTTGGCAGCGCCTCCTTCGGCGGCGCCAGCATCGCCCAAGTGACGCTGCCGGTGGCGCAGCAACTGACCCACAAGCTCGGTCGCTTCGACCAGATCTCGGTCGCGGCGGCAGACGGGGTCAAGCCGGAGATGCTGAAACGGCGGATCGCGGTGCAGATGCCGTCGGGGGTGCGGGTCGAGACCGGCAAGGAAAGCGCCGATCGCTCCTCGGAAGAAATCCGCGACGACCTCGGCTTCCTCACGACCTTCCTGCTCGTCTTCGGCTTCATCGCAGTCTTTGTCGGTTCCTTCCTGATCTTCAACACCTTCTCGATCACCGTTGCCCAGCGAGTCAGCGAGTTCGGGATGCTGCGCACGCTCGGCGCCTCGCGTGCGCAGATACTCACCACGGTGCTGGTCGAGGCGGTGGTGATCGGCCTGATCGGTTCGGTGATCGGGATCCTCGCCGGACTCGTGATCGCGATGCTGCTCAACGCCCTGCTGGAGCTGTTCGGGTTCGATCTGCCGACGACCAGCCTGGTACTGGAGTCCCGCACGGTCATCGTCGGCCTCTTGGTCGGCGTCGTCGTCACCCTCGTCGCCTCGTTGATCCCGGCGCTGCGCTCCACCCGGGTACCGCCGATCGCCGCCCTGCACGCCTTTACCCCGACCGCCTCGCGCCGGCGCCGGCTCGTCTACGCGGTGCTCTCGATCTTGCTCGGGGCCGTCGGCCTGGGCATGGTCTTGATCGGGCTCTTCGGCGGCGCCGAGGCCGGCGCCGCCGCAGGTCTGATGGGGGGCGGCGCGGTTGTGATCGTGCTCGCCGTCTCGCTCTTCAGCCCCCACTTGGTGCCCGTGCTGGCGGCGGTCGCCGGCTGGCCGCTGGAGCGGGCGCGGCGCCTGCTCGGCCGCCTCGCGAAGGAGAACGCGCAGCGCAACCCGAGCCGCACCGCGGTGACGGCGGCGGCGCTGATGATCGGCCTCGCCCTGGTCACCTTCGTCACCGTTTTCGCCGCCGGGCTGAAGGGCTCGGTCGCCGAGATCGTCGACGAGAACTTCGCCGGCGGCCTGGTGATCCAGAACAGCGACAGTTTCTCTCCGATCCCCAACGGGACCGCCACCGCCGCCCGCAAAGTCCCCGGGGTGGAGCTGGTGGCGACGGTCCGCTCGACTGAAGCCGCGCTGCTCCCAGCCGGCTCGAAGACGAAACTCACGGCGCCGACTCCCGACGCTGGGCAAACCGTGAAGATCGAATGGAAGCGGGGCGGACCGCAGACGCTGGAGAACCTCGGCGACACCGAAGCGATCGTTTCCGACGGCTTCGCCTCCGACCACCAACTCGAAGTCGGGGACCGCTTCCGACTGCTGAGCCAGACCGGCGCCCGGCCGGCGTTCCGCGTTGCCGGCGAGTTCGACTCCAAGCTCGGCGTGCTCGGCAGCGTCATAGTCACCCAGGCGGTGATGGCGCGTGACTTCAGCCAGACCCAGGACACGATCGACTTCGTCAAGACCGAGCCCGGGGCCGACGCCGACGAGGTGCAGGAGCTGCTGACCAAAGGGGTCGAAGCCGCCTTCCCGACCGCCGAAGTCCTCAACCAGCAGGAATTGAAGGAGAGCCGCGAAGCCCAGATCCAGGAACTGGTCAACCTCGTCTTCGCCCTGCTGTTCTTGGCGGTGGTGATCTCGCTGTTCGGGATCGCCAACACGCTGGCGCTCTCGATCCACGAACGGACCCGCGAGCTGGGCATGCTGCGGGCGATCGGGATGTCACGCAGTCAGGTGCGGACGATGATCCGCTACGAGGCTGTGATCACGGCCCTGATCGGGGCAATCCTGGGCATGGTGCTGGGCATCATCTTTGCCGCCCTGATCGCGCAGCCGCTGAAGGACGAAGGCTTCACCCTCTCCTACCCGGTCGTCACCCTGGTCGTGCTGCTCGTCGTCTCCGCGATTATGGGCGTCGTCGCCGCGATCGCGCCGGCCCGCCGCGCCTCGCGGCTGAACGTGCTCGAGTCGCTGCAGTACGAGTAGCTCAGACCGCGGCGGCCAGCGCCGGTGCGGCGATGCCCATCCGCAGGGCGCCGGCGACCTCGTGCATGGCAGCGAGCGAGTTGCGGCTGAACGCGGTCTGGTTGGCGAAGCCGTGGATCAGACCTGGGTGGCGACGCAGGGCGACCCGGTTGCCGGCATCGCGCAACCGCAGCGCGAAGGCCTCGCCCTCGTCGCGCAGTGGGTCGAAGCCGGCAGTGGTGACGTAGGCGGGCGCCAGGTCGGCCAGGTTCGGCGCCTCGAAGATCGAGATCCGCGGGTCGTCGCGGTCGGTGCCCGGCGGCAGGTACATGCCCTCGAAGTAGTCCATGTCCGCCTTGGTCAGCATGAAGCCGTCGGCGAAGAGCAGGCGGGAGGGCATCTCCTCGGCGGGGTCGGTGACCGGGTAGATCAGCAACTGCATCGCCGGCCTGGCGCCCCCGCCTTCGCGCGCCAGCAGGCTCACAACCGCGGCCATGTTGCCGCCGGCGCTGTCGCCGCCGACGGCGATCCGGGCCGGGTCGGCGCCGAGCGAAGCGGCGTTCTCGACTGCCCAGGCGAAGCCCGACCAGGCGTCTTCGACCGGAGCGGGGAAGGGGTGCTCGGGGGCCAGCCGGTAGCCGACCGAGAGCACCTGGACGCCGGCGACGGTGGCGAGGAAGCGGCAGACGCCGTCGTGGGTGTCGAGGTCGCCGATCACCCAGCCACCGCCGTGGTAGTAGACGAGCAGCGGCGCCGGCTGGTCGGCGGGAAGGCCGAGCGGGCGGTAGTGGCGGACCGGAATCGAACCGCCCTGGCCGGGGATCTGCAGGCCTCGGACGCGCTCCATCGGCAGCGGCGGCCGGGCCGTCGCGGCGGCGGCGCCACGGCGGTTGAAGGCGCGCGCCTCGCGCGGTGGCAGGCCGTTGGTGAAGGAGTGGGTTCCAGCCGATTTGGCGAGGCTGATCAGGGCGTGGATGTCGCTCGCCAGGGTCTGGCCGTCGACGCTGGGCGGCGGGCCGAAGAGCCGTTTCTGCACCCGCGGCGAGAGGCCGCAGACGGCCCTCAGCAGCCGGTGCTCGGCGGCGACGGATAGGCGCGGAAGCTCGGCCACGATCGGGCAGGCTACCGCCTCGCGTGGTTCCTTTCGGTCTCCAGAGGCGCAAAAGGAACCACGCGATTGGATTGATGGACGTCACACCCAGCCCCTGGACGCCCGAGTAGCGTGCGTGGGGTGGAGGCGGCGACGAAACCAGTCGCAGCGCCGGGCGTCAGCGCTGACGCCCCGGTTCGCGGCCTGCCGCCCGAACCGCGCATGGGCCGGGCCCTGCAGACGGCGATCTGGTCGCGCAAGGCGCAGTGGATGCTGGAGCAGTGCCGCAGTCGCTTCGGGCCGATGTTCTCGCTGCGGATCGCCTACGAAGGCCGCTGGATCGTCCTCTCCGACCCGGAGCTGGTCAAACAGGTCTTCACCGGCGACCCGCGCGTCTTCCACGCCGGCGAGGGCAACCAGATCCTGCGCCCGATCCTCGGCGACAACTCCGTCCTGGTCCTCGACGAGAAGCCGCACCTGAGCCAGCGCAAACTGCTGTTGCCGCCTTTCCACGGCGAGCGCATGCAGGCCTACGGCGAGAAGATGACCGAGATTGCCGGCCGCGAGATCGAGAGCTGGCCCACCGGCACCCCCTACAAGCTGCGGCCGCGGATGCAGGCGATAACGCTGGAGATCATCCTCGAGACCGTCTTCGGCATCCACGGCGGCGAACGCATGGCTCTCTTGCGGGACGCGCTGCGGGACTTCCTCGACCTCACCACCGATCCGCGGGCGCTGCTGCCGGCGCTGCTGGTCGGCCCGGAGCGAATCCGCCGCGTGCCCGCATTCGGCCGCCGGATCGAGCGCGTCGACGCGCTGATCCATGCCGAGATTGCCGAGCGCCGCGCCGCCGAGGATCTGACCGAGCGCGAGGACGTGCTCTCGATGCTGGTCGCGGCCCGCCACGAGGACGGCAGCCCGATGAGCGACGCCGAGATCCGCGACGAGCTCCTGACCCTGCTCGTCGCCGGCCACGAGACCACCGCCACGGCGCTCTCCTGGGCGGTCGAGCGCCTGGTCCGCCACCCCGACAAGCTCGAGCGCCTGCGCGAGGAGACGCTGGCCGGGGAGGAGGCCTACCTGACGGCGACGATCCAGGAGACGCTGCGGCTGCGGCCGGTGATCGTGCTGGTCCTGCGGCGGCTGACCGAGCCGGTCGAGCTGGGCGGCTACGAGCTGCCCGCCGGCGTCACCGTCGCCCCCAGCATCCACCTCATCCACCGCGACCCGGAGACCTACCCCGACCCCCACGCCTTCCTCCCCGAGCGCTTCATCGACAACCCGCCCGGCACCTACACCTGGATCCCCTTCGGCGGCGGCATCCGCCGCTGCCTCGGCGCCTCGTTCGCCCAGTTCGAGATGGCCGTCGTGCTCCGCGAGCTGGTCCGCCGCCGCGCCATCGCGCCCGCCAACCCGGCCTCCGAGCGCCCCTTCCGCCGCGCCATCACCGAGACGCCTCGGCATGACGCCGAGGTTGTTCTCAGCTAGTCGGCGGCTGGTAGATCCGCGGCTTGCCGAGCCGCAGGACGAACGGCTGCGGCCGTTCTTCCGTGAACACGTTCAGCCGCACCGGCGCCTCGCCCTTGACGCGGATGCCGCCGGGCCAGACGGTGCGCGGCTTGTTGCCGCAGAGCTGGAACTCGACTTCGGCGAAGCCAGGGTCGTTGGCGAAGGTGGTCGGCTCGCCGTAGTAGAGGAAGACGCGGCCGCGCAGACTCGGCGGCACGCTCACGGTCACCGTCTCCGGCTCACGCCCTTCGATCAGCAGCCCCATCTTCGTCACCAGCCCCTTCGGGGAGCGCGACATCTGGTTCAGCGGCGGCCTGTGGACGCCGACCGGCCCCGCGACGACCGATTCGTCCCGCCAGTCGGCCGACCCGTGCCCGATGATCGCCCGCTCGCAGGTCGCGACGGTGCTACCGTCGCCTGCAGCCCCGGCAGCGGCGATCGGCGCGCAGAGCGCCACCGCCGCGAGCCCGATCGCCAGACCCCTTCGCTTCATGCCCCCAGCTTGAAGGCTGGGGGCGCTGAGATCAACCGCAGCCGGTGTTGTTGCCGCAGCTGGAGCAGGTGTAGCAACTGCCCGTGCGCTGCATCATGCCGCCGCACTGCTCGCAGGCCGGGCCGAGCTCGAGGCCGGACATCTTCGCCGGTCGCACCGGCGGGCTGTCGGTCATCGCTGCGGCCGCGGGCACCGAGGCGCTCGGCTTCGCCGTCGCGCCGCCGCCGTTGCCGGGCTTGGCGTGGCCGTTGCCGCCGTTCCCACCGTTGGCGGGGCCGGCGGTGTCGGTTGCGATCCCGAGACCGAGCTGGGAGGTCTCGGCCTCCTGCTTGGCGCGCACCTCCTGGGTCATGATCCCCAGTTCCTCCAGCGTTTCGGTGTCCTCGATGAAGCGGCTGGCGACCCAGCGCATGATGTAGTCGGGCAGCGATTTGGCGAAGGGGATCTCCGGGTTGCCGGTGATGCCCTCCGGCTCGAAGCGCATGTAGCTGAACTTGCGCACGAAGTCTTCGAGTGGGACGCCGTACTGAAGGCCGAGCGAGATCGCCGTCGCGAAGGCGTTCATCAGCCCCCGCATCGTCGAGCCCTCCTTGCCGATGTCGGTGAGGAAGATCTCGCCGACGTTGCCGTCCTCGTACTTGCCGGCGGTGATGTAGCCCTCGTGGCCGGCGATCGAGAACTTGTGGGTGATCGACTCGCGCTCGCGCGGCATCTTCTTGCGCACCGGGGTGGCGGCCGGCGCCTCAGCCTCGGCCCCCTTCTCGTCCTGGGCGTCGGTGCGCAGCGCCTGCGCGGTCTTCGAGCCGTCGCGGTAGATCGCCAGCGCCTTCAGGCCGCCCTTCCAGCCGCGCGTGTAGGCGTCGGCGATGTCCTCGACCGTCGCCGACTGGGGCAGGTTGACAGTCTTCGAGATCGCGCCGGAGATGAAGGGCTGCGTCGCCGCCATCATGTCGATGTGGCCGGTGTGTGAGATCGCCCGCTCGCCGACCGCGACGTCGAAGACCGGCAGGTGCTCGTCCTTGAGGTCGGGAGCGCCGACGATCGTGCTGTTCTCGGTGATGTGGGCGACGATCTGCTCGACCTGCGGCTCGGCGTAGCCGAGCGTGCGCAGCGCCAGCGGCACCGAGCGGTTGACGATCGTCATCTGGCCGCCGCCGACCAGCTCCTTGAACTTGACCAGGGAGAAGTCGGGCTCGATCCCCGTCGTGTCGCAGTCCATCAGGAAGCTGATCGTCCCGGTCGGGGCCAGCACCGTTGCCTGCGCGTTGCGGTAGCCGTGCTCCTCGCCGAGCTCGACGGCCTCGTCCCAGGCCCGCTGCGCGGCCTCGAGCAGCTCGCCCTTGATCCCGGTCGGGTCGACGTCATTGGAGGCGTCGCGGTGCATCCGCATCACGCCGTTGTGGGCGTCGCGATTCTTCTCGTACTCGTCGTAGGGCCCCGTTGCCTCAGCGGCGATCTCCGCCGATTTGCGGTAGGCGCGGCCGGTCATCAGCGCCGTGATCGCGGCGGCGACGTTGCGGCCCTCGACCGAGTCGTAGGGGAGGCCGTCGGACATCAGCAGCGCGCCGAGGTTGGCGTAGCCGAGGCCGAGCTGGCGGAAGGCATTGGCGTTCTCGCCGAT
Organism: Solirubrobacterales bacterium; assembly: GCA_036376895.1. Lineage (GTDB taxonomy): Bacteria > Actinomycetota > Thermoleophilia > Solirubrobacterales > 70-9 > VAYN01. Next base: position 126,754 of record DASUZL010000001.1, read on the forward strand.
CTGCTCGGTCGGGTAGCTGGAGAAGCCGACGACGATCTCCTGCGCGAGGA
>DASUZL010000002.1:0-109146 GCA_036376895.1 Solirubrobacterales bacterium
GGACCCCAGCCTCTGGTATCCGGCAGTACTCGTTGCATCCAGGGGACAGCCTCCACGCAAAGCACTGGAGCGGACCTCGTACCGGGGAGAGGCCCACCCCGCGTTTGAGCGCTGGCGCAAGGAGCACCGGTCCGCATAACCGACCGCTTCGGTAGGATTTAGGTCGATGCTGTTTTCGACCAAAGCCGAGTACGGAGTGCGCCTGATGGTCGAGCTGGGCCGCCAGCCCGGCTCCGCCCCGGTCTCGCTCAGCGCCGTCGCCGAGGCGGAGCGCCTGCCGCTCTCCTACCTCGAGCACCTGGTCGCCAAGCTGCGCAACGCCGGGCTGGTCAGCTCGACCCGCGGCGCCCACGGCGGTTACCGGCTGACCCAGCCGGCCGAGGCGATCACCCTCGACGAAGTGGTCGAGGCGCTCGAAGGTCAGATCGCGCCGATGGAGTGCTTTCACGAGACTCCCGAGGGCAAGGTGCTCTGCTCGCACGAAAGCGACGGCGACCGCGCCTGCGCGACGAAGCTGCTCTGGACCCGGGTCCAGAGCGGCGTCACCAAGGCGCTCGCCGGCACCACGCTGGCCGAGCTGGTCGAGTTCTCCGGCGGTGTCGAAGGTGCCGCCGAGAAGACGCCGGCCATCAGCGCCGCTTGATCGCAAAAACCCCCTAGAAACGGAGAAGAATGGCTGAGCTGGAGATTCGCAACCTGCACGTGAGCGTCGAGGACAAGCAGATCCTGCGCGGGCTCGACCTCGACGTCGAGAAGGGCAAGGTCCACGCGCTGATGGGACCGAACGGGTCCGGCAAGTCGACCCTGGCCAACGCGATCATGGGCCACCCGGCGCTGGAGGTGACCGAGGGCTCGATCGTCTTCAAGGGCGAGGAGATGACCGAGGCCGACCCCGACGAGCGCTCGCGCGCCGGCCTCTTCATGGCCTTCCAGTACCCGGTCGCCATCCCCGGCGTCTCGGTCAGCAAGTACCTGCGGATGATCCTCAACGCCCGCCGCGAGGCGCGCGGCGAAGATGAGATCAAGATAAAAGAGTTCGCCAAGGTCGCTCAGGAGGCAATGGCGCTGGCCAACATCCCCAAAGACTTCTCCAGCCGCTACCTCAACGACGGCTTCTCCGGCGGTGAGAAGAAGCGTATGGAGCTACTCCAGCTGGCGCTGCTGAAGCCGGAGATCGCGGTCCTCGACGAGACCGACTCCGGCCTCGACATCGACGCCCTGCGGGTCGTCGCCGACGGGGTCAACACCTTCGCCGGGCCCGACATGGGCGTCCTCATCATCACCCACTACCAGCGCATCCTGCACATGGTCAAGCCCGACTCCGTCCACGTCATGTTCGAGGGCCGGATCGTCAAGGAGGGCGGGCCGGAGCTGGTCGGCGTGCTCGAGGAGAAGGGCTACGGCTGGATCCGCGAGGAGGTAGAGGCGGGCGCTTCCGCCTAGCCTCACGACGATGGAGCCGACGACGACCAAGCCCTCCGCGGCGACGTCGGCCTTCCCGATCGAGAAGGTCCGCGCCGCCTTCCCTGCGCTGGAGCGCGAGGTCCACGGCCGCCCGGTCGCCTACCTGGACAGCGGCGCCAGCGCCCAGCGGGTGCTGGCCTCGATCCAGGCGGTCGACCGCTACGAGCGCGCCCACCACTCCAACGTCCACCGCGGCTCGCACACGCTCTCGGCCGAGGCGACGGCTGCTTTTGAGGGGGCGCGGGCGACCGTCGCCGACCACCTCGGCGCCGCCGACCGCCGCGAGGTGATCTTCGTCCGCAACGCGACCGAGGCGATCAACCTGGTGGCGCGGGCCTGGGGCGATGCCAACGTCGGCGCCGGCGATCGGATCGTGCTGACCGAGATGGAGCATCACTCGAACATCGTCCCCTGGCAGCAACTGGCCGAGCGGGTCGGGGCCGAGATCGACTGGGTGCCGGTCGGCGAGGACGGGCTGCTCGACATGGAGGTCTACGTGTCGCTGCTGGAACGGGGACCGAAGCTGGTCGCCGTCGCCCACGTCTCCAACGTACTCGGCACGGAGAACCCGGTAGCCGAGATCGCCCGGATGGCCCACAACGCCGGTGCGCTGGTGCTCGCCGACGGCGCCCAGGCGGCGCCGAAGCTGCCGCTCGACGTCGCCGAGCTGGGAGTCGACTTCTACGCGCTGACCGGCCACAAGCTCTACGCGCCGACCGGGATCGGGGCGCTCTGGGCGAGGCTCGACCTGCTGCGCGCGATGCCACCCTTCCTCGGCGGCGGCTCGATGATCCGCAAGGTGACCAGGGAGGGGACGACCTACGCCGACCTGCCGGCCCGCTTCGAGGCGGGGACGCCGGCAATCGCCCAGGCGATCGGGATGGCCTCGGCGCTGCGCTGGCTCGACGCGCTCGGCATGGAGGCCGTGCGCGAGCACGAGCGCGAGATCGCCGACTACACGCTCGCACGGCTCTCCGCGGTCCCGGGCCTGCGCGTCTTCGGCCCGCCGCGCGCTCCCGAGCGCCTCGGTCCCGTCTCCTTCGAGCTGGAGGGCGTCCACGCACACGACGTCTCCGAGATCCTCGACCGCCACGGCGTCGCCGTCCGCGCCGGCCACCACTGCGCCCAGCCGCTGATGGACCGCCTCGGCATCGCCGCCACCGCCCGCGCCAGCTTCGGCGTCTACACCACGACAGAGGAGATCGACCGTCTGGTCGAGGGCCTCGACGACGCCCGCAAAGTCTTCGGCCTCTGAGCGACCCGCCGGTTGATTACGTAGTAAACCTTATCTATACCGTGCAGTATAGATTGTCTATACTGCAATCGTGGCCCTCAACCCCTTCACCTACGACGATCCGGTCTCACCGCAAGAGCTGATCGACCGCAGCGAGGTACTGGTCAAGTTGCTCGAGCTGGCGGAGGGCGGACACAACACCCGCCTGCAGGCGCCGCGACGCTACGGCAAGACCAGCGTTCTCCTGAAGCTCTGCCAAGAGGCGGAAACCGCCGGCTTCCGCACGATCTACGTCGACTTCATGCTCGCGACCACTCCGGCCGAGATCGCCCGCCGGATCGAAGAGGCATATTTGCGGGCCCTCAAGGGACCTTTGGGGCAGATGTTCGGCAGGATGCGCAGGACTTGGAAAGGTCGGCTGAAAGCCGCGCCCGGCGGCGTGGGCGCAGAATTGGAGTACGGCGCCGACAGCGATGCGACGCAACGTCTGGCAGATCTCCTGGACCTCCCGCTGCGCGTCCTGGAGACGACGGGCGAGCGCACGATCGTCGTCTTCGACGAGTTCCAAGACTTCCTGCGGGCGGAAGGCAAGCTCGACGGCCTGCTGCGAAGCAAGATCCAGCACCACGGGGACGCAGCGAGCTACATCTTCTCGGGCTCGGAACAGGCGCTGCTCGAGGAGTACTTCAATAGCCGTAAGCGCCCGCTTTTCGACCAGGCCAGACCTATATACCTGGACCCGCTCGATTCAGTTGACCTCGGCGACTACATCGCGAGCCGCTTCAGCGCGACCGGGAAGGACTCCGGCGAGATATTGGATCTGCTTCTCGGCATCGCCAGAGGACACCCGCAAAGGGCGATGCTGCTGGCTCATCATCTCTGGGAAGCCACCGACGACGGGGGCGTCGCAACTGAGGACACGATGGACCGTTCCCTCGAACAAATCGACCGCGAGACCAAGGAGCGCTTCGAGGGAACCTGGCAGGCGATCGCCGGCACGGCGAACAAGCGCCGGACCCTGAAGGCGCTGGCGCTGAGCGACGAGACCCTCTACAACCAGCGAACCCTGCGGAGGTTCAAGTTGAGCAAGGGTCAGGCGCAGTCGGGCGAGAGAGGCCTGATCTCATCGGGCGAGGTGGTTCGGGTCGACGGCCGCGCGACGATCGTCGACCCCCTGCTCGAACGCTGGATCCAAGTTCAGGACTCTTCCCCGGCGGCCAAGCCGGCGCCCGAGGACCCCGACGACGCCCGGCGTGCCACCCACGGTGGCGCCCTTCGCTAGCCTCGCTGCATGGACGAGCTCTACCGAGATCAGATCCTCGAGCACTACAAGCGGCCGCACAACTTCGGTCGGATCGAGAGTCCCGACCTCGAGTTCGAGGACACCAACCCGTTCTGCGGCGACGAGCAGCATGTGACGATCCGGCTCGGCGAGGACGGCAGGGTTGCCGAGATCGCCTTCGAGGGACAGGGCTGCGCGATCTCGACCGCGGCGACCTCGCTGCTCACCGACGAGCTGGTCGGCAAGACGCGCGAGGAGCTGCTGCGTCTACCGAAGGAGTTCGTCCTCGAGCTGCTCGGGATCGAGATCTCGGCGACGCGGATGAAGTGCGCGATGCTCGGCCTCAAGGTGGTCAAGAGCGCCGGCCTCGGCCAGCCCGCGGACTGGGAGGACGAGGGCGAGCAGGGCGACCCGGAGGCGGAGCGGGCGCGCGACCTCATCTGACCCGGCTGCTCAGGGAACGACTCGGGAGCTGAGCCAGGACAGGCCCTGGCGAAAGGAGTAGGTCTTGGCGCCCGTGTCGCCGTGCGCTCCCCAGATCCGCACCAGCGAGACCTGCGGGTCGCGCCGGGCGAAGCCGATGTTCATCGCGCAGGGCACGATCGCGTCGGCGCAGCTCTGAAAGATCAGCAGCGGGCGCAGGCTCGGCCGGTCGGCGGACGAGTAGCTGTGCAGTTCGTCGACGCCGACCCGCAGGTGGCGCCACGAATGCGGATCGCCCGGCAGCGCGCTGGCGTAGTGGCGGGCGTAGGGCGAGCCCCAGGCGCGCAGCGCGGTCGGCGGCGACTTGGCCGCCGCGGCGGAGACGTAGCCGTGCGAGGCGAGCCAGGCGGCGATTGCGCCGCCGGCGGAATCGCCGTAGGCGAAGACCTGGTGGTCCTGCCGGCCCAGTTCAAGCGCCAGCTCTTTCATCTGGGCGAAGGCGGCGGGCAGGTCGTCGAGCGGATAGCTCGGCTGCAGCGTTTCGAACTCGCCCTGTTCGGCGGCAATCGCTCCGGCGTAGTCCATGAAGCCGGGGTCGCCGCGGAAGAAGCCGCCGCCGTGGATCAACAGCAAGACCGGGCGCGGGGGTTCTTCGGCGCCGGCGCGGGCGGGCGCGATGAGCAGCAGTGCGACGAGCAGGGCGCCGAACGTGTGGCTCAGCCGGCGGATCCCAGAGCTTCTTCGCTGAGCTTGATCACCGCGAACGCCGCCCCGTGGGGGTCCTGGACGACGGCGAAGCGGCCGACCGCGATGTCGATCGGGCCGAAGGCGACGGCGCCGCCCTTCGCCTTGACCGTCTCGATCGCCGCGTCGGCGTCCTCGACCGCGAAGTAGGCGAGCCAGTGGGCGGGGATCTCGTCGGGGAGGCGACCGGTGATGTCGAGCATCCCGCCGACCGAGTCCTCGCCGAGCTTCCACTGGGTATAGGTGCCCATCTCGCCGGCGTCGTTGTCGGCTGCGCCCCAGCCGAAGACGTCACCGTAGAACGCCTTCGCCGCAGCGGTGTCGCGCGTTCCCAACTCATTCCAGGCGAGGGCGCCGGGCTCGTTGACCAGACCGGCGCCGACGAAGCTGCCCGGCTGCCAGATCCCGAACACGGCGCCGGTCGGGTCGACGAAGATCGCCATCCTGCCCAGGTCCATCACGTCCATCGGCGCGGCGATCTCGTTGCCGCCCGCCTCCTTGACGGCGGCGGCGGTCGCGTCGGCGTCGTCGACCGAGACATAGCTGCTCCAGGCTGGCGGCTGACCCTCCTGCATCAGCGGCATCATCCCGGCGACCGGCTTGCCGTCCTTCATTGCCTGGCGGTAGCCACCGGTCTGCTCGGCGTTCTCCGACTCGGGGATGTCCCAGCCGAAGAGCGCGCCGTAGAAATCGACCGACGCCTCCATGTCGGGCGTCCCGAGGTCGACCCAGGACGGGGTACCTGCTGCGTAGCTGGATCTCTCGCTCATCGTCGCCTTCCTCTAAAATCCGACTGGAGAAGTAGGATTAAGTCTCAACCCGCACTAAGCAAGGCAGAGTACCCCGTCATGCCCGATACCGCTGGAACTCAGATATCCGTCTGCCCGCTGGCCGAGCTGCCGCCCGGCGCGATGCGCCTGGTCGAGCACGGGGAGACGAAGATCGGCGTCTTCAACTGCGACGGATCGCTCTATGCGATCGAGGATCGCTGCTCGCACGACGACGGTCCGCTCGCAGAGGGCGAGTTCAGCGCCGAGGCCTGCACGGTCGAGTGCCCCCGTCACGGCTCGCTCTTCGACCTGACCACCGGCAGGCCGAAGACGCTCCCCGCCTATGCTCCGGTGCGGACGTTCGCGACGGCCGTCGTGGACGACACCATCGTCCTGGAGGTCTGATCGACCATGGCAACGCCCGAGGCAGTAGCAGAGAAAAGAGAGCTTGCCGGGATCAACGCCGACTACAAGGAGAAGTTCGGCTTCCACGATCCCGAGAGCGGCTATGCCTACAAAGCCCCGAAGGGCCTCTCGCGCGAGGTGGTCGAATCGATCTCCGAGTACAAGGACGAGCCGCAGTGGATGCGCGACTTCCGGCTGAAGGCGCTCGAACACTTCTACTCGCGCCCGACCCCGACCTGGGGCGGCAACCTCGGCCAGATCGACTTCGACGACATCCACTACTTCGTCCGCGCCTCCGAAAAGAACAGCCGCGACTGGAGCGAGGTCCCGGACGACATCAAAAACACCTTCGACCGGCTCGGCATCCCCGAGGCGGAGCGCAAATTCCTCGCCGGGGTCGGCGCCCAGTACGAGTCCGAGGTCGTCTACCACCAGGTCAACGAGAAGCTCGAGGCCCAGGGCGTGATCTTCACCGACATGGACACGGCGCTGCGCGAGCACGAGGATCTGGTGCGCGAGTACTGGGCGACGATCATCCCGCCCAACGACAACAAACTGGCGGCGCTCAACTCGGCCGTCTGGTCGGGCGGCTCCTTCGTCTACGTGCCGGCCGGGGTCAAGGTGGAGATGCCGCTGCAGGCCTACTTCCGGATCAACACCGAGAACATGGGCCAGTTCGAGCGGACGCTGATCATCGCCGAGGAGGGTTCCGACGTCCACTACATCGAGGGCTGCACGGCGCCGGTCTACTCGACCGACTCGCTGCACTCGGCCGTGGTCGAGATCGTCGCCAAACCGAGCTCGCGGGTCCGCTACACGACCGTGCAGAACTGGTCGCAGAACGTCTTCAACCTCGTCACCAAGCGCGCCGTCGCCCACGAAAAGGCAACGATGGAGTGGGTCGACTGCAACCTCGGCTCGAAGCTGACGATGAAGTACCCCTCGATCTACCTGCTCGGGCCCGAAGCGCACGGCGAGATCCTCTCGATCGCCTTCGCCGGCGAGGGCCAGCACCAGGACGCCGGCGGCAAGATCATCCACGCCGCGCCGCGCACCTCGTCCTCGATCTTCTCCAAGTCGATCTCCAAGGACGGCGGGCGGGCGACCTACCGCGGCCTGCTCGAAGTCGCCGACGGCGCGACCGAATCGCGTTCGAAGGTCGTCTGCGACGCGCTGCTCCTCGACGAGGACTCGCGCTCAGACACCTACCCGACGATCAGGATCGGCGAGAACGACGCCGACGTCGGCCACGAGGCGACCGTCTCGAAAATCGGCGACGAGCAGATCTTCTACCTGCAGAGCCACGGGCTCGACGAGGAAGAGGCCTCGAAGATGATCGTCAACGGTTTCATCGAGCCGGTCACCAAAGAGCTGCCGATGGAGTACGCGGTCGAGCTGAATCGACTCATAGAGCTGCAGATGGAGGGCTCCATTGGCTGAGGTAGCGACCGAGCCCACTTGGTTGGACGAGAGGCGCCGGCGGGGCGCCTCTCTCACGCAGAGCCTTCCCCTGCCCGACCAGAAGGCGAAGGGCTGGGAATTCACCGACCTCTCGAGCCTCGATCTCGACGTCTACGAGCCGGCTTCCGTCAGTCCGTCAATTAGATCTGCCGACGGAGCGGTCGTGCTGCCGCTGGCTGAGGCCGCTGAGTCTCGCCCGGAGCTGACCGAAGGAAAGCTGGGCACACTGGTGCCGAGCGACGACCCCTTCGTCGCTCGCAACGAGGCCGGCTGGCGCGACGGCGTGCTCATTCACATTCCGGCCGGAGTGAAGCTCACCGAGCCGATCAAGGTCGAGCTGCCCCTGGATGAGAATGGCGGCGTTGTCTACTGGCGCACCCTGGTCGTGCTCGAGGAGGGCGCCGAGGCGGAGGTCTGGGAGCACAGCGTCTCCGCCGGCGACGAGACCGACGCGCTGCTCAACTCGGTGGTCGAGCTGCACGTGGGACAGGCGGCGACGCTGCGCTACGTCTCGACCCAGGACATCTCCGAGCGGGCCTGGATCTTCTCCAGCCAGCGCGCCCAGGTTGAGCGCGACGGCCGGCTCGACTGGACCGCGCTCGGCTTCGGCTCGGCGCGGGGCAAGGTGCGGATGGAGACCAAGCTCGCCGGGCCCGGCTCCGAGGCACGCGTCACCGGCGGCTACGCCGGTGGCCCCGGCCAGCACCTCGACTTCGATACCACGCAGGAGCATGCCGCCCCGAATACCTTCTCCGATCTCGCCTTCCGCGGCGTCCTCGCCGCCGGCGCGACCGCCGTCTGGCGGGGCATGATCCGCGTCGACCCAGGCGCCCAGCAGACCGATGCCTTCCAGGAGAGCCGCAACCTGCTGCTCTCCCCCGACGCCCACGCCGACGCGATCCCGGGCCTGGAGATCGAAGCAGACGACGTCCGCTGCACCCACGCGGCGGCGATCGCTCAGATCGACCGCGATCAGCTCTTCTATCTGACCTCCCGCGGGCTCGACCCGGCGACCGCCAAGCAGGTGATCGTCGAGGGCTTCCTCGAGTCGCTGGTCGAACGCCTGGCCGAGGGCCCGGTGCGCGACGAGGTCTCGGCGGCGCTCGAGCGCCGACTCGGCGAGATCCTCTAACCGATCGGCCGGCCATAGAGATGCATCGAGGCCACCGGAGTGGCTGATATTCCGGCGACCTCGATGCTATTTCTCACTTATGCACTTATGGGAGGGAGACAGGTAAATCTGTGAATCGCAACCTCGTGCCCAGTCAACCACCGTGTGACCTTGGCGGCATCGGTAGAAAACCGATTATCCAGGCCGGTACTTCCACATTTACCCGCAGATTCCGGGTTCATGCATTGGCGACCGAGAGCAGGTAAAGGCCGAAACAGGTGAAGGCGACCATCACCGCCAGCATCCAATACTGCGAGCGGGCCGCCTGGCGGTAGTCGCCCCAGTAGGCCGTCGCCCGGTCGTGAGCGAGAGTGAGGCCGATCACGTGACCGATCACGAGCGCGCCAACCTGCACGTACCAGATCGCGTTGGCGCTGAGCAGCCGAAAGTCGACCCCCGAGGAGGCGGTGCCGAAGAGGTCGGTCGTGCCCGTTCCCAGCGGGTCGGAGAGCAGGTAGGTGAACTGGGCCTGCTCCTGGAAGACAAAGAAGCTGAAGTAGTGGGCGACGAGGTAGGCGAAGGCGATCGGGATCAGGGTGTGGGCAAAGCCGGCGCGCAGTCTCTTGAACGAGGGTGCGCCGGGTACCCCCGCCATACCCCGCACCCCGATCAGATAGACGGCGGCGACGCCGGCGTAGGTGAGCAGGATGAAGATCGTGTCGCTGAGCCGTGCCGCCGAGATCAGGCTGACGCCGGCATCGACCAGGCGGTTGAAGGCGCTTTCGAGGGTGCCCTTGAACGCGCCGTCCTGGGCGCCGTCGAAGCTCGTCGACGCGATCGAGGCGATCACGACGGCGGCCGAGCCGGGCACGGTGGCCCACCTGGTAGCCGTGGCAAAGGGACGCCGCACGCCGAGCCGGCCATCCTCGACGCCAAAGCAGCCGAGCGTCCCGAACATGCCGAAGTAGACCGAGAACACCTCCCCCGTACGGCACCACTGCTCGACCCCGAACAGGGCCATCATCGTCAGCGTGTAGACACTGTAGACAAGGGCGGCGAGGGCGACGGCGTGGGGTTCGAGCCCTACCGCCACCCCCCCGCTGCCGCCGTAGATGACCTCCAGCCAGACAACGGCGATCAAGCCGATCGCGGCGGGCCAGCGTCCCAGCCTTTCCGGGTAGCGAATGTGAGCGGGGCGCTCGCCGGCCAGCGCCGTGAAACCGCCTCCCATGATCCGCCCGATCGCGCGCCACGGGTTGAAGGGCCGGAAGACGTCCCCGAGAAAGACGCTGAACAGAGGGAAGCCGAGCCAGACGGTGACATAGATGAAGGTGGTGGCGAAGTTCCGGTCGGGAGCTTCGGTGCCGTGCAGGCCGGCGTAGATCGCCACGACGAGGAGGAGGACCCCGATCAGGCCGAAGGCGATCTGCGCCGGTAAGGAGAGCAGGGCACGCGAGGCGCCCGCCCCGAGAGGACGCCAGCGGTCCTTCTCGAAGCGGGGCGTCCGCCAGCCGATCGAGAGCGCGAAGAAGGAGACGATCAGGACGATCGACGCCCCCCAGGCAAAGAGCCAGGCCGGAACCGGCAGGTCTTTGCGCGCGACCAGCGCGTGCGCGATCGGCAGAAAGAAGCTCACGGGTTCACCGTGAGTTCAAGAATCTGCTCTTTGCGGCCCTCCAGCTCCGCCTCGAAGACGCCTTCGATCGTCGCTGGGAAGTCGAAGCTGACCGAGCCGCCGGCTTTGACGTCCTTCATGATGTCGTAGCCGTGCATGTGGACCTCGTCGCTGACGTCGGAGTCCACTTTGAAGCGGACCTGTTCTCCCTTGTTGTAGGTCAGCTGAGCGATTCCGCCGACCGGTTCGCCGTTCTTGATGACGATCGTGGTGACGCCCTTGGTCGTGCTGGCATCGCTTCCACTGTCGTTGCCCTTGAGGACGATGAGCAGCACGATCGCCACGACGATGACGCCGAGGCCGGCTGCCGCCTTTGCGGTATTCGAATTCATGAGTTGCTCCTTCGCCGATGGCCCGGGCATCGACCCGCGCCTGGTTCACCCGCGACCGGTGGGGCGCGGGACGAATCGCTGTCGCTAGGCAGCGAGCGGAGGAGGGCGCTGGGCGAGGCGGAAGGCGATCAGCAGGCCACCGTGTGGGGCACGCACGCCCGGCCGCCGCGGGCGGCGCCAGTTGCGAGCCACTGTGGACTTCGCCCGAGTCCGCGAGGCAATCCGCTCGGCCAGCCGCATCGCCGCCTCGCAGCCCGGGTAACGCCCGAGCAGCAGCGAGACGAGCAGCAGCAAAAGCGGAACAGCCGCAATAACAAACTCGATCATCGCCCGCAAAAGCTACCGCACGACGCCGGCCAGGCGTGCCGGTGGAAAGAGGTCCATATGGGTGCTCGATCACCGGCACGTCCTTGGGGGTGGCCGGATAACGTCCCCACTCATGCGCCCTGAGCGGGAGAACATTGCTGCGCCTGACCTGCCCGAGGAGGTCGAGTGGATCGGGGAGGCGCCGCGCTCGATGCCGATGGCGACCGCGGCGGGGCCGGCGCTCGTTCACTTCTTTGACTTCGCCCAACTCAACAGCGTGCGCTCGCTTCCCTATGTCTGCGAGTGGGCGCGCCGCTACGAGACCCACGGGCTGACCACGATCGGAGTGCAGGCGCCGCGCTTCCCATTTGGCGCCGAGCGCGACACGGTGGCGGCGGGCCTGGAGCGACTCGGGGTCGAGTTCCCGGTGGCGATCGACACCGATCGCCGCCTCTGGCATGCCTACGGTTGTGAAGGCTGGCCCAGCCTCTTCCTCTGGAAGCTGGGCGGCGCACTCGCCTGGTTCCATTTCGGCGAGGGCGAATACCGGGCAACCGAGGAAGCGATCCAGGCCGAGCTGCGCGAGCAGGACGCCTTGCGCGCGCTACCCGAGCCGATGGAGCCCTTGCGGCCGGCCGACGCGCCGGGAGCCAAGGTCATCCCCCCCACCCCCGAGCTCTTCCCGGGGGGCTCCTGGGAGCGACCGTGGCAAGGCGACGAGTTGGAAATTCCCTACGAAGCCGGGGGCGCATACGCGACCGTGGAGGGCACAGGCAAGCTCGCCCTGTCGCTCGACGGCGAGAGCCGGGACCCCGTCGAGATCGAGGGACCGGCCCTCTACACGCTTGCCGAGCACCCCGGCCACGAGGCGCGCGACCTGATCCTGCGCCCCTCCCCCGGCCTGCGCCTCTGGTCCGTCAGTTTCGCCGCCGGCTTGCCTTAGATATATATTGTCTTGCATACAAAAGACTTCTTAATTTTAGTACCGTATAGGTATCCGTGGCGGGAGAGTAACTCCCGACATCCGAATTTCATCTCTTGGGCAAATAGCCACTTCCAGGCTTGCCTCGAGATAAAGGAGGTGCGGATGGACGGAGCAACTACCTACCTGCTGCTCTCTAGATGATCATCCAGAGCCTGCGGGAGTAGCCACCGAGCCCCGGCGTCGCTTTCGGCGGCGTCGGGGCCTACTTCTTCACGAGAAAGGCCCACCAATGGCGGGCCTTTCTCGGAGGTCGATGGATCATCAACAACTCTCTACCTGCTGTCGACATTGTCGCACGAACGGCCATCAGGGCCCTGCTTCGGCGAACAAGCTATGCCGTTGCAGCGGATTGGACTTCGCGGATCTTTTTCGGCAGCATGAAGCGCACGTCCTCGTGGACGGTGCGCAACTCGGAGACGTCCTCGGCGCCGCGTTCGCGGAAGAGGTCGACCAGGCTCTCGACCAGCTCCTCGGGGGCGCTGGCGCCGGAGGTGATGCCAACCGTCTCGACCCCGTCGAGCCACTCCTCCTGTACCTGGGTGTGGTTATCGATCAGGTGCGAGGCGGCGCCGTGCTCCCGCGCCACCTCGACCAGGCGATTGGAGTTGGAGGAGTTGGTCGAGCCGATCACCAGCACGAGGTCGCACTCCTGGGCGAGCTGCTTGACGGCGATCTGCCGGTTGGTCGTCGCGTAACAGATGTCGTCGGACTTGGAGCTGACGATGGCGGGGAATTTGGCCCGCAGAGCAGCGATGATCTCGGCGGTCTCGTCGACCGAGAGAGTCGTCTGGGTTATGAAGGCGACGCGCTCGGGATCGGCGACCTCGAGCTGGGCCACCTCCTCGACGGTCTGCACGAGGACGATGCTGTCCGGCGCCTCGCCGGTGGTGCCTTCGACCTCCTCGTGACCCTCGTGGCCGATCATCACGATCGAGTAGCCGTCGGCGGCGAAGCGGCGCGCCTCGACGTGGACCTTGGTCACCAGCGGGCAGGTGGCGTCGATCGTGCGCAGCCGACGGGCGGCGGCGTTCTCGTGCACCGCCGGAGCGACGCCGTGGGCGGAGAAGACGACCATCTCCCCCTCCGGCACTTCGGTCTCCTCCTCGACGAAGATCGCGCCGCGCTTGGAGAGTTCCTCGACCACGTGCTTGTTGTGGACGATCTCCTTGCGCACGTAGACGGGGGCGCCGTAGTGCTCGAGCGCACGCTCGACGGTCTGCACGGCGCGATCGACGCCGGCGCAGTAGCCGCGCGGAGCGGCGAGCAGGACGCGCTTGGGTGCAGCGGTTGCGGTGGTGGGCATGGCCCCAGGGTACCGGTGGCGGGGTTGCGGCCGGCCGCGCGGGATGGTGCCGGTGGCCCGGCGTGGCTAGCCTTGGAGGATGCAAACCGCCGGAGACCACCTGGAGCGCCTCAGCTCGACCGACGCTTCGTTCCTCACCAACGAGAGCTCGTCGAGCCATATGCACATCGGCGGCATCTTGATCTTCGAGGGCCCACCGCCGCGCTACGTCGACCTGGTCGAGCACGTGCGCGGCAAGCTGGACCAGGTCCCCCGCTTCCGCCAGCGCCTGGTCGTGCCGCCGCTGGAGGCCGGGCGGCCACTCTGGGCCGATGACGTCAACTTCAATCTCAGCTACCACATCCGCCACACCGCGCTGCCCGAGCCAGGCGGCGAGGCGCAGCTGAAGCGGCTTGCCGCGCGCGTCTTCTCGCAGCAGCTCGACCGCTCCAAGCCGCTCTGGGAGATGTGGCTGGTACAGGGACTGGAGCGCGATCGCTTCGCCCTGCTGACCAAGACGCACCACGCCGCGGTCGACGGGATCGCCGGGGTCGACATCGGCACCGTGCTCTTCGACCTCGAGCCGATACCGGAGCCGGCCGCAGTCGAGGACGGCTGGAAACCGCAGGCCGCGCCGAGCACGACCGACCTGATCGCGCGCGGGGCCACCGACGTGGCGTCGGCGCCGCTGAAACTCGCCGAGCGAGCGGTGGACGTCGTCCGACATCCTGAGAGTGCGGCGCGGCGCCTGGTCGAGGCCCTCGAGGGCGTCAGCGAGGTCGTCGGCGCCTTCGCCGACCCGGCGCCGGACGTGCCACTCAACCGGGAGATCGGCCCGCATCGTCGCTTCACCTGGGCCCGCTCGGAACTGGCGACCTTCAAACGGATCAAGGACACCCTGGGCGGGACGGTCAACGACGTCGTCCTTGCCGTCGTCACCGGAGCGCTGCGCAAATGGCTGCAGACCCGTGGCATCCGCACCGAGGGCCTCGAGCTGCGCGCCCTCGTGCCAGTCTCGATCCGCGCCGCCGACGAGCGTGGCGAGCTGGGCAACAAACTCGCGGCGATGCGCGGGCCGCTGCCGGTATATGTCGAGGATCCGGCGCGCCGACTGCGGGTGGTGAGCGAGCAGATGGCCGGGGTGAAGCGCTCCAAGCAGGCGCTCGGCGCCGAAGTGATCTCCCGCTTCAACGACTTCGCACCGCCCACCCTGCTCGCGCAGGCGGCCAGGATCAACTTCTCCACCCGCCTTTTCAACCTGATCGTCACCAACGTGCCCGGTCCGCAGATGCCCCTGTACGTGCTCGGGCGCGAACTGGAAGAGGTCTTCCCGGTGGCCTTCTTGCCGGAAAACCACGCGATGGCGGTGGCGATCATGAGCTACAACGGCCGCGTCTGCTTCGGCCTGCTTGCCGACTACGACTCGATGGAAGACGTCGAAACGATCGCCGCCGGCATCGACGAGTCGCTTGCAGAGCTGGAGGAGGCCGCTGCCGCCGCTGCAGCGCCGGCCTGAACCGTGGGCCTGCTCGTAGTTCTCTTCATCGTCGTCCCGATCGTCGAGCTCTACGTGATCATCCAGATCGGGGGCCTGATCGGCGTCTGGCCGACCCTGGCTCTGCTTCTGGCCGACGCAGTGCTCGGCTCGCTGCTGCTACGGCACCAGGGCCGCGGCGCATGGCGGCGCTTCAACCAGGCGCTCGCCGAGCGGCGCTTTCCCGGCCGCGAGGTCGCCGACGGGCTGATGATCGCGATCGGCGGGACGTTGCTGCTCACTCCGGGATTCATCACCGACATCTTCGGGGTGCTCCTGCTGCTCCCCCCGACCCGCGCCATCGCCCGCCGTCTCCTGCGCGGCTACGCCGCCCACCGCTTCGTCATCGTCGGCACCGGAGGTATCCGCGACGCGCCGCCGCGCCCTGGCCCAGCGGGCCGCCCCTACGACTTCGACGGCACCGCCGAGGAGATCGACGAAGACGATCCGCAGCTTCCCGGCTAAGCTCTTCTGCATTAGATAAGTTTCCTTAGTGAAACGGGACGATTGAATGCTCTTAGACGCATTAGATCGAGTTTTGGAGGAATTGGAACGGGTTTCAAACCCGCGAGAACTGACCCTCCTTTTCCTGGCAATCACGATGGTCGTTTTCGGGGCCGCGGCAGGATTGAGCGACACCGTCGCCGTCGCACTGATCGCGATCGGCTCGGGAATGTTCTTCATCGGGATCTTCCTCCCGGTCCTGACCGAGTTCCAGATCGGCCCCGGCGGCTTCTCGGCAAAGCTGCGCGAGCGCGACCAGGAGGTCCGAGCAAGCCTCGAACCCCATACCGACGGCCTGATGCGCGCCGCCAGCGCACTCACCGGGAATCCGAAAGCCGGCAAGGAGCTGCTCGAGCGAGCGCTGCTCGAGACCTACCTGGGTTGGCAGGACGCCAAGCGCGAGGGACCGGCGGAGGCCGTGATCAAACGCCTTGAGAACCTCGCTCCCGTCTTCGCGGTCAACGCTCCCGCAGCGACGTCGGGGGAGCTGTCTTGACCGAAAACGGCACCCCTTCCCCCGACTGGGATTCGGTCTTCCACCGCGCTCGGCGTCGAATCTTCGGTCGCGTGGCGGCGGTCGCGGCGATTGCCGGGCTGGGCGCCCTGTTCCTGCTCGGCGGCGGACTTTCCGCACAGGGAACGGTCTCCTGGCGAGCACTCGGACAGGAGAGCGAAGCAAAGTCGGAAACGACCTCGAAGAAGCAAAAGAAGACGCACAACAAGAAGCCGTCGAAGGGGCAGGGCAAGGACGATCGAGGTGGATCGGACAACGGACATGGCCACAAGAAGAAGCCCCCACCGCACAAGCAGAAGCACTATCACCAGTGGAATCCATGCGCCGAAGGCGGGGCAGCAGCGCAGGAATACTGCGAACCCGCAGACGACACCTCCCCCGGCGACCTCACCGATCCGGTCGAAGCACCCAAGTCGGACGAAGGGGCTTAGTCGTTACGGCAGCATCCGTCTTTGCGGTTCTTAAAAGTCCTTCTTACGCAAGTCAGCCCAAGCCTTTTCGGCTAAACGATGAGCCAAATCATGCTGCCGACAGACCACACGATGGCGACAACTCGAACCCCGGCCGATCCGAAGACCAGAGAGACCGATCTCCAAACGAATCGCAAGCCAAATGCATCGCACGTCGCGGAAATGGGCTCCGCCAACTGTCCTAAAGGTGAGGCGTACTGATCAGGGCGACGACGATCGCCGCTGCGGCGCCGATGACAGCAGTGACGGCTACCGCCGCGGCGCCGATCAACACGTGCGTAGAGGCGCTCGAAGCGGTCGTCAACCCTTTCGAAACCGGCTTTCATGTCCCGCCCTTGCTCACGCAGCTCAAGCGTCAGGCCATCGACCTTGGCGTCGAGAGCGTCCATCTTGTCGTCATTCCAGCGCTCGAGCATCACAGGCATGATTGCACCGTAAACATTTCGGCGGCGGCTGGGCCGGGGTGGGCTGATCGGTCGCTTGCAGGCATCGCAGCGAGTCAAGGCTGCAGCGGGCCAAAGTCTCCCCCTCCCACAGCCGGGACCGCGCGCTTTTCCCGCAACTTGCAAGCCCTTCCCGGGCACGCCGGCCTCGGAGCCCCGCTGCCGAGCCCTACGGTTCGCCCTCCAGCCACGCCCCGATCTGCGCCCCGAGCCGAACGCGTAGTGGCAGGCGTGGGCTTAACCGGGGCGACGTGGCGCGGTCGCCTCGATGGTGATGCCGTATTCACCTCATATGGGCCGCCGGGCGAACTCGCGTGCCATCCGCGGCGGCGGTGCTACGAGTGAACTACCACCGCGATGACCAAGGCAATGACCAGCCCACCCCAGAGGCGCAACATCAGCCGGTGCAATCCGTCGAAGCCGGCTTTCATCTCGCTTTCGATCTTCTCGAGCCGGCCTTCGTCTCCCACCGTTGCTCATGCAACTCGCCTTCGACCCGTTCGAAGCGCTTGTCCACTTGCTCGAAGCGCTTTCGACGACACCTTGATCTACCCCCGATCTGATGGAGTCCTGTTCTGATGTGGACCAAAGCGTCAAGGGGTGGATCCCGGGCCTCCGTGGAAGTCCGGCTCACTGGTCCTGCACAACGGACAGATCGATCTATTAATATCTCCGAGCTATAGGTTCAACATGCTTCCGCATTGGCAAACCGTAATTCGGCCTTTTTTGCAGGCACTCGGACGTGGGCCAATCATTGAGATCGGTGCCGATACCGGGAGCACCACCACCTTCCTTGCCGAATTCGCCGTAGAACACGACATCGTGGTACACGTTGTTGATCCAGTGCCGAACTTCGACGTCGCTGAATTCGAGCGTCGCTTTTCTGGCCATTTCCGGTTCTACCGAGAAAAGAGCCACGACGCCTTGGAGGAAATCGAGCCAGCGGCCGCCGTCCTCATCGATGGGGATCACAACTGGTACACGGTGCATGGCGAGCTGAAGCGGCTCGAGCGAATCGCCAGAGACAGCTCTCAGCTGTTCCCGATGGTGATGTTTCACGACGTGGAATGGCCATACGCTCGCCGCGACATGTACTACGATCCGGACGGGATTCCCGACCATGGGCGACGCCCCTGGTCACGAAGCGGCATCAAATGGGAGCAGTCCGAGCTCGCCAGCGAAGGCGAGGGGATCGGCGAGGGCCTCGCCAAGGCGACCGAAGAAGGTGGGCCTCGCAATGGAGTCCTAACCGCAATCGAGGATTTCGCACGGGATTCGGAACTCTCGCTCGAGCTTAAAATTGTTCCTGGAAGCAACGGACTTGGCGTGCTTGCAACTCGCGACCTGCTCGATGCCCTTCCGACTCTACGAACACTGTGGGATGGACTTCTATCGCCCGAGTTTCTCCTAGATCACGCTAAAGGCTTGGCCAAGGAGTCAATGCGGATAGCGGTCCTGTACATGGAAGCCGATCGGCGGCTCAAGCAAATCGAAGGCGAGCGCGTTGAGTCGGGATATGAGTCGGGAGGACCGGAATCGTCAAGGAGATCTCAAATCCAATCTAAGTCAGAGGATCGTCTCGTATTCCATTCGACCCCGGGGAACCCCGATACGGATACGGCCATTATCGCTTTCAGTTCCAGGGGTGCCGAAAATGGACGGTTTCATTTTTTCGAACTCGATCGTGTCGCTCCAGCGCCCGCCAAGCTATTGGTCCGCGACCCATCCGAAAACTGGTACAACACTGGCCTACCTGGCGTCGGCGACACGATCGCTGATATTGCTGCCCGGATCGAAGAAAAAATCGCTGAACTCAGAGCGAAGCACATCCTGACCATTGGCTCATCGATGGGAGGCTACGCCGCCATTCTGTTTGGATGCATGATCGAAGCCGAGCGGGCGATTGCACTCGTGCCGCAGACCCTCCTTGATCCTGGCCTTCCACGCCGTCGACCTCCACATAGCGTAACGCTTCAAGCACCCGACCTAAAAGAGGTCATAGCCAAAACGCCAAATACGAAAATTGAGGTGGTTGCCGCCCAAAACGACATCCTTGATGTCTTCCACGCACAGCGAATAGCTTCATTTCCGTCGGTGCGCGTCCTGGGTCTTCCCGGCGCTGACCATGAATTTGCCGAGAAGCTTAATGAGCAAGGCAAATACTACCCATTGATTTTTGACCTCATCGAAGGCAATACCCCAGCAGTTGGCAGATATGAACCACCATTCGACGAAAAGACCGTGGCACATCTCGCCGAGGCAGTTTTTGCGCGAGGTCGCGAGGATGCCCAAGCAGAGCAACTGGCGCTTATTTCGGTGGCCAAACGCTATCCGTCCTGGACAGCGCCAGATCTCGTCGCCGCGCGTTCCGCGGTCGAGAGGCCAGAAAACACCTCAGGCGTTAGCTAGATACGCAAGAGCATCTCGGCAACTCGGATCGAGAGCCAATACCTGCCTTGCCATCGACGACGCCTCACTGCGTTGGTTAAGGCAATCGAACATCCGGCTTGCCCCAAGCAACGAAGGAACATGCCCGTTATCGCTCAGCTCCGCCACAGTAAGGAACTGCTCCAGAGCGCAACTGAATAGCTCGCGGCACTCGAAGGCTGCGGCAAGTTTCAACCGGGCTTCAAACGAGTACGGGTCGAGCAGAACCCTCGCCACCATCCTCTCGAGGCTGTCGTTGGCAACTGCTTCACCGATGGTCGAGGTAAATCTCTCTGGGTACGCGAAACATAGGAGCCTCTCGTCCTCCAGCAACGCAGGAAGTACCGTCTCGCCTAACGCACGCACGGTCTCGGGAATCATCACGCGGTACCCACCCAGGGACTGGCCTCTTCGCCGGCGCAGCATCTCGGCGATCGACAGAGCGTGTATGAACGCTCCATTGGTCCTCAACAACAGATCCTGTGCTAAGAACGCTGGCTGCACTCCACCGGGGCATAGAAGTACACAGGTCGGCAGCTTCGCAGCCATGAGCAGGGTATGGAATGCGCTGCCAACAATGCCGGCAACGACTTCGCTCGCTTCGACTGCCGCAATCTGCTCAACAAGCGTCATTTGCTCCGGGTGGATCAGCGTCACGTGGTCGCGGAGGATCCACTCGAGCAGTACTTCATCATATGCACAAGAATTCCGGTCAAGACCTGATCGACTCAACCACAATACACCGGCCTCATCACATGGCGGAACACTCAGGTTCTGCCTCGCATGCATATGAATATCGCGAATCTCTGGTGAAATCCACACATTGAGCCGCCATGCAGGGTCGGGCACGAACATTTTCATGAAGCGGACCACTCCCCGCTCGGGAAGCTCCGCGACATCGATACCAAATGCCTGTGCCCATTCACGTGCGAAGGGAAACTTCGACTGCATGGTGCAGACGACGGGCAGCCCCTTGAGCTCGGCTTCCGGCAGCAAAGGCCATAGCCTGGAGACAGACTCCGTAAGGAAGTGTCCGTAATGACCTAGAACGCAGCCACCCCAAACCGTCTCGTCTTTGTGCACTGCCACCACATCGGGGTCGGAGAGCCGGTCTGGAATGGAATCGGGAAGGCGATCTTGCTCCCCCCACAGCCGCCGAGTATCCGCTGCAATGAGGCCAGATGGTTCAAATGCTGCAGGCAGCGATCGCTCTACCCAGAGCTCGCGAGGCGCAGCCGTTTTGAGTGATCCACGTGGACGCAGCTCGGTCTGCCCGTAAATCTCCAGCGTCTGACTTAAGATCGTGCAACCTCCGCTCGATATCGGATGGCGCACCAAATGTACCGGTGAACCATGGAGCAGGACGCGCCTAGCATAGCCGCAACTCAGACAGACTATTCAGCGCCCTAGTATCTAGAGATCTCATCTGAAAACGACCAGGAATCATCGTAGAGAACGGTAAGCATTTGCAAGATGATCGCTCGTATTCGGGTGCTATTTTGATTACGGAGACCAACTGCGCATGGGCCGCACCAGCCCAGGGATCCACAGTGAATTATGGTGCCAGATTCGGGAGTACGGAGTAAAACCAGCCAGAGGCTCGTAGCAGAATCACTGGGTGCCTTATCATCTTCAAGTGGCCGAACGAGGTTGTAGCCGATGATCTCATGACGCCAAGGCGGCGAGTCGCCGAAATCTACTTTGATCAATCCATCGGCCTGGTGTTCAACTGGCGCCCCATCCCATACGGATGCGTCAGGTAGCCCCACTACGTCACCGCCTTTGAGCCCGGTATCGGCTAACAGCGGTGATTCAGGGCACACGATTCGCATGCCACCCCAGCCAATTCCCTCGCGGTCTGCCGAAAAGCCACCATGACATAACTCGCAACCAGTGCGTGGATAGATCGGATACTCCAGCGAAGGATGGTGCCAGACGGTGGTTCGTAGCAATGGATCAGGGTGTGGATCGGCTTCCTTATAGCGATACATTCGGTGAGTCGCAAGATCAACTCGAACCTGCCAATACATCAACTCACTGCAGAGCAGCAGTGCGCGGCCGCCACGGTCTACATAAGCATCGAAGTGTTCCCGCATCCTTCGGGTCCAATACTCGCTTCGGCCAATCACTATCAGTACTTCAACGCCATCGAGCGTATCCGGTTCCTCCAGATCAGAGTCAATAAGATAGGTCGTCTCGTCGGGGACCGGACTTGCGGCTGCGAACCACTTCACGAACGGCCAGGTCCTTTCGAGCAGCACGGATGGCTTCAGGGGACGGTGAAACGAAAGGACATCCGCAGAGGGACCGTCGGGCGTGTCGTACAAGCTTCGTCCTCCAGCATCGTTGAAGGCCGTAGCGGTGTTGGAAGGAATAAGGATGGCGACCGACGTAGGGCCGCCACTGCGGTGGACGAAGGGGATCTTGCCGTCCAATGCATAGACGCCGCTCGGTAGAGACGGGTCAAGCTCGAAGGTCGCTCGCGGCGGGAGGCGAAGGCCTTCAGACCAAGGTTCGGGGGGTGCTGCCCGGCCGCCATTGTAGAGGCCGACGGTGACATGACCGACAGTCTCGTCGTTTATCGATTTGACGGGGAGTCGGTCGCCGGCTGAGAGCGGGCCGTCTATGCAGAAGACGATACGGCTGCCGGTTTTGCGAGACAGGTGGTATGCATAGCCGGTCAGTTCGGGCGGGGCGGGAGGCTGTGCTTTGAGCGGCGCTGCCTCCTTTTGCGCGAGCTGGACCTCGCCGGTCCTTCGCGTCGCTGGGTCGGCGCCCCGAAAGGGGCGCAGTGCAAAGCGGCTTTCCAGGCCACTCGTGAGATTGTGCCGGACCCCCACGGACTCCGGAGCCGGGGCGATCATCCAGCCACCGGGCATGAGGATGCGATGCAGCTCGCTGAGGGCCGCCTCAAGATCATCACGAACCGCAAAGCGTGCGCTGACGACAACAACGTCGAAGCAGGTGTCTGGCAAGCTTGCGAGTTGCGAAGGGTCGGCGATCAGGTCTGCCGCTGGACCCTCCGCACTGTCGCAGCGATACAGCTCTGCGCCGGCGAAGACGTGTGAGGCCTGACAGTCGCTGACGGCAACCAGCATGGCGCGTGCGCCTGCCAGGTCGACCTCGTCGCGCAGATCGTTCGTCAGGACGGCGTGCATAATCCGGTCAGCGGCGAACGATCCGCAGCAGTCGCAACGGCGATCATCGCCCGCGGGCGAGAGACGGCCGCGGGTGCTGCCGCAGATCGGACATCCGGCATGCGCCGGCGGAGCGGCATTACCCTCGGATCCCTGCGTTCCCAGATAGGACGGCACCAAGCCCAAAGGATAATCTTCCGGCGATGCCTGCATGCAACATCTGCGGGGGGCAAGAGTTCGTGCCTGGGCCGAACGGACGGCTCAGTGAGTCCGGGGAGGCGCCGCGATGCGCGGAGTGCCACTCGCTTGAGCGGCAGCGATCGTTGCGCTCCTGCTTGCTGCGAGTACCCCCAGAGATGCTCTCCTGGCGGCGGGCGCTTCAGTTCGCGCCGGACGCCTCTCTCGATCCGACCTGGTTTCGCACCTTCGAGACCTCGACCTACGATGGTGAGAACAGCATCGACCTGCAGGAGATCGATCGGCCGGATGGGTCCTACGACTTCATCAGCCTCAGCATGGTCATGGAGTTCGTTCCCGACGACCGGAAGGCGTTCGGCGAACTCGCACGGATCGGATCGGACGGATGCATCATCCACAACTCCTCGGGATCGATGCTGGGCGCAGCAACGTCGACGCACCACTACGAAGCGCATGGGTCGTTCGGTCGCTATCACTACTACGGAAGCGATCTCGAGAGCCGGCTCGAAGTCAAGCGCCATGGGTTCTCAGCTGTCCGGGTACAAGCCGTCGATCCGGTCACCGGGACGCCAGACGCCATTCACTTCTTATGCCGACAAGAGGGCGACACTGACGCCTTGAGCGCTGCGCTCCTCGTCTGACGTCCACACGAATGCGTCGCCGAGGTCACATATTGGAGCGCCTGCTGGCACTCGGACCGCCCAGGCCATTCCTTCTCGGCCCAGAGGGCAGGGAGGTCACCGACGAGACCCTGCAAGAGCGCCACTTCGAGGTGCATGGCCGGCCAGTCGAGCTCAGGCCGCCGATCAATTGGCGGCAGGACCCCCACGAAAGCCGCTCCTGGTGCTACCAACTCCACGCGCTCACCTGGCTCAAGCCGACCCTGCGGATGTATGCCGACTCAGGAAGTCGGGAGGCGCTTGCGGTGGGCGTCGAGACGGTCGCCGATTGGGTCTCCGTTCACCTCGACGAGCCCGCCGAGATCAGCGAGTTCGCCTGGTACGACATGGCGGTCAGCCAACGCGCACCGACGATCGCCTACGTGCTGCGAGCCAGCCTCGGCGAGGACATGCTCGACCGAGAGCAAGCCTTCGCGCTCTTGAGCGCATGCAACCGCCACGGAGACGAGCTGGCGGACGACAGCAAGTACTTCGCCGACCACAACCACGGCCTGGCCCAGGACGAGGGGCTCTACCTGCTGGCACGTCAGATCCCGACGCTGCCTGCGGCGAGGGCGTGGTCCGAGCTCGCCACCGGTCGCCTGCGGAGGACGCTGAAGGCGACGATCTGTGAGAAGGAGGGCAACCACCTCGAGCACTCCACCGAATACCAGTTCGCCATCACCCGGATGGTGTCGCGCCTCGTTGACACGATGAGCGAGCTGCCGGGGATGCGTGAGCTCCTCGATCGCCTCCGCCAAACCACCGCCTGGCACGTCCTGCCGACCGGCAGGCTCGCCCAGCTCGGCGACACCGACGACACTCCCGCCGACAGATGGGCGGTGAAGGCAGCCTCGCAATTGCGGGGGCTGAAGGTTCTGCCGCAGACCGGCTACTCGTTCGTCCGCGACGGCGGCAGCTATCTGGCGGTGAGCGCCGGATACCACAGCTCAGCGCACAAGCACTCGGACGACACTGGCTTCATCCTGGCCGAGGGCGGCCAGGTGCTGCTGGGCGATGCCGGGCGATGGGGCTACTACGAGGACGAGCCCGACCGGCTCTATGCACGTTCGGCTTTCGCTCACAATGTCGTGACCGTCGACGATCGGGATTTCGGCTGGCGCGAGAGCGAGCCATACGGGAGCGGCCTGCTCGCCGCAGGCGAGGGAGATGGCTGGTACGCAATCCTCGTCACCAACCCGCTCCTAGGACAGCAGGGAGTCGGGCATCGGCGCCTGCTGCTCTACCGACCCGGAGAGTTGCTCGTGGTAATCGATGACGTGCGTGCCGAGAAGCCCCATGACTACGCCCGGCGCTTTCATTTCGGACCGGCGTTCGAGGCGAGGCTGGATGAGCAGGGTCGTGTCGTCGTCGGGGGTGAGAACCTCGAGGCCACCCTCACCGACCCCGCCGACGACACCGAGGTCACGCTCGCCCGCGGGCGAGACGAGCCAACCCGTCTGGGCTGGACCTACCCGAGCGACCGCAAGCGATTGCGGGTCTGGACCGCGACGCTGCGCTCACGCGCGGCCGACGCCACCCTGGTAGCAACGCTCAGGCTCGGCAAGGTCGAGGGAGACCCTGCAGTCACGCGAGCGGCCATAGACGCCGAGCGAGCCGTGGTGGAGCTGGCCGAGGGCACTATCGAAGTGCGCTTCGTCCCGGGTCAAAGGCAAGCAGAGGTCCACACGGGAGCACCACAGCCAGCGTGAGCGTCCGAGCTTGCTAATCGCCGCCAGCGCCCGCGTGCTTGCGAAGATCGAGCCGGCTAGGGACATGGTCGATCCCTAGGTAGCCAGACCGGCGAAGCGGCGGATGTCGGCGAGCTCGACCGGGCGCAGTAGGCGGTACTCGGAGTCCTCGCGAGCCAGCACCTCGAAGCCGGCGCGCATCAGCGCGAGCAGGCACGTCGTCGGAGTCGCCGCAGTCGCCCCGTCGGGGAGCGAAAGGGTCATTTCGCAGCCCGGTTGCGTCGACTCGTAGAGCCTGTTCGCCGCTTCGGGACCGAGCAGGCCCCCATCGTTTGAGCGATCGGTCTCGGCGCCCCCTGGATGGACCAGCTCCAGCTCCACCGCCTCGGTTCGCAGCTCGAGCGGATCGAGCCACCTGAGCTTCTCCGCAAACCGATCGAGCGCTGCCATCTCCTCCACTCGGCGGGGCACCCGTCGCTCACCGAGTACCTCGAAGCCGTTGCGTTCGAACCAGCGACGAAAGGTGGGCGCATCCCAGGGGATGCCGTCCGGCTCCTCAGCCCCAGCCTCGGCAGCCACTGCGCGCAGGTCCGCCAAAGGAAAGAGCAGCTCTGCCAGCGGAGGCAATGTGCCGCGTCGCTCGACAGGCATGACGCCCAGGGTGCGAAGGCGGAGGCGCAGCGGCTGTTCCGGTTTCAACTCCGCCGCTGCGGAATCGAGCCTCTCGCGAAGGCCGGCCACGCCACCACGCTCCACTTCGGAAACCCAGCCCGGATCGGCGTCCGCGCACAGGGTCGAACCCGGAGCCTCCTCAGCCGTCAGGCGCGAAAGGAGGTCGCGGCTGAACACCCGCGTGCCGGTCGAAGAAGCAATCCCCTGGCGACGGTCCACCAGGGCGATCCGATCAAGCGGCGGATGCTGCTCCGTCGGCCAGAGCCGCTCGCGCGCCGCGGCGATGTCGGCGTAGGTGGCGCAGCGTGCGTCGGGTCGGTCGGCGATGCGCCGGAGGATCCCGGCGACGTGGGCGACGAGGCCCTCGTCCACCTCCTCGCCGAAGGTGCGCGTGGCGCGCAGGGATCTGCGCAGCAAACGACCAGCCGTATCGGCCGGAAGACCCGAGCGCAGGCGACCTTCGAAGGATTCGATCGCAGCGGGCTCTCGGCTGTCGCGGCAGCGGAGGAGCTGGAAGGAGTGCGAGACGAAGGTCGCAACGAGAGGGGGGCCGCCGGGCGCCGCGGGCAGGGTCGAGATCGGGTCGCCCAGACCGAAACTGGGCGCCAGGGCTCGCGTTTCCCAGGCGTCCGGCCGGTCGTTCAGCAGCACGAACGTCGGGGGGATCTCGAGCACCCCACCGACGTGGAATGGTTGGGTGCGGGTGCGCATCCAGTCGGCGACGCGCGAGTTGAAATAGGGCTGAACGGAGGAATCGATGAGGATGCCGAATTCCTCCAGGACGGGAAAGTGGGCATCTGATATGCGATACGCCCCAGCGCGGTAGGCAACCGGCCTGCGACCGACCCTTCGCTCGAAGAGGTCCACGCTGAGCTCGAGCACGCGGCGAAACACGTCCTCGCCCTGCATGCCTCCCCTGGCGACCTCCGCCACCTCTCGGTCAGCGGACCATTCGAGGTGCTCGGGATGCACGTGCAGCTCGACCTCGTGCCCGCGCTCAAGGATCGCCTCGATCGTCCGCTCCAGGGCTCGCTGACCGTGCTCGAACTCCATCAGCACGTCGACGAAGAAGGAGCCCCGGAAGCCGAAATGCTCGAGCAGGTCCATCTGCAGCCCGATCCCGCCCGCTGGGCCGCCGTTGCCGAAATCGCCGAAGATGAGCTCGTCGATGAGTCGATCGGGGTTGGGGTTGGGCTGGCGCAGCAGCGAGCACTCGGTGTCGATCGTGAACATCAGCAGCAGGCGCGGTTCTTCATCCGCCGAGAGAGCCGGCAGCGACTCGCGGCGCTCGCCGAGGAGGAAGTCCCGGGGCAACGGGAGGAACTCGGTCCAATCTCCCCACTCAGCGCCCAGCAGGGGCCTGGTGCGCATTACCAGGTCGTGATTGCAGAGCTGATCTGGAATCGGCACTTCGTGCGCGGCGCCCGCCACCGTCCCATCGAAGACGGTGCGCGCATCGGTGCGGTCGTAGACCGCCAGCTGGTAGCGGCTGGCGCCGGCGGCGGGGCTCCAGCTGAGGAGCACCGGCGCGCTCGAACGCCTGTTCCTCCCGCGCCTACGGCTGAATGGCAGAACGGGACTCATTCCCCGGACACCACCGGGATCAGGTCGGACGGACCGGCCGCCGCCGCGCGCAGCTCGGGAAGGGCCTCCGCAAGCGTGCGCACCCGCAGGAGCGGATCGGCCGCGACGCGATCGAGAAGCGAGGAGAAGGCGGCGGGCATCTCCGGCCGCGGGCCGAAGACGTCGACGCGCCAGCCGAAGGTGTCCTCGCTGGTGAAGACGGGGCGGCGGGCCGGTGCCGCGGCCTCGCGACGCGTGGCCTTGTCGATGAACGAAAACGAGTGCATCATGAAGGTGGCGAAGCCCGCTCCGCGAGCGGATACCGCGCCAAGGGCGGACATCAGACCGTCAACCGAGAGCCAGTTGAAGTCGAGCTTGCGGTGGCTCACGGTCTTGTCCCCCTGGACCCGGAGAACCGTCGTGACCGGAACCTCGACGATCGGGCCGCGAGCGGCGACGGCGTTGACGGTGAATGGGGCGTGGCAGTTGTTGGGAGAGGGGAAGAAGCAGGAGCTGTCGATCGCGATCCCCACCTCCTCCATCGCGGCGAAGGTGTCGTCGTTGAGCGCGTATCCACCCGCGCGGAAGCTGACCGGCGGCCTGCCGGTCCAGCGATCGATCAGCTCCACCCCCCAGCGCAGGATGTCCACCTGGGCGGATCGCGAAAGGCGGATCAGGGGGCGTCTGTAGAGCTCGAGCTCGGGCACGGGGTGACTGTGCAGCCCTACCTCGTGCCCGCGCGCGACGATCTCGCGAACCACTCCCTCGACGACGCCCGAGGGCTGGCGGTCCTTCTCGTACACGTTGACGAAGAGCGTCGCCTTCATCCCGTGGGCGTCGAGCCGGTCGAGGATGCCGTAGACGCCGAACTGGGGGCCGATGCCGTCGCCGGTCATCAGAATCGGCCGCTTGAAGTACGCGTCCTCGACGTCGACGGTGAGGAAGAGGGTGGTCGGCTCCGCCTGACCCGCGACCGGCTGGCTCGAGTGCAACGGCGGCGCGATCTCCTCCAGGGCGGTGGGCAGGGCGTCTGGTATCCGCCCCGGCTCCACTCGCAGGGCGTCCGGGACCTCGAGGCTCATTGGCACGACGACCTCCGCCCCACCTCGGCCGGTGAGAACCCGCGGGCCTGTCGCAGCCTCATCAGCAGCGTCCGTTCGGTGAGGTGCCTGAGGTTCTCGCCTGCCTCCTGTAGCCCGTCATTGCCGCTGCCCGGCGAACCGCCGTGGAGGAGGCGTCGGCGGATGGATTGCAGGTCGGCACGAGCCGAGCGGTCACGACCCTCTCCGCCGAGAAGCACGAAGCGCCGGTCGTTCTCCTGTGCAAAAGCGGCTAGCTCCGGGGGTAGAGCCCGGGCGGGACCAGCGCCACTCAGGGCGGGATCGACGAGGACGACCGGCCCCTGCAACTCGGCCTCCCGCTGGGATGCCGCCGCCAGCATGGCGACCCAATCCAGTCCTCCGAGGAAGATCAGACTCTGGCGCCAGCCGGCCCAGAGGAGGAGCTCGCGCATCCGGCCTTTGTCTAGCTCCGAGCTGCTCAGCGCAATCCCGTGAAGACGACCGGCAAGCCACATCCGATCAGCTGCGTCGAGGTCGAGCGCCGACGCGCGCCCGACCAGAAAGCGATTGCGGCCGGGGCCGAGATCGACCTCGTCGACGGGCTCCGCCTGGGCCGGCTCGACGACGATCTGGCGACCCTCCTCCCCACGCTCCGCCGGGCCGAGAGCATCGCCGCGCGGAAGGTCGTCCGGCAAGGTGTAGGCGTTGCCCGGGGGTTCCAGCGACAGTTCGCCGGGACACCACACGGAGACCTGCTGACAGCCCTCGTCGGAACTCAGCCGCATCTCGGTCGCGTCCAACTCGACCCGGGCGCACTCGATCGCGATCGGCGTGAACCCTCGCCAAACCCAGACTTGCAGCTCAGTGCCCCCAGACACCGACCGCAGCGCCCTGGCGCACACCGAGACCCGGTCCCCTGCCGACTCGGCGGGGGGCAGGGCAAAGACAAAAGTCGCCGAGTCGCTTCTGCTTGTCAGCTCACATCGAATTGCCTCGGGTTCACCCGTGAAAGCAGCGGAGACCTGCGTGTCACCCGCTATCTCCGCCACTGCCTCCCGCGCTTCTCCTCGGCCGAAATCGAGATCCTTGGCCGAGCGCTGCGCCCGCGCAATCGAGTTCCGCCCCCCGGAAGCCGCCCGGACGTCGATTTCGTCGAACCCGGCCTCACTCAGGAGGGTCCGCAGCGCCGTCGGCGAGTAAGAGACAGTTCGAGCCTCGTCCCCGCCACCCAAGCCGATCGCCGCCACGTAGACCACCAGCCGCCCCCCGGGAGCAAGCAGGCGGTGCGCCTCGCGCAGGACCTGTCGCATGCAGATCGGCGAGACGTAGTCGAGCGCGTAGTGGCTCAGCACGCCGTCGAACGAGCCCGACTCGAGAAACGGCATCGGCAGGGTCAGGTCATGGGCCACGATGGGCGCCTCAGGTGTCGAATTCGCGACGAAGGCGGGCCAGCGGTCCACTCCGAGCACGCTCGTACACCCCTGATCGAGCAGCGCCTGGAGGGTGAGGCCAGGACCACACCCGAGGTCGAGCACCCGGTCGGCGCCCTTGAGAGGCGCTATCGCCGACCTGTACCAGGAGGGGTCGCGGTCGGCATAGAACTCGCTCAGAGCGTCGCTGCGCTGGGACGCGTGCCAGGACTTCTCGTCACCGGGGTCGTCGAAGATCGAGGCGCGCACCGGCGGAAAGTCGATCGCCGGGCGTAGCGCGATGGGAAGATTCGCATCCGAGATGGACAGCGGAGAGACTGGATTGACCGTGGACGACACCGGGCTAACCGAAGCTGAGCGCATGGTCGAGGCCCTCACGGAGGGTGGAGAAATCGAGGAGCTCCCGTTCGTCAGCATCCACAGCGCCCACGGTCGAGAGGGCGATATCGACGCAGCACTCGAGGGGGTCTTCCGACTTCGCGACCAGCGCTTCCGGCTCTCGCCCCCGGTGGACTGGTGGGATGAGCCCTACCGATTCCCGGACGAACGTGGCTTCTTTCAGAATTCCTTCGTCTTCGCCGACCCGCTGCTGAGCGACCCGCGCTTGGGGGAGGTGCTCCTCCCCCTCGCCGAGATCTTCGCCGACTGGCTCGCCGCTAACCCCCGTGAGAACGCGAAGCACGAGCACCGCTACGCCTGGCACGACCACGCCGCGGCGGGACGAATCGTGGTCATGGCGTTCGTCCTGCGCGAAGGGGTGCGTCTCCAGCTGCTGAGCTCGACGCTCGCTCACACGCTCGCAGCCGGTGTGCTCGAGCATGCCGATTACCTGCTCGCGGACGAGAACTATGCCGCTCAGCACAACCACGGCTTCGCCAGCGACGCGGCCCTGACGCTCGCGGCGCGCAGTCTTGCCGCTGCCCCCCAGACGGAGCGCTGGGCGCAGATCGCCGAACGGCGCTTCGCCGCCGTCCTGGCCCACATGATCGATGCCAAGGAAGCCATCCATCTCGAGCACTCTCCCTACTACCACTGGATCATCCACGGGGCGCTGTCGCGCTTCGCCGCCGCGGGACTCTTCGAGGGCCAGGACCTGGCGCAGATCACCCACCGCATGGAGGAGGCGGGGGCATGGCTGGTCGCCCCGGATGGAACGCTGCCGCCGATCGGCGATACGCCCAGCGGACAGCGGCCTTCGGCGTCGGCCGCCGGCGCCTCTCCGTCGGGCATGCGTGTGTTCAGCCGAGCGGGATATGCCGTCGTGCGCGATGGAGACAGCGCGCTGATCGTCACCGCCGCCCATCATCCGACCGCCCACAAGCACGCTGACGATGGCTCCTTCTGCCTCTACGAGCAGAGCCGTCCGATCGTCCTCGACAGCGGCAATCCCGGCTATGAGTACGACAGTCCCGAGTTTCGCTACGGGACCTCGCCTGCCGCCCACGCGACGATCTGCGTCGACGGCTTCGACTGGTCCAAGGAGAACCCCGCCTACGGCTCCGGCGTGCTCAGCGCGGCAGAGCGGGACGGCCTCTATGCCCTGCTCACCCGCAATCCGGGAGCCGTGCCGGGCGGGGGCGCGGCGAGGCGCGTTCTGGTCTATGGCCCAGGGCGCTTCCTTCTCGTCATCGACGACGTCGAGGCCGGCGTCGATCGTCAGATCGCCCGCAACCTGCCGCTTGCCCCGGACCTCGATGCGAGCCTTGATGGGCGGGGCGGGGCGGAGATCTCGCACCGAGGATCCGCCGTCGCAAGGCTGATCCAGGTCCCGACTGCCGGCGCACTGCCGGATGAAGTGACGCTCACTCGCGAGCGCCGCCCGCCCGAGATGGGCGGCTTCAGCTTCCCCACCCCGGATGAGCCACAGGCAAGCTGCGATATCGCCATGGTGGGGCCGGGCGGGCACCTCCGTGCCTGCGCCCTCGTGCTGGAGGGCGCCGCCGGAGAGGCCGCGTTCATGTCCCGGAGCCCGTCCGGCCACCTGATCGCTGTAGAGATATCGGGGCTCGCGGATTCGCCGATGGCGATCCGCATCGGCGAGGACTCGGTCGAGCTCGGCGTCACCGGCTGAACTCGCCCTCGAGTCACGCATCGCGCAGCTTCTTGCAAACCGCCACGTTCGCCGACCAGAGCTCGATCTCGTAGCGATTGGTGGCGAGCACCGAGTTCAGGACCCGATTGGGACCGCCCGACAGGCCCTCCTTCGACGACACATTCGCGCCGACATCGTCCATCGCCAGATACCCGCCTACATCGAGCATCCGATCGACGCCGATGAAGTCGAGCAATGCAACCTCGAACCTGTGGCTTCCGTCGATCAGGGCAAAGCCGTATCTCCTGCCGAGCTCGATCAACTCCACGAGAACGCCATTTGAATCTCCCTCGTGAAAGGTGACGCGGTCGCCCAGTCCCGCTTCGTCCACAAGTCTCTCAGCCACCTCGTGGATGCCCTCGATCTCCTGTCCATCGCTCCAGGTCCGCTTCGGAAAGCGAATGTCGATGGTGTCGAGCTTTCCGCCGGTCTCTGCAAGCGCACCAGCGAGGAACAGGGTGGAAAAGCCGAAGAGCGTGCCGATCTCGAGCACCTGCTTGATGCTGTGCCTGGCGATGAGATCCGCGTAGCGCCGGCATATCTCCGGCGAGGTGCTGTGGGCGATCGGGTAGCGGCGCCCACGGTGCGAAAACTCGCCCGCGGCAAGGAGACCTTCGAGCACGGCGCTTGCCTTCCGGTCACCCGATGACGGCGGCGAGCCGCTCGCCCGCGGGCTTTCGAGCCCGAGCAGATCGAGCCATTGCGGCAGGATCTTCTCGGGCGACCAGTCCGCCGCATGACGAGCGGCGGCAGCCGCTTCTCGCTCGAGATCCTCGCTCGCATCCAAGGCGAGCACCGCGGCGACAGCCTCGGCGGCATTTGCGTGAACCCAGCGGTTCGGATACTGATCGGTAGCTCCGGCCCGATCGACGATCGCCGGCACTGCCCCCGAGGCGGCGCCCTCGGCAAGGGCGACCTGATGGCCCTCCGACTCACTGGTCGAAAGGACGAAGCCGGCCTGCTCGAAGAGGGATGGCAGGTCGTCGCTGAACGGGACGAACGTGACCGCGCCGCGTAGGTTCGGCGACTCCTCTATCCGGCCGAAACAGCGACGGAAGTACTCGATCTCCTCGGGTCGGCGGACGACCCAGTCGAACTCCGATGGAGAGTGGCCGACGGCGACCAGACGGAAGCGCGGCTCCTGCTTCCTCAGCTCCTCGAGAACGTCGAGGGCGCGGTCAAGGCGCTTGCGCATCGGCACGTAGCCGACCAACGCCAGCGTGTGGCGCGCGCCGTCCTTCTTGGGGAGCCGGAAGCGATCGACGTCGACGCTGTTGGGGATAACGCGCAGCTTGGCCGGGTCCCAGCCGAAGCGCTCGATCGCCTCGTCGGCGATGTGCCGGGAGACGCAGACGACCTGGTCGACGTTGTCGATCTCGACCGCCGCCGGGTGGTCGGTGTAGACCTCCATCCGGTGCATGCGCACCACCAGCTGCTGGTCTGGCCGCTTGTTGCGGCTGTACCAGGCGGCGTTGCCGAGGCACCACTCGCAGAGGATCGTGTCGGCCTGCTCGAGGGCCGCGCGGCTGGCGCGCTCGTCGTGCTCGGTGTGGCTCGCCCAGACGTCCTCGGAGATGGTGGCGCCGGTTGCGGCGATCGTCTCGCGGACCGGGCCGAGGAACTTGAGGTCGTGGCCGGCTATGAGGACGCGGGTGGCGACCTCGGCGGGCGGCGCGGAGCCATTGGCAGAGTGCGGCGCCTGGGGCATGTGCTTGGCCAGACCGGCGGCAACCCTGCTGAAGGTGAACTCACGGCTTGCGGCGTAGGAGGCGGCGGCCGCGGCAGCGCGTAGCTCAGGTTCGGCGGCGGGACCGGCGAGGATCCGCGCTGCGTCTTCCGGACCGTCGACGAAGAGCGGATAGTCCTCGCCGAGCAGCCGCTCGTAAACGGGTGCCCGGTTGAGGACGACGGGGAGACGGGCAGCGCCGTACTCGAGCACCTTGGTCGAGATCTCGCGAGCTGCCTCGACCTCCGGATCGCGGATCGAAAGGGCCAGATCGCATTCGGCGAGCAAGCCGTGGACGGCGCTGCGCGGAAGGGCACCGTGCCAGCGCAGGCCATCGGTCTCCCGCAGTGCCCGCATCGCCGTCGCGTGGAAGTCGGGCTGGTCGGGTGGGCGATGAATCTTGTCGCCAAGCACGTGGAGCTCCGCCGCCGGTTCCACCTCGCGCAGCCCGCGAAAGGCATCGACCGTCTCCAGCCAGCAGTACTCGGGCGCCAGCTTGCCCGAATAGACGAGCCGCAGTCCCCCCTCCACCCCGGCGCGCTCGGGCGGTGGAACGCGGTCGGGAATCATCGGTGGCAGCACG
Organism: Solirubrobacterales bacterium; assembly: GCA_036376895.1. Taxonomy (GTDB): domain Bacteria; phylum Actinomycetota; class Thermoleophilia; order Solirubrobacterales; family 70-9; genus VAYN01. The sequence goes on from DASUZL010000002.1 coordinate 34,179, forward strand.
AGCAGCGAGCCGTTGGCATCGGGCACGATCCCCCTCAACTCCTCCGCCACGGCCTCGGTCTGACAGAGGAGGCGGGCGCTGCGCGATCCGAGCGCCCGCAGCGTCTCGTCGGACATCCCGCGCCCAGTCATCGCGTAGGACCAGAGCCGAACGTCGAAACTCGTGCGGGCGGCCGCGTCGCCGAGGACGGCCTGGCCGCGCAGCAGGACCAGGTCGAAGCGACCGCGCTCACGGTCGAGCTCCTCCAGCAGGTCGAGCGCCTCGGCCGGATCGAGCAGACCGGGGCGCCCCGCGTCCACCAGCTCGATGCGGCCGCTCGCCTCCAGCTCGCTGAGCAGGAAGCGGCGCTCGGGCTGCAGTGGCCGCCGCAGCAACAGCGTCACCTCGACCCGGTCGATCGAGGCAAGCACCTGACAGACCGACTGCAACCAGACCGAGGAGCCGTCGACCAGATTCGGGTCGATTTCCCCGTAGACGGCGATGCGACAACGCGGTCTCCCTGAAGACCTCAAAGTATCCATTAGCTTACCCCGAGAATTCCCATTCCGAGGCGCCCCGGAGGGGGAGAGTTTCAGGCGCTGTCCCCTTAACCGGGCATCGCTCGAACTCAGGCCATCTACTACCGCGATAGATACGGCGCGGAACCCGTTGCGGAATTCCTCAATCGGGTCTTCCCAACGGAGCCCAGGAAAAAGAACCCCCAAGCCAGCGGCTCGAAAAGGCACTGTCGAGTGTCTTAGCACTTTTGCTAAGGTGCCGGCCACAGTGACGAAACGGATGGATATGGCTCATAAGAACCACTCGCCGATCGGTGCTTCGCACGCCGCAGGGATGAAGAAGCGGGCTCGCGGGAGTGCCGCGTACAGGAACGCCCTTGAGGAGCAGCTGCCCTACGAGCAGTTCGCTCGCCTTGTGATCCACAAGCGCATGGAGCTCGGCCTCACCCAGCAAAAGTTGGCCGAGAGAATGGGCACGAGCCACTCAGTTGTCTCCCGCCTCGAGAGCGGCCAGCACCGATTCAGCTTCGCCACGATGTGCAAGCTCGCCAAGGCGCTCGACACGCACCTCGTCTACGGCTTCCAGGACGAGGCACCGGACGGAAATTCACACCAGACCCCACAGCGGGAACTGGTCGTCTCCGTCTGAGTGCTGGGAGACAGGCGCTCAAGCAAGCGTCACGCGAAGAGACTGCCGAAATCAGATAGTGAGGAGGTCCGCGTCGGCGGCGTAGAGGCGGACGCCTTCGTCGCTCCAGCGGCGCAGCTGGGCGCTTACCTGCTCGCCCGATCCGACCGGCGCGCCACGGGCGGCGATCAGCTCGCGGTGTATCAACAGAGCACGAGGGTCGAGGTCCGGCACGTAGCGGTGCTCCACCGCAGGGTCGCCATTGTCGGCCAGGTGGGTGCCGATCACCTCAGCCTCGGCGAAGGTCGTGGCGGCCGCGAGGTCAGCCAGTGCCGGCTCGGCAAGGTTGGCACCTGGTTGCAGCTGGAGCTGCCAGGCATGGCCGTTGGCGGCGGCGCCCGGCTCGCCGAACGGCCGGCGACGCAGCGAAGAGGCGTCCACCCCCGCCGTCTCGGCGATCGTCGCCAGGCGCTCCGCGTAGGTGTGCGCGGCGAAGACGGCGCGACGGGCGGCGCGGCTGCGGCGGGCTCGCTCCGCCTCGTCGCCGAGCAGGCGCTCGAGCGCGGCCGCAGCGGTCTGCTCGTCGGCCGCCTCCTCGACCACCCCCTCGCCGAGCAGGGCCGCGAGGGCGTCGCCGGGGGTGCTGAGGATCGCGGTGTCGCAGGCGGCCAGCTCGAAGACGCGGCGCGAGCACATCGTCGGCGAGTCGACCACCGAGTTCGCGTTGAGAAAGAGGCGGTGGCTCTTGTAAACGTCGAGGATGCGCTCGTAGGGCAGCTTGCCGAGGATGTGGGGCGCGAAGCGTTCGGGGAAGCCGAAGGCGGCGTCCTCGCCGCCGAAGCGGCGGTCGTAGATGACCAGTCCGTAGGGCCGGGCGGCGTCGAGCAGCCCCTCCAGCGCCTGGCGGCGGTCGGGGTGGCGGTCGCGGTACCAGGCGCCGGCGAAGCAGGGCGAGGCGCTGCGCTCGGGGACCGCGGCGACGGGGTTGTGGATGCGCGGTTGCGCCGCGAAGGGCAGCGCGGCGACGGTGCGCTCGCCCGGCAGCGCGCGGTAGCGCTCGACGCAGCGGGCGTCGGTGGTGAAGACGTGGTCGAAGAGCCCCGCGGCTTCGGCGAAGCGCTCGAAGTGGACCGGATCCTCCTTGTTCCAGAAGGCGGTCGGAATGCCACGCTCGCGGCAGCCGTCGAGCAGGGCGCGCAGGGCCGGCAGGCCGACGAGGTCCTTGCGCGGGTACTGGGCGATCCGGTACTGCCACTCGCCGCCGTTGCCGTTCCAGGCCGACTCGACCAGGAGCAGGTCGGGAGACTGCTCGTCGAGCTGCTCGGTCCAGCCCTCGAGGGTCAGCGGGACGAGGTCGCACTCCGGCGCAAAGCAGGCCTCCGACATCTCGTCGAGGATCGAGGCGACGCGCAGCCGCCCGCCCTGAGGCCGGGGCGGCGGCTTGGACGCGGCGATCGCGACGGGGGGTGCGGGCGCAGGTTCAGACGCAGGAGCGGGACCTGCCGGAGGCGCGGGGTCGGCGTCCCCAGTGGGAGCGTCGGCCGGGGCAGCGTCGCGGGGAGCCCGCCGGAAAGGCCGGCGCAACCGCCACAACACCCGCATCAGCCGGTAGGCGCGCCCCTCTCGGAGCTCGACCAGCGATCCACGGAAGTACTCGGCACGCTGCCTCGCCTTGTCCAGCCGCGCCTCGGCGAGAGCGAGCTTGCGCTCGCGTTCGCGGGCGGCGGTGCGGAGGCGACGTAGCTCGGCGTCGCGCCTGGCAAGCTCGGCCGCAGCGGACTCCTGCGCGCGGGCGGCCGTCTCCAGCTTGCGGTCGCGGGACTCGACCCCCAACTGCGCGGTCTTCAGGTGCCGTTCGCGCGCCTCTAGGCGGGTCTGCGCCTCGTCTCGCTCGCGCTGCGCGCCGCGGGCACCCTCGCGCGCCCGGGCGAGCTCGGCGCCCTGGGTCTCGAGCAGCGTGCTTGCCGCATCGAGCTCGCGCTGCCGATCTGCCAGCCGCTCGTCGAGCAGATCTATTTCGCGCTCTCGCGCCAGTATTTCGTCGCCGGCCTGGCCGAGCTCACGCACCCGCGCCGCCAGGTCGCGCTCCCGCACAGCCAGGTCGCGCTCGCTCTCGGCCAACTTCTCGCGCACCGCGCTCAGCTCCTCGCCCAGCTCCTCCGCGGCGGTTCGGCTACGTCCCAGCTCCTCCTCGCGGGCCTCGAGCCGCGCCCGGGCAGCAATCAGCTCCCGCTCGGCCTCGGCCGATTCCTCGCGGTGTCGCTGCTCGGCCTCGGCCGACTCCCGCTCGCGTCTACGCTCGGCCTCGGCCAGCCGTCCCTCGAGCGCCCCGATCTCCTCCGTGCGCCTGCGCTCGGCTTCGGCCAGCCCGTCCTCAAGCGCCGCGACCTCCTCCGATTCCCTGCGTTCGGCCTCGGCCAGCCGTCCCTCGAGCGCCGCGACCTCCTCCGTGCGCCTGCGCTCGGCTTCGCCGGCATGGCGTTCCAGTTCGCGCTCGGCTTCGGCTCGCTCGCGTTCGCGCTCCCGGCCCAGTCGATCGAGCCGCTGCTCGAGCGCAACCACGCCGTCCGCCGCGAGCCGCGCCCTCTCCTGCTCGAGGTCGCGACGGTGCGTCGCCGCCGCCAGCGCCGTCTCCAACCGCTCGACGTCGCCGCGGACGTCGGCGAGGGCCCGCTCGTCGCGCTCGCGGCTCGCCTCCAGCTCGGTCACCGAGGCGGCAAGGGATTGGGCCACGGCCTCGCGCTCGGTCAGCCGTTCCTCGGCGACGCCGAGCGCACGCCGCCAGACGGACGCGCGACTCTTCTCCCGGGCCCGTTCGGCGAGAAGGCAGAGCTCGCCGTCGACGGTCGCGATCTCGCCGACCGAAAGGTCCCCCAGCTCGCCGAGCAGCCCTCGCAAAGACACCCCCGAGCCGTCTTCGGCCGCGGCGGGGCTGTAGGGCACGGTGACGATCAGGCGTCCCCCGGGACGCAGCACCCGCCGCGCCTCGGCCAACGGTCGCTCGCGACTCGCCCGCTCCGCCAGGAAGTCGCCGAGCAGAACGGTGTCGAAGCTCGCGTCGTCAAAGGGAAGGGCGCCGGCCCGCTCGGGGTCGGCCACGACCACCCGATGCCCCTCGCGCTCCAGCAGATTTGCGACCTCGCCGTCGCCACAACCGACGTCGAGCGCCTCGCCGACGGCACGAGTGCAGATCCATCTCCCCCGGGACCTCAAGATACCCTTTAGACTACCTCTAAGTTTCCGATGCGGGGGAGGGGCAGTATCGTGGGAAACAACGGCTCGGCTCCGAGTCCTGAGGCGGCAACCTCGGAGCGCAAGGTACCCCTTGCCTCGCCGCTTCTGCTCGAGTCCGAGCTGCGCGAGGCGATGGATGCCTACCGCTCCGGCTGGCTCTGCATGGGACCGCGCACGGCCGAGCTCGAGGACTCGATGTGCTCCTACACCGGCGCCGGCCACGCGGTCGCCGTCTCCAGCTGCAGCGCCGCGCTGCACATCGCCTGCCTCGCCGCCGGCCTCGGTCCCGGCGACACCGCGATCGTCCCCTCGCTGGCTTTCGCCGCCACCGTCAACGCCGTCGCCGTAACCGGCGCCGTTCCCCGCTTCGCCGAGGTCGCCGCAGTCGAGCGACCGTGGCTCTCCGCGGAGGCGGCCGAGGCGGCGATCGAACCCAGCACGAAGGCGATCGTCGCGATGTCCTACGGCGGTCATCCGGGTGAGGTCGCCGAGCTCGCCGCGCTGGCCGAACAGCACGGCCTGGCGCTGATCGAGGACGCCGCCCATGCCAGCGGCTCCTGGCAGGACGGCCGCCACGTCGGCACCTTCGGCCTTGCAGGCGCTCTCAGCTTCTCCGCCAGCAAGAACCTCGGCATCGGCGAGGGCGGCATGCTGCTGACCGACGATGCCGAGGTCGCGGGCCGCGCCCGCAGCCTGCGCTGGCACGGGATCAGCGCCTCGACCTGGGAGCGCCGCCGCGCCGCCGCGCCCGAGTACACGGTCGAGGACGTCGGCCTCAACTACCGGATCGACGATCCGCGGGCAGCGCTGGTCAACGCCCGCCTGCGCCGCCTCGACGAGGACAACCGGCGCCGGGCTGAGGTCGACGCGGCCTACCGGGCGGCCTTCGGCGATGGCGAGGGACTGACCCCGGTCGCGTCGCCGCCGGCCGGCGAGCGCGCCAGCCATTGCGTCTTTGCAATCGTGCTCGACGAGGGGATTGATCGGGCGGCCTTCCGCGAGCGGCTCTCGGCGCGTGGCGTCGAGACCAGCATCCACTTCCCGCCCCTGCACGACAGCAGCGCATACGCCGGTCCGGCGGCGAGACTGCCGCTGACCGAGGCCTTCGCCGCACGCGCGGTCTCGCTGCCGATCTTCCCCCAGATGGAGGTGTGGCAGCGCGAGCTTGTGATCGAGGCGGCGCTCGAGGCGGCCGAACCTGGGCGCGAAGAGATCGCCGGCGATGCCGTGGCGCGGAGCCCCAGTGCGGTCGCCGCCGGCTAACACGGGGGCGGTGAGACAGGCCCCCGGGGTGCCGGCCCCGCTTGCCGGCGAGGATCGGGCGGACCGCGGCAGGCTGCGGATCTGCATGCTGCTTCACAAGGACGTCGCCCACGACACGCGGGTGCGCCGCGAGGCCGCCGCGCTGACCGGCGCCGGACACGAGCTGACGATCGTCCATCTGCCGCCCCACCCGGACAGCGAACCGACCGGGTTGCCCTATCGCCTCGACGCGGCGACCCTGCGCCGCGGCCGGCAGCGCCTCCCCCATGCCCTGCGACTGGGAGTCGAGGCGACCAGGCTGGCGCGGCGTGCGGTGGCATCCCGACCCGACGCGGTCCACGCCCACGACGCGGCGATGCTCCTGCCCGGGCTGCTGGTTGCCCGCAACAGTGGGGCGAAGCTCGTCTACGACTCGCACGAGCTGGCGACCGGGGTCCCCTACCGGCGCGGCGCCTGGCCCACGGTGGTCGCCGGCGCCGAGCGGCTGGGGGCGCCGCGGGCGGACGCCGTGATCGCGGTCTCCGACGGGATAGCGGCGAAGCTCACCGAGCGCTATGGCCTGCGCCGCCCGCCGAGCGTGATCCGCAACCTTCCCGATCTGCCCCCGCCCGGCGCCGCGCCGGCGCCCGACCTGCGTCGCGAGCTGGGGATCGACGATGCGCCGCTCTTGCTTCACCAGGGCGCGGTCGCCGCCGGTCGCGGCGGCGAGGTTCTGCTGCAGGCGCTGCGCCTCCTCCCGGACTCCCACCTGCTTTTCCTCGGCGGGCAGGGCCCTTACGCCGAGGGCCTGCGCAGATTCGCGGCGCAGTGCGACGTCGGCGAGCGCGCCCACTTCCTCGACCCGGTTGCCCCTGCGGCCTTGCTATCCCACACCGCGCAGGCCGACGTCGGCATCTCGCTGCTCGAGGACAGCTGCGAGAACCACCGCCTTGCCCTCCCCAACAAGTTGTTCGAGTACGTCGCCGCCGGGCTGCCGGTCGTGGTCAGCGACCTGCCCGAAGCCGGGCGGCTGGTGCGCGAGCGCGGGATCGGCTGGTGCGCGAACCCGGCCGACGCGGGGAGCGTCGCCCTCGCACTGCGCGAAGCGCTCGCACAGCGCAACGACGAGGGCCTGCGGACACGCCTGGCGCTGACGGCCTCCGAGCTGACCTGGGGTAACGAGAAGCGGCGCCTGACGGCGGTCTACGCGGAGCTTGCCGAGGGCGGCCGGTGAGATTGCGGATCCTCACCCACTACTACCCGCCCGAGGTGGGAGCCCCCCAGGTTCGCCTCGAGGCGCTGGCACAGGGGCTGGCGCGCACCGGCATCGAGGTGACCGTCCACACCGGCTTCCCTCACTACCCCGACGGCGCGATCAAGGCACCCTTCCGCAACCGGCCACTGCGGATCGAACAGGCAGATGGAGTGCGGGTCATGCGCAGCTGGGTCTACCCGGCGCCCAACCGCGGCTTCGCCCGGCGGCTCGCCAACCACGCCTCGCTGGCGACCGCCGCGCTGGCGGCGGCGCCCGCCGGTGGGCCGGCCGACGTGCTGCTAGTCGAGACGCCGCCGTTGCTGCTCGCCGGCGCCGCGGTGGCCTACGCGCGGGCGAAGCGGGCCCGATTGGTGCTCAACGTCGCCGACCTCTGGCCCGACTCGGCGGTGGAGATGGGGACGCTGAGCTCGCCGCAGGCGATCGCGGCCGCGCGGCGGCTCGAGCGCGGCGCCTACCGCGAGGCGGCGGCGATCGCCTGCCCGACCGAAGGAATCTTCGCGACCTTGCGCGGGCGGCCGGAGTCGAATGCCAAGGCAACCTTGATGCGTCCGGCCGTCGACCTTGCCCGCTTCGACCCCTTCACGGGGAGATCGCGGCCGGCGGCGACGAACGGGGGCGCGAGGGCCGCCGACCAGCAGGGTCTGCGCGTGCTCTATGCCGGCACGGTTGGCCTCGCGCACGGCCTCGGCACGCTGTTCGACGCGGCGGAGGAGATCGAATGCCGCGCGGCGACGCAGGGTGACGGAGTCCCCCGGCTCGCGGTGACGATCGCCGGCGACGGCGCCGATGCGCCCGCGCTCCGCGCCCGGCTCGCCGCCGGCGGCCCGGCCAACGTCCGCATGCTCGGCGCGGTGCCCGCCGAGCGCATACCGGCGCTCTACGCCGAAAGCGACGTCGCCGTGGTGATGCTGCGCGACCTGCCGATCTTCGAAGGCGCCCTACCGACCAAGCTGCTCGAGGCGATGGCGGCCGGGCGGCCGATCGTCCTCGCCGGACGCGGCGAGGCAGCCCGTCTGGTCGAGGCCGAGGGCTGCGGCGTCGTCGTCCCCCCCGAGGACCCCCGTGCGCTGTCCGGGGCCCTCGCTTCCCTTGCCGCCGACTCAGCCCGACGAGCGGCGATGGGCACGGCCGGCCGGCGCGCCGCCGAGCGCGACTTCGGCCGCGAGGCCTGGCTGGGCCGCTGGCACGACCTGATCGCCGCCGCCTGAGCGCCGGCGATCAGGCGGCGAATCTAAATCAGGCCCGGGCCGCGCAGACGCAGATTCGTCCTCAGCGGGCATGCCGATAGGCGGCGAAGGCCGGCTTCGGCGTGCCGTCGGCGCGCATCAGGCCCCAGTTGGCGCTACCCGGGGCGGGCGGCTCGTCGAGCAGGGTGAACCAGCCCATCCCGGCTACATAGGGCGTTTGCCGGGCGATCGCAAACGCAGCCCGCAGCCAGCGCGCCTGTTCGGCCACCGAGACGTAGAAGTGGAGGAAGATCCTGCTCGGTTTGTCGGAGATGACGGTCCACTCCGAAAGCCAGAGGCGCGGCACCTTGCGATGGCCCTGGCGGTAGTAGGCGCGGATTTCCCGATAGTAGGTGTCGATGTCGTTGAAGCCGCGAAAACGACCGATCGGATCGTCGGCGAGATTCGGGAAGCGGCCGTCGAAGGGATTGTGACCGAACAGGTCCATGCGCGGCGGGCGGCCGTCCGGCAATTTCATCCAGCGCAGGAAGAGAGTCGCCCTCACCGTGCCGCCGTTGAGGGTCATCCCCCCGATCACGATGTTGCCCGGGTCGGCGGCCTTCAACGAGCCGTAGGCGGCGTCGAGAATGCGGGCGTAGAGACGCGGTCCGGTGGGACTTCCGGCGTGCATCGGGAGGAAGTTTTCCGCCCGCGCCGGCTCGCCCCAGATCATCCACATGTGGACGCTCGGCAGGCGGCGACTCGCGGCGTAGGCGAAGTCGGCAAAGGTGCGCGGGTCGCGCGGCGCCCAGATCGGCGACCGGCCGCCGTTCGCCCAGCTGGGCGCGCGCTGGATCAGGATCGCGAGACGGATGCCGTAGCGCTGCGCTTCGGCCGCCACCCGGTCGACTTCGCCCCAGTCATAGGCAGGGTCGTCGGGATCGCGCGGGTGCTTGGGCCGCGTCGGCGCCACTTCGTCCCAGTGGATCTGGTACTGGAAGACGTCGACACCGAGTCGCTTGTAGATCGGGAAGGCCGAGCACGGCTCCCCGTTCGGCGGACAGGCGGCGCTGCCGGCCTTCAGTTCGGTCGGGCCCCAGATCGCCTTGACGCCGGCGGCCTGCGCGGGCGCGGCCAGTACGGAGGCGACGACGAGGCACAGGAGCAGCGCCAAAAGCGGCGTGGGTGGTTGTTTCCTGGGCTTGGTCATGAGTTTTCACCGCGGCTCAGCTTCTGCAGGCCGGTGTCGAGTGGGTTTAGGGCCAGGGCACGCCGGTAGTAGCGTCTAGCTCCTGCCTCGTTCCCAGCACGTACTTCCAGATCCCCCAACAGACCGAGGGTGACGAAGTTGTCCTGCTCCAGGTCCAGGGCGTCGAGCAGCTTCGCGCGCGCGGCCGGCCGATCGCCCTCGCTCTCGAGCGCCGCCGCCTGCAGGTAGAGCGGCGTCACGGAGACCGGGTCGAGCTTGGCCGCGGTCCGTGCCGAGGCGAGCGAGGCCGCCGGGGACGCAAACGCCTGTTGGCGCGCCTTGCGGACGTAGAGCCCGGAGAGGAAGAGCATGCCGACGCTGAGAATCGCGGCGAAAAGCGCGAGGCCGGTCAGCGCGCGGGGCACCGGGCCCTGAGGGTGTGGCGCCTCGGCGTCTTCGTCGCCGGCAGCCAGACCCAGGGCCAAGACCGCTAGCCCGAAGAGGGCCGGGATCAGCCACAACCAGTCGACCGTGGATTGGGCGATCACCACGGTGGCGGCGGCGGCCAGGCCGGCGATCGCGGTGCGCCGGCCGGGCGAGACGAGGCGGGCGCGGGTGGCGATCGCGACGGCGGCGGCGACCAGCCAGAGGGCGAACAGGCCGGTGCCGATCAGACCCGTCTCGGCCAGCAGGCGCAGCGGCAGGCTGTGGGCGTCGGCGAGGTTGCGGTCGGTGCGGCGCTCGCGGTAATAGGCGAAGTGGAAGCTGCCCTCGCCGGCGCCGACGATCGGCGCTTCGCGGAACTGATCGACGGCGACGCGCCAGATGTCGTAGCGCGGACCGCCGACGGTGCCGTACCTGGTGCCGGTCGCGGTGCTCGTTTCGACTTCGGTGAATTCGTCCCACTTGCCAGAGGCGTAGTCGACCGGGTTGCCGGCCTTGACGAGCGCACCGACGGCGAGCGCCGAGACGAGCACAACCATCCCCCCCGCGGCGACGGTGCGGACGCCGCGAGCGAGATCGGAGGAGCGCAGGCCGTTGTCGAAGACGAAGGCGAAGAGGCCGGCAAGGAAGGCGCCGATGCAGAGCAGCGCCAGCGCCACCCCGGCATGGCGGATGTCGGCCGCGGCGGCTGCCCCGGTGCCCGAGCCAGAACCGTGGTAGGGCGCCAGCAGGGCGCCCGATCCGAGCGCGAGCACGGCAACCACGGCAAGGGCCAGCCAGGAGCGCCGCAGGCGATCGGGCCCGATCGCCAGGGAGACGATGCCGCCGCAGGCGAGACCGATCAGCATCCCGCGCGACTGGGTGAGGAAGGCCAGCCCGAGCACCAGCACCGCCCCGGCGAGCGCCGCCGCCCGCAAACCGGAGGCGTAGCCGCGCCGGGCCGCGTATCCGACCAGTGGCCAGGCGGCGAAGGAGAAGAGCGCAGCGGTGCCGTTGCGATAGCCGATCGGGTCGTTGAGGCGGCCGGCGAGGAAGGCGCCGGTATCGCCGCCGAGCAACCGCACCTCGGCGATCAAGCCTGTGACGAGAACGCCGAGCACAAGCCCCGCCCCGAGCCAGCAGCGGGCGCGGCGCCCGACCGGCGTGGCGACTGCAAGGGTGAAGACAGCCGCATAGAAGATCGCTCTCGCAGCCCCTTCCCAAGCGTCGCCGGCGCTGTCCGCCCAGGCAGCCGAGAGCATCGTGTACGCAGCGAAGACCCAGATCGCGCCAACGGCCAGGGCAAGGGCGCCCCGGTCCGGGAGCGCCAGCGTCCCGGCAAGCGCCAGAGCGAGCAACAGGGCAAGGGCGAGCAGCGTCAGCGGCGCCCAGTAGCGCATGTCGAAGGCCCCGTCCCACCAGACCGCGACCAGGGTCAAGAGGCCCATCAAGATCAGCGGCGCCGCCTCGATCGCCTCCGCGAGAGCACCCGCTTCGGCTGCGCCGTGTCTATCCTTGACGGGATGATTCGCCGGCGCCCACTCAGGGTCGCGTACTTGATCGGTTCCCTGCTGCTGCTCACCGCGTCCCTGCATGCGCCCACAGCATATGCGGCACCCGGGGACCCTCCGAGCGGCAGCCCGGCAGGCGCCGTCTACCAGTTGCCGCTGGAACAGGGACGCGCCGACGGAGCCCCCAAGGGCAGTGGCGGGACGGGCGCCGGGTCGGGGGGCGAAGGCGGCGGCACGACGCAGAGCAGCACCGGCGCGACGCGGGGCAGCGGTGGCGGCGGCGCGGTCGAGCAGGGCGAAGCGGCCTCGCTCTACCGCAGCGAGAACAACTTCGGCTCTTCCTCGCACGTTCCGGGACTGGCCGCCACGGGCAAGGCCGGCGGCGGGGGAGCGACGGGTACCGGCGCTTCTGCGGACGCTGGCGGAGCCGGCGTCGCGGGCGCGGCGATCGCCGGCAGCGCGGTCGCCGCCGAGACCTCCGACGCCGGCAACACCTCGATACCGGCAAGCGTCGTCCTGCTCGGCGCGATCGCCCTCCTCGCGGTCGCGGTCGGCGTCCTCTCGCGCCGCTTCGCGCGGAGCTGATCAGAGCCAGGCGAGCAGCTCGTCGACGACGCGACGGCCCGCGTCGCCGTCGCCGTAGACGGACGGATCGGGTTGCTCGCTACGGCGCCGCTCGCGCAGCTCGTCCAGTGCCACCAGCGCCAGCTCGGAATCGAGGCCGACGAGGCGGTTCCAGCCGCTCTCGACCGTCTCCACCCACTCGGTCTGCTCGCGCAGCGTCACGCAGGGCACCCCGGCCAGGTAGGCCTCCTTCTGCAGACCACCCGAATCGGTGAGGACGGCACCGGCGGCGCGCGTCAGACAGGCGAAGTCGAGGTAGCCGAGCGACTCGCAGAGCCGTACGCCGCGCGCCCCTTCGAGGCCCGACAGGAGCCCCGCCTGCGCCAGCCGGGTACGGGTGCGCGGATGGACGGGGAAGAGGAGTGGGCCGCAGCGCTCACCGGCCTGCCGCAACAGCTCCGCGAGCTGCGCCAGCTTCTCCACGTCGTCGACGTTGCCCGCCCGGTGGGCGGTCGCGAGCAGATAGTCGCCGGGGCGCAGATCGAAGCGCTCCAGCGCCCGCGAACGGCGCGCGGCGATCGGACCGAAACGCAAGGAGACGTCGGCCATCACGTCGCCGACCAGTCGCGCCCCCTCGCCGAGGCCGTCCCGGCGCAGGTTGGCGAGCGCTGTCGCGGTCGAGCAGAGCAGCAGTCCGGAGAGGCGGTCGGTGGCAACCCGGTTGACCTCCTCCGGCATGCCGCGGTCGAAGGAGCGCATGCCGGCCTCGACGTGGGCGAGGGGAACGATCAGCTTGGCGGCGACCAGCGCCGCGGCGAGGGTGGCGTTGGTGTCGCCGTAGACGAGCACCGCGTCGGGCCGCTCCGCTTCGACCAGGGGCTCGAGCCGCAGCATCGTCTCTCCCGTCTGCTCGGCGTGACCGGCGGAGCCGACGCCGAGCTCGCGATCGGGCGGCGGCAGGTCGAGCTCCTCGAAGAAGACGGCGGAGAGCTCGCGGTCATAGTGCTGACCGGTATGGATCAGGACCTCGGTGGCGCGCTCGCGCAGCCGGCTCGACACCGCCGCCGCCTTGACGAACTGCGGCCGGTTGCCGACCACGGTCAGGACTTTCATCCCTGCCCCTCAGGCCGGCCCGAGCGCTGCCCGGGCCGCGTCCATAACCACGACGATCTGCTCCTCGGTCAGCGCCGGCCCCATCGGCAGCGCCAGCGAGGTCGCCGCCACGCGCTCGGCGCCCGGCAGTTCCCCCGCGGGTGCGTAGGGACGCAACGCCGGTTGGCGGTGCAGCGGGGTCGTGTAATAGGCGCGGCTCTCGACGCCGGTCTGGCTCAGGGCCGCGGCCAGACGCTCGCGCTCCTCGCTGAGGACGACGTAGAGGTGGTAGCAGGACTCCCCCCCGCCAGTCTCGAGCGGTAGCTCGACCAGCTCGCCGAGGCCGGCCTCGGCGTAGCCGCTCGCGACCTCGCGCCGCGCCGCCGTCCAGCGCTCGAGCTCGGGCAGCAGGACGCGCAGCCCGGCCGCCTGCAGCTCGTCGAGGCGCGAGTTGTAGCCGACCTCGGTGTGCAGCTGCCTGTCCGGGGAGCCGTGGGCACGCAGCCGGCGAGCGCTCGCGGCGACCTCGTCGTCGTCGCTGAGGATCGCGCCGCCGTCGCCGAAACCGCCGAGGTTCTTGGAGGGGAAGAAGCTGAAAGCTGCGGCGTCGCCGAGGGACCCCGCCCGGCGGCCGTCGAGCCTGGCGCCGGCCGCCTGCGCGGCGTCCTCCAGCAGCCGCAGGCCGTGCGCCTCCGCCAGGTCGCGCAGCTCGACGACCGGCGCCGGGTTGCCGAAGAGATGGACCGGCAGCAGCGCCGCGGTCCGCTCGCCGATCGCCGTTTCCGCGGTCGCCGCGGTCATCGCGAAGGTACGCGGATCGACGTCGCAGAAGACCGGCCGGGCGCCGGCGTTGACGACCGCCTCGGCGGTCGCGTAGAAGGTCAGCGCCGGCACCACGACCTCGTCGCCCGGGCCGACGCCCAGCGCCCGCAGCGCGATCGTCAGCGCCTCGGTGCCGTTGGCGACGCCAACGCAGTGGCGGACCCCGACGAAGGCCGCGAACTCGCGCTCGAAGGCCTCGACCTCGGGGCCGAGCACGTAGCGGCCCGACTCGAGCACGGCGCGCTGGCGCGCCGCGACCTCGTCCAATAGGGGCTCCAGCGTCGCCCGGGTGGCGAACAGCGGCACCGTCGCGGTCGCCGCGCGGCTCGCCGAGCTCACCGCGGCCAATGCTCCAGCAGGTCCTCGTCCGGAACCTCGCGCACGACCCTGGCCGGTACGCCCATGACGACCGCGCGAGCGGGGACGTCGTCGGCGACCACCGCGCCGGCGGCGACGAAGGCCTCCTCGCCGATCTCGACCCCGGGGCAGATCACAGCCCCGGCGCCGATCCGGCAGGCGCGCCGCAGCGTCGGGCCCTTCAATGCCACGCCGGGAGCGTGACGACCCATCGTGTCGTCGTTGGCCAGGGTGACGCCGGGGCCGAGAAAGACGTCCTCCTCGATCGTCGAGCCGCGGGTGAGGTAGCAGCGAGTCTGCACGCTGACCCAATCGCCGACATGGACATCGGGATCGACCGAGACAAAGCTGCCGATGGTCGCGCCGGCGCCGATCCGGGCGCGCTCGCGGATCTGGGCGTGGTCGCCGATCCGCGCCCCTTCTCCGATCTCCACTCCCGCGTGGAGGACGAGGTGCCCACCGAGCAGCGCCCCCGCGCCGACCTGCACGCGGTCGCCGATCAACAGGCCCGGTGCCAAGTCGCCCGGCAGCAGCGCCGGGCCGCTCACGCCGGCGCCTCGCGAGGGGCGAGCGCCACCGTGTCCCCGCCGGCGTCGAGCGACTCCTGCAGCGCCTCCAGTACCTGCACCACCTGCAGACCCTCGAGCCCGCCGGTGAGCGGTGCGACCCCGTCGCGCAGGCACTCGAAGAAGTGCTCGAGCTCGATCCGCAGCGGCTCGCGGCGCGAGATCGCCGGGCTGCGCTGCTCGCCCGAGCGGGCGACGTAGTCGCCCAGCGCCGCGGCGTCAGGGTCGAAGCCCTTGTCGTAGAGGGTCAGCGTGCGCTCCGGCTCCATGTCGTCGAAGGTTGCCATCCGCTGCGCTCCGACGACGGTAAGGCGCCGCTCCTTGCGCGGATCGAGCCAAGAGACGTGGACGTGAGCGGCCAGCCCGCCGGCAAAACCGAGGTGGGCGAAGACGACGTCCTCGACCCCGTCGCGCACGTAGCTCTCGCCGCGGGCGCTGACCTGCACCGGCAGCTCGCCGGTCAGCGCCAGGATCGCGGAGACATCGTGGGCGCCGAGGCTCCAGAGCGCGTTCTCATCCGCCCGCAGCCTGCCCAGGTTGAGCCGCTGCGAGTAGAGGTAGCGGATCTCGCCGAGCTCGCCGGCGGCGCAGAGGGCCCGCAGCTCGACCAGCGCGGGGTGGTAGGCGAGCAGGTGACCGACCATCAGCGCCCGCTCCCGCTCGGCCGCCAACCCGACCAGCCGCTCGGCCGAAGCGACGTCGCAGGCCAAGGGCTTCTCGACGAAGCAGTGCCTGTCGGCGACGAGCACGAGCTCGGCGAGCGCCGCGTGGGTCGGCACCGGCGTCGCGATCGCGACGGCGACGACGCTCTCGTCGGCGAGCATCTCGGTGACGTCGGCGGTGAACCGGGCCCGTGGGAAAAGGGCCTGCGCCCGCTCGCGGCGCGCGGCGTCGGTGTCGCAGCACCAGGCGAGCTCGCAGCCCGGCAATGCATCCAGGTTGCGGGCGATGTTCGACCCCCAGTAACCGAGCCCGGCAATCCCGACGCGAAGCAAGCCGGCCCTCCGCGCTAGCGCGGCGATCCCAGCGTCAGCAGGAAAAGCAGGGGCAGCACGCCGATCGCCATCGTGCCGGCAAGGACCGGGGCCCAGCCGAAGCGCCGCGGGGTCCGCTCGCCGTCCTCGGCCGGCCGGCGGAACGGCAGCAGCAGCGGCAGGACCAGCGTCTTGCCGACCACGGCGAGATCGGCCCCGAAGGAGCGCGAGCGGGCGTACTCGAGGTCGAGCTTCACCTTGTCGGGCAGCAGCTGCTCGCGGTAGAAGCGCTCGGGATCGGCGTGGAGGCTGAGCAGATGCGGCTCGAGGCCGGCGTAGCGCAGTTGGGTCGGACCGGTGATGCCCGGAGGGACCGAGAGGATCTCGCGGTATTCGGAGGCATGCAGATCGACGAACTCCTCTAGCTCCGGCCGCGGGCCGACGAGGGTCATCTCGCCGCACAGCACGTTCCACAGCTGCGGCAGCTCGTCGAGCCGAGTCGCGCGGAGAAAGCCGCCAACAGGGGTGATGCGACTGTCGTTTGCGCCGGCCACCGCGTGGCCGGCATTGTCGACCCGCATCGTGCGGAACTTGATCATCTCGAAGGGCCGGCCCTTGTAGCCCATCCGCCGGGCGCGGAAGAAGACAGAACCGGGCGAGTCGAGGAATACGGCGACGGTGACGACCAGCAGCGGCAGCGCCAGCAGCGGCACGAGCAGCGCCAGGGCGCAGAGGTCGAAGGCCCTTCTGGCGAGCGGGATTCTCGCTCGACCCGGCGCCCGTCCCAGGTTCAATTCGGCCTCCTCCCCACTGCGTGGAGGCTACGGGTTTGGGAACGTGCTTGTCAAGGAACGGAACGGGTTTGCGGGTTTGCGCGTTGCCCCGCAATTGCTATAGAGTTTCTGATTGATGGGAACCGTAGTCGACGTCCCGCCCGACTGGTACCGCTCGGGCTTCCCGCCGATCACCGCGGCGATGCCCTGGGCTGACCGCACCGAGGCCGAAGTCGACCGGGCGATCATGATGCTGCGACCCGAGGGCGGCGAGCGGGTGCTCGACCTCGCCTGCGGGATCGGTCGCCACTCGCTCGAGCTGCGCCGCCGCGGCTTCGAGGTGGTCGGCGTCGACATCTCCCCCGACCTGCTCGAGATGGCCGAGCGGACGGCCGGCGAGGAAGGGCTCGACGTCTCCTTCGTCGAGGCCGACCTGCGCGAGCTCGACCTCCGCGACGAATTCGACCTGGTGCTGAGCCTCAACGACGGCGCCGTCGGCTACTTCGAGACCGACGCCGAGAACTACCGCACCTTCGAGGTCGTCGCGCAGACGCTGCGCGAGGGCGGCGGCCATCTGGTCCAACTGCCGAACGTCCTCCACGCCGAAGCCCACCTGCCGCAGAAATCCTGGATCGTCGGCGAGTCGACGCTCGAACTCAGCGACCATCACTGGAACGCCGAGGACCGCTACATCGAAGGCTCGACCGTGCCGATCCGCTTCGGCGAGGTCTTCGAGAAATACGAGCCGATCCCGTTCCGCCAGCGCCTCTACACCGCCGAGGAACTGGCCGAGCTCTACCAGTCGGTCGGCATGCGCCTGGCCAACACCTTCGCCGGCAGCGGCAAGGCACGCAAGCCGAAGCCCTCGCAGTTCGAGATCTTCGTCGAGGGCCGCAAGTAGCCGCCTAATGAACCCGGACGTTGCGGCCGATAAAGGCCGCGATGTTCGAGATCGACTCAGCCCTGCGCACGCTCGTCGAGCGGGGTGGCTCCGACCTCCACATAAAGGTGGCGGCGCCGCCGACGATCCGCCTGCACGGCGAGCTGGTGCCGCTCGAGGGCCACGAGTCGCTGCGCGCCGAGGACACCGAAAAAGCCTTCCACGACATCGCCGAGGTGCGCTCGCTGACCGAGTTCGAGCAGGCCGGCGAGGCCGACTTCTCCTACGCGATTCCGAACCTCTCCCGCTTCCGCGTCAACACCTTCAAACAGCGCGGCTCGACCTCGATCGTCTGCCGCGCAATCCCCTTCGAAATCCGCTCGGTCGAGGAGCTCGGCCTACCGCAGGTCGTCACCAATCTGGCCGAGGAGCAGCGCGGGATCGTCCTCGTCACCGGCACCACCGGCTCGGGCAAGTCGACGACGCTCGCGGCGATGATCGACCACATCAACCGCACCCGCGCCCATCACATCGTCACCCTCGAGGACCCGATCGAGTACCTGCACGAAGACAAAGGCTCGATCGTCAACCAGCGCGAGGTCGGCTCCGACACCGAGAGCTTCGCCCGCGCGATGCGCCGCGTCCTGCGTCAGGACCCCGACGTGATCCTGATCGGCGAGATGCGCGACGAGGAGACCGTGCGCACGGCGCTTTCCGCCGCCGAGACCGGCCACCTCGTCCTCTCCACGGTCCACACCCTCGACGCGACCGAGACGATCAACCGCATCATCGACTTCTTCCCGCCCCACCTCCAGCACCAGGCCCGCGTGATGCTCGCCTCGACCCTGAGGGGGGCGATCGCCCAGCGCCTCGTCCCCGACGTCAGCGGCAAGGGCCGCGTCCCCGCCTCGGAGGTGCTGGTCGTCACCGGCCGCGTCCAGGACCTGATCCTCAACCCGGACGAAACGGGCAAGATCACCGAGGTGATCGCCGAGGGCGAGTACTACGGCATGCGCACCTTCGACCAATCGCTGCTGCGCTACGTGATGGAGGGCAAGATCGCCGAGCAGGTCGCCCTCGACTACGCCTCGAGCCCGCACGAATTCAAACTGATGCTGGCCGCCGGCGGCCAGCGCGCCAGCGGCATCGAGCAGCTCGAGAGCGCCTAGCGCCGGCGACGCTCAGGCCGAGGCAAGCTCGGCCAGCGCCCCGAGCACGACGTCGTCGTGCGTCTTCGGCGAGATCTTGGGGAAGACCTTGGCGACCTTGCCCTCGGGGTCGATCAGGAAGGTCGCGCGCTGCACGCCCATGTACTTCTTGCCGTACATCGACTTCTCGACCCAGGTGCCGTAGGCCTCGGCGACGGCGTGATCGGCGTCGGCCAGCAGGGTGAAGTCGAGGTCGAACTTCTCGGCGAACTTTTTCACCGCGGCGACCTCGTCGGGCGAGACGCCGATCACGCGAGCACCGGCCTTCGCGTACTCGCCGCCGCGGTCGCGCACACCGCAGGCCTGGGTCGTGCAGCCGGGCGTGTCGGCACGGGGATAGAAATACAGTACAGTGATCTGCTCTCTGAGACTGGAAAGCCTAACCCGATCATTGTTCTGGTCAGACAGCTCGAAGTCGGGAGCTTGGTCGCCTGGTTGGAGCACGGGCGGAAGGCTACCTCAGGTGCAGGGTTGATTTCGGGCGTTCGCGGGGCTGCTATGAGCCTCCGTCTCAGCAAATCCGCAACTTTATGCTCCGTCCGCGTTTGACCGCACGGAAGATCAACGAGTGGAGCGAAGAAGGCAGGGAGTGAGAATCGGTCGTTCACTGGTAATAGCGGTGCTCGCCGTTGTCGGCGCAGCCCTCTGCACGGTTCCTGCGGCAGCGGCTCCGGTCGGATTTGACGCGTCGTATGGCTCGGGCGGGCTTGTCCAGCTGGCGCCACCGTTGCCGTCGGGCCTCCATCCCGACCGCTACCCCCTCATCAGAGCCGTCTTTGCACGGAGTGGCAGCGCCTACGCGACCGAGGCCGTGAGCACCTGCGAAATCGACTACGGCGTCGGTTCCTGCAAGCACAGCATCCGGCTCTTCCACTACGGCAAGAACGGCGCCGTCGACTCCGCGTTCGGCGACTCCGGCTCGGTCGCTCTCCCCTACCGGACCGAACTCATAGCCGCCGACGCCGGGGGACGCGCGCTAGCGGCGATTGGGACCAAAACCGGGGGGATGGTCGAGCGGCTGCTGCCGAGCGGGCGGCCCGATGGGAGCTTCGGGCGCGGCGGCTCGGTGGGTCTGAAGGGGTTCGAAGACCCGATCGGCTTCCTCGCGCCCGCCGGACGCGGGCTGATTCTCGTCGGCGTGAGCGAAAGCCTGCCGGAAGCCCCCCAAGCCCGGGCACGGCGGTTGACGCTGTTCAGGCTACTCCCGAACGGCCGCCTCGACCGTAGCTTCGCCAGGGACGGACGGGGGAGCTACGCGCTCGCGCTTCCCTACGACGAAACGCGGTTCGCCATAGACCGGCGGGGATCGATCCTGATCCTCGGCGGGCTCTGCTGCGAAGGCTTCCGGCCCATCTACCGGATCTCTCCCAAGGGCAAGCTCGACACCGGATTCGACGCAAACGCCCGCGGGGCGCTGCAGCGGCTCAACGCCTTCGCCCGATCCGAATCGACGGCGCTCGTACCGCGACCCGACGGCGGCGTCGAGGTCCTCGGTGCCACGGGAGGCATCTACCTCAATCCGAAGACCGCGCAGGGGTTCGAGTTGCGGCTGCGGGCCGATGGCAGGCTCGAAAAGCGGTTCGGCGAACGGGGAGCGCTGACCCTGCCGCTGCCGATCGCCGCCGCCAGTCCCGGCGTCGGTGGCGGCACGATCGCAGTCGCCCAGGTCGAAGAAACAGTGACGGTGCTGCGGCTGCTCGCCGACGGCGCACCCGATCCGACCTTCGGCGGCGGCAGTGGCATCCAGGTGCCGCAGCCAGGGTTTGGGATCGAGGCGCAATCGCTGGCCGGCGCTCGCGTCGGCCTCTTCGGCAACGACTTTCGCCTCTGCAGCAAACCGACCTGCGTCAGCATGCCCTACCTGGCGCGCTTCATCGAAGCTTCGCCGTCTCGGCCCGTGAGCAAGAAAGGTGGACGCGCATGAAGCGGATTGCAATCGCATTCGGTGCCCTCTCCCTGGTCGGAGCGCTTGCGGTGAGCGGGATCGCTCTCGCTCGCTCCGGAGCGTCCAGCGGCCTCGATCGCGCCTATGGCGCCCACGGCATAGCCACGATCACGCAACCGCCGGGTGACCATTTCAAGCCCTGGTCGGTGGACGAATACGCCTCCGCCCGCGATGGCTCCGTCTACGTGCTCGGGCGTGGTTGGACCGGCAACTGTTACAGCTGCGGGCCGACCTATTTCGTCTTTCGGGTAGGACCGAGCGGCGCCTTCGATCCGGGCTTCGGCGGCGAAACCGGGGTCGTTCTGCCGAGTGTGCCGTTCGGCTACGGGCTCTCGGTCGACACGCGAGGCCGGCCGCTCGTCTTCTCCCAGGACGCGGGGGCGGTGACCGTCCGCCGCTACGAAAAGAACGGCCAGGCGGACGCCAGCTTCGGCACGGGAGGAACCGTGGCGGTCGTCTGCGGCTGCCAGGGCGCCGTGAGCCGGGTCGTGCCGGCCCAGAAGGGGACGACCCTGGTCGAGGTCGATCGGGGGAGCTCGGACGTGGAATATTCGGCCGGCCCGGGAGCTCGGGTGTCCCTTACCCGGTTGCTTGCGAACGGTGCGCTCGATCCGGGCTTCGGCGTCGGTGGCTCCAACGTCTTCTCGCTTCCAGGCCTGAGCAGGCCGGCCCTGCTCGCTGTGGCCAAAAAGGGGGCGGTGCTGCTCGGCGGCAGCAGCCCGCGGATCCGGACTCTGGTCTACGTCATCCGTGTCTCCGCCAAGGGCCGGCTGGACACGAAATTCAACCGGGCCGCGTCCGGGGCGATGCGGCGGCTGCGCCGCCTTGGCGAATTCGCCGAACTGAACTCGTTGCTGGCGCGAGGCGACGGTACAGTCGAGCTGCTCGGTCCGAGCCGGTTCACGAAGAGCTTCGACCTCCGTCTCCGCGCCAACGGCAAGCTGGCGCGCGGCTTCGGCAAGCGCGGCCTCAGCGTCCTGCCCCTGCCGCTGAAATCGGCGACGCTCGGCTCCGGCGGGGCGATCTTCGCCATCACCGAAGTGCCGGAAATCATCGCCTTTCGGGTTCTTAAGAACGGGCGGCTCGACGACCGCTTCAGCGGGCCGGGGGGTGTGGGGGTGCCGGTCTCCGGCGAAGGCATCCTCGTCGGCACGCAGCAGAGACGGCGGGCGGTCGTGATGGATCGAGGCAACGTCTTCTGCCGCAACGGAGGCTGCGAACCGACCCCAGGCATCGCGCGCTACATCGAACCACCCCCGATTCGCCGGCACCAGAAATAGCGATGCGCGGAGGGGGGCGAGTGGTCGGACTGATCTCGGCGCTCGCCCTGGTCGCGGCCGCCGGGCCGGCTGCGGCCTCGTCGGGCGATGCGCTTCCGGCCGGCTTCTTCGGGGTCGCGCCGCAGGCACGGCCCAGCGCCACCGACCTGCAGCGGATGAAGGGATCGATGGAAACGCTCCGCCTCCCGATCAACTGGTCGAAATGCGAGCCTCGCAAAGGGGAGTTCGACTTCTCGGAGGTGGACGCGGAAATCGCCGCGGCGGCGGAACACGGGGTCCGGGTGATGCCGTTTGTCTCCGGGACGCCGGCCTGGCTGAGCGGTAACGAAGTGCGGCCGCCGTTGAGCCGTCCGGCACTGACTGCGTGGAGGGGGTTCTTGCGCCGCCTCGTAGCGCGGTACGGACCGCGCGGCAGCCTCTGGAAGGACGTAGCGCATCGCGAGCCGATCGGCCGCTGGCAGATCTGGAACGAGCCCAACTTCCGGCTTTTCTGGGCGTCGCGGATCTCGCCGCCCGGGTACGCGAAGCTGCTAGGGGCGTCGGCGACGGCGATCCGCGCGGCCGACCCCGGAGCGCAGATCGTCCTCGCCGGGATCGCCCCCGTCGGTGCCGGAATGAAAACGTGGGTCTTCATGCGGCGGCTGCTACGGGTGCCGGGGGTGCGGCGGCATTTCGACCTCGCCGCTATCCATCCGTACTCCGCGAACATGGCGGAGATGAACTACCAGCTGAGCCGGGTGCGGGCGGCGATGGCGGCGGGCGGCGCGGGACGCAAGCCGCTGATCGTCTCTGAGATCGGAGTCGCCTCTGACGGCTTCTATCCATCTGCCTTCGTCAAGGGGCGGATCGGCCAGGCCGAATTCCTCGAAGACGCGTTCGCGCGGCTGCTTGCGATGCGCCATCGCTGGCGGATCGCCGCAGTCGACTGGTTCACCTGGGAGGACAGGCCGAATCCCGATCCGCACTGCTCGTTCTGCCAGGGCGCGGGGCTATTCGACGTCGAGGACCAGCCGAAGCCAGCCTGGTTCGCGTATCGCCGTCTGGTGGCGCGGACGCGACTGCGCTAAGGGCCTCCTGCCCTTCGAGCATCGCTGGATGCCGCGTCCTCAGTCCTCGCGGCCGGGGTCCTGGCCGTCCTCGTCCTCGTCGAGCTCCTCGTCGCCCTGTTCGAGCGCGGTCTCCGAAACCGAGCCGCTGAGGCCCGGGTGGTAGTGGGTCTGGAAGCTCTCCAGCGCCCGGTCGCGGCGGTCCTCGTCGACCGGGACCTCGTCGGAGATCCGCACCCAGTCGGCGCCCTCGTAGTCCTCGAGGTTGAAGACCTCCTGGTCGAGCGAGGTCGAGTCGTCGACCACGACCAGGACCTCGGTTTGCGGGTTGAAGTAGGTCCCGGGCTGGTTGAGCAGCTCCTCGACCTCGTAGAGATTCTCCTTTTCCGCGGCCATCGACCGATCCTACAAATCCGCGAGCTGCCGCTCCATCTCGGCCTCGACGTCGAGCGGCTCCTCGCCACGGCGCATGCGCCGTTCGTTGCGCGCGACGACTAGCTGGCGGACCTCGGCGCGGAGCTTCTCGTCGATCGCCGGGCCGGCTGCACCGGGGGCGTCGAGCAACCGCCTCACCTCGGCCTCGACGTCAAGCGGCGCCTCGCCGCGCTGCTGGCGCCGGTAGGACTTCGCCTCCAGCATCTGCCGCGCCTCCGCCTCCTGCAGCTTGCGGTCGACCGGCGCGTCGGGTTGGGAGAGGCGGCTGGGCGGCGGCATTTCCTGCTCGATCGCAAACGGACCCTTGCCGATGCTCTGCCAGAGCGGACCGGTGCGGGCGAAGGCGATCAGCGCGATCGGCAGGGCGATGAGAGTGATCAAGGTCAGCGCAAATCCTGCCTGGATGTCGATCAGATCCGCCGTAGGAACCATCGCCCTCCAGATTAGCCGCCAACGGGCCGCAAAGCGGACAAATAAGACACTTTGCGGCCCGTCGGCCGGTGTTGGGGGTATTCGCTACTCTTTGTGCTGGTTGACTGACCAGTCAATCGGCCCTCTCCCACCCGAGAAAAAGGAGCTTCGAGCAGTGGTTGACTTCACCCTGACCGACGAGCAGAAAGACCTGCGCGAGCTGGCGCACAACTTCGCGGAGAAAGAGATCCGCAAGGTCGCCTGGGAGTACGACAAGGACGGCACCTGGCCCCAGGAGATCATCGACAAGGCCTGGGAGGTCGGGTTGATGAATACCCACATCCCCGAGGCCTATGGCGGGCCGGGCCTCGACTACCTCTCCGGCTGCCTGATCGAGGAGGAGATGGGCTGGGGCTGCTCCGGCATCGGCACCTCGCTGATGGCCAACGGCCTCGCCTCGGCGCCGATCACCCTCGGCGGCTCCGAGGAGACGAAGAAGAAGTACCTCGGGATGCTGACCGAAAGCGCCAAGCTCGCCTCCTTCTGCCTGACCGAGCCGGACGCCGGCTCCGACGTCTCCGGGATGAAAACCCGCGCCGTGAAAAAGGGCGACAAGTACGTCCTTTCCGGCTCCAAGTGCTTCATCACCAACGGCAGCTACGCCGACTGGTTCACCGTCTACGCGAAGACCGACCCCGAGTCCGGCCATCGCGGCATCACCGCCTTCGTCGTCGACGCCGACTCCCCCGGAGTCAGCATCGACAAGAAGGAGGACAAGATGGGCCAGCGGGCGTCGAACACCGCGACCATCTCCTTCGACGAAGTCGAGGTCCCGGCCGAGAACATGCTCGGCGAGGAGAACCACGGCTTCAAACTGGCGATGATGACCCTCGACCGCACCCGTCCGGGCGTCGCGGCGATGGCCGTCGGGATCGCCCGCGCGGCCTTCGAGTTCGCCGCCGAGTACTCCAAGGAACGGGTCCAGTTCGGGGTCCCGATCGCGATGCACCAGGCGATCCAGTTCATGATCGCCGACATGTCGACCAAGGTCGACGCCGGCCGGCTGCTGATGTGGAACTCGGCCGTCCTGCTCGACCAGGGCAAACGCAACACCCTGGTCTCCTCGCAGGCCAAGCGCTTCGCCGCCGACTCGGCGATGGAGGTCACCACGGACGCCGTCCAGGTCTACGGCGGCTACGGCTTCATCAAGGAGTACCCGGTCGAGAAACTGATGCGCGACGCGAAGATCATGCAGCTCTACGAGGGGACCAGCCAGATCCAGCGCCTGGTCATCGCCAAAGAGGTGCTGATGCCGCGCAACATCGACGAGCGCACGCCCGCGGCCGAGGCCAAGCAGGCCGACGACGCCCGCGACAGCCAGAGCGAGCAGGCCGCGGCGACGGTCTGATCACTGCCCCGACGGCGGGCCCGGCTTTGAGCCTGGCCCGCCGCGGGGTACGGTGGCGTCATGGACGCCGCCGAACGCAGCTCCCTCGGCAAGGCGGCGCGCACCGGCGCGCCGCGCTCCTCGCATGGCTCCTGGGAGCCGGCGCCTGACCGTGAGGACCCGGTCGCGATCCTCGAGCGCCAGGCCGAGAGCCGGGTGCAGGAGCTGGTCCCGATCCGCTACGGGCGGATGGCGGCCTCAGCCTTCGCCTTCTACCGCGGCGCCGCCGCGGTGATGGCGGCGGATCTCTCCCGCACGCCGGTCTCGGGCCTGCGGGTGCAGGTGTGCGGCGACGCCCACCTCTCCAACTTTGGCGCCTTCGCCGCGCCCGACCGCCGCCTCGTCTTCGACCTCAACGACTTCGACGAGTCGCTGCCCGGGCCTTGGGAGTGGGACGTGAAGCGGCTCGCCGCGAGCTTCGAGATCGCCGCCCGCGAAAGCGGCTTCAAGCGCAAGCAGCGCAGCGGCGCGGTGCTGCGCACGGTGCGCGCCTACCGCGAGGCGATGCGGGACTTCGCCTCCCAGCGCAACCTCGAGGTCTGGTACGCGCGGCTCGACATCGAGAGGGCGATGGCCGAGGTCGAGGCTGACGACCCAGACTCGGTCGCGCGGCTGCGCCGCGGCGTCGTCAAGGCGAAGGGGAAGGACAGTCTGAGGGCGCTGGAGCGGCTGACCGAAACGGTCGACGGCGAACTGCGCTTCCGCAGCGAACCGCCGCTGCTGGTTCCCGGCGACGATCTCGTCCCCGCCGCCGACGGCCGCGACGTGGCGGACGCGCTGGAAGAGGTCCTCGCCGCCTACCGCGAGAGCCTCGCGCCCGACCGCCAGCACCTGCTGGACGGCTACCGCTTCCGCCAGATCGCCCGCAAGGTGGTCGGGGTCGGCAGCGTCGGCACCCGCGCCTGGGTGGTGCTGTTCAGCGGCGCCGATGACGAGGACCCGCTCTTCCTCCAGGCGAAGGAGGCGGAGGCCTCGGTTCTGGAGCCCTACGCCGGCGCCAGCCGCTACCGCAACCACGGCCGCCGGGTGGTCGAAGGCCAGCGCCTGATGCAGGCGGCGAGCGACATCTTCCTCGGCTGGTGCCCCGCGGTCGGCCTCGAAGGCCGGCGCGACTTCTACGTGCGCCAGCTCTGGGATTGGAAGCGCTCGGCCGAGGTCGAGCGGCTCTCGCCGCAGGGGCTGGAGACCTACGCGCGGATCTGCGGCTGGACGCTGGCCCGAGCCCACGCCCGCTCCGGCGACCGCGTGGCGATCGCCGCCTACCTCGGCGGTGGCGACTCCTTCGACAGCGCAATCGCCGATTTCTCCGCGGCCTACGCCGACCAGAACGAGCGCGACCACGCGGCGCTGCAGGAGGCGATCGACTCCGGTCGCCTCGAGGCCGAAGGGCTGTAGCCGGACTCCGGGTCAGGCCGGGGCGGGAGGTGCGGCCGGCGTGGCTGGCGGGTCGGAGCCCGCCTGCAGCTCGTCGAAGCGCTGCTTCGGCAGCCGCCGGGTGGTGAACAGCGAGGCGATGACGAGCAGCGCCGCCACCAGGAAGGCGGTCTTCAGCGCCGAGAGCTGGGCGTCTTCGTAGTCGGCGACCAGGGCCGCGGTGGTATCGGGGTCGACCCCCTCCGCCTTCGCGACCGTTTCGACCTGCTCGGAGGTGACGAAGCTCGCTCCCGAAGCCAGCTTCACCTCGACCTGCTGCTGGACCTCGTCGGCGACCTTTGGGTCGGCGGCGACGTTGGCGCTGAAGGCGGAGATCAGGCCGGTGATCACGATCGCCCCGAGCAGGGCGGTGCCGAGCGAGGAGCCGAGCTGCTGCGCGGTGTTCTGCAGGCCGCCGGCCTCGCTGCGGTCGGCGTCCTCCACCGCCGACTGGACCACGTTTCCGAGCTGGGAGACGATCAGCCCCATCCCGACCCCGAGCACGCCCATCGCGATCAGGAAGGAGGCGTTGTCGAGCTCGGGATCGATCGTGTCGAGCAGCAGCAGGATGGCGGCGAGGACGACGAGGAGCCCGACCCGAACCAGTGCCCGCGCCGGGAAGCGCTTGGCCAGGGCCGAGCCGGCGAGGGCGCTGATAAACAATCCGATCGACGCCGGCAGCATCCGCACCCCGGTTTCCAGTGCGTCCAGGCCCTGGACGATCTGCAGGAACAGCGGCACGGTGAAGAAGACCCCCATCAGGATCAGGTTCTGGGCCAGCAGCATCGAGACGCCGCCGCGCAGGCGCGGGATGCTGAGCAGGCGCAGGTGGACGAGCGGGTCCTCGCCGCGGCTCTCCCGTCTCCGCTCCCAGCGGACGAAGGTGCCGATGACCACTGCGCCGGCCGCGATCACGAACGGGGTCAGCGCGAACCCGAACGGCTCGATCGGGGAGCTGCGCGGCTGCAGCCAGCCCCAGTTGCTTGCCTGCAGCACGCCGAAAACGACAATCCCGAGCCCGAGAGCCGAGAGCACGCCGCCGACCCAGTCGAGCTTGACCGTCTTCGCCGGCCGCTCCGGCTCCCGCAGCAGGCGCGAGCCGATGAGGATGCCGGCCGCGACGACCACCTCGCCGGCAAAGACGACCCGCCAGCTCAGCTCCGTGGTCGCCCAGCCGCCGAGGATCGGTCCGACCGCGATCCCGGCGCCGGCGACCCCGCCGAGGACGCCGTAGGCGAGGGCGCGGTCCTGGCCCTTGAAGTTGCCGGCGACCAGGGCGACCATCGCCGGCAGCACCAGGGCGGCGCCGATCCCCTCCAGCACCGACCAGCCGAACGTCAGGCTCGGCACGTTCCAGGAGACCGCGGTCAGGGCCGAGCCGCAGGCGTAGATACAGGTCCCGATCACAAAAGCGCGCCGCCGTCCCAGAATGTCGCCGAGCTTGCCCCCGGTCAGCATCAGCCCCGCCATCACCAGCGCATAGAAGGCGATCACCGCCTGGATCGTCGTCACCGTGGTGTCGAAGTCCTCAACCAACTGCGAGATCGCGACGTTCATCACCGCTTGGTCGAGGACCATCAGGAACTGCGCAGCGCCGAGCACGGCGAGAACTCCCCACTTAGCCACGCAGGAACCCTATTCCGCCGCCCAAATCCGAGCAGGAAGCGGACAAGGGGGAAGAGATAAGGCCGCGGCAGTCCTTTGGGACGGTATGCGTCCCAAAGGACTGCCGCGACGCCATGACGGGCTAGCTGACCTCGCGGATCGCCAGTACGGGGTCGTCTCGATCCGTCAACTGACTGGTCCGCTCGGCTATTCCCGGCGCTCCGTGTCGCGAGCGGAGGCCGCTGGCCGTCTGCATCGCTTGTACCGCGGCGTCTACGCAGTAGGCCACACGCACCTGCCACTTCACGGCGAATGCCTCGCGGCGGTGCTGGCGTGCGGGCCCGGCGCTCTGCTCAGCCACCGATCGGCCGCCTGGCTATGGGGGATCGTGAAGGGCTCGCCGGCTCCGTTCGAGGTAACGACGCCGGTCCCGCGAAAGGCCCGGAAGCCAATCCGGATCCACCACTCGCGGATCCTCACGGCCGACGACCGGGTGCTTCGCGAGGGGATACCGGCGACCGCCCTGCCGCGCACCCTGCTCGATTGCGCCGCCAGCGAGCAGTTTGGCTCCTACAGCGGATGCTCGAGCGCAGCGAGGAGCTGAAGCTGTTCGACCTTGGTCCTGTTGAGGAGTTGCTCGAGCACTGCGGCAGCCACCTCGGGCGAGGACCGATGCGGCGGGCGATCGCCCTCTACAAGCCGCCTGCCTTCACCCGCTCCCAGTTCGAGCGCCGCTTTCTCGAGGCAGTGCTCCGCACTGGGCTGCCGCGACCGGCGGTGAACATCAATGTCGCCGGCTTCGAGCTCGACCTCTACTGGGAGGAGGCTCGGTTCGCGGTTGAACTCGATTCCTACGCGACGCACGGTGGCCACGGCGCCTTCGAGCGCGACCGGTTGCGCCAGGAGGAGCTCCTCCTGGCGGGGATCGGGATGACCCGGGTCACCGATGTTCGCTTCGACCGCGAACCCGACGCGGTGCTGGAGCGGGTCGCCCGGCTGCTGAGAGAGCGCCTTCCGCCCGTTTGGAGGGGCTAGGAGGGTTGGCAATCCCGCTCCCGCCATTTATTCGACGCGAGGTTGGCGGGGTGATCGGACGCGTTGCCCCCTTTCGGTCGTTGCTACTTCATAGGATCTATCGAGTAATCGACAGGAGGACGGAATGGCAACGAAGGTGAGGGTCGAGCGACCGGGGCGACAGAGTGACTACGAGGTTGAGGGTCAGCCGGTAGAGCTCTGCTCGACGATCAACCGTGCAATCAAGTCTGCAGACAAGTTCGTCACGTTCAAAGCGACGGATGGCAAGCAGCGGAGCCTTATCGCAGACACCATCACTGCAGTCTGGGAGGAGTAACGATCGACCAATCCGTCGGGTCGCCAACGCAGGGTCGATCGCTGATGTCGACCACTAGCTAGGCTCGCGACACCGACTAGGCGACGCGCGGTGCTGCGGCGCCGCGCTTGGCGGTCTTGGCGCGGAGGACCTTGTCGAGCTCGAGCTTGCGCAGGCGGACCGATTCGGGGGTGATTTCGACGCACTCGTCGTCGCGCAGGAACTCCAGCGAGCCTTCGAGGCTGAGCCGGGTCGGCGGTGCCAGGCGGACGAGGACGTCGGCGCTGGCGGCGCGCATGTTGGTCTGCTGTTTGGCCTTGGTCGGGTTGACGTCGAGGTCGTCGGAGCGGGCGTTCTCGCCGATGATCATGCCTTCGTAGACCTCCTCGCCGGAGCCGACGAAGAGCTTGCCGCGGTCCTGCAGGCTCATCAGCGAGTAGCCGGCAGTGTTGCCGGAACGGTCGGCGACGAGGGAGCCGGTCTGGCGGGTGCGGAGCTCGCCCGCCCAGGGCTCCCAGCGGTCGAAGACGTGGTGGAGGATGCCGCTGCCGCGGGTCTCGGTGAGGAACTCGGTGCGGAACCCGATCAGGCCGCGGGCCGGGACCAGGTAGTCCATCCGCACCCAACCGGTCGAGTGGTTGACCATCTGCTCCAGCCGGCCCTTGCGGGCGGCGAGCATCTGGGTGACGGCGCCGACGTGCTCCTCGGGGACGTCGATCGACATCCGCTCGACCGGCTCGTGCACCTCGCCTTTGACCTCGTGGGTGAGCACGCGCGGCTGGCCGGCGGTCAGCTCGAAGCCCTCGCGGCGCATCATCTCCAGCAGCACGACCAGTTGCAGCTCGCCGCGGCCCTGGACCTCCCAGGCGTCGGGGCGCTCGGTGTCGTTGACCCGGATCGAGACGTTGCCGATCAGCTCGGCGTCGAGCCGGGCGCGGATTTGGCGGGCGGTCAGCTTCTTGCCCTCTTTGCCGGCGAGGGGGGAGGTGTTGATCCCGATCACCATCGAGAGCGAGGGCTCGTCGACCGTGATCACGGGCAGCGGCCGCGGGTCCTCGGGGTCGGCCAGGGTCTCGCCGATCGTCACGTCTTCGAGGCCGGCGACGGCGATGATTTCGCCCGGCCCGGCCTGCTCGGCGTTGACCCGTTCGAGACCGTCGGTGACATAGAGCTCGGAGACGTTGGCGCGCTGGACGCTGCCGTCGGCGCGGCACCAGGCGATCGGCTGGCCGGCGCGGATCGTGCCCTGGCGGACCCGGCAGATCGCCAGGCGGCCGACATAGGGGGAGGCGTCGAGGTTGGTCACGTGCGCCTGCAGCGGCATCTCGTCGTCGTACTCCGGGGCGGGGATCCGCTCCAGCATCAGGTCGAGCAGGGGGGAGAGGTCAGTCCCCTCGACGCCCTCCTCGAGCGAGGCCCAGCCGGCTTTGGCGTTGGTGTAGACGATCGGGAACTCGATCTGGTCGGACTCGGCGTCGAGGTCGAGGAAGAGCTCGTAGACCTCGTCGATCACCTCGGCGATGCGGGCGTCGGGCCGGTCGACCTTGTTGACGACGAGGATGATCGGCAGCCGCCGCTCCAGCGCCTTGCGCAGGACGAAGCGCGTCTGCGGCAGCGGCCCCTCGGAGGCGTCGACCAGCAGCAGCACCCCGTCGACCATCGTCAGGGCGCGCTCGACCTCGCCGCCGAAGTCGGCGTGGCCCGGGGTGTCGACGATGTTGAACTTGACGTCGCCGCGGGTCACGGCGGTGTTCTTGGCGAGGATCGTGATCCCCTTCTCCCGCTCCAGGTCCATCGAGTCCATCACCCGCTCGGCGACGTCCTGGCCTTTGCGGAAGGTCCCGGTCTGCCACAGCATGGCGTCGACCAGGGTCGTCTTGCCGTGGTCGACGTGGGCGATGATTGCGATGTTTCGGAGGTCGTCTCGAGAGGTGTTCATTGGGTTCCTTCATAACGAAGCCCGCCAGTTGGCGGGCTTCGCAGACTGGTTTAAGGCGTGGTCGCTACGAAGTCTGCTGGACGCTCGCGGCGGCCGGGCCCTTAGGGCCTTCTTCGGACTCGTAACTCACTTTCGACCCCTCGGTCAGGGACTTGAAGCCCTCGCCGAGGATGGCGCTGTGATGAACGAAGACGTCCTTCGAGCCGTCGTCGGGCGTAATGAACCCGTAGCCCTTGTCGTCGCTAAACCACTTAACAGTTCCAGTGGGCATGCATAGCCTCCACATCGTGTGCTGCGAACGCGGAGGCTTGTGAAGCAACGACGCGAGCGCTAGGCACAAACTTTGCCGGTTAAACCCGGCCCTAACACGGGGGACCGTAGCAGGATCGTCCTCCCTCGCGTTGAGGTTTTGCCGCTCGGATCACCGCCGAGCCGTGTTTGAAAATTCATCGGAAGTGTCGATACTGAATTCAGATGATCGTCCAGGCTAAGGCTGGCGCACGTTTCGTGCTGCGCTTTTCGGTGGCGACCCTCGCGGTCGCCTGCGTCTTTGTGCCGGCCTCCGCGCTGGCCGCGATCGTGCCGAAGAACGCCGACGATGGCCTCAGCCCGCAACTGACGCGGCTGGCGCAGCCGGCGGTGCGATCGCAGTCCCCGGCCAGGCAGGCGGCGCTGCTCGGCGTCGCCGCCGACGGCCCCGGAAGCCTGCTGCGGCGCGGCGGGCGGGTGGTCGTCAACGTCCGCTTCGCGGGCGGCGCGATCGCCGGGTTGGCCGACCTCAAGGACGCCGGCGGCCGCGTGCTCAGCGCCAGCCGGCGCGGCCAGACGGCGACCGTTGCCGCAGCGCCGGCGACGCTGCCGGAGCTGGCCGAGGTCCCGGGCGTCGCCTCGGTCTCGGCCGTCCGGGCCCCGGTGACCCGCGGTGGCTGCGAGGGCGGGGCCGCGATCTCCGAGGGGATGGGTCAGCTCAAAGTCGACCAGGCGCGTGAAACCTTCGGCCTGCGCGGCGCCGGGGTCACGGTCGGCGTCCTCTCCGACTCCTTCGACACCGCGGTCGAAGCCGCCGACGAAAGCGGCCCGGTTGCGACCACCGCGCTCAGCGACGTCGTCAGCAACGACCTGCCGGGCCCGGCCGGAACCTGCAGCGGCCAGCAGGTCAGCGTCGACGTGCTCGACGAGGGGCCGAACGAGGGAACCGACGAGGGCCGGGCGATGCTGCAGATCGTCCACGACCTCGCGCCGCACTCGCCGCTCGCCTTTGCGACCGCCTTCGAGAGCGAAGAATCGTTTGCCCAGAACATCGAAGAGCTGGCCGAACCGGTCGCCGCCGGCGGTGCCGGAGCTGAGGTGATCGTCGATGACGTCGCCTGGTTCGAAGAGCCCTTCTTCCAGGACGGCCCGATCGCCGCTGCGATCAACAAAGTCACCGGCGACGGGGCCACCTACCTGACCGCGGCCGGCAACGACAACCTGATCGAGGGCGAAGATGACGTCGCCTCCTGGGAAGCGCCGGAATACCGCGACACGGGGGGGTGCCCGGCGGCGATCGAAGCGCAGCCGGTCTTCGGCGGCACCCACTGCATGGACTTCAACCCCGGCCCCGGGGTCGACCAGACCTTCGGGATCACCGTCGCAGCCGGCGAAACGCTGACCGTCGACCTGCAGTGGGCGGAGCCTTGGAACGGGGTGACCACCGACCTCGACGCCTTCGTCCTCAGCTCGGAAGGGGCCTTGCTGGCCGGCTCGCTCGAATTCAACACCGGCAAAGAAGGCACCCAGCGGCCGGTGGAGATCCCGCAGTGGAAAAACAACTCGGGGACGGCGCGAACCGTGCAACTGGCGATCAACCGCTTCGCCGGCACCGAAGTCCCGCGCCTCAAGTTCATCCTCCTGCAGAACGGCGGCGGGGTGAGCGAAGTCGAGTATCCGAAATCCAGCGAAGGCGACGTCGTCGGGCCCTCGATCTACGGACACGCCGGCGCCGCCAGCGCGATCTCGGTCGCTGCCGCTCCCTACACCGACGGCACCGCCCCGGAGCCGTACTCCTCCCGGGGACCGGCGACTCATTACTTCGAGCCGTACAGCGGGATCGCGCCGGCGGCGCCGTTGCTGGTGCCGGAGAACGTCGCCAAGCCGGACGTGACCGCGACCGACTGCGGCGCCACCACCTTCTTCGCCCACTTCAGCGCCGCCGCCTGGCGCTTCTGCGGCACCTCGGCGGCGGCCCCGCACGCGGCCGCGGTGGCGGCCCTGCTGCGCCAGGCGAACCCTGCGGCGACGCCGCAGCAGATCCGCAACAGCCTCGTCGAAACCGCGACGCCGATGGGGGCGTTCCTGCCGCAGGCGGTCGGCTCGGGCCTGCTCGACGCGCTCGCCGCCGTCACCAGCCTGCCGGAAGCGTTCGAAGTCAACGACCCGGCAAGCGCGACGGTGCCGCCGCTGATCGACCCGAACCCCGAACCGAAAAAACCGCAGCCCCCGGAACCGCCGCAGCCGCCAACCCCGGCGGTGGCCCCGACCACGGCGATCAAGCGGCACCCGCCGAAAGTCGTGCGCACGGGCCGGCTCAGCGCCCGGGTCAGCTTCCGCTTCGGCACCGACCAGGCGGACGCGACCTTCCTCTGCAAGCTCGATCGCACCACCTTCCAGCCCTGCGCCAGTCGCATCTCCTTGATCCTCGTCCCCGGCATCCACACGCTGAAGGTGAAGGCGCGCGGCGCGAGCGGGATGATGGACCCGAGCCCGGCGGTCTTCCGCTTCCGGGTCGAGCAGTCGGGCTAGGGCTCGGTGCGGGCGCTCTGGCGCCGCATCACCCAGTGGCCGCCCCCGAGCAGGGCCAGCAGGGCGACGGCGCTGCCGAGCACGATCGGGTCGGTCAGCGAGAGGCCCTCCAGCTGGGTGCCGAAGTAGACCGAGATCGCGGTGATCGGCAGGTACCCAAGAGCCGTCGTCCAGACGAAGCGCCAGACCGGCACCCGGGCGGCGCCGGCGGCGTAGGAGACGATGCTGAATGGCAGGATCGGGATCAGCCGCAGGGAGATCAGCAGGGTCCAGCCGCCGCGCTCGATCCTCGCCTCGATCCGCTCGAAGCGCTCGGCGCCGAACCAGCGGTCGAGCAGCGGCCGCGCGACCGAGCTGCCGATCGCGTAACAGAGCAGCCCGGAGAGGATCCAGCCGACCATCGTCAGCGCCAATGCAGGCCCGAAGCCGTAGGCGTAGCCGGCGGCGGCGTCGACGATCTCGGCCGGGTAGAAGACGACGGTGTGGATCAGCGCCAGGGCGAGGATCAGCAGCGGCCCGGCGGCGCCGAGGCTGTCGATCTCCTCCCGGACCTGCTCGTGGTCGCCGCGGATCGCGGCGCTGAAGGCGTCGCGCAGGTCCGGGATCGCGAGCACCAGCCCGGCCAGCAGCGCGATCCCGGCCAGGGTGACGCCGATCTCCGCCAGCGGCAGCGCCGGACGGGCGCTCTGCGGGCGCTCTGCAGCGCTCGTCTCCCCGGTGCTCACCGCAGCTCAGCCGCGCAGGCGCTCGGCCAGGCCGGAGTGGCGTCCGCCGCCGTCGTCGCGGCCGACGGCGGCGGCAAGCACCGCCTGGTCGCCGACCAGGATGCAGCTGTTGCGGGCGCGGGTGATCGCGGTGTAGAGCAGCGGCCGGGTCAGCATCCGCGAGTGCGAGCGGTGGCAGACGCCGACCACGACCGGCACCTCGCAGCCCTGCGCCTTGTGGACCGAGATCGCGTATGCGAGCTTCAGGGTCGCGGTCTCGCCGTAGGGGATCACCAGGGTGCCGCCCTCGTCGGTGTCGACGACGATCGCCTCTTCGTCGGGCTCGTCGCGGCGGAGGAAGACGATCGAGCCGTTCATCAGCCCCAGCTCGTGCGAGTTGCGGGTCTGGATCAACCGGTCGCCGATCCGGAAGCGGTCGTTCAGCGCCCGCTTGCCGTCCGGGTTGAGGCGGGCCTGGAGGCGCTCGTTGAGGGCGTCGATCCCGACCACCCCGCGGTACATCGGCGCCAGCACCTGGACCTCGCGCACCGGGTCGACCTCGAAGCGCTCCGGCACCCGCTCGGCGACCACCTCGACCACGGTCTCCAGGGCCCGCTCGGGATTGGCGCGGTCGATGAAGAAGAAGTCGTGGTCCTGGTCGGGGGCTGGCTCGAGGTGGGGGGGACGCCCCTGGTTGATCTCGTGAGCGGCGGTGGTGATCATCGAGCGCGCCGCCTGGCGGAAGATCTGGGTCAGCCGCACCACCGGCGCCGCCCCGGAGGCGATCAGGTCCTCGAACGGCTTGCCCGCCCCGATCGGCGGCAACTGGTCGGCGTCGCCGACAAAGACGACGTGGGTCGACTCGGCGATCCCCGCCAGCAGGACCTCGGCCAGGCGCAGGTTCAGCATCGAGGACTCGTCGACGATCACCAGGTCGACCGGCAGCGGGTGGCCGGGCCGGAAGGCCGGTTCCCGTCCCGGCATCCACTCCAGCAGGCGGTGGATCGTCATCGCGGAGTGCCCGGTCGCTTCCTCCATCCGCCGCGCCGCGCGCCCGGTCGGGGCGCAGAGGGCGATCGTCGCGTTGGCGGCTTCGGCCTCGGCGACGATCTGCTTCGTGCAGACGGTCTTGCCGACGCCGGGGCCGCCGGTGAGGACGGAGACGCGCGAGGCGAAGGCGCCGCGCACCGCCGCCCACTGCTCCTCGGTCAGCCCGTCGCCGGGGTTCTCGCCGGGGTCGTGGTCGAGGTGGGGCTGCGAGGCGACGCGCTCGCGCAGGGTCGCCGCCACGGCGAGCTCGCTGGCGTGGGTCAGCTCGCGGTAGACCCGGCCCTCGTCGACCAGCAGGCCGCGCGCCTCGACCAGCACGTCGGGGTCGGGAGGGAGGCCGATCAGCTTCGCGGTGCGCCGGGTCAGCTCCTGCAGCGGCAGGAAGCTGTTGCCCTGCTGCTCGGCCTCGGCCAGGGCGAAGACGGCGGCGGCCTGTGCTCGGCGGGCCGACTCCGGCGGCACGTCGGCGGCCAGGGCGATGCGGTCGGCGCGGGCGAAGCCGACGCCCTCGACCTCGGTCAGCCGGTAGGGGTCCTCGTGCAGGATCGTCATCGAGCGCTCGCCGTAGCGGGCGTGGATCGGCGCCGCCAGGTGGGCCAGCCCGTGCGGCGCCAACTGCACGTGGAGGTCACGGACGGCGCGGCTGGCGTGCCACGATTCGGTCGCCGCCGCGGCCTGGTCGGCGCTGACCCCGCGCAGGGAGGAGAAGACCGCCTGGGGGTTGGCCGCGATCTCCGCCAGCACCCCCTCGCCGTGCTCGTCGACCAGCCGTTCGGCCCTGGCCGGGCCGATGTGGCGCAGGGTGGTCAGGTAGGCGACCTGGCCCTCGCGGTCGGCGGGATCGAGCGGCAGCGCGCCCTGGGCCCGAAGCTGGCGGCCGTAGCGGGCGTGGGTCTGCCACTCGCCGCTGACTTCGGCTCGGTCGCCGGCCCCGAGGTGGGCGACCGGGCCGACCAGCGCGAAGCCCTCGCCGCCGCCCGCCTCCTGCACCTCGAGCACCGCGTAGCCGTCGTCCTCGGCGCGGAAGATCACGCCCAGCACCTCGACCGTGCCGGTGTAGGAGGCGGCGTCAGCGTCGAACAGGGTGGCGGTTCCAGTCACTCCCCAAAGCTAGCCGTCGGCGAGGCGGCGGGCGCCCGCTTGCCGCGCATCTTCCGCTTGATGGATCCTCTGTCGTGTGAGCGCGAGATTCGATCGGCCCGGGCCGGACGCCGGCCTCTGCGACTGCTGCCGTCATCAGCGGCTGGTCCCGAACACCCGCGGCTCGGTCTTCTCCCTCTGCGAGCGCTCGCGGACCGACCCGGCCTACCCGCGCTACCCGCGGCTGCCGGTATCTAGCTGCCCGGGATTTGAGCCGGCTCCGCCTGATCCGTCTTCCGCGCCGCCCCGATAGCGGCGCCGAGCAGGCCGAAGCCGAAGATGACGGCGGCGAGGCCGACCAGCAGCCCCAGGAACGGCACCAGGGCGGCGACGCGCAGCATCGCCAGGCCGGCGAGGAAGGCGAGCATGCGGTGGCGCGGCGGCTTCACGAAGCGGCGCCCGAGGACCCAGGCGGAGACGACGTAGGCGATGGCGCCGAGCGGCAGGATGGCGAGGCCGATGCCGATCGCCAGCGGCAGCCCCAGCAGGGTGATCGCGGCGAGGAAGGATGCGACGGGGAGGACGATCGCGATCGTGATCCCGATCGCGATCAGCGGCCCGATCCGTTCGCGGCTGCGCTCGTGCAGGACGTCGGCGGCGCGCGGCGCGATCAGCAGCAGCAGGAGGCCGAGCAGCAGGCTGGAGACGGTGACGGCGAGCCAGACCAAGAGCCCGCCGAGCAGCGGCAGCGAGCCGCCGAGGTCGGGCCAGCCTTCCTTCTGGACGTCCCCGGTGACGCGGGCGTCGCCGGAGACCTCGGGGCGCTGGTCGCCGTAGCTGACGTCGCCGTCGACCTCTGCCGAGGGCAGCAGCGTCGCCAGCCCGCTGGCGGCGAAGACGTCGCCGTCGACCGTGCCGCTGAGCAGGATGTCGCCGCTGAGGACGACCAGGTCGCCGTCGACCCGGCCGCGGATGTCGGCGTCGCCGCTGACGATGAAGACGCCTTCGACCGTCTCACCGCGCTCGACGGTGACGTCGCCGGAGATGACGACGATCGGGTCGCCGGAGTCGGGGGACTCGACGGCCGCGGCGGGCGCCGGCGCTATGACGAGCGCCAGCGCCAGCAGTGCCGCTAGGGACGAGAGGCGGGCAAGCACATGGCCAGCCTAACTCTCTAGCTGGCCGCCATCGGGTCGGGCTGTCCCAACTCGGTCCGTTCGTGCGGCTCATAGGCGGAGCCGGGAACGCCGCCGAGGACCGCGACCCGCATCCCCTCGGAGCCCGGCAGCAGCTTGCGCATCGACCCGGACTGGATGCTGGCCACGTTGTTGCCGTCGAGCGGGAAGCGCTCGCCGTCGATCTCGATCTCGCCGCCGCCGCGCATCACCAGGAAGACCTCCTCCTGACCGTCCTCGGCGTGGTCGTGCTCGGGGTAGCGATCGAAGTTCGGCGGCAGGTCGATGATCTGCAGCCCGAACGACTTCACCCCCAGTTCGGCCCGGGCGCGCTTCATCGCCCCCATGAAGATCGCCTCCATGCCGTCCACTTCCTTCACCACATAACCGCTCATCGTCTCTCTCCCTCTCGCGTTTGCCGTCGTGCGGTTCCTTTTGCACCTGTGAGGCCGAAAAGGAACCGCGCGCGGTGATCGTAGTCGATATGAACGAACGTTCGTGCTTTTCTGTACCCTGGCCTGGTGACCGCAGCCACTCAGGAGGCGAGCAAGGGCGCCCGCACCCGCGCCGCGATCCTCGACCGCGCCGTCGACCTCGCCTCCGCGGAGGGGCTGGAGGGACTGACGATCGGCCGCCTCGCCGCCGAGCTGCAGATGAGCAAGAGCGGCCTCTTTGCCCACTTCGGCTCCAAGCAGGAGTTGCAGTTGGCGACGATCGAGGCGGCCGGGGAGCGGTTCCGGGTCGCCGTGATCGAGCCGGCGCTGAGCGTCCCCGAGGGAGCGCCGCGGCTGCGAGCGATGGCCGAGAGCTACCTCGACCAGCTCGACCTCTACGAGGGCGGCTGCTTCTGGGGTGCCACCTCGGCCGAGTACGACGACCGTCCCGGCCCCGTCCGCGACGCGATCGCCGCTGCGCTCGACGCCTGGATGGGCGCGCTGGTCAAGAACGCCGCCGCAGCCGGGGTCGAAGACCCCGAGCGCTACGGCTTCGAGCTCTACGCGGTGATCATGGGCGCCAACGCCCGCTACCGCCTCACCGGCGACCGCCGCGTCTTCGACCACGCCCGCGCCGCCCTCGCGCGCCTCGCCGCCGAACTGCCGGCGTGAGCGCCGCCGACGACTTCGCCGCTCGTTTCGCCGCTTACTGGCGCGCCCCTTCGGTTGATGGCCTTGACGCCCTGCTGGCGCCCGAGGTGCGCCTGGTCGCACCGATGACCCCGACCACCCACTCGCTCGCCGAGGGCAAGCGCGCCTTCGCGACGATCCTCGACCTGGTCCCCGACTTGACCGGTGAAGTCCACACCTGGGGAGCGATCGAGGATGGGCTGCTGATCGAATTCACCCTTTCCGGCAGCGTCGCCGGCGTCCCGGTCTCTTGGCCCGCGGTGGATCGCATCGCGCTCGGCCCCGACGGTCTCGCCACCGAGCGCGTCTCTTACTTCGACACCGCGCCGCTGGCGCTGAATGTCGTCCGCCACCCGCGGACCTGGCCCGCCTTCATCCGCAGTCGTCTGCGTCGGTGAGCCGAGGCCGGGACGAACGCCAAGTGATGCTTTGTCGGGGCTATGACCCGGGTAATGCATCACTCGATCTGAAATTCGAGTCAGGAGGAGTCAGATGGACGTCGCGATTGGGTTGCCGAATGCGGTTCCGGGGACGACCGGGAAGGAGCTGGTCGAGTGGGCGCGGCGGGCGGAGGCGCGCGGCTTCTCCAGTCTCGGCACGATCGACCGGATCGCCTATGACAACTACGAGCCGATGACCGCGCTTGCGGCCGCGGCAGCGGTCACCGATCGCATCGGCCTCTGCACCTCGGTCCTGCTCGGCCCACTCCGTCCCAACGCCTCCGAGCTGGCCAAGCGCGCGCTCAGCCTCAACGCCCTCTCCGGCGGCCGTTTCACGCTTGGGATCGGGCTCGGCGCCCGCGAGGACGACTACGAGCTCGGCGAGGTCGAGTACCGCCGCCGCGGCAAGCTCTTCGACGCCCAACTGGAGACGATCGAGGAGGTCTGGAAAGGCGACGAGGTCGGGCCCAAGATCGCCGGTCCTCCCAGCCTGATCGTCGGCGGCCACGCCGACGCCTCCTTCCGCCGCGTCGCCCGCTTTGGCGATGGCTGGATCGCCGGCGGCGCGCCAGCCGATCAGTACGCGGGGATGGCCGCGAAAGCGAAGGCGGCCTGGGCCGACGCAGGTCGCGAGGGGGAGCCGCGGCTGATGGGCCTCGCCTACTACGGGCTCGGCGAGAACGCCGAACAGCAGGCGCGCGAGGAGCTCGGCGACTACTACGAGTGGCTGGGGGAGGACATCGCCGGCTTCATTGCCGCCAACGCCGCGACCGACGCAGAGACGGTCCAGCGCTACCTCTCCGAATTCGCCGAGGCCGGCTGCGGCGAGCTGATCTTCTTCCCGACCAGCAGCGACCCCGGCCAGGTCGACCTGTTGGCCGACGCCGCTGGGCTTTAGGTCCGGGGCATGGCCGCAGCCGAGGAGCCAGTCCTGCTGTTTGGCACGGCAGCCGAGTTCGAGGCTTGGCTGGACGAGCACAGTGGCCGCTCCGACGGGGTCTGGCTGAAGATCGCCAAGAAGGGCGCGCGCGAGCCCAGCGTCACCTACGCCGAGGCAGTCGAGATCGGCCTCTGCTTTGGCTGGATCGACAGCCAGAAGCGGAGCTTGGACGAGGAGCACTACGTGCAGCGCTTCACGCCGCGGCGGCCGCGCGGTCGCTGGTCGAAGATCAACCGGGACAAAGCAGAGGCCTTGATCGAGTCGGGGCGGATGCGGGCGGCGGGCCTGGACCAGGTCGAAGCCGCCCGCGCCGATGGTCGCTGGGAGGCCGCCTATGCGGGGTCGAAAAGCGCCACGGTCCCGGAGGATCTGCAGCGCGAGCTCCACTCCAGCCCCGCCGCCGCCGAGTTCTTCGCCGGCCTCGACAGTGCCAACCGCTACGCGATCCTCTACCGCCTCGACGAGGCGAAGAAGCCGGAGACGCGCGAGCGACGGCTGCGCAAATTCGTCGCGATGCTCGAGCGTGGGGAGAAGGTCCACGACTGACGCCTGGATACGGGGATCACAGCGCTCCCTACACTCGTGGCGTGGACCGCGCCCTGCTCGCAGCGACCCTCGCCGACGCCGGCGAGCCCTCCTACCGCGCCGCCCAGGTCTGGGAGTGGGTCGCGCGCGGGGCCGCTTCCTATGAGGAGATGACGAACCTGCCGGGGATCCTGCGCGACCGGCTCAACGCCGCGGTGCCGTTCTCGACCCTGCGGGTCGAGCGCGAGGCCAAGTCCGACGACGGCACCGTGAAGACGCTCTTCCACACCGCCGACGGGCGCGCGATCGAGGCGGTGCTGATGCGCTACCGCGACGGCCGCCGCTCGGTCTGCGTTTCCTCGCAGTCGGGCTGTCCCCTGACCTGCACCTTCTGCGCCACCGGGCGGATGAAGTTCGCCCGTAACCTCACGGCCGACGAGATCCTCGACCAGGCGCTGCACTTCCGCCGCATCGAGCAGATCGACCACGTCGTCTTCATGGGGATGGGGGAGCCGACGATGAACGTCGACGCCGTGCTCGAGGCCTGCGAACGGCTGCCCGAGCTCGGCGTCACCCACCGCCGCACGGCGATCTCCACGGTCGGCTGGGTGCCGGGGATCGACCGCCTCGCCGAGTGCGAGATGCCGGTCAGCCTCGCCCTCTCCCTGCACGCGCCCAACGACGGCCTGCGCTCGCAGCTGATGCCGGTCAACGAGCGCTACCCGCTGGCCGAGGTGCTGGCCGCCTGCGACCGCTACCGGGCCAAGCGCCGGCGCAAGGTCTTTGTCGAGTACGTGATGCTCGACAACGTCAACGACCTGCCCGACCACGCCCGCCAGCTCGCCGCCCTGCTCGACCCCCGCGTCTACAAGGTCAACCTGATCCCTTACAACCCGACGGGCGCCTACGACGGCTCCTCGCCGGAGCGGATCGAGCGCTTCCGGGCGATCCTCTCCGAGCACCGCCTCACCGCCACCGTCCGCCTCACCCGCGGCCGCGACATCGACGCCGCCTGCGGCCAGCTCGCCGCCGCCTCCGCGTAGCCGACATTTGGGCCCCTCCAGGGGACGAAAACTCGGATGCGCGAAAACTGGCTGGGCAGCCAGTATCCTCCGGGGCGATGGCAACGGTCGATACCGCAGCGCCGGCAGCGCGGCCTCCGCAGATGTCGGACAACCCGGTGCGGCGGGTTGTCGACGACATCGCCGCCGAGTGGCGCGGGCGCGGGCGCTTCCCGCCGGGGCCGGGGGACTTCAGCCTCGTCCGCACCCACCAGGTTGCCCACGACCCGCTGCCGTTGCTGCTCGGCGCCTACGAAGAGTTCGGGCCGATCTTCAGCATGCGCCTGCTGCACTCGCGGGTCGTCTTCATGCTCGGGCCGGAGGCCAACCACTTCGTCACCGTCGGCCACCCGGAGAACTTCCACTGGCGCGAGTCCAGCTTCGGCGACCTGATCCCGCTGCTCGGCGACGGCCTGCTGACGATCGACGACGACTACCACGACCGCGCCCGGGCGATCATGATGCCGGCCTTCCACCGCGAACAGGTGACCGCCGCCCTGGCCGCGATGGAGGCCGAAACCGCGGCGGGGCTCGCCGCCCTGCCCCGGGACGGCGTCGTCGATATCTACGCCTGGATGCGGAACCTGGCAATGCGGATCGCGATGCGGGCGCTGCTCGGGCTCGACCCCGACGAAGCCGGCAAGGGCGCCGCCG
The DNA here is from genome assembly GCA_036376895.1 of Solirubrobacterales bacterium. Lineage (GTDB taxonomy): Bacteria > Actinomycetota > Thermoleophilia > Solirubrobacterales > 70-9 > VAYN01. The sequence goes on from DASUZL010000002.1 coordinate 76,966, forward strand.
CGGCCCACCACTTCGAGCGCGCCCTCGGCTTCTACGGGATCGACTACCAGTGGCGGCTGCTGCGCGGGCCCCGCTCGCCCTGGAGCAAGATGCAGGCATCGCGGGAGGTCCTCGACGAGATCGTCTTCGGCGAGATCGCCAGCCACCGCGCCGATCCCGACCCCGAGCGCCGGGACATCCTCAGCCTGCTCGTCGGCGCCCGCGGCGAGGGTGGGGAGGCCTTCAACGACCGCGAGATCCGCGACCAGGTGATGACGCTGATGTTCGCCGGCCACGACACCTCGACCTCGACCCTGACCTTCATGATGCACGAGCTTGCCCGCCACCCCGACGCCGTCTCCCGGCTCTGCGAGGAGCAGGACCAGGTGCTCGGCGGCGCCACCCCGACGATCGACCAGTTGGAGCGGGAGATGCCCTACCTGGACATGGTCCTCGACGAGGTCCTGCGGCTCTATCCGCCGGCCTGGATCGGCCCCCGCCGCGCCGTCCGCGAGTTCGAGTTCGGCGGCTACACGGTGCCCCGCGGCGCCTACGTCAACTACTGCTCCTGGGCCAGTCACCGCCTGCCCGAGGTCTTTCCGGACCCGGAGGCCTTCATCCCCGAGCGCTTCACCCGCGAGCGCAAAACCGCGCTGCCGCGCGGCGCCTACGTGCCCTTCGGCGGCGGCTCGCGGATCTGCATCGGCAAGCGCTTCGGCCAGACCGAGGTGAAGCTGGTGGCGACGATGCTGCTGCAGCGGCTGCGCCTCGACGCCCTCCCCGGCCGCACGATGACGGTGCGCCAGATGCCGACGCTCTCGCCCAAGGGCGGGCTGCGGATGCGCGTCGGCGAGCGCCAGCGCGCCTAGCCCCGCCGCCGGGGGAGACCTAGACTCGGCGGACGATGCGGGCCCTGGTCGTCTCCGACACCCACTTCGGCGCCTGGACGGGCCGCGACCTCCTGCGGGAGCCGTTCTTCCTCGAGCGGCTGGCGCCGGCGCTGGATGGCGTCGACGAGCTGATCTTCCTCGGCGACCTCTTCGACTTCCTCTTCGGCTCGGTCGACGATGCGGTCGACGCCGCCGACGGGCTGCTGCGGCTTATCGCCGAGCGCCTCGCCGGCAAGCGGCTGGTCTTCCTCGCCGGCAACCACGACCACCACCTGGTCCACCGCGACGAGGAGGACCGGCTGGAGGCGCGATTGGCGGAAGGCTCGGAGCCGCCGGCGAACCGGCCCGGGCCATGGTTCTTCCAGGCCTTCCTCGAGCGCCGCCTGCCCGGGGTCGAGGTCGAGATCGCCTACCCGACCTACCGCTTCGGCGACGTGCTCTGCACCCACGGCCACTACCTCGACCCGCACGCGCGGCTGAGCGGCTCACGCGGCGACCGGCTGCTGACCCGGACGCTGTGGGCGATCGCCGCCGGCGGGCCGGAGGAGCCGAAGTGCGTCGAGGACTACGAGTCGGTGACCACGCTTCTGACCGAGTGGCTCTACGTCGCCGCGCAGATGCCGCACGGCACCCACGCCCAGCAGAACGTCTTCCGCGCCGCCCAGCGCGCCGGCCGCGTCGGCTCGGCGCTCTCGCTGCCCGTGCGCGGCGCCAGGCGGCTGGCGGCGGAGCTGCGCGACCGCGGCGTCGGCGACAGCGCCGAGCCGCTGCCGAGCGCCGAGCACTTCGACGCCGTGGTCCGCGACGAGGCGGCGCGGCAGGCTCGCGAGCAGCCGCTGGCGGCGCCGCCCTTCTCGCGGCCGCTCTACCCGGAGCCGACCGTGGTCTCCCGCTCTGACCCCTCCGAGCACGCACTGGAGGCCTTCGCCCAGGTCGTCGCCAACCTCGACTGGGGCGAGGGCACCGACCAGATCGTCTTCGCCCACACCCACCAGCCCCTGGCCGACGCCCGCTCCAGCGCCGACTCCCGCATCCGCTACTGGAACACCGGCTCCTGGATCTACGAGCCCGACCTCGGCTCGCGCCAGGCCTACGCCCGCTACCTGCGCTACGCCTGGCCCGGCACCGCGGTCGTGATCGACACCGACGAGCCGGAGCCGCGGCTGCTGGAGCTGCTCGCGGACCTCAACCCGCTGCACGGCGGGCCGGGTCTGCCCCCCGCCTAGCCCGGGCCGGCGAGGAGGTCGCCGGGAAGCGGTCACAGATTTCCCGCGTCGGACTATCCAGGGGTATGGACTACTTCTTGGAACGACTCACCGACGCCGAGCTGCTGCGGCGTGCCGGCCGCGAGCCGAAGGCGTTCGCGGTCTTCTACCGCCGCCACGAGCGCCTGGTGCTGCGCTTCTTGATGACCCGCTGCCGCAATGCGGAGCTGACCGCGGATCTCGCCGCCGAGACCTTCGTCAGCGTCTTGGAAGCGGCCGAGCGCTTCGACTCGGAGCGATCTGGGGGCACCAGCGCGATCCCGTGGCTGCTCGCGATCGCCCGCTACACGCTGCTCGCCAGCGTCCGCCGCGGCGTCGTCGCCGAAGGGGCTCGCCGGCGCATGGGCAGCGAGCCGCTCGTGCTCGACGACGAATCGCTGGAGCGGATCGAGCACCTGGCGGGCCTCGACCTGCCGCCGCTGGAGCAGTTGCTCGAGGGCCTGCCGGAGGACACACGCGAAGCCGTCGTCGCCCGCATCGTCGAGGAGCGCGAGTACGACGAGATCGCGGCAGAGCTTGGCTGCTCGCAGCAGGTGGTGCGCAAGCGCGTCAGTCGAGGGCTGACGCGCTTGCGGTCCATCCTGCTGCCGGCCAGCCATTGAAGGAAGCGACCAAAACGAGGAAGGGATTCATCGTGAGCAAGAGAGGAAGCGAGAGCACGACGCTGCCGCAACTGGAGCGGATGCTGGCCGGCACCGCCGCGGCACAGAGGAAGGGCCGCCGGCCGCTGCCCAAGCCGCGCCACGTCGCCGCAGCAGGGCTGGCCTGCATGGTGATCGGCGGCACCGCCGTCGCCGCCGGCGTCTGGAACCCGGGGGTGGGCACGGACATCGATCCGGGCAGCAATTCCAATGTGCCGACGACGACCGCCAGCACCGTCCCGAACGCGGTAACCGAAACGATCGGCGTACTTGGGCGGGAGCAGGCCGAGGAGGATCGCGACGCCGAAGTCGAGGCGACCTTGAGCAACGCCACGTTCGTCGACGGCATCCGGCTCGATTCCGTCCGCAAGGTCGGGCCCGCCGTCGGCGGCGAAGCGACGATCATCGTCTCCGCTGAGAAGGCCGGCGCATTTGAGACCGATGAGGAACCAGTCTGTGTATACCGGCCCATCGTGCCCGGCGAGGACGCCGCCCCTGGCTGCTTTGGCCTCTCGCAGATCCTCACCGGCAACGCCCGCCTGACCTACTACCACCGTCCTGCCGGGATCGTGCTCGCCCTCGGCCTGGTCCCCGACGGCGTCAGCTCGATCACTGCCCAGTTCGGCAGCGCCCCCGACCGCACCATCCCAGTGCACGACAACTACTTCGAGCTGCCCCTAGGCGGCCCGGAGCTGTCAAACGCCAACAGCGAAGCCGGTGTGATCGCAACGGTCTGGCACGACGCCGACGGCAACGTCATCCCCCAGCTCCCCGGCGACGGCGTCCCCGGTCAATGGCCCAACGGCTACCCCGACACCATCAACTGGCCTATGCCGCGATAGCGGTCAGCTCGCGGTCGATCTCCAGCAGGTAGGGCGCGACCGAGCCCTCGTAATCGGCTTTGCGCTCGGCGGAAAGGTCCTTCCAGCCGGTCACGGAGCTGCGACAGTTGCCAGCCCCGCAGAGGCATCCGCCTGGGAAGTGCTCGATCGAGTAGTTGCGCATCGCGTAATCGAAGGTGATCTCCTCGCCGGCGGAGATCGATACCCGGGCGATGAAGTCACAAGCACCGGTCTCGTTTACCTCGACGCCGCAATTCGGATCGCAGGAATGGTTGACGATCGGGCCGAGGCCGCGATGCCGAGCCCATTTGGTCCGGCTGATCTGAGTCGCGTGGGAGTCGTTGCGCTCGACCTCACCCTCGAGTTCACCGATCATCACGGTCTCGCCAACCTGGAATCCACGAGTCGCGCGAACGCCACCGCCCTTGCCGCCCTCGGGAGTGCAAAGCTCATATCCGACCGGATCCAAAGGACCGCCTCTCAATTGTTTGGCACGGCGAAACCGTGTCGGGCGACACTAGCCCATCGTGGCGCGGGGCAGGTTCCGTCGGCGTCCTACTTGATGAAGAGCATCTCCTCGTACTTCGGCAGCGGCCAGAGGTCATCAGCAACGACTCTCTCCAGCTTGTCGGCCGCCTCGCGCACTTTGGCCATCGCCTCAAGCTGGTTGTCGCGGGCGTAGACCGCGAGCTCCAGGCCCTCGAGGCCCTCGGGGTAGGCGTTGGCCGACTTCAGCTCGCCGAGCGCCGCGACCAGCTCGTCGACGATCTCCCGCACCTCGCCCTCGAGGCTGGAGACGCCGGCGTCGGAGATCAGCGCCAGGTGGCGCAGCCCCGCCGGCAGCAGCATCGTCTGCGCGATCGTGAACGACTCCTCGGCCTCGATGTTGGCCCGGATCGAGTACTGCTCGACCCAGACCTCGTAGCGGGACTCGAGCTCGCGCTTGGAGAGCACGCTGTACTTCTCGAAGGCGGCGACGGTGTCGTCCGCCAGCACCTCGGGCAGGGCGTCGGGCGTCGTCCGCAGGTTCTTCAGCCCGCGCTGCTCGGCTTCGGCGTGCCACTCATCGGAGTAGTTGTCGCCGCTGAAGCAGACCCGTTTGTTGGCCAGGTAGGAGTCTTTGACGATCTCCATCACCGCCTCGGGCATGCCGGTCCCGGCGCCGAGCTTCTGCTCGAGCTGACCGGCGAGCTCGTCGATCGCCTCGGCGGCGATCGTGTTCAGGACGGTGTTGGGGAAGGCGAGCGACATGCTCGACCCCAGCGCCCGGAACTCGAATTTGTTGCCGGTGAAGGCGAACGGCGAGGTCCGGTTGCGGTCGCCACCGTCCATCGGCAGCGGCGGCAGCACCGTCGTCCCCAGGTCGAGGAAGGAGGCCGGCGTGTTCGGGTCGCCCTGGCCGCTGGAGATCGCCTCGAACACTTTTTCCAGCTCGGCGCCGAGGAAGACCGAGATGATCGCCGGCGGCGCCTCGTTGGCCCCGAGCCGGTGGTCCTGGCCGATGTTGGCGACCGAGGCGCGCAGCAGGCCCTGGTGCTTGTTCACCGCCTGGATCACCGCCGTGCAGAAGAACAGGAAGTGGATGTTGTCCGCCGGCGTGTCGCCCGGGTTGAGCAGGTTGTCGCCGGTGTCCGTCCCCATCGACCAGTTGTTGTGCTTGCCGGAGCCGTTGACGCCGGCGAACGGCTTCTCGTGCAGGAGGCAGACGAGGCCGTAGCGTCGGGCCACGTTCTCCAGCGTTTGCATCAGCAGCTGCTGGTGGTCGGAGCCGACGTTCGAGTTCTCGAAGATCGGCGCGATCTCGTACTGCGCCGGCGCGACCTCGTTGTGGCGGGTCTTGACCGGGATGCCGAGCTTCCGCATTTCCAGTTCCGACTCCATCATGAAGGCGAGCACCCGCTCCGGGATCGAGCCGAAGTAGTGGTCGTCGAGCTCATGCCCCTTCGGCGGCTTGGCGCCGAACAGGGTGCGGCCGGTGCTGATCAGGTCGGGCCGCTCGAAGAAGTACTGCTCGTCGATCAGGAAGTACTCCTGCTCGGGGCCGACCGTGGTGAAGACGCGCTGACTCTCCTCGTCGCCGAGCAGCCGCAGCGCCCGCAGGGCCGAGTGCGAGAGTGCGTCCATCGAGCGCAGCAGCGGGATCTTCGCGTCCAGCGCCTCGCCGGTCCAGGAGGCGAAGGCGGTGGGGATGCAGAGCAGGGCCCCGTTCGGGTTCTCGAGGATGAAGGCGGGGCTGGTCGGGTCCCAGGCGGTGTAGCCGCGGGCCTCGAAGGTGGCGCGGACGCCGCCGGTGGGGAAGGAGGAGGCGTCGGGCTCGCCCTGGATCAGCTCCTTGCCGGAGAAGCCGGCGAGCACCTTGCCGTCGCCGGAAGGCTCGAAGAAGGAGTCGTGCTTCTCCGCGGTCGAGCCGGTCAGCGGCTGGAACATGTGGGTGTAGTGGGTGGCGCCGTTCTCCAGCGCCCACTCCTTCATCGCCTCGGCGACGGTGTCGGCGAGGCTCGGGTCGAGCGACTCGCCGCCGGCCAGCGTGGCCTGCAGCTTCTCGAAGACGTCTGCCGGCAGCCGTTCGCGCTGCACCAGCGGCGAGAAGACGTTGGCACCGAAGGCTTCGTTCTCGGGAAGGGTCAGGTCGAGTGCGCCGAGTGACTCCCCGTTGGAGCTCCACTGCGCGGCGGTTACGTTCTGCTGGCGGATACGAGTCATCGCTTGGCTTTATTCCTCGCTTTTTTGGGCGGTGCGTCCAATTTTGCTGGCGCGCCGGCCGATTTCGTGGCTCTCTCCCTTTCTGAGAGCCAAAAAAGCCTAATGGCCCTGATCGTTCGGTGGGTTGTACCGCCGTACAGTCTTTGCCGGGGGCGGGTTATCCACGCGGTTTGTCCGCTCAGATCGGCGGCGGCAGGGGCATTTATCCGCTCAGCTCGGTTTGCGGCGGAGCACGACGATCTCGCCCACCGGCTCGAAGCCGAGCCGCGCGTACATGAGCTGCGGCCAGTCGTCGGCGTCGGCGGTGAGGAAGATCGTCCCGGCTCCGTCGGCGCGCGCCGCGGCGATGGCGGTCTCGACCACAGCCCGGGCGAGACCGCGTTCGCGCGCCGCCGCCAGGGTGCCGACGTCCTCGACCTGGGCGACCTCGCCGCGGGCGAAGAGGCGGCAGACGGAGGCGGGGGACTCTGGTGGGGAGACGAGCCAGCGGTCGCCGCCGGCGAGCCCGTAGCGGCGGTCCAGCTCCAGAAGCTGCTCGGCGGTCTCCGCAGCGCCGGCGGCGGGCAGCTCGCCGAGGATCAGCGCCCGGCGCAGGTCGGCGCAGGCGGCAAGCGGGCGCTCGACCGCCTCGGCCCGGGGCAGCGCCGTCGTCTCCGCGCCCTCAGCGCTCAGCACCATGTAGAGCGTGCGCTCGACCGTCCACCCGGGCAGCGCGTCGATTTCCGCTGCCGCCCGCGCCCCGTCCTCCTCGCCGTAGAAAGCGGCGGTGCGGTGCGCGAAGCCGGCGAGTACCTCGTCGGCGATCGCCCCGACCTCCGCTGCGCTGAGCCCCGGCCGCTCGATCAGGACCCAGCTCGCGTCCCAGACCAGCGGCAGCGAAGGGCTGAGGAAGGCACGGCCCCACTCGTGCGCGGTGACCTCGTCGCTGACCGCGAGGTCGAGCTCCAGCTCGAAATCCAGGACCTGGTCGCGCGTGCTCGGCATTGGTGCCGACGCTACCGGCAACCGGATAGCCTCCGCCCCCGGCGGCCCGCGCCGCTCCGCAAAGCCGAAAACCGCAGAGAGGAACTACCAGCCAATGTTCGTTTCCAAGGCCGCCGTCGTCGGCGGAGGCACGATGGGCGGTGAGATCGCCCAGGCGATCGCCGCCGCCGACATCCCCGTCGTCGTCAAAGACGTCGAGCAGAAATTCGTCGACGCCGCGCTGGAGAAGGCGCGCGCGGTCACCCAGGGCCAGCTCGGCAGCCTGGTGAAGAAGGAGAAGCTGACCCAGGAGCAGGCCGACGCGCGCCTGGCCGAGGTCATGGGCCTGATCACCGGTGCCACCAGCTACGAGGAGTTCGGCGACGTCGACTTCGTGATCGAGGCCGTGCCGGAGCGGATGGAGATCAAGCAGGCGGTCTTCCGCGAGCTCGACGCGGCGACGCCGGGCCACGCGATCCTCGCCTCCAACACCTCCTCGCTGCCGATCACCGAGATCGCCGAGGCGACGCTGCGGGCCGACAAGGTCGTCGGCTTCCACTTCTTCTACCCGGCCTCGGTGATGCCGCTGGTCGAGGTGATCGTCGGCGAGGAAACCTCGCAGGAGACCGCCACCGCAGCCTTCAACTTCGCCCAGGCGATCAAGAAGCAGCCGATCGTCTGCGGCGAGGTCCCCGGCTTTGTCGTCAACAAAGTCCTGATGGCGACGATCGGCGAGATCTGGCGCATGCAGGAGCAGCACGGCCTCTCGCTGAAGCAGATCGACGAGGCGATGGCCGCGGCCCAGGTGGCGCCGATGGGCCCGTTCTTCCTCACCGACCTGCTCGGCCTCGACACCGTGCTGCACGTCGCCGAACACCTCAACGAGTGCTACGGCGACAGCTTCTACGTGCACGAGGGGCTGAAGGGGCTGGTCGCGGACGGCAAGCTCGGCGCCAAGAGCGGCGGCGAGGGCTTCTTCAAGGACGGCGAGCAGACGATCCCCGGCGACGCCGCCCCCGACGCCGAGGAGCTGGTCGCCATGTTCACCTCGCGGGCGCTGATCGAGTCCTGCCTGCTGGTCGAGGAAGGCGTGACCTCGGTCCGCGACCTCGACGTCGGCATGATGGCCGGCGCCGGGCTCGACCCGCGCCGTGGCCTGCTGCCGCCGTTCTGGAAAGCCGACGTCGAGGGGCTCGACAAGGTGCTGGAGCGGATCGAGCAACTGGAGGAGAAGCACGGCGAGCGCTTTGCGCCGCCAGTGACCCTGCAGCGGCTGGTCGCCCAGGGCCGCCTCGGCCTTGCCTCCGGCCAGGGCTTCTACCCCTACCCGCAGCCCGACGAGGGCGAGCAGCCGGAGACGGTGAAGCTGGAGACCCGCGACGGGGTCGCGATCGCCTGGCTCGCCAACCTGCCGATGAACGCCGTCTCCCCGGACGTGATCCGGGACCTCGGCACGGTCTGGGAGCGGGTCAAGGCGGCTGACGGGGTGGGGGCGATGGTGATCGCCTCTTCGATCCCGCTCGTCTTCTCCGCCGGCGCCGACATCAAGGCCTTCACGCAGATGGACGAAGCCGCGGGCGAGAAGCTGATCCACGGTGGCCACGCGCTGCTGCGCGAGCTCGGCACCGAGGGCGTGGCCACGATCGCCGCCGTCAACTCGATCGCCTTCGGCGGCGGCTGCGAGCTGGCGATGGCCTGCGACGTGCGGATCGCCGCCGAGGCCGCCGTCTTCGGCCAGCCGGAGATCAAGCTGGGCATCATCCCCGGCTTCGGCGGAACCCAGCGGCTGCCGCGGCTGATCGGCCCCAACCGGGCGCTGGAGATGAACCTGATCGGCGACGCGATCCTCTCCGAGGAGGCGCTCGAACTCGGCCTCGTCAACCGCGTCGTCCCCGACCACGAGCTGTTCGAGACGGCGCTGATGTGGGCCCGCAAGCTGGCGGCGCAGGCCCCGCTCGCGGTCGGCCAGATCAAGGCCGTCTCCCACAAGGGCGATCTCGACGAGGGGATCGAGGCCGAGAAGGGCGGCTTCCAGGCCGCCTTCTCCAGCGAGGACGCGAAGGAGGGCATCTCCGCCTTCCTCGGCAAGCGCACCCCCAAGTGGAGCGGCAAGTAGCGCCCTCGAAGCAGGCCCGGCTGGCGCAGTTGGTGAGCCAGTCGGGCTCGACCGTGGTGCTGACGGGGGCGGGGGTCTCGGTGCCGTCCGGGATCCCCGACTTCCGCACCCCGGAGACCGGCCTCTGGGCCAAGGTCGACCCGATGGAGGTCGCCCACATCGAAGTCTTCGAACGCGACCCGGCCCGCTTCTGGTCCTACTACCGGCCGCGCTTCCAGTCGCTCGGCGACAAACGCCCGAACCGCGCCCACGAGGCGCTGGCCGAGCTCGAGCGCCGCGGCCTGATCGCCGGCCTCGTCACCCAGAACATCGACCGCCTGCACCGGGCGGCCGGCTCGCGCAACGTGGTCGAGGTCCACGGCTCGATCGAGACCTCCTCCTGCCGCCGCTGCAACCACTCGTTCGAGATCGACGAGGTCGAGGGCCTGTTCGACGCCGAGGGCGTGGCGATCTGCTCGGTCTGCGGCGGCGCGGTCAAGCCCGACGTCGTCCTCTTCGGCGAGCTGCTCTCCGAGAGCGCGATGGCCCAGGCCGGCCACCTGGCCGAAGCGGCGGAGCTGATGATCTGCGTCGGCTCCTCGCTGGCGGTGCACCCGGTCGCCGGCCTGCCGCAGCTCACGCTCGACCACGGCGGCCGCCTGGCGATCGTCACCCAGGGGCCGACCCCCTACGACGACGAGGCCGAGCTGAAGCTCGAGGGCGAGGTCGACGAGGAGCTGGTGGCGCTGATCGCGGCGCTGGAGGAGCTGTGAGCGCATCCCGCCTGCCCGACGCGGTCGTCTTCGACAACGACGGCCTCCTGCTCGACACCGAGTCGGTCTGGACCCGGGCCGAGGAGGACCTGTTCGAGCGCCGCGGCACCAAGTTCACGATGGGCGACAAGCGCGAGCTGGTCGGCACTTCGGCGGCAATCGCCGGCGCCGTGCTGGAACGGCGGCTGGACGAGCCGGGCCGGGCGGCGGAGCTGATCGAGGAGCTGAACGCCCTGGTCGTTGCCGAGCTCGAGCGCGGGGTGGAGGCGATGGTCGGCGCCCGCGAGCTGCTCGAGACGCTGCGCGAGCGCGGCACCCCGATCGGGCTGGTCTCCAACTCGCCGCTTGTCTTTGTCCAGCGCTCGCTGGAGATCGTCGGTTTCGCCGAGATCTTCGACGTCGTGCTCAGCGCCCACGAAGTGGCGGCGCCGAAGCCGGCGCCCGACCCCTACCTGGAGGCCTGCAAGCGCCTCGGGGTCAAGGCCGGCCCCGACGTCGTCGCCCTCGAGGACTCGCCGACCGGGGTGGCCGCCGCGCGGGCCGCCGGGCTGACCGTGATCGGCGTGCCCTCGATCGAGGGCTTCACGCTCGACGAAGCCCACCACATCGCCGAGTCCCTTCTCGACGACGTAATCGCCCGCCGGCTCCAACTCTAAGGCTAAGGTCGAGCCTTAGCCACGGAGCACGCGGCGGCGGCGCAGGACCCGTTCGCAGGTCTCCAGCAGCTCACGCACGTGGGCGGTCGTGTCCGGGTCGAGATCCCGCTTGAGGGCCACGTTTGCGGCATCTCCCGCCTCGTGCCGGCGCTCGTTCAGCGTGCCCATGTCCTCCTGGTGGGCGGGATCGGCCGGGGCGTCGCTGAGATCGGCCAGCAGCGCCTCCAGCCCAATCCGCAGTTGCAGCGCCGCTTGCCGCTCCCTGCCCGCGTCGAGGTCGGCGCGGGCCCGCAGCAGCAGGATCTCGCAGATGTCGAGCTGCTCGCGGCCGCCGAGCACAGCCGCGACCCGTTCCTGTGGCCGCAGGTCTTCCTGGCGCCGGCGCCGGCGCGAGGCGCCGCTGGCCCAGACGTCGACGTCGCGCGCTTCGGTGAACTCGCCCTCTGCCGTCTGCTCGCCGCTGCCGTAGCCGATCCGCACCGCGACCGCCCGCTCGGGCACCAGCTCGTGCGTGTGGGGATCGGCGCCGGCGACGGAGTGGGCGTGCAGGGCGCGGTTGAGCAGGGCGACGCCCTCGGCGACGAGCACGTCCGCGGTCTCCTCGGCCTCGCTCGCCTCCTCCAACCAGCGCTGGGCGTCCTCCTCCGAGGGGAACGGGGCAAAGGCGCGGATCGCGGTTGCGCGGGCCAGCGGCAGCGATGCGGGCTCGCCGCCCGTCTGTGCCCGCCGCGGCCGCCGGCGTCGCCTTGCCGGGGGCGGGGGTGCGCCCAGCGTCTTCACCACCAGCACGCTCTCGCCGCCGGCTTCGCGGGCGAGGTAGCGCCCGTCGGCCAGCGGCAGCGGGCCGGCGAAGTCGAGCTGTGCGAATCCGAATAGCTTGGACAGGAGGGGGATTCTCCCGCTATCCGTGTGCCGCGGCGGTCGCTAGTCGCCGCTGGGGGTGCCGCCCGAGGCGTTGCCCTCGTCGGGCAGCGAGAAGGGCGAGGGCGCGGTCGGAACTTCGGGGTTCTCGATCTGCCCGAGGCGGTCGATCAGGCGCTGCCACTGGTCCGGTTTCAGCAGCGCCAGGAACTGGGTGTCGAGCGGGCCGCCGGTCAGCGAGTAGTAGCCGACGTGGACGTGGTCGGCGTGGTCGGAGAGCGGGAAGCTGGTCGGCCCGGGCAGGTCCTCGAGCGAGATCACCTGGTGCGGGTGCATCGTGCCCTGCAGTTGCAGCAGGGTGTGGATCAGCTCGTCGGTCGGCGTCCCCGGTCCCTGGTGGCCGATCACCGGCACGCCGTTGATCTCGGCGATGTCGACCGCGTCGCCGGTCGAGTGCTCGGAGACGTTGCCGGAGGTGGTGTAGAAGCCGTGGCCGCACTGCAGCGAGGTGATCGTCAGTTCGAAGCCTTTGGTGCGCAGGAACTCGAGCATCGCCAGCACGCGGCGGTCGATCAGGCCGGCGGAGATGTCTTCGCGGCCGCAGGGGTAGATGTTCAGCCCCTCGTCCTCCAGCACCCGTTTCTGCAGCGCCTCCTTGGAGAGCAGGAGGACGCCGGCGCCGCTGAGATTGGCGGCGAACGGGTTCTTGCCCTTGGCCCGGTAGATCGCCGTTGCCTCGAGCAGCTTCCAGCCGTCGAGGATCGGCTTCGGGTCGATCCGCGGCGCGCCCTTGCCGGCGGGGCGGATCGAGAAGTTGAGGTGCGGGTCGACGCCATCCTCGCCGCCGCCGACGCGGGCCAGGACGGTGCCGGCGATCACCTTCGAGCCGACGTGGATGTTGCCGTCGTTGGCGGCCAGCACTTCGCTTTCGCTGACGACCGCGCGCTCGCGTTTGCGGGCGCCGTCGTCCTCGAGCCGCTGCGGCAGCGCCCGCACCCGCGGCCGCAGGTTCTCGCTTTCGACCGGGACCCGCTTCTCCTTGCCGGTCGGCAGCACGACCAGGCGCCGGTCGCGGACCAGGCGGCCGAGCTCGGCGTAGGTGTAGCGGTTGCCGTAGGTGTCTTCGAGGACGACGAACTTGCCGAGCTTGGGCGAGGAGCCGATCTTGCGGACGATGCCGTCGTTGACGGCGACGACCGGCGAGTCCTCGGCGGCGAAGATGTTGATCCCGCGGCGGGTGGGGGAGGAGGCGATCACTTCGGCGGCGTTGCCGTAGCTGTCGCGGGTCCCGGGCTGCGAGCGCTTCAGCGAGGCCCGGGCCGAGATGTCGTCGGCGTAGCGGGCGTCGGCGGCGACCGGGAAGTGGGCGCCCTCGGTGAGGCCGGTCAGCGAGCCGACCAGGTCGGTCGGCAGTTTGCCGTAGGCGCGGGCGAAGAGCAGCACCTCCTGCACGTACCAGTCGGCGTGGTTGTAGGCGAAGATCGCGCTGTAGAGGTCCTCGCTGCCGCCGGCGATCTTCAGGTAGTGCGCCGCGGCGCAGATCGCGTCGACCGGGTTGTAGGGGTCTTTGCGCCCGTCGCCGTTGGCGTCGAGCCCGTAGGCCTCCCAACTGGAAGGCAGGAACTGCATCCAGCCGACGGCGCCGGCGCTGGAGACGTTGAGGTTGGTGCCGAAAGCGGTCTCGATTTTGTTGATCGAGGCCAGCACCTCCCAGGGGATCCCGTATTCGGTTCCGCAGGCCTGGTAGATCGGCAGCAGGAAGGGCGGGATCTCGAAGGAGTCGATGATGAAGTTGGGGACGCCGATCGGGGCCGGGCCGAAGGGGGCGATCGTCATCGTCGGGTTGGCGCTGGTCGGGGTGCCGCCGGCGGCGAAGGGGGAGCCGCCGTCGTTGTCGCCGGCTAGTGGCTGGTCGCCGCCGCCGGTGGCGCTGGGGGCGTTGAGGCCGCCGTCGTTGCCGTTGCCGCCGCTGGACTCGCCAAGGCTGTCGTTGCGATTGACGCCGCCGCCCGGGGTGCCGATCGCGTCGCCCTGGCTGAAGCCGTCAGAGCCGGTGGCGCCGGTCGGGCCGGTGGCGCCTTCTGCGCTGGGGGCCGCGCTCGGCGCGGTCGGGTTGGCCGAGGGCGTCGCCTCGCTGTCGATCTCCGGGCCGGTGCAGTCAGGGTCGGCGAGATCGGCGAGGCCGTCGTTGTCATCGTCGACGCCATTGGCGCAGGCGGTGGCCTGAAGCGAGGGGATGCTGGGCGCGCTCGGGAGGGGGGTGACGTTGGTGCTGTCGCCCAGGGGATCTGCTCCAGCCATCGCGGCGCCCACGGAGGCGACCGCCAGGAAGCTGGCGAGTACGACGATCAGTGCGATCTTGCTTCTCATCCCTAAGCGCCTTTTGCTCCACCGCGCGGTTCGCGTTGATCGCGACCGTTCCCTCCCCGCAGAGCAGCAGTGGGAACGGAAGGTACCCGTTCGCCCAGGGGCATGCAACGGCCCCAGCCGCCCCCCAACAAGCCCTTAATCACTTGAGAAGTCATTCCTGCAGGCGGCAGCGTTTCAGCCAAGCCGGATGCGCTCGTTAAGCTGAAGTGAATGAGTTGCGAAAGGCGGGCGGCGTGAGCTACGACGAGGACGAGCAGGACGGGCTGCGGGCACGCTCGGAGCAGGCGCTGGGAGAGCTGGCGCAGGCACTGATCGACAACCCGACCCTGCACAACGCGGTAACCGCGGCGCTTGGCGCCCGCGAGAAGGCGATCGAGGCCCAGCAGGCCGCGATGAGCGCCCTCAACCTGCCCTCGGCCAGTGATGTCGAGCGGCTGGAGCGGCGCCTGCGCTCGTTTTCACAGCGGGTGGAGGATCTCGAGGAGCAGATGGACGATCTCACTCGTGAGCTCGGGTCGCTGCGCCGCGAGGCCGCCAAAAACGCCAAGAAAGAGAAGGAAAAGGAGCTAAGCTAACCCTCGACTTGAGGGTTAGACTTAGCCTAGAACGGTCGCCGCGGCGGCTCCGGCGCGCTCCGCCGCTGCAGCCAGCGTCTCGTCGTCGGCCTGTTCGCCGTCAGCGCTCTCGGCGACGATCAGGACGGCGGCGATCGCCACCGCATGCTCGGCTCCGCCGGCCAAGAGGGTCGCCGTCTGCATGTCCGCCGCGTCGACCCGCTCGGCATAGCCGCCACTCGTCCTGCCGTTCGCCCGGTGCAGGAAGTCGAGGCTGGCGACGGTGCCCGCCCTGGCGTCGCCGCCCAGCCCATCGCGCAGTCCCGCGGTCAGGGCCTCGTCGGGGAGGACCTGCTCGCCGCCACCGCCGCCACCCCAGGCCTGCGCCTCACCGACCAGCAGGAGATCGCCGGGGGCCGGCGCCGGGTCGATCGCGACGCAGGTCCCGACCCGCACCGCCCGCCGCAGTCCGAGCTCGGCGAGGTCGGCGAGGACGAGGGCGGCGCTGGGCCCGCCCATTCCGGTCGACTGCACGGTCAGCGCCCGTCCGGCGGGGGTCTGCCCCGAGTAGCCCCAGAGCCCGCGAGCATGGTTGCTCATCTTCGGCTGCTCGAGCAGCACCTGGGCCAGGGCGAGGGCCCGCCCGGGGTCGCCGACCAGGACCGCGTCAGCGGCGAGCGAGGCGGTCGGGCGGAGTCTCGACGGCATCGTCACCGGACCCTAGCCCGCGGCCGTTGCCGTTGTTGCCGTCGCCGTTCTCCGGCTTCGGCTCGTCGTCATCACTGTCGCCATCGCCCTCCGCCGCCAGCGATGCCTCGTGCGCCTCGATCGCCTTGCGCAGTTCGCGCTTGCGCATCCACTCGGCGGCGAAGTAGCTGCCGATCACGAAGACGAACGAGAGCGCCTGTGCGGTCAGCGTCTCCACGGTCGGGTAGATGCCGAGCCAGGTGCCCATCCAGAGCGGGAATTCGATGTCGATCGGGGTGATCGAGAGCCAGCCGACGCCCTGCATCGTCCGCGCCGTGTTGCCGACCAGGACGACCAGGACGAGTGCGATCAGCACCCCGGTCGCGATCAGCATCTTCTTATAAGGGAGCTTGCGCTCGAGTGCGAAGGTGACGGCGCCGACCGCCGCGGTCATCACCAGCCCCAGCGAGACACCGGCGAGGACCACGCCGGTGCCGGAGCTGAGCTGCAGCGCCTGCAGGAAGAGCACCGTCTCGAAGCCCTCGCGGAAGACGCTGGTGAAGCCGAGCGTGTAGAGGCCGGCGACGGTGGCGGCGCCGGCGCCCGCCGCGATCGCCGCGCCGGTCAGCACTTTGCCGCG
This sequence comes from Solirubrobacterales bacterium, assembly GCA_036376895.1. GTDB lineage: Bacteria > Actinomycetota > Thermoleophilia > Solirubrobacterales > 70-9 > VAYN01. The sequence goes on from DASUZL010000002.1 coordinate 92,885, forward strand.
ATCGCGGTGGCCTTTGATCCACTCGGTCCAGTAGACCTTGTGGAAGAACCAGTTCATGACCAGCAGCAGGACACCGATCGCGACGACCCCGACCACCGCCTCCAGCTTCTCCCCGTATTTGGAGAGCGAGTCGAGCAGCAGGATCGCCAGCAGGAACAGCAACAGGCTGACCGGGAGGGCGAGCAGCGCGCCGCGGTAGATCGGCCGCCGCAGGCGCTCGCGCGGGCCGACCATGCTGGCGGTGATCGCGGCGATGATCAGGATCGCCTCCAGGCCCTCGCGGAAGACGATCAGGGCCGAGTTGGTGATCGTGGTCAGGGCGCTGGCGCCGTCGCCGGTGATCGCCCGCGCGTCGGCGAGCTTCTCGTCGAGGGTGAGACGGGTTTCGCGGATCTCGTCCAGCGGCGCGTCGTCGGCGATCAGATCGGCGAGGCCGGACTCGCCGCTGGCGCCGTACCAAATCAGTCCCTCGATTTCGAGCGCGAGCTGGGTGTCGAAGGCGCGCAGCTTCAGCTCCGGCCCGAACTCGAAGAAGCCGTAGGCGGCAAGGCGGGCCTGCTCGGCCGCCTGGTACTGGCCGGCACCGACGGCCGCTTCGAGCTGGTCGAGGGAGATGTCGACGAGTTCGAAGTCGGCTTCGTCGCTCGGCTCGGTCCACTCCTCCGGCTCGATCCGCTCGATTTCGGCGCTTGCCCGGTCGACGGCCGCGTCGAGCTCCTCCTGCTCGGCGACGGCGCCGCCCTGCTGGGCCGAGTCGACGTCCTCGCGCAGGGTCGCGAACTCGTCCTTGATCCGTCCCACCGCCGCTTCGTCGCGTTTCAGCAGCACCGGCTCGAGGTCGGAGAAGGCGGCTTCGACGCCGTCCATGAAGGCAACTGCCTCCTGCACCTCGAAGGCGACCGTGACCTTGCCGTCGGCGGTGCCCTTGTCGAACTCTTTCGGCACCAGGTCGAGGAAGCGGGTGAGCTGGGCGGCCCGGTTGAGCTCCTCGTCAGGAGTCAGGGGGGCTGCGGTGAAGCCGACGAGGTCGGCTTCGACCCGCTGGCGGGCAGCTTCGAAGGCGGCGCGGTCGGAGCGCTCGCCGGCTGCGGCCAGTTGCTGGAAGTCACGGCTCGTGGCCTCGCGCTCGCCGGCGCCGCGCTGCTTGGCGTACTCGTCGGCGATCGCCAGCCAGTAGCCCTGGGCGATCGCGGCGGTTTCCGCGAAGCGGCCGTCGAAGTCGCGCTCGGCCGCCTGCGTCGCTTCGTCGAGGTTGGTTTTGAGCCGCGCCTGGAAAGCGTCGAGCAGGTCCTTTTCGATCTGCACCACGGCCTCGTGGCGGGAGATTTCACGGTTGGCGAGCTCCCGCACCGCTTCGGTCGCGGTGACGCCGGGGCGGGTGAAGCGGGTGGTCTTGCGGAAGTCGCGGATCTGCAGCCAGGTCCGCGCCGTGGCCGCGTCGCCTTCCGCCGCTGCGGCGAGGGCTACCGCCATCGCGCCGCGGCGCAGGGCGCCGATGATCCGCCCTTGGGCGGCGGCGAGCTCGGTTTCGCCCGAGCTGGGGGAGATCGACGCCAGCGAGGCCTCGATTTCGCGCAGTTCGCCGGGGGCATGCTCGGCGAGGCCCTGGCGCAGCGGGCCTGAGAGGTGTGACTCCGCCTGGGCCAGGGCCGCGGCGGTGCTTTCGTCGAAGAGGACCTGGGTCTGCGCTTCGGCGAGGTCGGCGCGGATCGCGTCGGCCGCCTGCCAGGGCGGTTCGGCGGGGGAGGGTGCGGCACTCGCAGCGGCGGCCAGACAGAGCGAAGCCACCGCCGCGATCAGCATCGCGACGGTGGCTTTCGAGCCCCTGCGGCGGTTGTCCCGCTTCGGTGCCGTCTCCGCCTCCTAGCCTTCCTGCAGTTCGATTTCGAGCTGCTTGGCGGCCTGGGTCACCTGGCCGGCGATCGCCTCGGCCTGGGTCTGGGCCTGGGAGCCGAGCGCGTCGGCCTGCTTGGCGTTGAATTTCTCCCCTTCGGCCTCGCGGTCGCGCAGGTCGGAGGCGAAGTCGACCAGGCTTTTCAGCTCCTGCTTGGTCTGCTTGGCCTGGGCCGCGTTCTCGGTCGCGATCGTCGGTTCCATCCCGTTGTAGGTGACGAGGATGCCGCCGAGGATGTCGGCGATGTCGGAGAGCCGCGAGGTGGCGACGAAGCCCTGTTCGCTCGCCCCTTCGCCGGCGATGAAGCGGGAGTTCTTCCAAGCCTCGAAGTACTCGCTCATCGTCGGGGTCATGATCACGATCGAGGTCAGCGCGTCCGACGGGGTCGGTTCGAACTCCTGTGCGTCTTCGTCGAGGCTCTTCGCCTGGGCGGCGAATTCGTCCAGCGACGCTTTGTAGATGTTGGCGTCGGGCAGGCCCTCGCCGAACTCGACCTTGCCGTTGCCGTTGACGTCCGGCTCGACGCCCTCCGCCTGCAGGTCCGGGTTGGTGCCGTAGAGCGCCGTCTCGGTCAGGAAGAAGAGGTTGCCCGGCTGTTTCAGCTTCTCGCCTTCGGGCGTGGTCAGGGTGAAGGAGACCGCGTCTTCGGGAGTCGAGGCGTCCGAGCCGGCGTCGATGTCGACGTCGTAGTGGGCGAGGCGCGGCACACCGGCGACGATGCCCTCCATCTCCTCGTAGGCCGGGTTGGCGACGACAAAGACGTCCTTCGATTCATCGAGGATCCGCTCGACGTCGTCCCCGTGCTCCTTCAGCAGCCGGTCGTAGTCGAAGTCGACCGATTTGGCGAGCTCGTAGTACTCGTCGGCGCTGGCCTGCAGCAGGTCGACCTGCTCGACCAGCTCGGCCGAGTGGTCGGTGAGGTAGGTCTTCACCGGGGCCAGTTCGGCGGCTGCCGCCTCGGCGCTGGTGGTCTCCTCGCTGTCGCTGCCACCGCAGCCCGCGAGCAGCCCGGCGCCGAGCGCCAGGGCGATGGCGGGGACGGCAAGTCTGGTGTTGCGTCTCATCGAGTCAGGTGCCTCCTGGGTTAGGGGAGCCTACTTAGGGCTCCCTAAAGCCTTGCGTTCGGGAACCCTAACGGAATCCGAGCGTGTTGCTCGGGATTAGCGCTGAGGCCCGCCGGCAGGCGGTTTCGGCCATCTGGCCGCCACTCGTGAGAACTCGAAGCCGCGGATTTCCTCCACTCGTCTAATTACAGCCTGCCAAGCCGAATTTACGGTGAGTCTGGAATCGCCAAACCCGCGACCGCCGTGGCCAGGGGCCTGGTGGGCAAGGAGGAAATCAATGAAAAAGAGGCTCTTGATCGCAGGCCCGGTGGCCGCGCTCGCCTCGCTCGTTCTGCCGGGGGTTGCCTTCGGCGCGGAAGAAGCGCCGGCAATCCTCGAAACTCCCGAGGCCAGCATCAACGCCATGTGGGTGATCGTCGCCGCCGTCCTGGTGATGTTCATGCAGGCGGGCTTCCTGCTTCTGGAGGTCGGGTTCTCTCGGGCCAAGAACGCGGGAGCGGGCGTGGCCAAGGTGCTCGTCAACTTCTCGATCGCCTCGCTCTGTTACTGGGCGGTCGGCTTCGCGCTCGCCTTTGGCGGGCTCGGTGAGATAGCCGGAACCCACGGCTTCTTCCTGGACGTCGGCTCCTCAGTCGAAGAAGCCGGCAAGAGCATCCCCTTCGTCGAAACGTATTCGATCAGCCCGGCCGCATTCATGTTCTTCCAGTTCGTGTTCTGCGCCGTCTCGCTGGCGATCGTCTGGGGAGCAACGCTGGAGCGGATCAAGTTCGGCGCGTACATCATCTACGCGGTGATCTTCAGCTCCGTGCTGTACCCGATCCTCAGTCACTGGATCTTCGGTGGCGGCTGGCTGCAGGTCAACGTCGGCATGCAGGACTTCGCCGGCTCCACGGTGGTCCACCTGATCGGCGCGACCGGCGCCTTCGCAGCGCTGCTGCTGCTTGGCCCGCGGATCGGCAAGTACACGAAAGACGGCAAACCGCGGGCGATCCCCGGGCACTCGATGCCCCTGGTCGGCCTCGGCGTGCTGATCCTCTGGCTCGGCTGGTTCGGCTTCAACCCGGGTTCCACCCTGGGGGCGATCGGCGGACGCTTCGCCGAAGTCGTCGTCGTCACCAACCTGGCCGCCGCCGCCGGCGTGATCGGCGCGGTGACGATGATGTGGCTGCTGACCAAAACGATCGACATCGGCATGGCCGGCAACGGCGCGATCGCCGGTCTTGTCGCGATCACCGCTCCATCCGGCTACGTCGAGTACTGGGCGGCGCCGATCATCGGTGTGATCGCCGGCGTGATCGTGGTGGTCGGGGTGATCGCGATCGAGAAGATCATCGACGACCCCGTCGGTGCGACCTCCGCTCACGGCCTGGCCGGGATCTGGGGGACCCTCTCCTGCGGGATCTTCACCTCGCCACGGCTGGCGGAATTCAACGAAGTCGGCGATCCGGGCCTTTGGTACAGCGGCTCGTTCAGCCAGCTCGGCGCCCAGGCGCTCGGGGTCGCCGTCGCCTTCACCTGCGTGTTCGTGGTCTCCTACGTCATCTTCTTCCTGATCAAGAAGACGATCGGACTGCGAGTCAGCGCCGAGGAGGAGGACGCCGGCCTCGACATCTCCGAGCACGGGATGTATGGGTACCCGGAGCAGTTCATCCCACAGCCGGAGTACTCGACGGGGCTGCCGTTCGGCACCCCGGCACCACCCCCGGCGGCGGCGCCAGTGGCGCCGGCCGTCAGTCCGATGACCACGACCGAGTCCTAGGAGGGCTGGACGCATGAAGAAGATAGAGGCGTTCATCCGCCACGAGGCGTTCGAGCCGATCCGGGCCGAGCTGCTCGACAAGGGATTCCCGTCCCTGTCGATCGTCGAGGCCAAGGGCTCGGGTCGCCAGAAAGGCATTGTCGAGCGCTACCGCGGCTCGACCCTGACCGTCAACGTCCGGCCGAAGATCAAGCTGGAGGTTGTGGTCGAGGACAAAGACAAGGCGGTCGTCGTCGAGACGATCCTCAAACACGCCCGCACGGGTGAGGTCGGCGACGGCAAGATCTTCGTGCTGCCGGTCGAGGAAGCGATTCGCATCCGCACCGGCGAGGGGGGCATCGAGGTGCTCCAGTTGCACGAGGAGTCGGAGATCCCGACGTAGCGATTCCGAGACACCGAGAGACGCGACGGGGCGGCAGCGATGCCGCCCCGTCCCGTTCTCCGACTAGCCTCGCTAGCTAGTGGCCGACGAGCGAATATCTCTCAGTGAGGCAGCGCGTCGATCTGGGGTTCCCTCCAGCACGCTGAAACGCTGGGCGGAGGAGAAGATCGTGCCGGTGCGGCGGGGGCGTTGGACCGCCACGGCTGCGGCCCAGGCGCGGGTTGTGGCGCGGATGCGGGAGCGCGGCTACTCGCTCGAGGACCTGCGAGACGCAGGGCGTGAGGGCCGGCTCGCCTTCGGCTTCGCCGAGGAGCTTTTCTCCGAACAGGAGGCGCAGTTGAGCGTCGCCGAGGTCGCCGCCGACACCGGCATGGAGCCGGAGCTGGTGGAGCGGATCCTCACCATCCTCGGCACCCCGAAAGGCCGCGAGCGCACTCTCAGCCCCGAGGACGCGGCGGCGATGCGCCACTGCGCCCGGGTTCTCGCCGCCGGCTTCCCGCTGGTCGCCTTCCTTCAACTGGCGCGGGTCTACGCGCAGTCGATGCGGCGGGTCGCCGACGCCGAGGTGCGGCTCTTCCACCTCTACGTGCACGAACCGCTGATCCGCGACGGCGTGCCGGAGCTGGAGATGGCGGCGGAGATCGGCGACCTCGCCGCCGACATCCTGCCGCTGGCGGCGCCCCTGACCGAGTACCTGCACACCCGCTACCTGCGCTATTTCCTCGAGCAGGACGTGGTCGGGCATATGGAGGTCGACCAGGGCCATGACACCGCCGAAGTCGAGCTCGGTCACGTCACCGTCACCCTCTGCTTCATCGACCTCACCGGGTTCACCCGCTACACCGAGGAAGAGGGCGACATCGAGGCGCTCGACGCGGTCGAGAACTTCATCGCCACGGTCGAGTCGACGCTGCCGCGGGAGGCGACGATCGTGAAGACGATCGGCGACGAGGTGATGGTCGTCTCACCCGACGCTGCGGCGCTTACCCAGTGGGCGGTCGACTTCATCGCCGGCTTCTCGCGGCGCCCGCAGCCGCGGGTCGGGATCCACTGCGGCGACGCCGTCTACCGCGACGGCGACTACTTCGGCAGCCAGGTCAACCTCGCCCACCGGGTGGTCAACCGAGCGCTCGCCGGCGAGGTGCTGGTCACCGACCGCGTCGGCGCCGCGATCGCCGATCGCGAAGCGCTCGACCTGGAACCGATCGGCAGCGTCTCGCTCAAGGGCTTCCCGGTCCCGACCGAGCTCTTCCTCGTCCGCGCCGCCGCATGAGCGCCGAGCGAGTGCTGGCGCGGGTCAAGGCCGACGGGCTGATCGCGCCGCCGGCGCCGCTGGTCGTGCTGCTCTCCGGCGGCCGCGACTCGGTCTGCATGCTCGACCTCGCGGTGCGCCTGCGCGGCGCCGAGCCGGTCACCGCGGTCCACGTCAACTACGGCCTGCGCGAGGAGGCCGGGGGGGACGAGGCCCACTGCGCCGAGCTCTGCGCCGAGCTCGAGGTCGAGCTGGTGGTCGAGCGGCCGGTGCGGCCCGAGGGCCCCGGCAACCTCCAGGCCTGGGCCCGGGATACCCGCTACGCGGCGGCCGCCCGGGTGGCGCTGCCGCAGGAGGCGACGATCGTCACCGGCCACACCGCCGACGACCAGGTGGAGACGATCCTCTACCGCCTCGCCTCCTCGCCGAGCCGCCGGGCGCTGCTGGGCATGCGGCCCCGTGACGGCAGCCTCGCCCGGCCGCTGCTCGGCACGACCCGCGAGGAAACCACGGCCTACTGCGAGGAGCATGGGCTCGCCTGGCGCGAAGACGCCACCAACGCCGGCGAGGCCTACGCCCGCAACCGCGTCCGCCACGGCCTGCTGCCGGAGCTGGCGCGGATCCACCCTGCCGCTGCGGCCAACGTGCTGCGCACCGCCGAGCTGCTGCGCGACGAGGCCGAGGTGCTCGACCGCCTTGTCGACGCCGAGCTCGACGGCTCCGGCGGCGCCGGCCGTGGCCGCATCGAGCTGGCGCGGTTGGCCGAGCTGCAGCCGGCGCTGCGGCGACTGGTCTTGCAGCGCCTGGCCGACCGGGCGGCGGGGCGGCCGGTCCCCGGCGCCGCCCGCTTCGCCGAGCAGGTCACCGGGCTGCGCCGCAGCGGCCGCGCCCAGCTCGATCTCGGCGGCGGCGTCCGTGCCGTGGTCGAGGGCGGGGTGCTGCGAGCGGAGCGCGACTGAGGCCGCTCGCCTCCATATATCTAGACTGCGGCCGGTGAGCGACCCCGCGATCGGCGAGATCCTCGTCGGCAAAGAGGACTTGCAGCGCCGCGTCGCCGAGCTGGGCGGCGAGATCAGCCGTGACTACGCCGGCCGCGAGCTGTTCATGGTCGGCGTGCTCAAGGGCGCCGTGCTCTTCCTCGCCGACCTGATGCGCAGCATCGACGTCCCCTGTGAGATCGACTTCATGGCCGTCTCCAGTTACGGCTCCCAGACCGATTCCTCGGGCGTCGTCCGCATCCTCAAGGACCTCGACGCGCCGATCGAAGGCCGCCACGTGCTGATCGTCGAGGACATCATCGACTCCGGCCTCACCCTGCACTACCTGATGCGCAACCTGCGCGCCCGCAATCCCGCCTCACTCGAGGTCTGCTCCCTGCTGACCAAGCCGGAGCGGCTGCGCGTCGACCTCTCGCCCCGCTACATCGGCTTCGAGATCCCCAACCGCTTCGCGATCGGGTACGGCCTCGACCACGCGCAGCACTACCGCAACCTTGATTACGTGGCTGCGTTAGTGGATTGAGCGGCAATTCCCCCCTGGTACGCTGATTTATTCCCTTGAGGCGTTTCTTTAAAAGCGCGGCATTTCCGATCCTTCTGGTCGTGATTCTGGCCTTCATTGCCCAGAAAGTGATCACCAACGACCCGAGCCCGGAGCCGCCCTCCTACACCGAGCTCGTCAAGCCCAAAACGGGCCTGATCGCGGACGGCAAAATCGAAGAGGTTTCGATCAACGTCAAGGACAGCACCCTCGACGTCAAGCGGACCAACGGCGAAAGCTTCTCCACCGGATACCCGCCGAACACCGAACCGACGCTGCTGAAAGTCCTCGAAGAAGGCGAAGCTGCCGGCGGCCTCAGCGTCACCAAGGTGCACGGCACCGGCGGTTCCAGCCTGCTTTCGCTGCTCACCTACATCCTGCCTTTCATCCTCTTCTTCGGCTTCTGGATCTTCCTCATGAACCAGATGCAGGGCGGCGGTTCGCGGGTCATGAACTTCGGCAAATCGAAAGCCAAGCGGATGTCGGTCGACGCTCCGAAAATCACCTTCCGCGACGTCGCCGGCGTTGACGAGGCGGTGCAGGAGTTGGAGGAGATCAAAGAATTCCTCGAGAACCCGAAGAAGTTCCAGGCGCTCGGCGCCCGGATCCCCAAGGGCGTCCTGCTCTACGGACCTCCCGGCACCGGTAAGACGCTGCTGGCCCGCGCCGTCGCCGGCGAGGCCGGCGTGCCCTTCTTCTCGATCTCCGGCTCGGACTTCGTCGAGATGTTCGTCGGCGTCGGCGCCAGCCGCGTCCGCGACCTCTTCGAGCAGGCCAAACAGAACTCGCCCTGCATCATCTTCATGGACGAGATCGACGCCGTCGGCCGCCACCGCGGCGCCGGCATGGGCGGCGGTCACGACGAGCGCGAGCAGACCCTGAACCAGCTTCTGGTCGAGATGGACGGCTTCGAGATGAAGGACAACATCATCTTGATCGCGGCCACCAACCGGCCCGACATCCTCGACCCGGCGCTGCTGCGGCCCGGCCGCTTCGACCGCCAGGTCGTCGTCGACCGTCCCGACCGCAAAGGCCGCAAGAAGATCCTCGAGGTCCACACCCGCGGCAAGCCGCTGGGCCGCGAGATCGACCTCGACACGCTGGCCGGCCAGACCCCCGGCTTCACCGGTGCCGACCTCGCCAACCTGATCAACGAGGCGGCGCTCCTGACCGCCCGCTCGGGCTCCCGCGAGATCACGATGAAGGAGCTCGAGGAGGGGATCATGCGCGTGATCGCCGGCCCCGAGAAGAAAACCCGCGTGATGAGCGAGAAGGAGCGGCTGATCACGGCCTATCACGAGATGGGCCACGCGATCGTCGGCCACCTGCTGGAGAACACCGACCCGGTCCACAAGATTTCGATCATCAGCCGCGGCCAGGCGCTCGGCTACACGATCAGCCTGCCGACCGAGGACAAGTTCCTCACCACCCGGGCCGAGCTGACCGACACGATGGCGATGACCCTGGGCGGCCGCGCCGCCGAGGAGATCGTCTTCGGCGAGATCACCACCGGCGCCTCCAACGACCTCGAAAAGGTGACCGAGACGGCGAAGCAGATGGTGATGCGGTTCGGCATGTCCGAGCGACTCGGCCCCCGCGTCTTCGGCCACGATCGCGGCCAGCCCTTCCTCGGCCGCGAGTTCTCCTCCGAGCCCGACTACTCGGACGAGATCGCGCGCGAGATCGACGACGAGATCCGCCGCATCGTCGAGGGCGCCCACCAGACCGCGAAGAGCCTGCTCAACGAACGCCGCGACGATCTCGACGTGGTCTCGAAGCTGCTGCTGGAGCGGGAGACGATCGACGCCGACCAGTTTGCGGCGCTGCTCGACGGCAAGCCCGCCAGCGAGGTCTTCGCCGACGACGACAAAGAGCCGACCCCTCCGGCCGAGCCCGAGGCCGCGGAGCCCGAGCCCGCCGCCCGCGAGGGCGCTCGCCCCAACCCGCGCCCGAGGCCCGGGTTCGCGGGCGGCGACGCCTCCTAGCCTGAGCGGAACCGGAGTACCTCGAGTGGCTCCCAAACTGATGGGGGTCGTCAACGTCACCCCGGACTCCTTCTCCGACGGCGGTCTCTATCTCGATCCCGAGGCCGCGATCGCGCATGGGGAGGAGCTGGCGGCTGCGGGGGCGGCGATCCTCGACGTCGGTGGCGAATCGACCCGGCCGGGGGCGGAGGAGGTGCCGGAGGCGGAGGAGCTGCGCCGCGTCGTCCCGGTCATCGCCGGTCTCGCCGGGGGTGGGGCGGAGGTCTCGGTCGACACTTCGAAGGCGGCTGTCGCCATCGCCGCGCTCGACGCCGGCGCGACGATCGTCAACGACGTCACCGCCTTGCGCGGCGACCCGGAGATGGCGACGCTCTGCGCCGAGCGCGATGCCACCGTCGTGCTCATGCACATGCTCGGCGACCCGCGGACGATGCAGCGCGACCCCACCTACGGCGACGTCGTCGCCGAGGTCGGTGCCTTTCTCGCCGAGCGGCTCGAGGCGGCGGTTGCCGCCGGGATCGACAAGCAGCGGATCTGGCTCGACCCGGGGATCGGGTTCGGCAAGACCGCCGAGCACAACCTCGAACTGCTGCGCCGCCTGCCGGAGCTGCGCCGGCTCGGCCGCCCGCTGGTGATCGGCACCTCGCGCAAGAGCTTCATCGGCCGCCTCGACGGCTCGCCGGCAAGCGAGCGCCTCGGCGGCACCATCGCTTCTTCGGTCCTGGCCGCGGCCGAGGGCGCCGAGGTTCTGCGCGTCCACGACGTCGCCGAGGTCGCCGAGGCAATGAAGTTGGCCGGCGCGGTTCTCGGGTAGGTTGGCCCGATGGAGTCCCAGGGACCGCACGGCAGCGGCATCGAATCGAGCGCCGAGGTCGAGATCCGCGGCCTCTCGATCTACACCCACCACGGCGTCTCCGACGCCGAGCAGGAGGTCGGGCAGCGGCTCGAGTTCGACATCTCCTTCGACGTGCCAGCCTGCGACGCGGTGCTCACCGACCGGCTCGAGGACACGGTCGACTACTCCCAGGTCTGCGACATCGTCGCCCTCGCCGCGACCGAGCGCAGCTACCGCACCCTGGAGCGCCTCGCCCAGGTGATCGGCGAGCGGATGATGGAGCGCTACGGCTCCGAGTCTGTCCGCGTCCGCGCCGCCAAGCCGGAGCCGCCGCTGCCGCTGGCGATCCAGGAGGTCGCGGTCGAGGTCACCCAGGAACGCACCGTCGACGAGGACGACGAACCCACCGAGGGGTAGGCCCGGTGCGCACGGGCTACCTCGGGCTCGGTTCCAACGTCGGCGACCCCGCTGCCCACCTGCGGGCGGCGCTCGAGCTGTTGCCGGCGCACGGGGTGGAGGTGGATGCGGTCTCCTCGACCTACCTGACCGAGCCGGTCGGCGAGATCCTCGACCAGCCCGACTTCCTCAACGCCGCCGCCCGCATCCGCACCGACCTCGAACCGGAAGGCCTGCTCGATGCCTGCAAGGCGGTCGAGGCCGAGCGCGGCCGCTCCTTCGACGCCCCTCGCCACAGCCCGCGACCGCTCGACGTCGACCTGCTCCTGCTCGGCGACCTCGAGCTGCAAACCGACCGCCTCACCCTGCCGCACCCCGAGGTGACGAGCCGCCGCTTCGTCCTCGTCCCCCTGCTCGAGCTCGACCCCGAGCTGACCCTCCCCGACGGCACCCGCCTCTCGGACGCGCTCGCGGCGCTGCCCGAGGGTGAGCGGGTCGACCCCGCCGGTTCGCTCTAAGCCGCGGTGGGCTGGCCGCGCAGCGGCTCCAGCCAGGCGGCCGGCAGGATCGGCGGCGTGTGACCGGGGTAGTTCGGGACGAGCCGTTTGGCCAGCTCGGCCGCAGGCCGCGACTCGAACGCCGGGCGCAGGTCATCGAGGGTCAGCGCCAGCCCGAGGCTGGGGGCGATCTGGAAGTCGGCTGCGTTCAGCTCGGGGCCGTTGAGGACGCCGGAGGCGATCCAGGCGTCGACCCGGTCCAAGAGCGCCGGCAGCGCCGCCAGGTCGCGGCGGACGTTGTCGTCGGAGGCTTCGTTGAAGCGGGCCGAGGCGGCGACGATCGGCGCCGCGGTTTTCATCGCCAGCCCAATCGGGAGCCCTAGCTTGGCGCCCTCGGAGTAGCTGCGAAGGGGCTTTTTGTCCTTGCGGATCGTCCACCAGAGGATCTGCCGGATCGGGTGCTGCAGCTCCTCGTCGCCGAAGCGCTCGGCCTCTTCCACCGCGATCCGTTTCTCGGGGTCGGCGGGGAACAGCGCCGGCTCGGGGCGCAGTCGCTCCAGCTCGCGGGCGACCGGGCGGGAGCCCTGGACCTTGTCGCCCTCGATCTTCAGCGCCGGCACCTTGGTGCCGGGAAAGCCGAGGACGCGCAGGGCGGCCTTGGAGATGACAGGCAGCAGGTCTTTGCGCTTGTAGGCGATCCCCTTGTGCTCGAGCATCAGCTGCGCGCTGATGCTGGGGTGCGAGGCGGGGATCACATATAGGCGAGCGTTCACGTCACGATCCTATGCACAGGACACGCGGGTTCGCCACCGCTCACCATCCGGCCGTAATAATCGCCGGGTGCTCCTCGCGGTCGACGTCGGCAACACGCAAACCCACCTGGGCGCCTTTGACGGCGAGCAACTGGTCGAGCACTGGCGCTTCCAGACTCGCTCCGGGGCGACCGGCGACGAGCTGGCCGAGCGGATCGCCGGCCTCTTCTCGCTCAGCGGCTGTGCCTTCGGGGACGTCGATGCGGTTTGCGTCTCCTCCGTGGTGCCGCCGCTCGGCAGGCAGTTCGAGCAGCTCTCCGAGCGCTACCTCGAGGCCGACTGCCTGACGATCGGTCCCGGTGTAAGCACCGGGATGCCGATTCGGATCGAGAACCCGCTCGAGGTCGGCGCCGACCGACTCGTCAACGCAATCGCCGCCTACGACCGGGTCGGCGACGCCTGCATCTCCGTCGATTTCGGCACCGGGATCAACATCGACGCGGTCTCCCCGGAGGGCGAGTACCTCGGCGGCGCAATCGGCCCCGGCCTCGCACCCTCGCTCAGCGCCCTGATCGAACGCGCCGCCCGGATCACCCGGATCGACCTCGAAGAGCCGCAGGAGGCGATCGGGCGCTCGACCCGCGCGGCGATCAACTCCGGCTTCATCTTCGGCTTCGCCGGCCTGATCGACGGCATCGTCCGCCGGATCGAAGAGGAACTGCCGAACCCGCGCGTGCTCGCCACTGGGGGCTACGCCGCGACCGTGGTGCCGTTCACCGAGACGATCGACGAAGTCGACGACCTCCTGACCTTGAAGGGCCTGCGACTGATCCATGACCGCAACCAGGCATGAGCTGACCGACCCCTTCGAGATCGGCGGCATCCCGATCTCCAACCGCGTGCTGCTGGCGCCGCTGGCCGGCATCGGCAACTGGTTCGTGCGCCTGCAGGCCAAACGCCACGGTGCCGGCCTGGCGGTCTCGGAGATGGTCTCCAGCTTCGCCCTGCACTACCGCAACGAGCGCACCCTGCGCGACCTGATGCGGATCCACCCCGACGAGCACCCGGTCTCGGTGCAGCTGTTCGGCCACGACGCCGAGGTGATGCGCTCCGGCGCGCAGATCGCCGCCGAGGCGGGCGCCGACCTGATCGACATCAACATGGGCTGCCCGGTGCCGAAGGTACGGCGGACCGGCGCCGGCGCCCAGTTGCTGCGCGACCCCGACCTCGCCCTCGCCCTGGCCCGCGGCGCCGCCGAGGGCAGCGGCCTGCCGGTGACGGTGAAGCTGCGCTCGGGAATCGAGGCCGGCGACCGCTCCGGCTACGAGCTCGCGGTGCGGCTGGCCGAGGAGGGCGGGGTGGCGGCGATCGCCTTCCACCCGCGGGCGGCGACCAAGGGCCACAAGGGTCAGCCCGACTACGTGCTGACCCGGGAACTGGTCGAACGGGTGACCGTGCCGGTGATCGTCTCCGGCGGCCTCAGCGACGCCGAGGCAGCCCGCACGGCGTACGAGGAGTCGGGTGCCGACGCGGTGATGATCGCCCGCGGCTCGCTCGGCAACCCCTGGCTGTTCGAGGAACTGACCGGCCGCCGGGTCGAGCCGCCGACGCGGGCCGAGGTGGTCGCCGAGCTGCTCTGGGTGGTCGACCGGGCCGAGGAGCACATCGGGTCAAAGCGGGCCGAGCGCTACCTGCGCAAGTTCTACCCCTGGTACACCCAGCGCCTGGAGGCGCCGGCCGAGGTTGTCGACGAGCTGCAGCGCAGCGCCGACCTGCCCCGCGCGCGCGTCCTGATCGCCGGCTTGGCCGCCCCTGCTGCCGTTGCCTAGAACGCCCTTGATTGACGGCCCGGAATCCCTATAATCCCGCGACTCCGTGCCTGGGTGTGGCGTTTCTATAGCCGCATCGGGGCGTTTTTTTCGGTCTGGGAGCCCTTTTTCGGCTTTCCGTCAAACCAAAAGCGAGGTCGTTCAAGTGAGTCGTCAGGCTGTCATCACCCCCGAGGGGCTAGAGAAGCTGAAAGAGGAAATCGAGTTCCTCTCGACGACCAAACGCCGCGAGGTCGCGGCGCGGATCAAGGAGGCGCGCGAATTCGGCGACATCTCCGAGAACGCCGAATACGATGACGCCAAGAACGAACAGGCCCTGCTGGAGGGCCGGATCGCGCAGCTCGAGGAGCGGCTGCGGCGGGCGACCGTGATCGACGAGAAGGCGCTGAACACCGAGGAGGTCGGCTTCGGCTCGGTCGTCCACGTCAAAGACCAGAAAACCGGCGACTCGCAGAAATTCCAGATCGTCGGTTCCACCGAGGCGAACCCGGTCGAGCACAAACTCTCGAACGAGTCGCCGATCGGCAAGGCGCTGGTCGGGCGCAAGCGCAACGACGTCGTCACGGTCGAGGTTCCGCGCGGCCCGAAGAAGAAACTCAAAATCACCAAGATTGAGAAGGCCTGACGGTCGATAGGCTCGCGCGGCGATGAGCGAGCCCGACGAGCAGCCAAAACTCTCCGACGTACTGCGCGACCGGCGCGAGAAGCTGGGGCGCATACGGGATGCGGGGATCGATCCGTTCCCACACGAGTTCTCCGAGCGCGAGGACATCGCCGAGGTGCGGGCGGCGCACGAGGGGCTGGCGCCGGGGATCGAGACCGAGTCGCGCCACCGCGTCGCCGGCCGCCTGGTCGCCCGCCGCGGCCACGGCAAGGCCTGCTTCCTCGACCTCCGCGACGGCAGCGGCGAGATCCAGCTCCACGCCCGCGAGGACCTGCTGGGTGAGGAGGCCTACAAGCTCCTGGTCGACCTCGACCTCGGCGACATCGTCGGCGTCGAGGGCACGGCGATGGCGACCCGGCGCGGCGGCGAGCTCTCGCTGGCGCTCGACCGCTGGCGCCTGCTGGCCAAGAGCCTGCGCCCGCCGCCGGACAAGTTCCACGGGCTGGAGGACACCGAGACCCGCTTCCGCCGCCGCGAGCTCGACCTGATGGCCAACGAGGAGAGCCGGCGCGTCTTCGGCGTCCGCGCCCGCACCGTCTCCGAGATCCGCCGCTGGCTCGACGACCACGGCTACGTCGAGGTCGAGACGCCGGTTCTGCAGCCGCTCTACGGCGGCGCCCTGGCGCGTCCCTTCGTCACCCACCACAACCAGCTCGACCGCGACTTCTACCTGCGGATCGCGACCGAGCTCTACCTCAAGCGCCTCGTCGTCGGCGGCATCGACCGCGTCTACGAGCTCGGCAAGGACTTCCGCAACGAGGGCGTCTCGTTCAAACACAACCCCGAGTTCACGATGCTCGAGTGGTACGAGGCCTGCTCTGACTACACCGCCACCGCGCACCGGGTCGAGACGATGGTCGCCGAGGTGGCGGAGAAGCTGCTGGGCACGACCAAGGTGCAGCGCGGCGACGCGGTCATCGACTTCGCCCCGCCCTGGAAGCGGGTGACGCTGCGCGAGGCGATCCGCGAGCGCAGCGGCATCGACATCGCCGAGCACCCGACCCGCGAGGCGCTTGCCGCTGCGATGGGCGGCGAGCCGGATCCGGCCGAGGGCTGGGGCAAGCTGGTCGACGGCCTGCTCGCCAAATCGGTGGAGCCGGAGCTGATCCAGCCGACCTTCGTCACCGACTACCCGGTGGAGCTGTCGCCGTTCGCCAAGGCCCACCGCTCCGAGCCGGGCCTGGTCGAGCGCTGGGAGGCGTTCGTCGGCGGCATCGAGATCGCCAACTCGTTCAGCGAGCTGAACGACCCCGACGAGCAGCGCCGCCGATTCGAGGCCCAGGCCGAGGAGACTGCGAGAGGAGACGAGGAGACCCAGCCCTACGACGAGACCTTCGTCGAGTCGCTCGAGCAGGGAATGCCCCCGACCGGCGGCGCCGGGCTCGGTATCGATCGGCTGGTGCTGATCCTGACC
>DASUZL010000003.1:0-213727 GCA_036376895.1 Solirubrobacterales bacterium
GCCGTTGGCCGGGCCGGCGGTGTCGCCGGTGAGCCCGATCGCCAGCTGCGCGGTCTCCGCCTCCTGCTTGGCCCGCACCTCCTGGGTCATGATCCCCAGTTCCTCGAGCACGTCGGTGTCCTCGATGAAGCGGCTGCCGAGCCAGCGCATGATGTAGTCGGGCCTCGACGTGGCGAAGGGGATCTCCGGGTTGCCGGTGATTCCCTCCGGCTCGAAGCGCATGTAGCTGAACTTGCGCACGAAGGTTTCCAGCGGCACCCCGTACTGAAGGCCGATCGAGATCGCGGTCGCGAAGGCGTTGAGCAGCCCTCGCATCGTCGATCCCTCCTTGCCGATGTCGGTGAGGAAGATCTCGCCGACCGAGCCGTCCTCGTATTTGCCGGCGGTGATGTAGCCCTCGTGGCCGGCGATCGAGAACTTGTGGGTGATCGATTCGCGCTCGCGCGGCATCCGCTTGCGCTCCGGCGCGGCCATGACCACCTCGGCCTCCTCGCCCTTCTCATCCTGGGCGTCGGTGCGCAGCGCCTGCGCCGTCTTCGAGCCGTCGCGGTAGATCGCCAGCGCCTTCAGGCCGCCCTTCCAGCCGCGGGTGTAGGCGTCGGCGATGTCCTCGATGGTCGCCGACTGCGGCATGTTGACCGTCTTCGAGATCGCCCCGGAGAGGAACGGCTGGGTCGCGGCCATCATGTCTATGTGGCCGGTGTATGAGATTGCCCGCTCGCCGACCGCGACGTCGAAGACCGGCAGGTGCTCGTCCTTGAGGCCGGGGGCGCCGATGATCGTGTTCTTCTCGGCGATGTGGGCGTTGATCTGGTCGATCTCCGCCTCCGAGTAGCCGAGGCTCTGCAGGGCCAGCGGCACCGACTGGTTGACGATCGTCATCTGCCCGCCGCCGACCAGCTCCTTGAACTTGACCAGGGAGAAGTCGGGCTCGATCCCGGTCGTGTCGCAGTCCATCAGGAAGCTGATCGTCCCGGTCGGCGCGAACACCGTCGCCTGGGCGTTGCGGTAGCCGTGCTCCTCGCCGAGCTCGACCGCTTCGTCCCAGGACGTCTTTGCTGCCTCCAGCAGGTCGCCCTTGATCCCGGTCGAGTCGACCTCGTAGGCGGCATCGCGGTGCATGCGCATGACGCCGTTGTGCGGCTCGCGGTTCTTCTCGTACTCGTCGTAGGGGCCGGTCGCGCCGGCGGCGATCAGCGCCGACTGGCGGTAGGCGCGGCCGGTCATCAGCGCCGTGATCGCGGCGGCGATGTTGCGACCCTCGTCGGAGTCGTAGGCCAGGCCGTCGGACATCAGCAGGGCGCCGAGGTTGGCGAAGCCGAGCCCGAGCTGGCGGAAGGCGTTGGCGTTCTCGCCGATCTCCTCGGTCGGGTAGCTGGAGAAGCCGACGACGATCTCCTGGGCGAGGAAGACGATGTCGACCGCGTGCTCGAACTCGGAGACGTCGAAGCTGCCGTCCTCGCGGCGGAATTTCATCAAGTTCAGCGAGGCCAGGTTGCAGGCCGAGTTGTCGACGTGCATGTACTCGCTGCAGGGGTTGGAGGCGTTGATCCGACCCGACTCCGGGCTGGTGTGCCAGCGGTTGATCGTGGTGTCGTACTGGATGCCGGGATCGGCGCAGCGCCAGGCGGCGTCGGCGATCTGGTTCATCAGCTCGCGCGCGTCCAGCGTTTTCACCGATTCGCCGTTGGTGCGGGCGGTCAGGTGCCAGTCCTCGCCGGCCTCGACCGCCTCCATGAACTCGTCGGTGACCCGGACCGAGTTATTCGCGTTCTGGTACTGGATCGAGGTGAAGCCCTCGCCGTCGATCGACATGTCGAAGCCGGCGTCGCGCAGGGCTGCCGCCTTCTCCTCCTCCTTGGCCTTGCACCAGATGAAGTCCTCGACATCGGGATGGTCGACATCAAGGACGACCATCTTCGCCGCGCGCCGGGTCTTGCCGCCGGACTTGATCGTCCCCGCCCAGGCGTCGGCGCCTCGCATGAAGCTGACCGGGCCGGAGGCGAGGCCACCCTTGGAGAGGTGCTCGACCGAGCCGCGGATGTTCGAAAGGTTGATGCCGGAGCCGGAGCCGCCGCGGAAGATCATTCCCTCTTTGGTGTTCCAATCGAGGATCGACTCGATCGTGTCCTCGACGCTGAGAATGAAACAGGCGCTGCACTGGGGACGCTCCTCGAAGCCCACGTTGAACCACACCGGCGAGTTGAAGGCCGCCTTCTGGTTGAGCAGGATCGCGGTCAGCTCCATCTCGAAGGCGTCGGCGTCCTCCTCGGAGGCGAAGTAGCTGCCCTCACGACCCCAGCCGGCGATCGTCCCGGCGACGCGGCCGATCATCTGTTTGACCGAGCTCTCGCGCTCGGGGCTGCCGATCTTGCCCCGGAAGTACTTCTGGGCGACGATGTTGGTCGCGTTCTGCGACCAGCTCTTCGGGAACTCGACTTCGCGCTGCTCGAAGGCCGGGCTCTCCGGGTTGCCGATCACCGCATCGCGGATCTCCCACTCGATCTGGTCGAAAGGATGCACGCCGGCAGCCGAAAACCGCCGCTCTATAGAGAGGCCCTGCAGACCGTTTTTTGGAGTGCTAATGGCGGTCTTGGACATCGAACTTCTCCTCTCGCAGCGACTTTCAGGGGTAACTGCGCAGGATTGCCCCCAGGTCGGACGGAACGCAGGCCAGAAGCGCGCAAATTACCGCTGCGATGCGCGCGAAAATTCCTACCCCCATTGTGACAGCCCGCAATTTCGGCAAAGGGCGTTCGAGTACCCTGCGGACATGGTCGAAGACCTCCGCAAAAGCGCCGAGCGGGTCGGCGAGCGGGCGAGCGCCGCGAGGGACGCGATGGGCGAGCGCGCCACCGCCGCCAAAGAGGCGGTCGGGGAGCGTGCGACCGCGGCGAAAGAGGCCGTCGGCGAGCGCGTCGACGCCGCCAAAGAGGTCACCGCCGACGCCCTTGCTGCGGTCAAGCCGAAACTGCGCGGGGTCAGCCACGAGTGGGCCTTCTTCCTCTCGCTCGGCTTCGGCGTCGCCCTGATCGTGCTCGCGAAGACGCCCAAGGCGACGGTCGCCGTTGCCATCTACGCGGTCAGCCTCTCGGCTCTGTTCGGCACCAGCGCCCTCTACCACCGCGTCAACTGGACCCGGCCGCAGGTGCGCCAGTGGATGCGGCGGCTGGATCACTCGATGATCTTCTTCCTCATCGCCGGCACCTACACGCCGTTCGCGCTGCTGGTCCTGAACGGCGCCCTGGCGAGCGCGATCCTCGTAGTCGTCTGGGCCGGCGCAATCGCCGGTGCCGCGGTCGAGATGATCTGGATCGACCACCCGAAATGGGCCTCGGCGCTGATCTACCTGGCGATCGGCTGGGTCGCCGTCGTCGCCTTCCCCGAACTGTGGACCTCGATGGGGATCCTCGGCGCCTCGCTGGTCGCCGTCGGCGGGCTCCTATATACCGCCGGAGCGGTGGTCTACGCGACCCAGCGCCCCAACCCCAACCCGGCCATCTTCGGCTACCACGAGGTCTTCCACCTCTTTGTGATCGCCGCCGCGATCGCCCACTTCTCCGCGGTCGCCTTCTTCGCCCTGCCGCAGGCTTAGGCCGCCAGCGCCTCGCGCAGCTCCTCGACTTCGGAGACGAGCTCGGCCAGCAGCTCCGCCAGTTGCCCGGACTGCTCCGGGCTCAGTTCCAGCTCCCCGTCGGCGTAGATTTCCTGCGCCCGAGCAACTGGCAGCTCGGACTCGACCACGCGGCCGCCGAGGGCGCTCAGCACCTTGCGCGTCTCGGCCTGGGCCCAGACCGCGCCGAACATCCCGGTCGAAGCGCCGATCACCGCTGCCGGCGTGCCCATCAGGGCGCTCTGGCCGGCCGGGCGCGAAGCCCAGTCGAGGGCGTTCTTCAGCACCCCGGGGATCGAGTGGTTGTACTCGGGCGTCGCGACCAGGACCGCGTCGGCCTCGCGCATCGCCTCGCGCAGCTCACGCACCGCGTCCGGAGTTCCGTCGAGCTCGGCGTCGGCGTCGTAGGGCGGGATCTCCCGCAGCCGCTCGAACTCGACCAGCTCCGCCCCCGCGGGCAGCCGCTCGGCGGCCGCCCGCAGGAGGGCGCTGTTGTACGAGTCCCGGCGCAGGCTTCCGGATATGCCCAGGACCCTCATGACTAGGAGTCCTGGCGGACGAACTCGAGCTCGACGGTGATCGCCACCTCGTACTCGAGCACCTCGCCGCCGCTCGGCAGCTCGGTGTTCCAGCCGAGGTCGAACTCGCGACGGTCGACCGCGACCTCGAAGGAGAGGCCGACGCGCTCGCCACCGGCGAGGTCGGAGCCGATCTGGCCAAAGCGGCCGGTCGCCTGCACGGCGCGGGTCTCGTCGCGGATCTGCAGCTCGCCGGCGAGGCGGGCGGTGCCGTCGTCCTCGACGCTCAGCTCGGTCGAGCTGAAGCTCATCTTCGGGAACTTCTGCACGTCGAAGAAGTCGGGGGAGAGGAGGTGGCCCTTGAGCTGCTCCTCGGCGACGTCGACGCTGTCGACGCTGACGCTGCCCTCGAGCTTCGGCGCCTCGCCGCCGCTCAGGGTCGCCTCGTAGGCGCTGAAGCCGCTGCGGAAGGTGGCGATCTTGTTGTGGGTGATCGCGAACAGGATCGAGGAGTGGACCGGGTCGGCGCTCCAGGTGCCGGCCGGAATCTGCTGATTGAGGGTCTCGGTACTCATTTACTGGTCCTGCCTTTCGTCTGACAGATAGTTAGAAGGTCAAAGATTGACGCAGAAACTACTTTAGCAGAAAAGATTGTATCTACAACTATTGCCTTGGCAACGTTCATCTGCGATGATTCGACGGATGAACGAGCAGGCGACCGCCACCGCAACCAAGGACGCCCCGGCCGGCCGGAAGATTCCCGTCACCACTCCGCACGGGGAAGCGTGGAACGCCCTGGCTCGCACCCACGCCGCCGTCAGCCAGCGCCTTCAGGATGCGCTGGCGCAGGCCGAGTTCCCTCCGCTCCCCTGGTATGAGGTGCTGGCGACGGTTGCCGACGCCCCCGACCATCGGCTGAAAATGGGAGAGCTGGCCGAGGCTCTGGTGATCACCCGCGGCGGCCTCACCAAGCTGGTCGACCGCCTGGTCAAGGCGGGCCTGCTGGAACGAACCTTCTGCGAGACCGATCGACGGGTTAGCTACGCGACCCTGACGCCGGCAGGCGAGCAGCTACTGGCGGAGATGCGGCCGGTGATCGTCGGTGAGCTGGAGGTCGCCTTCTCGGCCAACCTCAGCGCCCGCGAGGCGAAGGAGCTGCGCGACACGCTCTACGGCCTGCGCTCATCCGCCTGCGGCACCTGAGCGCCGCTAGGCCAGCGCCGCCGCGGCCCGCTCTTTGGCGGACTCGACGATCGCCAGCACGGCCGTCTCCTGGCCGTCGCGCAGCAGCTCGATCGGATCGGGGTCGCCGTTGACGATGCCCTCGAAGAAGTCCTTGCGGTCCTGGTAGGTCGGCAGCGTGCCCTTGGCCCAGCCGCGGGCGTCGTTGAGGATCACCGCGAGGCGGGCGAACTCCTCGCCGAAGAGGTCGGCTACTTCGCGCTTCATCCGCTTCGCCAGGGCGGGGGAGGCGCCGGCGGTGGAGATCGCGATCGCCAGCGGGCCGGTGCGGACGATCGCCGGCAGGATGAAGTTGCACAGCGGCGGCACGTCGACGATGTTGACCAGCATCGCCCGCCGCTCGGCGTCGTCGAAGACGGCGATGTTGATGTCGGTGTCGTCGGTGCAGGCGATCGCCATGAAGACGCCATCGAGGTCCGCCGCTCCCGCGTAGGAGCGCTTTTCCCACTCGATCGAGCCCTCGGCGGCGAGGTCCTCCAGCTCGGGGTGGGCGACCGGCGCGATCAGGGTCACGTCGGCGTCGCAGGCGAGCAGGCCCTCGACCTTCTCGAGCCCGATGTCGCCGCCGCCGACGACGACGCAGCGCCGCCCTTTCAGTTTCAGACAGGCGACGTAGAACGGCGTCTCCAGCATGTCGCGCACGCAGGACTGGTCGCAGATTCCCTTGCGGAACTGGCAGACGCACTCCTTGCCGGCATAGGCCTGGGCGGGCATTGGAGACAGGTTAGAGGGCGTCGAGCGTCAGCCGCAGGCCGTCTTCGAGGCTGGTCTGCGGCTGCCAGCCCAGCGCCCGCTCGGCCAGCCCGGCGTCGAGCGCGATGCGCTGCACCTCGCCGGTCCGCGCCGGCGCGAACTCGGGTGCGAAGCCGTCGGCGCCGCCGATCCGGCTCAGCGTCTCGATCAGCTCCAGGACGCTGGTCTCGCGCCCGGTGCCGAGGTTGACCGCGCCGGTCGCTTCTGACTCGGCCGCCGCCAGCGCCGCCGCGACGACGTCGCCGACATATAGATAGTCACGGGTCTGCTTGCCGTCGCCGAAGACCTTGGCGTGGCCGCCGTCGCGCAGGGCGCCGCAGAAGATCGCGATCACCCCCGCCTCGCCGAGCGGGTCCTGGCGCGGGCCGTAGACGTTGCCGAGCCGCAGGGAAATCCCGGAGAGGCCGTAGAGGCGCTCGTAGAGGGCGAGGTAGCCCTCGGCGGCGAACTTGCTCTGGCCGTAGGCGGAGAGCGGCGCGATCGGCGCCGCCTCGTCGAGCGGGAGCTGCTGTCCCTCGCCCTCGCCGTAGATCGCGCCGCCGGTGGAGACGAAGACGATCCGCCCGGTGCCCGCCGCCCGCATCGCCTCCAGCAGGTTGGCGGTGCCGCCGATGTTGATCGCGGCGTCGAAGCGCGGGTCCTCGAGCGACTTGCGGACGTCGATCTGGGCGGCCAGGTGGAAGACCGTCTGCGGCTGGCGCTCGCCGACCAGCTCGATCAGGGCGCTGCGCTCGCAGATGTCGAGCTCGACCAGCTCGGCGCCGGCGGCGATCGCCCCGTCGAGGTTCTGGCGGCGCCCGGTCGAGAGATCGTCGACGACCGTCACCTCGTCGCCGCGCGCGACCAGCGCGTCGACCAAATTCGAGCCGATGAAGCCAGCCCCGCCGGTTACCAAGGACTTCGCCAAGGCGTCGATCCTACGGGTCTCGACCCGGTCTGGGCACGAGATCGCCGGGCAGCGCCGCCGAACGCCCCTGCTACCCTCGCCGCCCCATGCGCTTGATCGTCACCGAGAAGAACAACTCCGCCAAGAAGATCGCCGAGATCCTCGGCGCCGCTGGTGGCGGCCCGAGTTCGGACAAAACCTTCAAAGTCCCGTACTACATGTGGACCGACGCCGACGGCGACCACATGACCATCGGTCTCAAGGGCCACGTGCTCGGTCCCGCCTTCCCCGAGGGCTACTCGAACTGGCAGAAGACGGACCTGCACGACTTGATCGACGCCGAGCTGATCAAGGAGCCGACCGACAAAAACGTCGTCAAAGCGATCAAAAAGGTCGCCAAAGAGGCTGACGAACTGGTGATCGCGACCGACTTCGATCGCGAGGGCGAGCTGATCGGGCTCGAGGCCCTGGAGGAGATGCTCGACGCCAACCCGGAGCTCGGCTCCCGCGAGGGCACCGCTGACGGCACGCTGAAAATCCTCCGGGCGCGCTACTCGGCGCTGACCAAGGAAGAGATCGAGCGCGCCTTCTCCGAGCTCGACTACCTCTCCTACCCGCTCGCCAACGCCGGCGCCGCGCGCCAGGACATCGACCTGCTCTGGGGGGCGACGCTGACCCGCGCCGTCTCCCTCGCCAGCCGCCGCTTCGGCTCCAACTTCCTCTCCGTCGGCCGCGTCCAGAGCCCGACCCTGGGCCTGATCGTCGAGCGCGAGATGGAGCGCCGCGCCCACGTCGCGAAACCGTTCTGGGAGCTGTTCGCCAAGTTCCAGCATCCCGACGGCAGCTTCGAGACCCACCACACGGTCGACAAATTCTGGGACAAAGCCGAGGCCGACGCCGCCTTCGCCGGCACCTCCGGCCCCGGTGTCGTCAAAGCGGTGACTGCGCGCAAAAACACCCGCAAGCCGCCCTCGCCCTACAACACCACCGCCTTCAGCACCGACGCCTCCAGCCGCCTCGGCATCACCCCCGCCAGCGCGATGCGGATCGCCGAGGACCTCTACATGGACGGCTTCATCTCCTACCCGCGCACCGACAACACGGTCTACCCGCCCTCGCTGCCGGTGCGGGAGCTGGTCTCCTCGCTGGTCCGGGTGAAGGAGTTCTCGGCCGCCGCCGGCCTGCTCGACCAGCCGGAGCTGAAAGCGACCCGCGGCAAAAAAGAGACGACCGACCACCCGCCGATCTACCCGACCCAGGCGATCCACCCGGGCGCCCTCGACGGGTCGAAGAAACGGGTCTACGAACTGGTTGTGCGCCGCTTCCTCGCCACCTTCAGCCCGCCGATGATCACCGAGTCCACCCGGGCCGACATCGAGGCCGGCTCGGAGACCTACTTCGTCCGCGGCTCGGTTGTCGTCGACCCCGGCTACGCCGGCATCTACACCTACGCCCGCTCCGCCGACGAGGAGATTCCGGCCCTGCAGGAGGGTCAGGAGCTGGCGCTCGAGGGCGAGCCCTGGATCGTCGACAAGGAGACGCAGCCGCCCTCGCGGATCTCGCAGGCGAAACTGATCGAGCTGATGGAGGAGCGCGGCCTCGGGACCAAAGCGACCCGCGCCGACATCATCCAGAAGCTGTTCGACCGCGGCTACGTCTACGGCAACCCGCCGGTCCCCTCGGAGACCGGGATCGCCCTCTACGAAGCCTTCAAGAACTACGTGCCGGCGATGGCGACGCCGGAGATGACCGCCCAACTGGAGGCGGAGATGGACCGGATCGCCGCCGGCGAGATGACCAAGGGCGCCGTCGTCGGCGAGAGCCGCGAGCTCCTGCACAAGACCTGGACCGAGATCGACGGCAGCCGCGAGGACCTCGCCAAAGTGATCTGGAAAGGGATGGACGACGACCGCATCCTCGGTCCCTGCAAAGTCTGCGAAGAAGCCGGCCGAAAAAAGGACGACGGCTCGCCCCACATGCTGCGGATCATCCGCGCGAAAAAATCGGGCAAACGCTTTGTCGGCTGCACCGGCTGGACCCTCGACGACCCCGAGTCCTGCGACCAGACCTTCCCGCTGCCCCAGCGCGGCGACGTCTTCCGCCTCGAAGAACGCTGCTCGATCTGCGAGCGCACGCCGCGGCTCAAAGTCGTGCCCTTCCGCGGCCGCAGCTGGAACCTCTGCCTCAACGACGACTGCGAGTCGATGCAGGAGATGAAGAAACGCCGGGCCGAGCGCGAAGCCGCCAAAGCAGCGAAAGAAGCGATGGCTAAAAAGCCGCCGGCCAAAGGCGACGAGGACGCCGCCCCGGCGAAAGCGAAAAAAGCCAAAGCCAAAGTGAAAGCGTCCAAAGCGGACACCGCCACGCGGGGGCGCAAACGCGCTAAAGCCGCGGCCAAAGGCTGAGGCCCCCAGGCTTGTTCGTCTCGCTCGAGGGCATCGACGGCTCGGGCAAGAGCACCCAGGCGCGGCTCTTGGCCGAGGCGCTGGGCCCCGAGACGGTGGCGATCCGCGAGCCGGGCGGGACCGATGCGGCCGAGCGGATTCGAACCCTGCTCGCCGACCCGGCGCTGGAGCTGGACTCCCTGGCCGAGCTGCTGCTCTTCCTCGCCGCCCGCGCCGATCTGACCGAGCGGGTGATCCGGCCGGCGCTGGAGGCCGGGCGCAACGTCGTCAGCGACCGCTTCTCCGACTCCAGCGTCGCCTACCAGGGCGCCGCCAGGGGACTGGGGGTGGGAGAGGTGATCGGCCTCTGTGAGGCCGCCACCGACGGCCTCTGGCCCGACCTGACGCTGCTGCTGCGGGTCGACCCCGAGGTCGGGCTCGGTCGCGCCGAGGGCTCCGACCGCTTCGAGTCCGAGGGACTGGAGCTGCAGCGCGCCGTCGCCGAGGCCTACGAGGAGATCGCGATCATCGCCAGCGACCGCGTCGTCGTCATCGACGGCGCCGGCACTGTCGAGGAGGTCCACGCCCGGGTGATGGAGGCCGTTGGTGCCGACCGCGCTGCTTGAGGTCACCGAGCACCAGCCGCGCCCGCGGGTGGCGCTGACCGCGGCGCTGGAGTCCGGCCCGTCCCACGCCTACCTCTTCCGCGGCCCCCGCGGGTCGGGCAAGAGGGCGGCGGCGCGCGCCTTCGCGGCCGAGATCCTCGCCACCGCCGCGGCCGACCCCGAGGACGTCCGCCGCCGCGCCCTGCTCGACCCCTCGCCGCACCCCGACCTCGTCTGGCTCGCCCCACGCGGCGCCCAGCACCTGGTCGAGGAGGTGCGCGAGCGGGTGATCCGCGCCGCCGCCTACCGGCCTTTCGAAGGCGGCAGCCGCGTCTTTGTCGTCGAGGCGGCGGAGGCGATGCGCGACGAGAGCCAGAACGCGCTGCTGAAGACGCTGGAGGAGCCGCCGGGGTTCGTCCACCTGATCCTGCTCAGCTCCGAGCCGGAGGCGCTGCTGGAGACGATCGCCTCGCGCTGCCAGCCGGTCGACTTCGCGCCGCTGCCGGCGGCGGTGCTGGAGGCCGAGCTCGGCGCCGGAGACGCCGCCACTGCGGGCCCGGAGGAGGTCGCCGCCGCCGCGCGGCTCGCCGCCGGCGACCTCGGGCGGGCGCGGCTGCTGCTGGCGGAGCGGGGGAGGGGGCTGCGGGCCGAGGCTGAGCGCTGCGTCGCCGCTGCCCTTGCGGGCGAGGTCTCCGCGGCGCCCTGGCGGCAACTGCTGGAGGGCGCCGAAGCTGCCGGCGCAGACGCCGAGGCGGCGACCCGCGCCGTGCTCGAGGAGGAAGCCGAGGCCGGGATGAAGCGCACCGCCCGCGACATCGGCGACGAGTCAAAACGCGCCGGCCGCCGCCAGCGAACCGAGATCCTCGACCTCGGGCTCGAGCTCTGCGCCGCCTGGCTGCGCGATCTCGCCGCGGTCGGCTCCGGGGCTGAGGAGGTCGCCTTCAACCACGACCGCCTCGATGTTCTGCGCCAGCAGGCTTCCGGACTCGACCCCGCCGCGCCCCGCCGCGGTGCCGAGCTAGTCCAGGAGACCCGCCGCAGCCTCGACTTGAACGTCTCCGAGGAGCTCGCCCTAGAGGCGCTTTTCTTCAGGCTCGAGGCGCTTCTCGCCTGAGCCGTTCTGTTCGCCCGCCTGCTCGCGCGCTTTCTCGATCGCCCGCTCCTGCGCCAGCCGGGTGATCTGGGCGGCCTGGCGGGACATGATCACGCTGAAGTTGAGCGCCAGCCCGAGCAGCAGCAGGAGCACGATCGAGAACAGGGCGACGTTGGTGTCGCGCACGCCCATCAGATCGGCGACGAGCTTCAGCAGGCCGGGGAAGGCGGCGCCGGCGAGCATGCCGAGGCCGGCGACGAACCAGATCACGCTGTAGCGCTCCTGCAGGCGGTCTCGCCGGATCAGCTCGAGGATCAGCAGCATGAAGCAGATCGCGATGAATGCGGCCAGGATCCGCGTCTGCGGCGTCAGGCTGACCGTGGTGTCGCTGGCGCTGGCGGCGGCGAGCAGAGAGCTCATCGCTCCACCTCAGCCTGCCGTGGCCGGAACTGGCCGACCAGGAGTACGACGACGCCCTTGAAGATGAAGAAGGCCGAGCGCACGGGGGTGAGGAAGGAGGTGCCGCCGGCGCGCTCCAGCATCCGCACCGAGAGCTCCTCGACCCGCAGCCCCTCGCGCACCGCAAGCTGCAGCGACTCGATCTCGGCGAAGTCGGGCGAGTAGTTCTCGCTGAACAGCGACATCACCTTGCGGTTGGCGGCGCGCATGCCGCTGGTCGTGTCGGTGAAGCGCTGCCTGGTCGCCAGGGTGAGGAAGAAGCGGAAGACGCTGGTCCCGATCCGGCGCGAGAAGGTCGGCCTGTAGTCGTCGCTGGCGGCCTCGGCCCCGGGATTGACGTAGCGCGACCCGATCACCAGGTCGGCGCGGTCGGCATCGACCTCGGCCAGCAGCCGCGCCACCTCGGCGGCCGGGTGCTGGCCGTCGGCGTCGAGGTGGGCGCAGGTGCCGTAGCCCTCGCGCAGGGCGTAGAGGTAGCCCGTCTGCAGCGCCGCTCCCAGCCCCTGGTTGAAGGGCAGGGTGGCAACGAGGACGCCCTCCGCCTGGGCGGTCGCGGTGGTCGCGTCGGTGGAGCCGTCGTCGACGACGAGGATGTCCGCTTGGGGCAGGTGCTCGCGGACGTCGGCGATGACGGCCGAGATCGAGGCCTCCTCGTTCCAGGCAGGTATGAAGACGAGCGTCCGCATAATTTCGATTCTCCCATGAAGGTCCGGCGCCACCGGCGCCGTCCCGCACCGATTCGATTGGAGTGTGTTAGTAAACGTTCATGCAAGGCGGGAACGAGATGCCGGCGAAGCCGCGGTTGCGCGGACCGCGGATCGGCATGCGCCTCTGGCTGACCGCCGCTTTCGCCGCGGTCAGCCTGATCACCGCCCTCGCGATCTACCTGTTCGGCGACAACGCCGAGGCGCTGATCGCGGCGGTCCTGCTCGGGGTCCTCGCCGGCTTCCTGATCGCGGTTGCGATCTCCCACCGCGTCGTCCGCCTCGCCCGCGCCGCCGGCGAGATGGCGGGCGGCTCCTTCGACGCGCCGCTGAGCGTCTCCGGCCCGGATGAGATCGGCGACCTCGCCCGCGCGCTGGACTCGATGCGCGCCTCGCTGAAGGAGAGCTTCGGCGTGCTCACCGCCGACCGCAACAAGCTCGCGGCCATATTCGACGGGCTGACCGACGTCGTCATGGTCGTCGACTTCGAGGGGCCGGTGCGCTTCTCCAACCGCGCCGCCACCCGCCTGCTCGACCCCAGGGGCCGGCCGCCCGAGGTCGCGCTCTCGCAGCTGCACCGGGCCCAGGAGGTCGGCTTCTCGGCCCACCCGGCGCTGCGGATCGGCGATCGCGCCTACGCGATGACCGCGCGCTCGCTGCCCGACGAGCGGGCCGTGCTGGCAGTCCTGCGCGACCGCACCGACGAGCTCCGCCGCGAGCTGGCCGAAGCTGACTTCGTCTCCAACGCCGCGCACGAGCTGCGCAACCCCCTGGCCGGGATCTCCGGCGCGATCGAGGTGCTGCAGAGCGGCGCCAAGAACGACCCCGGCGACCGCGACCACTTCCTCAAGCGGCTGGGCGAAGACGCCGAGCGGATGAACCGGCTGACCCAGTCCCTGCTGACCCTGGCCCGGGTCGAGTCGCGGGGCGCGGCGGAGAGCGAGGTGGTCGACGTCCCGGCCGCGATCCGCGACGTCGTCGCCGCCGTCGAGGCGCCTCCGCACGTCGCTTTGGCGGTCGAAGTCGAGGAGGAGTTGGCCGCCACGGGGGACCCGACGCTGCTGCGTCAGGTGATGATCGGGCTGCTCACCAACGCCTTCAAGAACACGCCACCCCCCGGCACCGTTACCGTTCGCGGCCGTCGTGATGGAGAGGCAGAGGTCATTTTGGAGGTAGTCGACACCGGCACCGGGATTCCGGCGGCCGAGATCGAGCGCGTCTTCGAGCGCTTCTACCGGCGCAGCGAGTCGCGCAAGCAGGAGGGCTTCGGCCTCGGCTTGGCGATCGCGCGGCGCATGGTCGACGTGATGGGCGGCCAGATCGGCGCCGAGTCGGTCGAGGGCGAGGGCAGCACCTTCTGGGTCCGCCTCCCGGTCGCGCAACCGAGCCCGACCCCGGTGGCGTGAGATGAGCAGCGGGCGCATCCTGATCGCGGACGACGAGCCTTCGGTCCGCGACTCGGTCGGCTACGCGCTGGCCCAGGAGGGCTTCGACGTAACCGCCGCCGCCGACGGCGACGAGGCCTCAGACCTGCTCGGCAACGGCATCCCCTACGACCTGCTGATCCTCGACATCATGATGCCGGGGCCGAGCGGACTCGACATCTGCCGCGACGTGCGCTCGCGCAGCGCCGTGCCGATCATCGTGCTCACCGCCAAGGATGCCGAGGTCGACAAGGTCGTCGGCCTCGAGGTCGGCGCCGACGACTACGTGACCAAGCCTTTCTCGGTGCGGGAGCTGCTGGGCCGCGTCCGCGCCCAGCTGCGCCGTCGCGAACTCGACCGCTCGCCACTGGCCCAAGCGGTGAAGATCGAGGCCGGACAGGTCTCGATCGACCTCGTCCGCCACGTCGCCACCGTGCGCGGCGTCGCGGTCAACCTGACCCGCTCGGAGTTCCAGTTGCTGCGCCTGCTGGTCGCCCGTCCCGGCGAGGTCTTCGCCCGCGCCCAGATCATGGAGGAGCTCTGGCAGACCGAGTTCGACGGCGACGAGCGCGCCTGCGACGTCCACATCTCCAACCTGCGCCAGAAGGTCGAGCGCGACCCGCAGCGGCCGGAGCTGGTGCTGACCGTGCGCGGCGTCGGCTACAAGTTCAACGCCGAAGCGAGCTGAGCCGGGCTCGCCGCCTCCGGCTCGCGGCCCTCGACCCAGGCCAGCACTTCCGCCCGGGTCAGCCGGAAGCCCTCGGCGGGCAGGGTTGAGATGACCTCCCAGGTCAGCGGCCGGCAGAGCCGCTCGGCCAGCATCGGGTTGTCGGTCGCGTCGAGCAGGATCGCCCGTGCGACCTCGCGCGGCAGGACCCCGGCCCGGCCCCAGGCGTAGCCGCCGATCTGCGCCGGCTGCATCGCCAACAGCTCCCGGTTCCCGCCCTGCTCGACCACGACCGTGCGGCCGATCGTCGTCCACTCGCCGACGTAAGCCGGCTCCCCCTGCATCTCGACCAGAGCCGTGGCCGTGGTCTCCGTCGTCGTGGTCAGCATCTCTCTCCTCCTGCTCTGGGTCAGCGCCTCCATACCCACTAATGGCCGGAAGTCCCAGAAAGAGCGCAGGTGCGGCCGAATCTCCGCGAATGTACGGCTCGGCCGGCGACGACCGGCTCCCCGCCTCAGTTCTCGAGCAGGCGCCGCAAGCCGCTGAGGCGCTGGTCCCACTCGCCGCCGACGGCTCCGATCCAGGCGGCGGCATCGGCCAGCGGCTCCGGCTGCAGCTCGAAGCGGGCCTCGCGGCCGCTGCGGCGGCTGGCGACCAGGCCGGCGCGGGAGAGCAGTTGCAGGTGCTTGGCGACGGCCTGGCGGCTGATCGGCAGGCCGGCGGCGAGGCCGGTCGCGGTGGCGCCGGGCCGGGCCGCCAGGGTGGCGACGAGGTGGCGCCGCGTCGGATCGGCGAGCGCGGCGAAGACGGCGTCGACGCGTGCTTCGGTGGAGGCGGGGAGGACCGCTGCGCCGGCGGACGCCACGACGCTAGGCGAGGACGAGCCTGCCGAGGAGGATCCGCACCCGCGCCAGCGGCGCCGACCAGGCGGCCGCGGCCAGGGCCGGCGTGCCCGGGTCCAGGCGCGACTCGATCACCGTCAGCCGGGTGCCGCCGGCGACCGCGTCGACCAGCAGCTCGACCCGGCTCGGGCCGGCACCGTCGCGCCACCAGCGGAAGGCGAGCCGTTCGGCCTCCTCGACCAGCTCGACCTCGCCGTGGCGCTCCTCGCCGTCCTCGTAGCGGCAGCGCAGCTCGCCGCCCTCGTGCGGCTCCAGCTCGACCTCCGGCGCCAGCCACTCGCTCAGCAGGCTCTCGTCGGTCACCGCCTCCCAAACCTCCTCGGGAGCAGCCTCCAGGACGACCGAGCGCATTACGGTGTGTGGTAGTTTGGACACGCAACCGTATAGTTGCACATCAATCCGCTGAAAGGGAGGCCCAATTGCCACTGGTACCGATGGTCGTCGAGCAGACCGCTCGCGGCGAGCGCTCCTTCGACATCTACAGCCGCCTGCTGGCGCAGCGCATCGTCTTCTTGGGAGAACCGGTGACGGAGGACCTCGCCAACTTGATCATCGCCCAGCTGCTGCACCTTGAGTCCGACGATCCCGAGAAGGACGTCAGCCTCTACATCAACTCCCCCGGCGGCTCCGCCTACGCCGGCCTGGCGATCTACGACACGATGCAGTTCATCAAGCCCGACGTGCAGACGATCTGTTACGGGATCGCGATGTCGGCCGGCTCGCTGATCCTCACCGGCGGCGCCAAAGGCAAACGGATGGCGCTGCCCAACAGCCGCATCCTCATCCACCAGCCGAGCGGCGGCTTCGAGGGCCAGTCGACCGACATCGAGATCCACGCCAGGGAGATCCTCAAGCTGCGTGAGCGGCTCGACGGGATCTACGTCCACCACACCGGTCAGTCGAAAGAGCAGATCCACGAGGACATGGAACGCGACAAGTTCTTCCAGCCCGACGACGCGGTCGCCTACGGGCTGATCGACCGGGTGATCGAGTCGCACGACGTCAGCCACGACCCAGTCGGCTTCCGGGACAACGGCAACTCGTAGGGTCGCTGCCCGGCGGGCGCTAGCCGAGCCGGCGCCAGGCCCAGAGCCCGGCCAGGGCGGCGCC
The DNA here is from genome assembly GCA_036376895.1 of Solirubrobacterales bacterium. Classification (GTDB taxonomy): domain Bacteria; phylum Actinomycetota; class Thermoleophilia; order Solirubrobacterales; family 70-9; genus VAYN01. Next base: position 16,361 of record DASUZL010000003.1, read on the forward strand.
GGCGGCGGTGGCGACGCTGACCAGAGCGGCGCGGCGGGCTTCGGGCTCGGCGGCGGCGAGGCTGAAGGCAACGACGTCGGCGCCGTCGAGCATCGCTGCTCCGAAGGTGACCGCCCGCAGGGCCGCGCGATCGTCGCGCGCCGCCACCGTCAGCAGCCCCAGGGTGAGGTCGCGGGCGCCGAGGGTCTTGGCCACGGTGGTGCCGGTCGCCCCGGGCTCGGGGAAGCCGGCGGCACGCAGCGCAGGCCGGGTCGCGGTCAGCGCCGCGATGCCGATCCCGATCCGCCCGGCGGCGAGCGCCAGCGACGTCTGCCGGGCCAGTGGGTCGATTCGCGCGGCTCGCAACACCGCCTCAATCTAACGGCGGCCGGGGGAGGGCATGATTTGTCCATGGCAGAGGGCGACACGATCCTGCGGCTGGCCCGCCGCCTCGACGCCGCGCTCGCCGGACAGTCGATCGCGGTGTCGGCGCCGAACCCGCGCGGCCGCGCCGCCGGGGTCGAGCGCCTCGACGGCCGCCGGTTCGACGGCGCCGAGGCCCGCGGCAAGCACCTGCTGCTCCACTTCGGCGAGCTCGCCCTGCACAGCCACCTGGGGATGAGCGGCGGTTGGCACCTCTACCGCCGCAGCGCTCCCTGGCGCCGGCCCCGTTCATCCGCCTGGGCGGTGCTGGCCGGCAGCGAGCAGGAAGCGGTCCAGTTCGGCGGCCCGACCCTGCGGGTGCTGCCGAGCGAGCGCCTGCGGCGCGATCCCCAACTGGCCCGCCTCGGCCCCGACCTGCTGGCGGCGGACTTCGAGCCGGAGCCGGTGGTCGCGGCGATGCGGGCGGAGCCGGGGCGGGGCGTCGGCGACGCGCTGCTCGACCAGACCCTGGTCGCTGGGATCGGCAACATCTTCAAGAGCGAGGCCTGCTTCGCCGCCCGGGTCGATCCCTGGCGCCCGCTCGCCGACCTCTCCGACTCCGAGCTCGCCGCGGTCCTTGCCGCCGCCCGGCACGAGATGCTCGACGCCGTCGCCAGCGGTCGCCACCATCCCGCCGTCTACCGCCGCCGCGGGCCCTGCACGGTCTGCGGCGGGCCGATCTCCTCGCGCGGCCAGGGCGACGCCAACCGGACCACCTACTGGTGCCCGAATTGCCAGCGCTGAGACGGCGGCGGCGACGGGCGTCGCCGCGCAAGAAGGACGCGGCCGCGATCGTGCGCGCCCCCGCCTACTACCGGGTCGCCGGAGTTGCCCTCGACGCCGAGCTGGAGCGGCTCTGCGGCCTGCCGGTCTTCGCCCGCGGCCCGCTCGCCGAGCGCCGGCCGCAGCTGAAGGTGCGGCGCGCGCGCAGCCGGCCCAACCGCGTCGGCTTCGCCGTCCCCACCCAGTTCCGCCTCTCGGTCACCGCCTACCCGGGGATCCGCACCGGGGACGTGCTCGAGACGCTGCTGCACGAGCTGGTCCACCTCCATGTCGGCCGTGCGCAGGAAGCCCGGGCCTGGCACGGCGCCACCTTCAAGCGGGCGTTGGCCCAGGCAATGGCCGAGGCCTACGGGGTCGAGATCCCACCGCCCCCGAGCAGCCTCCATGGCGCCTACGCCGCGGCGATCGAGCGGCTGCTCGGTGCCGGCGGCAGCCCGAGCCCGGCGCTCGCCTCAGGCTGAGTCGCCGTCGCCCTCCTCGTCCCAGTGCCTGCGCTCGCGCAGGAAGTGGACGAGGAGGACGGCGCAGATGATCAGCGCCGGCAGGAAGACCGGCAGCGCCGCGACCGCCGCGTGGTGGGCGAGCGGCAGGGTCACTGGCCGCCGCTCCCCTGGTGCTGCAGTCGTGGGGCGGGGGTGGGGGCGCGACGGCGCTCCTGTGGCTGCTCACGCCCGACGGCTGAGAGCCGGTGCAGCGCCCAGGCGAGCAGCGCCAGCAGCGAGAGCGACACCGCGGCGACGACCGAGTAGGCGAGCGCGACCAGGGCGGGGCTGCCCCCGGTCTGCTCGCGTTGCAGCAGCTCGTGCTCGTCGCCGAAAGCGCGGGTGAAGCGGGCGGGGGCGGGGATTTCCCCGACCGGGATCGCCTCGTCGCGCGGCAGGAAGATCGGCAGCGCGGTCAGCGAGTCGCCCTCGTGGAAGCGGACCATCGTCTTCCAGTTGCCGGAGACGGGGATCGGCTCGGTCGTCTCGTAGCGGCCGGGCCCGACCTCGCGCAGGCGGTCGACCACCAGGCCGCCGCCCTGCCAGGCGGTGACATCGAACCACTCGGCCTCGGCCGCGGCGTCGGGCGGGTCGACGACGAGGCTCGCCTCGACATGGCGGCCGGGGCCGGCGTCGACGCCACGCAGGGCGACGGTGGCGCTGGCGCCGGACTCTCCGTTCGTTTGCAGTGCAAAGACGACGAGGATCGCGATGACGGCGCTGGCGAGGACCGGCGCGGTGCGCGACATCGGCCGCCGCGCCGGCGCCTCGACGGCGAGGTGGGAGCCGAACCAGGCGCCGATCACAGCGCCGGCGAGCGCCATCGCGAGCCCGAGCAGCGCCCCCTCGGGCCACAGTGCGCCAGGCCAGGGCAGGGTCATCCAGGCGTGCGACCAGGCCCACTCGGCGGCAAGCCCGACGGTGCCGATCCCAAGGCCGGCCCAGAGGCCGAAGCGCAGTGGCCGCTCGGTCGTCGAGACCCGCAGGGCGATCGTCTCGACGACCAGCGCCTCGACGATGTAGAGCGGGAAGTGGGGGACGGTCTGGCCCAGCACCGGACCGACCGCGAGCGCCAGCAGACCGCGCATGACGATGAAGAACAGGGCCGCCCCGAGGGCGGCACCGCGGCCGCCGTAGACGCGGGCGAGGACGAGGCCGGCGCCGGCGGCGAGCATCAGCAGCATCGGCTGGAAGACGAGCCGGAACTGCGGCACCCCGAAGTCGAACTCGGCCTGGAAGGTTGAGAGGCCGATCATCAGGCCGCCGGTCAGCGAGACCGCCCGCAGCGTCTGCACCGAGGCCAGCTCGCGATGCCGGCGCCCGGCCGCGGCGTTGGCGCGCAGTCCCTCGACGGTGAGGACGGCGATCCCGACCAGGGTCATCGCGGCGCCGCCGATCAACATCAGGTGGGTCGGGCCCCAGAGGGTCACGTCCTGGCCGAAGAGGCGGTGCCAGACGTCGTCGAGCGGGAAGCCGATCAGGGAGAAGGCGCCGCAGGCGCAGATCAGGACGCCGCCGAGCGGCGCCCACCAGTCGCGGCCGAGCCGGATCGCGACCGTGCTCGGACGCTCGCGCGGCAGCACCATCGCGATGAACCCGGCGGTGAAGATCCCGAAGAGGCCGGCGAGGATCAGGTAGTGCGCCGGGTTGGCCAGCGGCCCGGCGTCGCGGCCGTTGTCGATGTGGAGGGAGATGTCCCAGTACATCCCGACCAGGGCGGTGAAGAGCGAGACGCTGGCCATTGCCGAGGGCAGCGCCACCCAGCCGGGCATCCCGGTCAGGCGCTCGGTCCGGTCGGCGAGGTTGCCGAGCACCTGGACGCGGCCGGAGCGGTGGCCGAAGCCGAGGTAGAGGAGGGCCGCGGTGAGCAGGGCGGCGGCGACCGTGGCGAGCGCCACCTGTCCGAGCTCGGCGCCGCCGGCGGGGGGCGCCGCGGCTGCAAGCGAGAGGAGGTCGTGCGTCATGCGAGGTCCCTTCTGAAGAAGATCGTTGCCATGAAGCTTGTTACCTCATTAAACGTTACCTCAAACGAGGTTACATTTCCAAGGTAGCATTGACCCATGGCAAAGAAAGCCGATGCACCCCAAGTCGAGGAGCCGGCCGAGCAGGCGATGCTGACGGTTGAGCAGCTCGCCTACGAGACCGGGATGTCGGTGCGGAACATCCGCAACCACCAGTCCCGCGGCCTGCTGCCGCCGCCCGAGGTGCGGGCGCGCACGGGCTACTACGGCCCCGCCCATGTCGCCCGCCTGCGGCTGATCCAGGAGATGCAGGGGGAGGGCTTCAAGCTGAGCGCGATCTCGCGTCTGATCGGCGAGCACGGGGCCGACGCCGACCGCTTCGTCGGCCTGCGCCAGGCGGTCACCGCGCCGTTTGCGACCGAGGCTCCCGAGGTGCTCTCGCGGGCCGAGCTGGCCGAGCGCTTCGGGACCGACGACGACGGCCTGCTGGCCAAGGCGCAGAAGCTCGGCCTCCTGGTCGACCTCGGCGACGAGAGCTACGAAGCGCCCAGCCCGGCTCTGCTCAGGGCCGCCGAAGACGTGCTGAAGATGGGGATCGAGCTGCCCGCTGCCCTGGCGGTGATCGAGAAGCTGAACCGCAACGCCTCCTCCGCCGCCCGCACCTTCGTCAACCTCTTCGTCGAGGAACTGTGGAAGCCGTTCGACCGGGCCGGCCGCCCCGACGAGGGCTGGGCGGAGATCATCGAGGCGGTCGAACGCCTGCGCCCGCTCGCCGTCGAGGCTCTCAACGCGACCTTCCGGCTGACTCTGACGACCGAGGTCGAGAAGGCCTTCGGCGAAGTGCTGGAACGTCGTCAGAAGAAGAAGTGAGACGCGAGGCGGGCCGGGAAATAGGAGAGGAACCCGACCCGCCCTGCGTCTGATGCTGGCCGCCGCCCAGAGGGACAAGCTGACGGTGACCGCCCTCGGCGCCTCCTCGGTGCCGAAGTCTTTTTGGCTAGCTCAGCCCTTGCCGGTGCAGGTCCGGATCACTTCGGCTTTCGCCTTGGTGCCGTCGCTGAACACGGCTTCGCCGCGAGCCTGGAGCTTTCCGTCGGGGCATTTGGCGCTCAGCACGCTCACTTTTTTGCCCTTGTAAGTGAATTTTTTGTCGATCGTCAGGTTGAACGACGTCGGCGAGCCGCTGCCGCCGGCGATCTTCGGAATCGTCGCGAGCCCGGCGATGCCGAAGCGGCCGTTGTGGACTTTTTTGATTTTCACCGTGGTCACGATCGCGGCCGGGGTCGGCACCGTGATGTAGGCGTGGATGAAGAACGTCGTCACGCCACCGGAGGTGCCGCCGTTGAAGACGACCAGGTCGCTCTTCACCGGGATCGGCGTTTGTTCGGGGAAGGCGATCTCGACGCCGGTCTTGCCCTTGCCGATGATCGCGCTCTTGCAGATCGCTTCCGCGTGCGAGGTGTCCTGCGACTGCAGCTGACCCGATTTGCAGGTCGGGTAGCCCTTCACGTTCACGGCCCCGTTCTTGTCCGTTTCGAAGAGGAATTCCTTCAGCGCCGGGGGGTGGGTGCCGTCGACGGTCTTGATGTCGCCGGAGACGTTGAGCTTGATCGGGGTCAGCTTCGTCTTCGAGAGCGTCTTCGGAGTGAAGCCGCCGTTGAAGGTCAGTTCCAGGTTGCCGGCACGCACTTTGACCGGCTTCTCCGCGCCGGCGATTCCGCTCAGCGCGAGGGCGGCCACCAGCGCGAGCAGGCCGGCGACGATCACCGCGCCTCGGCTGCGCTTGCCTCGAAATTTGTTCATGTCTGCCTTTCTCTCAATGCGCGAGCGCTGCCGAGCGCGGCGAATTCCCCTGCCGCCATCCCACCGGTCGCCCACGACCAGATGAACCAAGTTCGGCACACCCTAAACCAGCTAGTACCAAATGAGAACCCCACAGTCTCTGCAACAAATGCGAGTTGCCGGACATCTAGGGGATATGGACCTCTTCGAGTGCCCAACCTGCAGCAGTCGCTTCGTCGTCAGCGAGGCCGGCGACGGCGAGGGCTGGCGCTGCCCCGGCGCCGGTCACGAGCTGCGGCTCGTCGCCCGGAGCCTGCCCGGCACCGCCGATCAGATCGAGGCGGCGCTGGGCGCCAGGCAGCTGGCGCTGGCGGGCGAGCGGCCTACTCTTCCAGCTTGCCGATAATCCCGGCCCGCGGGACCGCGCCCCACCAGCGGCTGTCGGAAGAGGAGCCGCTGTTGTCGCCCATCACGAAGTAGTGGCCGGGCGGGATCGTGATCGGCTTCGGCATGTTGCAGAGGTAATCGGCGGAGCAGCGCTGGATCACGTCGACGAGCACGGCCTGGCCGTTGACCACCGGCAGGCCTTCGCGAACGCTGAACTTCTCCCCGGGCAGGGCGACGATGCGCTTGAGGAAGGTCTGAGTGGAGAGCCCCGCTGTCGGTTCCGGGCACGGCTGCCGGAGCGGGTGTGCGACCTCGCATTCGTCGCCGGCGTCGGCTCCGGCTGGCGGATGGAAGGCGACGACGTCCCCTCGAGCCGGGTCGGCGCGGTCATAGGCGTCGAGGTCGACCGAGATCTCCTCCTCATAGGAGATCGACGGCTCCATCGATTCACTCGGATAGGTGTAGGTCGTCGTGTTGCCCCCATCCGCCCCGCAGGCCGCGAGCGAGAGGGCCACGAACATTGCGCCGAGGCTTCCAACCAACTTCATCGGCCGCGCACGGTATCCGCGGGAAGGACCTTGGCGGACAAATTTGGACAGACGTTCTGGTGTGCGGCCCGACCGAAGGTTGCTGATATCTTTTGTCTGCAATGGAACGATGCAGGCAGCTGCGAGGAAATGCGACCGTGGTCGAGCCACGTGGACTATCGGTGGCCCAGGTTCGCGTGGGGGTCGGATCCGAATTGGATGGCATTCGTTGTCTTCGAATCCTCCATCCTTGCCCGGAAATCACCGTTTAGGCTGGCGCCGTGTCGACCCTCGCCGAGTTGCTGATCGCCGTCGCCTTTGTCCTGCCGGGCTTCATCGTCGTTGATCTCGCGGAGACCCGGCGGGCTCGGCCGGAGCGCCGGACCGATCCGGAGCTGATCCTTCGGGCCCTGACCTACGCATTGCTGATTCAGGGCCTGGTCGCACTTACCGGGTGGACCGGGCAGCTGATCTCCGATACCGATTCTGGCCACCACTGGAGCGGACACGTTTCCGCGATTGTCCTCTTTGTCTTGGTTGTGATCGTTGTGGTTCCGACTCTCCTCGGCCTCGGTCTCAACACGTTGCTGCGGCGTGCCGAGCAGCGCGGCAACCTCAGCCCTTTGCACTACGCGCTCGGAGGTCGCGACGTCCGCCAAGGGTGGGATTACATCTTCGAGCGCTACGGCTACGGTTACGTTTTCCTCACTCTGCAGCCTGGGGTTGAGGATCGTCCCAACTTTTACATCGCCAAGTTCAGTGACTCGTCCTGGGCGCCTCAGCAGTCCTCCGAACAGCGCGATGTCTATTTCGAGGAAATTTGGATCGCCGACTCAACCGGCCAGATCATTGGTGAATTTGCTGAGCCCCGCGGTCTCTGGCTGAGCCTCGACCGGGTTGACATGATGCAGTTCATTTCTCCGCCGAGGGCGCCTCGCCCATCCGGCGGTCTTTGGCGCTGGTTGGGCGGGGCCTGATTGACCCGCCTAGCCCACCGTCTAGACTGGAGTCATGAGTGACCGCAGGCCAAGCCAGGTCAAGAAGGGCGGCTACCAGGGTTCTGGCGATCCGGGACCGCCGACCGGCCTTAAATCCCCCCAAGTACGCCCGGTGCCTTCAAAGCCACCTGCGCCTTCGCCCCCGCAGCCGCCATCCGGTCCCTCGCGCTGACAGTTTCCCTCTGAGGCCCGTGCCACACTCTGGACGTGGCTGAGTTTCGGATCCCACCTGAGCACCTTGAGGAGGCTGGCTACCAGGGAAGGCCCGTGCCTCCGCCGTTGGCTCTAAAGCGCCCACAGGTGATTCCTGTTGTATCCAATGCGGCTGCGGTTAAACCGCCCACTCCCTCGCCGAAGAAGCGCCTGGCGCCCTAGCCATGTAGCTCGCTGAGGACTGCGAGCCCAACCGCGAAGGCAAAAGGTAGGGAGGCGATCAAGAGTGCCGCGACAGGCGGCGTCATCCCGCCGAGTTTGGCTCCAAGATCCCCCAGCGCACGCACGTAGTCTGCAGCGGCACCAATGTCAGCGTAGGCGCGCTCTTGGCCATCAGTCTCCTCCGGCCACCCCGATTCAAGACGTTTCTTTAGGGCCTCGCTGAGGCTCCTCGCGACATTTTCAAGCTCACACTGAGCCTGCTTTTGTCGGTGCAGCGCGAAGAAGGCGAAGCCGATCTCCGCGAGTCCACCTGCCGCGCAGAGGATCGCCACCACAGTCAGCACCCCGCCATCCTCGCAGACGCTCTATTTCTCGTCCATGACTGGAGAAATCTCTGGAGCAGAGCCGACGACCGGACTTGAACCGGTGACCCCTTCATTACGAATGAAGTGCTCTACCAACTGAGCTACGCCGGCGGGGGGACGCTCATTCTAGGAGGGATCGGCGCTGGGTTCGTCGCGGTTCCGTCGCGGCCGGGGACGATCATCCGCGGATGGCGAGAGAGAGGGTTGCGAAGCGGCGGGAGGGGAACGAGATCGAGTTCTCGCGGATCGTCGCCTTCAGCGACGGGGTCTTTGCGATCGCGATCACGCTGCTCGTCCTCAACCTGGGGATCGCCAAGGACCTGGCTTCCGACGAAGTCGCGGACGCCCTCTGGGACCAGCGGGAGAACCTGCTGGCTTTTGGGATCAGCTTTGCCGTGATCGGGCGCTTCTGGCTGGTCCACCACCGCTTCTTCGGCGACGTCGTCGCCTTCGACGCAAAGCTGATCGGGCTCAACCTGCTCTACCTCGGCTGGATCGTCCTGCTCCCGTTCAGCAGCGACGTGCTGGGCGAGTACGGCGACACCACCGCGGGGGTCGTCCTCTACTCGGTCAACCTCGTCGCCGTGGTCGTGACCGGCGGCTGGATGGCGGCCCGCGCCCAGCGCGACGGCCTCACCTCGATCGACGAGGAGAGCGGGCGCGAATACCGCGCCCGCTGGGTCTTCATCGCCTCCGTCTTCCTCTTCTCGATCCCGGTCGCCTTCGTCTCCCCGAGCGCCGCGACCATCCTCTGGCTGGTCCTCTTCTTCGACCCCTCCGGCCGGCTCGCCAGTCGGGCGACCGGGACCCGGGCCTAGTTCTCGACGGTGAAGACGACCGAGCGCCCGGGCCGCGAGCAACTGACGTTGCGGCCGCGCCCGGTCACCACGCTGAGGCAGCGGTAGGGGCCGGCGCGGCAGCCGGAGCGGCTCGCCCCCGCGGCCGGCTCGCAGGGCCCGAGCCGCTGCCAGGCGGCGATCGTCACCTCGCCCTGCTCGCAGGAGAGGCCGGTGACGCGGACGTCGCGGACGCCCGCCAGCTTGGGGTTGCAGACCTGGGCCGAGGCGCCGGCGGGAGCCTTGGAGCTGCCCGCCCCCGGCTTCGTCTTTGAGCTGGTCGCACCCGACCCGCCCCCGGAGGAGCCACCGCAGCCGGCCAGCAGCGCGGCGGCGAGGGCGACGATCGCGATCGGGACGACGAGCCTCATCGGTTCGCCGCGAAAACTACCCGCCGCTCACCTCCCGCACCCGCTCGGCCGGCTGCAGGTGCCCGCAGACTGGGCAGTCGGGCTCGGGGACCACGGGCTCGCGTTTGACCTCCATCGTCCTCAGGTCGTAGATGTGGGCGACCCCCTGGGTCGAGGGCTCGCTGAGGCCGGTCAGCAGGTGCATCACCTCGAGTCCGACCTGCCCGCCGATCAGCCCACAGGCCGGACCCAGCGTCCCCGCCGGCGAGGGTTTGGCGCGCAGCGCGTCGACGGCGACGTCGTAGAGGGGGTATTCGCGCCGGTAGGCCGTTTCCTGGCAGGTGAAGCAGCCCGTCTTGCCCGGCACATACAGCGGCCCGACCCGGGCGATCGGCGGGAAGTGGCTCATCGTGATGTAGGGGATCCCGGCCTCGAAGCAGGCCGAGTTGCACCAGCTCTCGATGTCGTGGGCGGGCCAGTCGGCAGCGTCGATGACGATGTCGGCACCGGCGATGAAGTCGGCGATCTCGACCTCGCTGCCGAGCCGCCGCTTCGTCGCCGTCACCCGCATCCCCGAGTTGAAGGCGCGCAGCCGCTCGGCCGCCACTTCGGCCTTCGGTCGGCCGAGGTCGGCCTCGGTGTAGAGGATCTGGCGGTTGAGGTTGCTGACCTCGACCTCGTCGCCGTCGACCAGCCACATCTCGCCGACGCCGCAGCAGGCCAGCGCCCACGCCGCCCAACTGCCGAGGCCGCCGACCCCGAGCACGGCGATCCGCGCCTCGCGCAGTCGTCGCTGGCACTCCGAGGGCGGCAGCGCCGCGGTGCCGACGTCGCTGAAGTAGCGCAGCTGGCGGTCGAAGCGGGCCAGCTCCCCCGGGGCCAGGAGCTCGTCGTCGGCGGCGTCCTCGACCACCTCCAGAGCCTGCAGCTTGAAGATCGCGTCGTCAACCTCCTCGGCGCCGAACTGCTCCCGCAGTTGCTCCAGGGTGCGCTCGCCGTCGAGCGCGTCGAGCAGTCCCCGTTCGTTCTCTCCCGGCTGCTCGATCACGATGTCGCTGTCGCCGCTCGGACGCAGCAGGTAGAGGTTCCCCTCGGGCGTTGGAACCCATTCCACGGTGCGCTTGATGCGTGGGCGTAGCACTGAACTGGACCCCCTGAATGTCGAGACCGCCGGCGTTCCCACACCGACCTGGCTTTACTGGAGACCTCTCCAGCAAAGAGGATCGTTCCCGGTTATTTGGCCAGCTCGCGCGCCCGCGCGAAAGCGGCGTCGATCATTGGCACGGTCAGCCTGCCGGTGAACGTGTTCTGCTGGCTCGGATGGAAGCAGCCGAGCAGCCGCCAGCGCCCGAGTTCGGCCTCGGCGCCATGGCCGAACCGCGGACGCGGCCGTGGCACCTCGGTCCCCAGCGCCCGCGTCGCCCGCAGGACGCCGTCCCAGGCGAAGGCGCCGAGGGCGACGACGACACGACAGCGCTCCAGCAGTTCCAACTCACGCTCGAGGTAGGGCAGGCACTCGTCCCGCTCGCCCGGCGTCGGCTTGTTCGCCGGCGGCGCGCAGCGGACGACGGCGGTGACGTAGGCATCGAGCAGCTGCAGCCCGTCACCGCGGTGCTCGGACTCGGGACGGTTCGCGTAGCCGGCGCGGTGCAGCGCCGCGTAGAGCCACTCGCCGGAGCGGTCGCCGGTGAACATCCGCCCGGTTCGGTTGGCGCCGTGCGCGGCCGGTGCCAGGCCGACGATTGCCACCCGCGCCGCCGGGTCGCCGAAGCCGCTGAGTGGCCGCGCCCAGTACTGCTCGCCGCGGTAGCGCCGCGGCGGGTCCGCCGCGCAGGCCTCCCGCCACTCGACCAGCCGCGGGCAGCGGCGACAGGAGTGGACGGTCGCCGCCAGCTCGGCCAGCTCGCCGCCGCCTTTGCACCTCATAGGGTTGGCCGTCTCATGGCACCGAACCGAATCATGCGAGCCGGAGCCGTGCGGCGCGCAACGCTCCTCGCTGCTGCGGCCCTGGCCGCGGCCGCCCTGCTCGGCGCCTGCGGTGGCGACGGCGACATCACCACCGCGGTCCCGGACAAAGAGGGGGATGCCCGCATCCTCAACGAGATCCTCGGCCGCCAGACCGCCGCGATCGCCGCATATGACCGCAGCCTGCGTGGCCTCGGTGGCCCCGACCTCGAGCTCGCCCGCCAGTTCCGCGCTCAGGAACAGGAGCACGTCGACGCGATCGTCAAGGTGCTGCGCGGGATCGGGGCCGCGGCCGAACCGGTGCCGGAAGAGATCGAGGCGAAGCGGTTGAAGCGCGAGACCGACTACCTCGAATTTCTCTACGAAGTCGAAAGCGCGACGATCGACGCCGAGCTCAACGCGATCTCGCAGCTGAGCACTTCCTGGGCGCGGCCGCTGCTCGCCTCGATCGCCGCCAACCAGGCCCAGCACCTGGTCCTGCTGCGGCGCGCACTGGGCGCGAAAGCGGAAGAAATCGTGCCCGAGGCATTCGAGGCTGGCACTACGCCCGCTCCGTAGTAGATGATGACGAAATGACGGGGCCCCTCTACGCGATCGGCCGCTTCTGTTCGCGTCATCACTACCCCGTCCTCGGGACCTGGCTGGTGCTTGCCGTTGCCCTCGTCCTGATCGGCCAGGCGGGCGGCTCCAAGACCAGCGAAAACCTCACCCTGCCCGGCACCGGGTCGACGATCGCGACCGAACTGCTGGAAGACAACCTGCCCCAGCAGGCCTACGGCAGCAACCCGCTGGTCTTCGAGGCCACCAAGGGCAAGCTGACCGACCAGGCCTACGCGAAGGCGATCGGCGAAACCGTCAAGCGCCTGGAAGCGCTGCACGACGTCAACTCCGCGATCAGCCCGCTCAGCCCCGAAGGCGCCGAGTTCCTCAGCAAAGATCAGACGATCGGCTACATCCCGGTCGTCCTCGCGATCGGCCCGGGCGAAATCGACGAAGAGGAGGCGCAGCGGGTCCTCGATGCGGCCAAACCGGCCGAAGCGGCGGGGCTCGAGGTCGCCGTCGGCAGCTACGTCGGCCAGCAGCTCTCCAAGCCCTCGACCGAGACCAGCGAGGCGATCGGCCTGGCGGCGGCGGTGATCATCCTGCTCTTTGCCTTCGGCACGGCGACGGCGATGATGCTGCCGATCGTCTCCGCGGTGATCGGCCTTGCCTGCGCGCTCTCGATCATCCGCCTGCTCGAGCACGTGATCCAGGTGCCGGGGGTCGCTTCGACTCTGGCGACGATGATCGGCCTCGGCGTCGGCATCGATTACGCCCTCTTCATCGTCACCCGCCACAAACTGCAGTTGGCAGAAGGGATGGACCTGCAGGAGTCGATCGCCCGTGCCACCGCGACCGCCGGCGGTGCCGTCGTCTTCGCCGGCTTCACGGTGGTGATCGCGCTCTGTTCGCTGGCCTTCGCCGGGATCCCGCTCGTCTCCACCCTCGGCTTCACCGCCGCGATCGCCGTCGTCGTCGCCGTCTGCGCCGCGGCGACCCTGCTGCCGGCGATGCTGGGGGCGCTCGGTCCCCGCATCAACTCGCTGCGGGTGAAGATCGGCAAGACCCACCCCGACGACCGCAAGCCGCACGGCTGGCTGCGTTGGGCCGAGGGGGTCGCCGACCGGCCCTGGCGCTCGGCGCTCGCGGCGATGGTCGTGCTGGTGGTTCTGGCGCTGCCGATCTTCCAGCTCCAGCTGGGCCAGAACGACATCAGCGCCCTGCCCAAGGAAACCACCTCGCGCCAGGCCTACGACAGCCTCAACTCCGGCTTCGGCCCCGGCGTCAACGGGCCGCTGCTGATCGCCTCTGAGTACACGTCACCCGAAGAAGCGAAACAGGTGGTGCCGCTGCTGCAGAAAGCAGTCGACGGCGCCCCCGACGTCGTCGCGGTCAGCGAACCGACCCTGGACAAAAAGGGCACGGTCAGCGTCTTCACGGTGATCTCCAAATCGGAGCCTTGGGCGGACGAGACCGTTGACCTGGTCGAAGACCTGCGCGAAACGGTGATCCCGCAGGCGCTGAAGGGGACCGAAGCCAGCGCCTACGTCGGCGGCCAGACCGCCGGCTACATCGATCTCGCGACCCAGATCGCCGACAAGCTGCCGCTGATGATCGCGATCGTCGTTGCCCTCAGCTTCCTCGTCTTGCTGGTCGCCTTCCGCTCGCTATTGGTGCCGATCAAGGCGGCGGCGATGAACCTGATCTCGGTCGCCGCGGCCTACGGCGTGGTCACGGCGGTCTTCCAGCTCGGCTGGGGCTCCTCCTTGATCGGGCTCGACCACGCGATCCCGATCGTCAGCTTCGTGCCGTTGCTGATGTTCGCGATCCTCTTCGGGCTCTCGATGGACTACGAGGTGTTCCTGCTGACGCAGATGCGCGAGCACTTCAAACAGCACGGCGACGAGCGCCGCGCGGTCACCGAAGGCCTGGCCAACACCGGCCGCGTGATCACCTCGGCGGCGGCGATCATGGTCTGCGTCTTCACCAGCTTCGTGCTCAACGGCGACCCGGTGGTGAAGGAGTTCGGCGTCGGCCTCGCGGTGGCGATCGCGATCGATTCGACGATCGTCCGCTGCCTCTTGGTGCCGGCGGTGATGGTCCTGCTCGGCAAGCGCGCCTGGTGGCTGCCGCGCTGGCTGGACCGGATCGTGCCCCACATCAGCATCGAGGGCGAGGACTACTTCGCCCGCCGCGACGCCGAACGGTCAAACTGACGGACCCATGTTCCCGCTCAACCTGCCGAATGCGCTGACCCTGCTGCGCATCCTGGCGGTCCCGGTTGTGGTCGTCGCGCTGCTGGGGGAGACCGAGAACGGCGACACCCTCGCTGCCGTCGTCTTCGCGCTCGCCGCTCTGACCGACGGCCTCGACGGCTACATCGCCCGCTCGCGCGACGCCGTCACCACCTTCGGCAAGCTGATGGACCCGCTCGCCGACAAGCTGCTGGTCACCGCCGCCCTGATCTCACTGGTCTCGCTCAACCGGCTCGAAGCCTGGGTGGCGATGGTGATCATCGCCCGCGAGATCGCGGTCACGATCCTGCGCACGATCGCCGCCGAGCGCGGCATCGTGATCGCCGCCAGCTGGCTCGGCAAGGTGAAGACGGTGCTGCAGATCGGCGCCGTGATCGCCCTGATCGCGACCAACCCGGCACCGGGTTGGGTCGACGCCTTCGTCTACGTGGCGTTGGTCGCCACCGTCGTCAGCGGCATCGACTACTTCTTCGGGTTGCGGCGGCGAATCGAGGAGCAGCAGAGGGAGCGCGCCGCGGCGAAGGCGCGGCCGGCCGGCTAGGAAGCCGGCGCCTCCAGCCACTCGCGCATGGTGATGTGGCGGGCGGTGTGCTCGCCGCTGGCCAGCTCGGCCCGCAGCTCGCCCAAAGTTCCGTAGCGCTCGGCGACCACGTTGTGGCGGTGGATCGTCTCCAGGTTCTCCTGGCGGGCCATCACGAAGGCCTCGTCGGGGAGGTCTGGGTAGCCCTCGACCACCTGGCGCACCATCTCGCGCACGCAGTCCTCGACGAAGCGCGGCTGTTCATGCGCCTTGACCACGACCGCCATCTCGTCCGGCCGCTTCATCAGCTCGTAGATCTCCGAGCTCATCGAGCTCTCGACGATCCGCAGCATCTCCGGCGCGTCGATCCAGGACGGACCGCCCTCGGGGCAGCCGACGTGGAGCGTGCCGATGCCGCGCTGGTTGTGGGTCGCGATCGGGACCAGCTCGATCGCCTGCTCGATCTGCTCGGCATCGAAGCCGTTCTCGGCCAGCCGTTCGCGGGCCAGCCCGGCGACCATCTCCTGAGCGCAGGGGCAGGCGGTCATGCCCTGGGCCTCGACCCCGGTCAGCGTCCGCGTGCCGTGCTCGGAGTCGACCGCTGTGCCGTGGAGCACGTAGATCTCCTGGGTGCTCTGGCCGCTCTTCGGCGTCGAGACGGTCTCCGGGTAGCGGGCGGTGACGGAGACCTCGGCCCGCAGGCCGCCTTGGCGCTCGCGCACCCGCTGTGCAACGTGGGCGGCCAGCACCTCTGCCTTGAAGGCCTCGCCGAGCACGACCTCGTCGATCGCCTCGCCGACGATCTCCTCGAAGCGCGACATGTGGACGCCGGCCTGCTGCGGGTTGAGGTCGACGAAGCACTCGAAGCCGGCGTAGAAGAGGTTCTCGGTTCCGTCGGCCTTGACCCGGATCACCTTCTCGACTCCGGTCACGCCGACCCGCGAGAGGCTGACCTGGGTCGCCGGCACCGAGGCCTGGACGTCGGGGGCGGCGGGGATTGCGGTCTGCGGCTCAGGCATCGGGCTTATGAAGAGTAAGCAACCGGAGCGTTCGGCGACCCGTAAAGGGGTTTCGTGCGCCTATACTTCGCCGCGGCCGGAGCTTTGGGGCCGGCTTCCCGGATCTGGGGAGAGAGGGAGTGGAGGTGGCGATTATCGAACCGTTGGAGACGGTGTCGGACGTGATGGAGCGTGACTCGATCGAGAGCGCTAACGCGGGCGAGAGCCCAATCGCCGAGATCGAGGAGTTGCGCGGCCTGATCGCTCTCGGGCGCGAACGCGGTTACCTGACCTTCGAGCAGATCGCCTCGACGCTGGAGGAGGTGGAGATCACCAAGGAGCAGGTGACCCAGCTCCACGCCCACCTGGTCGAGCATGGCGTCGACGTCATCGCCGAGGACGGCGTCAGCGCTTACAAAGAGCAGCGCGGGGCCGAGCAGAGCGGCTCGGCAAAGAAGGAAGAGCTCGACCTCACCGTCGAGCCCAGCCTCGACTCGCTGCGGCTGTACCTGCGATCGATTGGCAAGGTCGACTTGCTGACGGCGGCGCAGGAGGTTGAACTTGCGAAACGGATCGAGCGCGGCGACATGCTTGCGAAGCGGCAGATGGTCGAGGCCAACCTGCGCCTCGTCGTCTCGATCGCGAAAGGCTATTTGGGCCGCGGCCTCAGCTTCCTCGACTTGATCCAGGAGGGTTCGCTGGGGTTGATCCGCGCGGTTGAGAAGTTCGACTACCGCCGCGGCTACAAGTTCTCCACCTACGCGACCTGGTGGATTCGGCAGGCGGTGACCCGGGCGATCGCCGACAAGGCGCGGACGATCCGGATCCCGGTCCACATGGTCGAGAAGCTGAACCGCGTCGCCCACGTCGAACGCCAGTTGGTCCAGAAGCTCGGCCGCGAGCCAGAGCCGGCGGAGATCGCCGAGGAGCTGCGCTGGCCCGTCTCCGACGTACGCGACATCCTCCGCGTCGCCCAGTTGCCGGTCTCGCTGGAGAAACCGGTCGGCGACGAGGACGAATCCGAGCTCGGCGACTTCGTCGCCGACGACGCCGTGCTCGAGCCCTTCGAGGAAGCCAGCGAGCACCTGCAGAAGGAGGGCGTGCGCCGTGCCCTCGACGCGCTGCCGGAGCGCGAGCGCCAGGTGATCGAACTTCGCTACGGCCTCTCGGGCGCGGAGCCGCTGACGCTGGAGGAAGTGGGGAGGACCTTCGGGGTCACCCGCGAGCGGATCCGCCAGATCGAGAACAACACGCTGAAGAAACTGAAGCGCCTGCCGGAGGCTCAGATGCTCCGGGAAGCCAGCTAGGCGACCGGCTCTAGAACGAAGACCGCGATGTCGCGGTCGGTGCGGGCCTCGTAGTCGTCGAAGCCCGCGTACTGCTCGTTCGACTTGCGCCAGAGGTCGGCCCGCTCATCGCCCTCGGCGATCCGGGCGCGGATGGGGATGCGGCGGCGGCCGACCTCGACCTCGGCCTCCGCCTTGGCTTTGAGGTTGAGCGCCCAGGCGGGGACGCGGGCGTTGCCGGCGTTGGAGCCGATCACGACCATCCGCTCGCCGTCGGCGAGGTAGACCACCGGCGCGGTGCGCTGCTGGCCGGATTTGCGCCCGGTGGTGGTCAGCAGCAGTACCGGCGCTTTGCCGATCCGCCCTCCGAGGCGACCGCCGGAGGCGCGGTAAAGCGGCACGTTCAGCTTGCCGGCCCAGCGCAGCCCGGTTGCCCCCATGTTGGAAGAAATCCGCGAGATGAAGCGGTCGCTCAGCATTGCGCGTACAGTAATGCCCAATGGCCGAGCCGCACCCGTTCCGCCGCGCCGCCGAGGCCAAGGACCTCGAGCTGATGACCGAGACGCTGCGCGAGGACGTCGTCCTCCACAGCCCGATCCTCTTCCGCGGCTTCGAGGGCCGCGAGACCGCGATCGCCGTCCTCTCCCAGGTGATCCAGGTGCTCGAGGACTTCCGCTACACCGACGAGATCGCCGAGGACAACACCGTCGTCCTCCGCTTCAAAGCCCGCGTCGGCGACCGCGAGCTGGAGGGCATCGACTTCCTCGAGCTCGACGACGAGGGCAAGGTCGCCGACCTGACCGTCTTCATGCGCCCCCTCTCCGCCGTCAACCGCTTCAACGAGCAGATGGTCGAGCGCCTCGCCGCCGCGCAGCAGGCATCTCCACCCGCTCTCTAGAATCCCGCGATACCTCGGGGGAGTGTCCGAGTGGTTAAAGGAGACGCGCTGTAAACGCGTTGGCTATGCCTACGCAGGTTCGAATCCTGCCTCCCCCACTAACTAGATAGTCGCACGATCCTCAGACAGAAAGTTTCACCCGTCGCGCGCCACTCGCTCGGATGCGAGGATGGGAGCGTGAGTGCCGACCTCCAGGATCGCGTGATCGCCGTCGCCGGCGCTGGTGGCGGGCTCGGGCCGCTCGTGGTCGGGGAGCTCGCGGCGGCGGGTGCGACGGTCGCTGGAACGGATCGCAGTCAGGAGACGCTTGACGCAATGCCCGCGACAGCCGGGATCGCGGCCGAGCGCTGGGATGGCCGCGCCGTCGATCTGCTCGACGAGGATGCGGCCCGCGGTTGGTGCGCGGCGCTGGTCGAGCGCTTCGGCCGGGTCGACGGGCTGGTCCACCTGGTCGGGGGCTGGCGCGGTGGCAAAGCGCTGCACGAGGCGCCGCTCGCCGACTGGGAGCTGCTGCATGACCTCCTGATTCGCACTGTCCAGCACACCACCCGCGCCTTCCACGACCAGCTCGCGGCCAGTGAGCACGGCCGCTTTGTCCTCGTCTCCGCCAAGCAGGCGCAGGCGCCGAGCAACACCAACGCCGCCTACGCTGCGGCGAAGGCGGCCGCTGAGGCCTGGACGCTCGCCTTCGCCGACGGCTTCGAGCCCGGTGGCGCCACCGCCAACATCGTCGTCATCGACGCGCTCCTGACGCCGCGCATGCGCGAGGAGAACCCGGGCGGCGACTTCGCCACCTTCACCCCGGCCGAGCACGTCGCCGAGGCGATCGCCTTCCTCTGCTCCGACGCGGCCGCGGAGATGAACGGCCAGCGGATGCCGCTTACGATGCGCGGATGAGCAAGGCGAGGAAGGGCAAGGCGCCCGACGGCAAGATGACGATCGGGGAGCTGGCGCGGCGGACCGGGATGACGATCCGCAACATCCGCGCCCACCAGACCCGCGGCCTGCTGCCGCCGCCCGACGTGCATGGCCGCACCGGCTACTACGACGAGGAGCACGTCGCCCGGATCGAGCTGACCAAGGAAATGCAGGCCGAGGGCCTCAACCTCGAGGCGATCCGCCGCGTGCTCGAGACCAAGGGCTCCTCGCAGGAGATCGTCGACTTCGCCCGCGCCGTTCGCGCCCCCTTCGAGGACGAGACCCCGGAGTTCTTCGAGCCGGCCGAACTGGCGGCGAACTGGCAGGTCAAAAAGGTCGATCCCAAGCAGCTGCGGCGGGCCGAAAAGCTCGGCATCCTGCGCGAGCTGCCCGACGGCAAAATCGAAGTCCTCAGCCCGCGCCTGCAGCGCTCAGGCGCGGCGCTGATCGAGCTCGGCGTCTCCGCCGATGCGGGCCTTTCCATCGCCGCGGAGTTGCGCACCCACGCCGAAGGCGCCTCGCGCGCCTTCATCGAGCTCTTCGTGAAGGAGATCTGGGAACCGTTCGACAAGGCCGGCCGCCCCGAAAAGGACTGGCCGAAGGTGCGCGACGCCCTCGACGGCATGCGCCCGCTCGCCTCCGACTCGCTGCTGGCGATGTTCCAGATAACGATGGGCGAGGCGACCGAGAAAGCCGGCGAACGCACCCTCCGCGACGCCGCCAGCCCGGCCAAGCCGCGCCGCACCAAAGCCCGCCGCACCTGAGTCAGCCGGCGATCTCGAAGCGCCTGCGGACCGGCTTGGAGACGTTGTTGGCGCTGTCGGTCGCCCGCAGCACCACCTCGTAGCGCCCCGGCCGCGCCTTGAAGTGCTTCCAGCGCCCCCCCAGCGCCAGGTGATTGATGCCGATGAAGGTCTTCCAGACCCGGTACCCGTTGTAGGTGCGCTTGCCCTTCTCGCTGAGGCGGTAGTACTCGCCGTCGAGGCTGCCGCGCTCGCTGATCTGGACGCTGAAGGGAGCGCCGCGCGTGCCCCGGAACCGCGGCCTGGCGAGGACGATTCCGCCCAGAGTCGGCGCCTTCACGTCGAGATTCAGCGGCGGCCGCGGGCCCGGGTCCGAGTTGGGGTTGCCGGGAGTGGAGGAGACGATCACCTCGCCCCTGACCGAGGCGTGCAGCTTGCACTGGAAGAGGTAGGCGCCGGGCTGGGTGAACTGCAGCGTGAAGGCATCGCCGGCGCGGTGGCTGGGGGAGTCGGTGCCGGGGTCGGAGTCCCAGCCGAGGTCGTTGGCGGAGATCCCCGTCACCGAGTGGGCCAAGTCGGGCCCGAGCCAGTCCCAGGTCACCTTCTCGCCGAGGTCGATCTGCACCGCCGGGCTCGACCAGGCGTAGTTGGCGATCGAGACCCTGGTGTTCAGCGCCGCCGCACCCGGCGCCGCCGCCAGGAACCCGGCGCAGACCAGGAGCGGGGCTAGGAGACGACGTACCAACCGTTCATCCCCTGGTGCAGGTGCTGGAAGACGTGGCAGTGGTAGAACCAGCGACCGGGGTTGTCCTCGGTGAATTCGAGCCGGAAGGAGTCGGCCGGGCCGAAGGTCTTGTTGTCGACGATCCTGCCGTCCGGTTCGCTCCAGCGGTGGCCGTGCAGGTGGAAGGTGTGGAAGAAGTTGTCGACGCCGTAGACGTGCATCGCCACCCGGTCGCCCACGTGTGCCCCCAGCGTCGGCGTGTTGCCCGCGTAAGCCTTGCCGTTGACGCAGTAGAAGATCTTCTTCAGGCCGGTGATCGAGGGGTCCCAGGTGTGGAAGGCGAGAAAGAACTCGGTGCTCGGCCGCGCTTCGCCCGGCTTGCGGATCACCAGCGGCCCGTGCAGCCCCCGGAACACCGGCAGCGGGTCCATCGGCCCGTGGTCGTGGTAGAGCCAAGTCCCCTCCGTCCCTTCCGGGCACTCCCAGACGTAGGTGAAGGTGCGCTCGCGCTGGACGAAGCCGCCGGGGTCGGTGAACTTGCCCTTGTAGGCGCCGTCCATCTCGTTCGCGTAGAAGATCCCGTGCGGGTGCATCGTCACCGGCACCTTCAACTTGTTGCGGAAGTGGACGATCACGGTGTCGCCGACTTCGGCTTCGATCAGCGGCCCCGGCACCGTCGCCGGCGCCAGCGGTTTCTCGAAGCCGGCGCTGTAGGGGCGGTAGCCATAGGCGTTGAAGGTCGTCTTGCCTTTCACCGGCTGGTTCATCATCTGGTCGCGGCCGGTGGGGACGATGTCCCAGGGCCGTTCCTCGGCGGCGATCCAGTATTCGCGCGTCTGCCCGGAGAGGCCGAGCGCCGCCAGCTCGGTCCGCGCCGGTTGGCCGCCGCCGTTGTCAGCCGCCGCCACCCGCGGCGGCACCTCGACCCTGCCGGCCAGCCCGTCGAGGTCGATCTGCCCCTGGTCGGTGCGGATCTCCTGGCCGGCGAGGGTGCAGACGAAGGCCAGGCCCCCGAGGCCGAGGAAGCTGCGGCGATCGAGTGGGTCCGGGGACACCCTCCGGCCCTACTTCTTCACCGTGACGGTCAGCTTCATTTCACTCGGATGGATCGTGCAGATGAACTTGTAAGTGCCCGCGGTCGGGAACTGCTTCTGGAAGTGGGCACCGGCGATCGCCGTCGTCTTGGTCGAGTACGTGCCCTTCTTCTTCAGCCCCTTCGGCCCCTGCTTCAGGTGCACGTCGTGGGGATAGGCGTTGAGCGAGGACCAGACCCACTTCACCGAGCCACCCCGCTTGATCGCCACCGCGTTGGGCCCGAAGAAGAAGTCGTTGATCGTCACCGTCGTCGGCTTCGGCGCCGGTGCCGAAGCCGCGCCACCCGCGGTCGCCCCGAGCAGGGCGACCGCGGCCACGCAGACGACGAGCGGCTTCAGCGCTGCCATCACCCCGCGCCTCATTTGCAGGTCAGTTCGCCGGGCAGTGGAGTCACTTCCGCCGGCTTGTATTTCTGGAACGCCGGGTGTGCGGCGAGTCGCCGCACCCAGCTGCACTGCTGATTCTGCGGCGGGTTGGTGCCGGCGTAGCCGAGGATCGTGGTCGGGTCGGCGAGGTTGTCGAGATTGATCTGCAGGCCCGCACTGCGGGATTCGAGGCTGCGCACCTGGTCGGCGAGGACCGGGGCCTGCGGACAGGCCGGGTAGATCGTGCTGGCCGGGACTTTGCCGTTGCCGGGCGCGAACGTCGAGTTGGCGCTGTTGCCCGCCCAGCAGTTGCCGCCGCCGGTGTTGTCGTTCCAGAAGTCGAATTCGCCGTTGGGGTCGAGCCCTCCCCGGCCCATCTTGTTTTCGGTGAACTCGTTGTTGATGCTCTTGGCGTCGTCACCGACGTTGGCCACGAACGTTTCGCCCGGGCCGGAGAAGGAGGCGACTCCCCACTTGTAGTTGCCGAAGATGTTGTTCTTGCGGACGACGTTGTCGGCGCCGCCGAACAGCGCGATCCCGACCCCGGTCGGGTAGTTGACCGTTGCCCCGGCGACCTGGCCGAGCCCGCCGGAGACGGTGCGGAAGTTCGAGCCCGAGAGGAAGTAGTTGTAGTTGTTCCAGAACACGTCGTTGCCTTCGAACAGGTTCCACCCGTTCGGCTCGAAGCCCTCGCTGTCGAGCGTGTTCGGGACGATCCCGGCGCCGTTGTTGTAGAAGGCGGAGTCGAGGATTTTCACGTACTTGGAGTTGGTCCCCGAGTACCCGAGCACGTTTTCGTAGCTCGTGTCGTTTTTCAGGATCGTCCACTTCGGCTTGCGCTGGCACGGCGGGGGAGGCGGCGCCACTCCGTGGTTGGTCCAGGTCTTGGAGTCACACGGCGTTTCGCCCACGTAGAAGGCCGAGTCCCCGTGGTGGAAGCCGGCGGAGTTGATCATCTTGCCGCCGAGGCATCCCTTGGCGAAGAGCCCGTAGGAGCGGTTCGCCGAGGCCAGCAGGTTGTCCATCGTGTAGCCGTCGCAACGCTGGCCGCTCTTGACATCGGCGTGGATGAAGAAGCCGTTGGACTGGTAGTTCCGCGCCCACATGTTCTTCAGCACCACGCCGTCGACGTCGATCCCCTCGATCCCGTTCTGCGCCGCGCCGAGCTCGCCCTTGGCGTTCTTGCCCTCCAGCACCACCTTGCGCCGGTTTTCAGTCGAGCCCTGGATCGTCAGACCGTCGAAGTCCTTCTTCTTCAGCGTCCCGTCGAGTACCACGCCCTCGACGTACTTGCCGGGTTTGATTTCGACGGTCGCCTTCGTCTTCGCGTTCCCCTTCTTGCCCTTGAACGAGCCGGCGGCGTCGACCGCCTTCTGGATCGTCCGGTAGCGGCAGCCGTGCTTGCAGACTTCGAAGACACGGGTCTTCGCCTGCTGCTTCTTGCCGCCGCCTTTGCTCTTGGCGAGGGCCTGGGCCGAGAGCCCGGCGCCTGCGATGCAAAGCGCGAGGACCAGGAACGGAACTGCGAAGCGGGGCTTCATATCTCTCCTTGCGGCGTGGGTAATCAATCGCCCTGCCTCCCACGGGCACGGAGCGTCTCGGGGGCCCTGCGCCCGACAAGCGCCGACAAAAAGGGTACTCGCCCCTGGCTGCCGAGCCAAACCGCCTGCTGCGTATCGACCTCTGGGGGTACGGAGGGGGAGATGGGTCGCTTGACGCCATGCCTCGCAGCGATCCTCGTCCTGCTCGGGTTCGTGCCTGCCGCGGGCGCCCGTGAGACGCCCTCGCCGAGCTGCGCAGAAGGTCCTGTCCGGGTCGGCGATGTCACCTGGGGCACGCCCTGCGCGGACACGATCGTCGCCCCTCCCGGCGTCGCCGCGGTCCGCTCCGGCGGCGGTGACGACACGATCCTCGCTGGGCCGATTGCGGCCGGGACCGATGCCTGCCCGCTCGAGTGCCACCTCGGCGTCGGCAGCCAGACCTTCGACGGCGGCCCCGGCAACGACCTCGTCTTCGGCGAGCGCGGCAACGACACCCTCGACGGAGGCGAAGGCGACGACCGCCTCTTCGGCGGCATCGGCGACGACCTGCTGCGCGGTGGCCTCGGCCAGGACCGCCTCTCTGGCGGCTTTGGCGCCGACTCGGTCGATGGCCAGGGCGGCGACGACTACGTCCGCGGCGACGGCACCATCGACCGCATCTTCGACACCGGTGGCGGTACCGACACGCTCAGCTACTCGACCGGGATCACGCCCGGATTCGGCGGCAGCATCGCCGTCGCCGGTTTCCCACCGGCCGGGGGAGAGCGCGGCCTGCGGCTCGAACTCGGCGCCGACGACGAAAACGCCAACCAGGGAGTGGCCTCCTTCGGCGGCGGCGTCGACGAAGTCGAAGGCGCCAGCTTCGAGACCGTGATCGGCACCCCGTTCTCCGATTACATCGTCGGCACCGCGAAGGCGGAGACCTTCTACGGCGGCGGTGGTGCCGACGTCCTGCTCGGAGGAGGCGGCGCCGACACCCTGGTCGGCGGCGCCGATGGCGACAACGTCGACGGCGCCGTCGACACCCGCGACAGCGGCGAGGTCAGTGTCGGCTTCATGCTCCCGGCGCAGCCCGGAGGCGGGCAGCTCTACCTGGTTGGCAGCAGCGGCGAGGACGAAGTGACTGCGGCCTACTCGGCGACCTCGGTTGTCTTCACGCTCGCCGGGTCCAGCTTCGACGCCAGCCCGGCCGCCGCCTCGGGCTGCGCGCTGAACGGTGCGGCGTCGGTCGCCACCTGCCCGCTCGCGGCGCCGCTCGATTCGGTCCTGATCGCCGGCATGGGCGACGACGACACCCTCTCCGCACCGGGCTTCCCGAGCACCACCTCCGTTGTCACGATCGGCGGCGAAGGCGACGACGAGCTGGCTGGGGGAGAGGCGAGCGAGGACGTCCTCGTCGACGGGCCGGGAGGCAGCGACGACACCCTTGAAGCGCTCGGCGGCGATGACGCCCTGCTCCACAACGGCGGCCCCGACGACCTCTTCGGCGGCAACGGCAACGACCTCTTCCTCTCGGTCTCGATCTGCGACGGCGAGGCACTCGATGGCGGCGCCGGCCGCGACAACGGCTCCTGGGCTCGCCTCGCGGAAGCCGTCTCCGCCCGCCTCGACCAGGCCGTCGCCGGCGAACCCGGCGCCGGTGGCGAGCCGAGCTGCGCCAGCGGCAGCCTCGACACCCTGGCCTCGATCGAGGACCTCGAGGCCTCCAGATCCGGCGATGTCCTGGTCGGCGACAGTGGCCCGAACCAACTGCTCGGCCACTTCGGCCCCGACACCTACTTCGCCCTCGCCGGCGCCGACACGATCCTCGCCAACTCCGGCGATGACGACCCGGTGATCGATTGCGGCGAGGACATCGACCTCGCGGTCGTCGATCGCAAGCCCACGTTCGCCGACGCCGCCCCGGTCGGCTGCGAGACCGTGCGCGAAGCCGACCCCAACGACTTCAAAGCCCCGACCGAGCTGCCACCACCGCCCCCGGTCGAACCGGAACCGGAACCAGGGCCGGAGCCTCTGCCACAACCGCCCGAACCGCCGCAACCGCCCGGCCCCGACCGCCGCCCCCCGCAGACCTTGGTCAAGGCCCGCCCGGCGGCACTGCTCTTCGCCGGCAACGGTCGCCGCCGCGTCGTTGTCCGCTTCGGCTCCGATGAGCCCGGCTCCCGCTTCCGCTGCAGGCTCGACCGCCAGCCGTTCCGCCCTTGTGCCTCGCCGCGCGCCTACACGGTCGGGATCGGGGCCCACGCCGTCCGCGTCCTCGCGATCGACGCCAGCGGCAACTCGGATAGCAGTCCAGCCGTGCTGCGGTTCCGCGTTCGGCCCCTCGCGGAGCGCTAGGTTGCAGCAGATGGCAAAGGTCCTCTACACGGCTGAGGCAAACGTCACCGGCGGCCGCGCCGACGGTCACGGTCGCACCAGCGACGGCGTCCTCGACATCGACCTGCGGTTGCCGACCGAGATGGGCGGGGAGGGTGGCGCCACCAACCCCGAGCAGCTCTTCGCCGTCGGCTACGCCGCCTGCTTCGAGGGCGCACTCGGCGTCGCCGCCCAGCGCCAGAAGGCCGAGGTCGGCGACGTCTCGATCGACTCCAAGGTCTCGCTCGTCACCACCGAGGAGCGCGGCTTCAACGTCGCCGTCGAGCTCCACGTCAACTTGCCCTCGGTCGAGGACGAGACGGCGGTCGAGCTGGTCCGGGCCGCCCACAAGGTCTGCCCCTACTCCAACGCCACCCGCGGCAACGTCGACGTCGTCCTGACGGCGAACGGCAACCCGGTCTAGGCCTGCAGCAAACGCTGCTCGACCGCGTCGGCCGCGGCCGCCGGACCGCCCGCCGCGGTGAAGCCTCCCGCCACCCGCTGTGCGCCCTCGCGGCACCGCATCGCCTCCCGCACGGCCCGCCGCAGCCTGGAAGGGCTCAGCAGCGGCGACGGCAGCTTGGTCCCGGCCCGGTTGACCACGACCCGTTGTGCGACCTCGTACTGGTCGCGGCCGAACGGCACCACGCAGACCGGGACGCCGCTGGCCAGCGCCTTCTGGGTTCCGCCCATGCCACCGTGGGTGACCGCGCAGGCGGCCCGGGCGAGGATCGGCCCGTGCGGGGCGAAGCCGAGGGCGGTGCCATTGGCCGGCGGCCGCAGCGCCTCCAGGTCGGCGGCGGGCACCGTCGTCACCACGTGGACCGGCTCCTCCGCAAGCGCGTCGAAGGCGATCTGGGCGAGGCGACCGTCGTCCTGGAACTCGGTCGAGGCGGTGACGAGGACCAGCGGCTCCTCGACCCCGCCGAGCTGCGCCGGCAGCTCTCCGGGCGGCTCCCAGGCGCAGGGGCCGACCATGACCACGCTGGCCGGCCAGTCCGGGTGGCGGTACTCGAACGGCTCGGCGCTGGTGTAGAGGAGTAGGGGAGGGGCGGAGAGCACGTCGCCGGCGTCGGTGAACGGCGGCAGGCCGCGGGCGGCGCGAAGCGGGTTCAGGGCGGCGACGGAGATCCGCTCCAGCGCCAGGTTCGAGCCGGCCTGGACGGCGCGGTCCCTCAGCCGCCCCGGCCGGCCGCGGGCAGGACGCAGACCGGGCCCCATCGGCGGGCCGAAGCGCGAAGACAGCGGCAGCGGGAAGGGGCAGGTTGCCCCCCAGGGGCCGCCCCAGGCCTCGGCGGCGCTGAGCGCGCCGGTGGCAGCGGCGTCGATCAGCACTGCATCGGGACTGACCTCGTCGATCGCCTGGTCGAGGTCGCGGGCGTCGTGAGGAGCCCTTTCGGCGAAGACCCGGGTCGCCCGGATCATCGCCCCGGGCGGCGTCCGCGAGCGCCAGTCATCCATCTCGATCGCTTCGACCTCGGGGCTGATTGCCGCCGCCTCGAAGCCCCGCGAGCGCATCCCCGGCAGCGCCCCCTCGAGCGTCCGCACCGAGATCTCGTGGCCGCGCCCGTGCAGCTCTTCGAGGATCGCCGCCAGCGGGAAGAGCTGGCCGCGGGCCGGGGCCGTGTAGGCGAGGATCCGGCTCACGACGACGGCTCCGTCAGCGGCGCCAGCAGCTCGACGATCGCCAGCTTCACCTGCGCCGGGCTGAGCTCGCGGTCGCGGCGCAGGACCTTCCAGACGTAGATGTCGGTGGCGGCCACCAGCTGCGCCACGAGCCGCTTGCGCCGCGTCCCGCGCAGCCCCTTCAGCGCCGGCGCGAAAGCGTCTTCGCACCATTTGGCATGGAGGACGCGGCCGAGGTCGGTCAACTGCTTGATCTGCGCGTGGCGGTGCTCCTGCGCCAGCCCCCACAGCACCCGGTCGCCGAAGCGCTCGTAGTGGTCGACGAGGACAGCGACGATCCGCTCGGTCCCCCAGGAGGCCTCGACGTCGCGGTCGCCGCCCATCTTCATCCCCATGTGGATCACGGTCGTGAGGAAGAGGTTCTCGCTGCTGCCGAAGTGGCGCAGGATCGTCTGCACCGAGACGCCGGCCCGCTTGGCGACCACGGTGAGAGTGACCTCCTCCGCCGGCAGCTCGTCGGCGCAGGACTCGGCCGCGTCGAGGATCCGCAACCTGGTGGCGGCCTTCGCCTCGGCCCGCGCAGCCATCCGGTACTGCCGTTTGCCGGTCACCGGCCGCTCGCTCATGCCGACACAAGGTAAAGGCGGCGATACCGGTCAGACGCGTCCGTCGCCCCAGCCCCAGGGTGCGGCGATGATCAGCTTCCAGCGCCCTTCGACCGGCTGCATGACCAGCGTCGTGTCGCAGACCTGCTCGACCCGGCTGCCCTCGCGGCCGGTGCGGATGCGCCAGCGCTCGCGCACCAGCGAGACCTCGCCGCCGTCGATCAGGTGGCCGCCGTCGACCGCCACCTCGACCCCGCTGGCGATCAACTGGGCCAGCACCGGCCGGATCCGGTCGCGCCCGCGGACCGCGGTCAGGTCCGGAGTGATCAGGCACCCGTCCTTGGCAAAGCATGCCGTCGCGCCATCGAGGTCGCCGAGCCCGAGCGCCCGCGCGAAGTCGAGATCCACCCGCACCGGGACCGCATTGGAGGGGGCTTTGGGGGCGATCGTATTCATGTCAACTAGATTAACGCGAAATTGGCGAACCGGCCAGTTTTCAGCCAGCGCGATTGCGCACCTACCGGCATTGACCCGAATCTCTCCGCGCCATTCCAGGAGTCCCCCTGCCTGGGTGGTTGGCCAACCCGGCCAAGCACCCGCCCGCTCCGCCGCAGCTCCGCCCGAGCTGCCCTAAGATCGAGTCCTAAGACCTGCCCGGATAGCTCAGTTGGTAGAGCACTTCCATGGTAAGGAAGGGGTCACGAGTTCGAGTCTCGTTCCGGGCTTCCTGGCTGAGCGGCCAGAGGTGTTGCGGGGGATATAGGCTGCCGCCGTGAACTTCGCTCTGACCGACGAGCAGAACGACTTCGTCGACGCGCTGCGTGACTTCTGCGAACGCGAGTGCGGGACCCAGGACCAGCGCGAGCGGCTGACCGACGGCTACCTCGAGCACCACAACTTCGACATCTACAACCAGATGGCGGAGCTCGGCTGGCTCGGGGTGACGATCCCCGAGGAGTACGGCGGCTCCGGCGGCACCATGCTCGACGCCTGTCTCTTCATGGAAGAGACCTCGCGCGGGCTGGCTCCGATCGGCGGCTACGCGACGACGCTGATCGTCGCCGGCGCCACCCAGCGCTTCGGCAGCGAGGAGCAGAAGCAGGAGATCCTCGGCGGCATCGCCACCGGCTCGGTCGAGGCGATCGCGATGACCGAGCCCGAGGCCGGCTCCGACGTCGGTGCCCTCTCCTGCAAGGCCGAATCTGTCGAGGACGGCTTCGTCCTCAACGGCCAGAAGGTCTTCTGCTCCAACGCCCACATCGCCGACCACGTCCTCGTCGTCGCCCGCACCACGCGCAGCGATGACAAGCACGCGGGGATGACGATGCTCTGGGTCCCGCGCGGGGCCGAGGGCATGGAGGTGGTCCCGATCGAGACGATGGGCGGCCGCGAGACCAACCACCTCTACCTGACCGACTGCGCCGTCCCCGCCGACGCCGTGCTCGGCGCCGTCGACCAGGGCTGGATGCAGCTGATGGCCGGCCTCAACGTCGAGCGCCTGATCCTCGCCGCGACGATGCTCGGGATCGCCCAGCGCGCCTTCGACGACCTCCTCGTCTACGTCAAGGAGCGGCGCCAGTTCGGCCGCCCGATCGGTTCCTTCCAGGCCCTGCAGCACCGCATCGCCGACCTCGCCACCGACCTCGAGGCGGCCAGGCTGATGACCCGCTGGGTCGCCACTCTGACCGACGAGGACCCGGACCGGATGCTGCCCCAGCAGGCCTCGATGGTGAAGCTCTTTGTCACCGAAGTCGCCAAGCGGACGACGCTCGAGGGCATGCAGCTGATGGGCGGCTACGGCTACTCCTCCGAGTACGACATGGAGCGGCTGGTCCGCACCTCGCTGGTCTCGACGATCTACGGCGGCACCTCGGAGATCCAGCGCAACATCATCGCCAAAACGCTCGGCCTCTAGCTGCGGCGAAAAACTTTAGGGCTGGCCCCTCATTTGGACGAATCTATGAGGGTTGTTCTAGAACAAATGTGCTGGTATCTAGAGCATGGTCCCCCAAGCCACCCGCGTTTACCGCCGCCTGGGGGCCACGCTGCTCGCCATCGCCGCAATCGGGGTCGCGGCGGTGGCGGGCCAGGCGGCGGCGGAAACGGCGGCGCCTGAAGCACCCGCCGCCGAAGCGCCGAAGATGAAGCTCGCCTTTCCGACCCACACCGCCAAGCTCGCCGGGCCGGGGGCACTGGTCTCTGTGAAGTGCACCGGGACCGGCGCCAGCAGTTGCATCGGGACCCTCGCCCTCAAGGCCTCGGTCGGCACCCACGAGGTGGCCTACGAGATCGCCCGCGGCGAGCGCCGGACGCTGATCGTCCCGCTCGGCGAGGAGGACCGTCTCTTCGATTCGATCGAGAGCGCCGAGGCGGTTGCGAGGACGATGCAGAACACCGGCATCTCGGTTCGCACCGCTCGCGTCCTGCACATCAGGTAACCCGCTCGGCAGCGTCTCGCTATCCTTGGCTCAGCC
This sequence comes from Solirubrobacterales bacterium, assembly GCA_036376895.1. Lineage (GTDB taxonomy): Bacteria > Actinomycetota > Thermoleophilia > Solirubrobacterales > 70-9 > VAYN01. The sequence goes on from DASUZL010000003.1 coordinate 46,517, forward strand.
TCGTGCCTCGGGCCCGGGGTTTTGTTCTGTAACGGCCCTAGTAGGGAAGTGGAATATGGCTCGCGGCGACGTCCGCATTGCGGTAACCCTGGCTTGCGAAGATTGCAAGCGACGTAACTACCAGACCAATAAGTCACGGCGCAACTCGCCGGACCGAATCGAGATGCGCAAGTACTGTCGCTGGTGTGGCCATCACACGGCCCACAAGGAGACCCGGTAGCCCCCTATGGCAAAGACCCGCGCACAGCGCAAGGCCGAGCGCCGGGCTCGGGAAGCCGAGGAGCGCAAACGCTCCGACGGCGGGATCGAGAGCGCCTCGCAGGCGCAGCACGACACCCAGGTCCCGATCTCCGGTGATGTAGCCGAGGTCGAGGCGATGGAGATGGGGATCGCCGCCGGCGCCCCCGAGTCGCAGCTCGAGACCCCCGACGCCCCGAAGCCCCGCTCCGCCCGCCGGGCGGAAGCGAAGCAGGCCAAGGAAGCGGAGCGGCGCCAGCGCGACGAGCAGAAGCGGCGCGAGGCGCAGCAGCTCGAGAAGAAGCAGAAGCAGGCCAAGGCCGAACGCTCCCAGCGCGGCGGAGTGATCGGGTTCCTGGTCTCCTGCTGGGCCGAGCTGAAGAAAGTCCAGTGGCCGGATCGCGACACGCTGATCCAGGCGACCGCTGTCACCATCCTCTTCGTTGCCGTGGCCGCCGCCTACCTCGGCGCCCTCGACGCCGCCTTCAACTTCCTCATCAAGCAGATCCTCTAGCCGGGGATCTCCGAACAAAGGCTTCCGATTTGTATCGCTGGTACGTGATCAACACCTACTCCGGGCACGAGAACAAGGTCAAGCACAACCTTGAGCACCGTGTTCAGACGATGAGCCAGAACCGCAACGTGCGGCAGGTCGTCGTCCCCACCGAGCAGGTCTCGGAGATGAAGGACGGCCAGAAAGTCCAGACTGAGAAACGGACGATGCCCGGCTACGTCCTCGTCAACATGGAGATGACCGACGACGCCTGGGGGCTGGTCAAGAACACCCCCGGCGTGACCGGCTTCGTCGGCTCCCGCAACAAGCCGGTGCCGCTCTCCAAACCGGAGGTCGACCGCCTGCTGCACCGCGAGACTGCCGAGCGGCCGCGCACCCAGGCGCAGTTCTCGATCGGCGAATCGGTCAAAGTCATCTCCGGCCCGCTTTCCGACTTCTCCGGCGAGATCGCCGAGATCAACGAGGACGCCGCGAAACTCAAGGTTCTGGTCTCGATCTTCGGCCGCGAGACCCCGGTCGAGGTCGGCTACGACCAGGTAAAGAAGATCTAGAGCGCGATACCGCTACTCTCCCCGACCCTCATGGCCAAAAAAGTCCTCACCCTCATCAAGCTTCAGATCCAGGCGGGCAACGCCAACCCGGCGCCGCCGGTCGGCCCCGCGCTGGGTCAGCACGGCGTCAACATCATGGACTTCTGCAAAGCGTTCAACGCGCAGACGCAGAACGAAGGCGGGACGATCATCCCGGTCGAGATCACGGTCTACGAGGACCGCTCGTTCACCTTCATCACCAAGACGCCGCCGGCCGCCGTCCTGATCAAGGAAGCGATCCGGATCCCCAAGGGCTCCGGCGAGCCGCACGTCAACAAAGTCGGGACGATCTCCCAGGACCAGATCCGCGAGATCGCCGAACGCAAGATGCCCGACCTCAACGCCAACGACATCGACGCCGCTTCGAAAATCATCGCCGGCACCGCCCGCTCGATGGGCGTCGACGTCAAATAGGAGATTTCGTGGCCCACGGCAAGCGATACCGCCAGCAGTACGACAAGGTCGATCGCGACCACGCCTACCCGCCGGCCGAGGCAGTCGCCCTGGTCAAGGAGACGGCCAGCGCCAAATTCGACGAGACGATCGAGGTCCACCTCCTGCTCGGCGTCAACGTCCGCCACGCCGACGAGCAGTTGCGCGGGACCCTGGCGCTGCCGCACGGGCTCGGCAAGGACGTCACCGTCGCCGTCTTCGCCCAGGGCCAGCAGGCGCGTGACGCCGAGGCCGCCGGAGCCGACATCGTCGGCGGTCAGGACCTGGTCGAGAAAGTCCAGGAGGGCTGGACCGACTTCGACGTCGCGATCTCGACCCCGGAGATGATGAAAACCGTCGGCCAGCTCGGCCGCGTGCTCGGTCCACAGGGCAAGATGCCGAACCCGAAAGTCGGCACCGTCACCGAAGACGTCGAGAAGGCCGTCACCGACTCCAAGGCCGGCAAAGTCGAATACCGCACCGACCGCCAGGCGATCATCCACATGGCGATCGGCAAGGCCAGCTTCGACCACGACAAGCTGTTCGACAACTACAGCGCTGTGGTCGACGAGATCGTCCGCGCCAAGCCCGCTTCGGCGAAGGGCAAATACATCATCTCCTGCACGCTGACCAGCACCATGGGGCCCGGCGTCCGCGTCGATACCGGCAAAACCGCCGACCCCGATTCGTCCCCCGCGGCCGCCGCCACGGAGCCTGCTCCGGCTGAGCCCGAGTCAGAGCCTGCGGCTGCCAGCGAGGACGAGACCGCACCGGAGCCGGCGACCGCCTAGACTGCGTCGCCGCTAACCCCAGACCACCGGCGGGGCAGTGCCCATAAGCCCGGTGCAGGTGAGACGATGAACCGCGAGGAAAAGTCAGCAACCATCCAGGAGATTGCCGCCCAGATCGAGGGATCTGAGGCCATCTTCGCCGTCGACTACCGCGGCATCAGCGTTGCCCAGGCCGCCGAGCTGCGGGCCAAACTGCGCGAGGCCGACGCAAGCTTCCGCATCGTCAAGAACCGCCTGACCAAACTCGCCGCCGACAAAGCCGGCGAGCAGCGTCTCGCCGAGCTACTGCAGGGGCCGACCGCGCTGACCTTCGTCCGCGGCGACACCGCGATGGCGGCAAAGGCGATCACCGGCTTCAACAAAGAGCACGAGGTGCTCACCTACAAGGGCGGCTTCATGGACGCCACCTCGCTTGACGAGGGGGCTTTCAAATCGATCGCCCGCCTGCCCTCGCGCGACGTCCTCAACGGGCAGTTCGCCGGCGTCGTCGCCAGCCCGCTGACCGGCCTGGTCCGCGGGCTCGGCTCGATGATCCAGGGCCTGGCGCTGCAGCTGGGGCAGATCGCCGAGAAAGGACTTGTCAGCGGAGAGGCTCCGGCCGCCGCGCCGGCCGAGGAGGCTCCCGCCGAGGAGCCGAAGGCCGAGGAGGCTGAGGCTACGGCCGAGGAGGAGGCTACGGCCGAGGAGGAGGCCCCCGCCGAGGAGCCCAAAGCCGAGGCCGAGGCTCCCGCCGAGGACGCTTCCGATGATGAGACTTCAGAGAAAGATTCGAACGAGGAAGAGGGGTAGCAACCGATGGCAGCAGCAACCAAGATTTCCACCGAGGACTGGATCGAGGAGCTGAAAGGCATCTCCGTCCTTGAGCTCTCCGAGCGGATCAAAGCGCTCGAGGAGGAGTTCGGCGTTTCCGCGACCGCGGTCGCCGCTGCCGCTCCGGCAGCTGCTGGCGCGGGCGGCGACGGCGGCGGCGGTGCCGAGGAGGAGTCCTCCACGGTCGACGTCGTCCTGACCGAGGTCGGTGGCCAGAAAGTTCCGGTCATCAAGGTCGTGCGTTCGGCTACGGGTCTCGGCCTCAAAGAGGCCAAGGCGCTCGTCGACGACGCGCCCGGCCCGATCAAAGAGGGCATCGAGCGCGACGAGGCTGAGAAGCTCAAGGCCGAGCTCGAAGAGGCCGGCGCCACGGTCGAGCTCAAGTAGAAGTACCGATTCGCCAGCGCGAATCCCAGGCTGGGAGCCAAATTTGATGCGGCGTGCGGCCGTGTGTTATTTTTTGCGGTCGCGCGCCATTTGAGTTCCCCTGCCCATATTTGCGCTTTATCTACGTCCCTCTGAGAGCCCGAGGAGTCGCCGACTTTGGCACGTTCGAACGCTGCCCCCGTAACCCGTAGGAGCTTTTCCCGCCTAGACAACCCTCTCGAAGTCCCGCACCTCATCGATATCCAGCGCCGTTCCTTCGAGGAACTGACGGATCCGAAGAGCGGCGGACTGCGGGAGACGATCAACGACATATCCCCGATCGAGGATTACACGGGGAACCTTCAGATCGTCTTCGGCGAGTTCAAGTTCGAGGAGCCGCCGCACTCGATCGAGGAGTGCCGCGAGAAGGACATGACGTTCTCTCGGCCGCTGACCGCGACCGTCGCCTTCCAGAACAAGGAGACCGGCGAGATCCGTGAGCAGGCCGTCTTCATGGGTGATTTCCCGTGGATGACCGAGCGCGGCACGTTCATCATCAACGGCACCGAGCGCGTCGTCGTCACCCAGCTCGTCCGTTCGCCGGGCGCTTACGTGATGGCGCCGAAGGATCCCGAAAAGCAGGTCTTCATCGCCAACCTGATGCCAGCCCGTGGCTCCTGGTTGGAGCTCGAAGTCGACAAAAAAGGCAAAGTTTTCGTCCGCATCGACCGCAAGCGCAAACTGCCGGTCACCGTGCTGCTGCGCGCGATGGGCTACGTCGAGGACCAGCAACTGCTGGACATGTTCGACAACTCGATCTACCTGCGGCACACGATCGAGGCCGACACCGAAGCGACCCGGACCGAAGAGGGCGCCCTGATCGAGCTGTTCAAAAAGCAGCGCCCGGGCGAGCCGCCCTCAGTTGACGCCGCCCGCGGCCTGCTCGAGCAGCTCTTCTTCGACCCCAAGCGCTACGACCTCACCAGGGTCGGTCGCTACAAGCTCAACGCCCGTCTCGACCTCGACATCGATCTCGAGACGCGGGTGCTCACCCACGACGACATCATCGCCCTCGTCAAGGAGCTGGTCTCGCTTCCGAAGCTGCTCGGGATCCCCGAGGAGATCGACGAGGAGAACCCGATCAAAGACTATGCCGCGGAGGCGATCACCTACCCGCGCGAGCCGGTCTACGAGCACCTCGACGAGTACGAGCACTTCGGCAACCGCCGTCTGCGCACCGTCGGCGAGCTGATCCAGGAGGCCTTCCGAATCGGCCTCTACCGGATGGAGCGGGTCGTCCGCGAGCGCCTCACCACCGAGGACTCCGACGCGATCACGCCGCAGACCATCATCAACATCCGCCCGGTCGTGGCGGCGATGAAGGAGTTCTTCGGCTCCTCGCAGCTCTCGCAGTTCATGGACCAGACCAACAGCCTCGCCGGTCTTACCCACCGGCGCCGGCTCTCGGCGCTCGGCGCTGGCGGCCTGACCCGTGAGCGGGCCCCGATCGAGGTCCGCGACGTGCACACCACCCATTACGGGCGGATGTGCCCGATCGAGACGCCGGAGGGACCGAACATCGGTCTGATCGGCTCGCTCGCCTCCTACGCGCAGGTCTCCGAGCACGGCTTCGTCACCACCCCGTACAGGCTGGTGGAAGACGGCGTCGTCAGCGAGGAGATCGTGCATTACGACGCGACGCAGGAGGAGGACAAGGTGATCGCCCAGGCGAACGCCGAGGTCGATCCGAAAACGCGCAAACTGAAAGGCCCGCTGGTGCTGGTTCGCGCCGGCGAGCAGGAGTACGCGACCGCCGCTCCCAAGGAAGTCGACCTGATGGACGTCTCGCCGTCCCAGATCTGGTCGGTGGCGACGTCGCTGATCCCGTTCCTCGAGCACGACGACGCCAACCGGGCGCTGATGGGCTCCAACATGCAGCGCCAGGCTGTGCCGCTGCTGAAACCCGACCCGCCGCTGATCGGCACCGGGATGGAGCGCCGCGCCGCCGTCGACACCGGCGACGTCGTCCTCGCCAAGAGCGCCGGCGAGGTCACCCACGTCGACGCCGAGCGCATCGTCGTCACCAGCAGCGCGCAGAAAGACGAGTACCCGCTGCACAAGTTCATGCGCTCCAACCAGGGCACGATCATCCACCAGCGGCCGATCGTTTCCAGCGGCCAGCGGGTCAAGGAGGGCGACGTGCTCGCCGACGGCTCCTCGACCGGCGGTGGCGAGATCGCCCTGGGCAAGAACTGCCTGGTCGCCTTCATGTCCTGGGAGGGCTACAACTTCGAGGACGCGATCATTCTCTCCGAGCGCCTGGTCAAGGACGACGAACTCACCTCGATCCACATCGAGGAGTACGAGATCGACGCCCGCACGACCAAGCTCGGCGACGAGGAGATCACCCGCGACATTCCGAACCGATCTGAGGAGAGCCTGCGCAACCTCGACGAGCGCGGCATCGTCCGCGTCGGCGCCGAGGTTGTCTCCGGCGACCTCCTGGTCGGCAAGGTCACGCCCAAGGGCGAGACCGAGCTGACCGCCGAGGAGAAGCTGATCCGCGCGATCTTCAAGGAGAAGGCGCGCGAGGTCCGCGACACCTCGCTGAAAGTCCCGCACGGCGAGGGCGGGGTCGTCATCGACGTCCTCACCTTCAGCCGCGACGACGGCGACGACCTGCCCCCGGGCGTCAACGACCTGGTCCGCGTCTACGTCGCGACCAAGCGCAAGATCGCCGAGGGCGACAAGCTCGCGGGCCGTCACGGGAACAAGGGTGTGATCTCGAAGATCGTGCCCGAGGAGGACATGCCTCACCTCGCCGACGGCACCCCCGTCGACGTCATCCTCAACCCGCTCGGCGTGCCGAGCCGGATGAACATCGGCCAGATCCTCGAGACCCACCTCGGGTGGGTCGCGGCGAACGGCTGGTACGACGACGGCTCCGAGGCCTACAAGCAGGCCCACTCCGACGGCGACGGTCGCGTCTACGTGGCGACCCAGGTCTTCGACGGTGCCACCGTCGAGGACGTCGACGAGGCCCTGGTCAAGTGGTCCGAGGAGAACGCCGAGCGCGGCATCGACCTCGGCATCGACATGAGCGCCAAACCGGGCGCTCAGGCCTCCGGCACGGCGCAGCTCTACAACGGCCGCACCGGCGAGCCCTACGAGGGCAAGGTCACGGTCGGCTACATGTACATCCTCAAGCTGCTGCATCTGGTCGACGACAAGATCCACGCCCGTTCGACCGGCCCGTACTCGCTCGTCACCCAGCAGCCGCTGGGCGGCAAGGCGCAGTTCGGTGGTCAGCGCTTCGGCGAGATGGAGGTCTGGGCCCTGGAGGCCTACGGAGCCGCCTACACGCTGCAGGAGATGCTCACGGTCAAGTCCGACGACACGGTCGGCCGAGTCAAGGCCTACGAGGCGATCGTCAAGGGGGAGAACATCCCCGAGCCGTCGATCCCGGAGTCCTTCAAAGTGCTTTTGAAGGAGATCCAGAGCCTCTCGCTCGACGCCAACGTGGTCTCCGAGGGCACCGACGTCGAAATCTCCGACGAGGAGGACGACCTGCTGAAAGCGGCCGAGGAGCTGGGGATGGATCTGACCGGCGTTCGCGCCGACTCCTCCAACGGAGCGGCCGACGAGCAAGAGGAGCAGATCGTCTCCGAGGGCGAGGCTGGAACTGATGGTGATGGTGCCGGAAAAGCCGAGGAGGCCGCACCGGCCGAGGTGGAGGACTGATGATCGACATCAACAATTTCGACGCGATTGAGATCGGGCTCGCGTCCTCGAAGAAGATCCGCTCCTGGAGTTGGGGCGAGGTCACCAAGCCCGAGACGATCAACTACCGGACCCTGAAGCCCGAGAAAGACGGGCTCTTCTGCGAGCGCATCTTCGGCCCGACCAAGGACTGGGAGTGCTACTGCGGCAAGTACAAGCGGGTCCGCTACAAGGGCATCGTCTGCGAGCGCTGCGGCGTCGAGGTGACCCGGTCCAAGGTCCGCCGCGAGCGGATGGGCCACGTCGACCTCGCCTCGCCGGTCTCCCACATCTGGTTCTTCAAGGGCGTCCCGAGCCGAATCGGCTACCTGATCGATATGGCTCCGAAAGAGCTGGAGAAGGTCCTCTACTTCGCCGCCTCGATGATCACCTGGGTCGATGTTGAGGCCCGGGACAAGGACATCGGGAAACTCGAGAAAGAGGTCAAAAAAGTCGTCGACTCCTACGAGGCCGAACAGCAGAAACGGACTCAGGAGCTGAACGAGTCGCTCGAACGGCGGATCGCCTACCTCGAGGACGGCACCCAGGACAAGTTCGACGACGAGGACCACATCTGGGCCGACTCGCTGAAACTGACCGCGGCGCAGCTGCGCAAGCTCAAAGACGACGAGCGGACCAAAATGGTCAAAGAACTGCGCAAACAGTTCGACGCCGAGATCTCCGACACCGAGGCCTACCTCGAAGAGGCCGGCGAGCGGATGCAAGAGGTCTGGAAGATCTTCACGGAGATGAAGCCGAAGGACGTCGTCAACGACGAGACCGTCTTCCGTGAGCTCAAGGACCGCTTCGGCTCCCCCTTCGGTTGGGGCGAGTACTTCCGCGGTGGCATGGGCGCGGAAGCGGTGCGCGACCTGCTCGAGCAGGTCGACCTCGCTGCCGACTGCGTGGAACTGGAGCAGATCATCAACAGCTCCAAAGGCCAGAAACAGGCCCGCGCGGTGAAGCGGCTGAAAGTCGCCTCCGCCTTCCTCAACTCGGAGAACCAGCCGGGCTGGATGGTCCTCGACGCGGTGCCGGTGATTCCGCCGGAGCTGCGGCCGATGGTGCAGCTGGACGGCGGCCGCTTCGCGACCTCCGACCTCAACGACCTCTACCGCCGGGTGATCAACCGCAACAACCGGCTGAAAAGGCTGCTCGACCTCGGCGCTCCCGAGATCATCGTCAACAACGAGAAGCGGATGCTGCAGGAGGCGGTCGACGCGCTGTTCGACAACGGCCGTCGCGGGCGCCCGGTCACGGGTCCCGGCAACCGTCCCCTGAAGTCGCTCTCCGACATGCTCAAGGGCAAGCAGGGGCGCTTCCGCCAGAACCTGCTCGGCAAGCGCGTCGACTACTCCGGCCGTTCGGTGATCGTCTCCGGACCGAGCCTGCGGCTGCACCAGTGCGGCCTGCCCAAGCTCATGGCGCTCGAGCTCTTCAAGCCATTCATCATGGCCCAGCTCGTCGAGCGCAAAGCCGTCCAGAACATCAAGGCGGCGAAGAAGATGGTCGAGTCGATGATCCCCGAGGTCTGGGACGTGCTCGAGGAAGTCATTCACAAACACCCGGTGCTTCTGAACCGGGCGCCGACCCTGCATCGTCTCGGCATCCAGGCCTTCGAGCCGGTGCTGGTCGAGGGCAAGGCGATCCAGGTCCACCCGCTGGTCTGCCACGCGTTCAACGCGGACTTCGACGGCGACCAGATGGCGGTCCACGTGCCGCTCTCCGCCGAGGCCCAGGCCGAGGCGCGGATCCTCATGCTCTCCGCCAACAACATCCTCTCGCCCGCCCACGGGGCGCCGCTGGCGACCCCGACCCAGGACATGGTGCTTGGCATCTACTACCTGACCTACGGGCCCGACGAGGAGGAACTGGCGAAGGCCGACGAGGCGCTCAAGGCCGGCAAGGGAGCCAACGGCTCCGGTCCCAAGGTGAAGGTCTTCCGCTCCGCTCAGGAGGCCGAGCTCGTCTACGAGAACGGCGGCTGCAAACTGCACGACCAGGCCGAGTTCCGGCGGGCCGGGCACGAGCACTTCCTGACCACGGTCGGGCGGATCATCTTCAACGAAAAGATCGAGCGTGCCCTCGCCGAGGCGCTGGAAGACGACTTCGATCCGGATCAGTACGAGTTCGTCAACCACTCGCTGAAGAAGAAGGACGTCAACGCGATGGTTTCCAGCCTGGTCGAGGCCTACGGCGCGCCGCCGGTCTCACAGGTCTTGGACGCCTTCAAGGACCTCGGTTTCCACTACGCGAGCCAGGCCGGGATCACGGTTTCCAAGAACAACGTGGTCTCGCCGCCCGAGAAGGCGGAAATCCTCGAGCGCTACGAGAAGGAGACCGAAGCGATCCAGGGCCAGTACGACGACGGTTACATCACCGCCGAGGAGCGCCATGAGGCGGTCACGGCGCACTGGAACCGGGCGACGGACGAGGTCGCGCAGGCGATGGAGGACAACCTCGACGAGTTGAACCCCATCTTCATGATGGCCAACTCGGGCGCCCGCGGATCGTTCAAACAGATCCGTCAGCTGGCCGGGATGCGAGGCCTTATGGCCAACCCGAAAGGCGAGATCATCGAGCGGCCGATCAAGGCCAACTTCATGGAGGGTCTCTCCGTCCTCGAGTACTTCATCTCCACCCACGGTGCCCGAAAGGGTCTCGCCGACACGGCGCTGCGTACGGCCGACTCCGGCTACCTGACGCGACGTCTGGTCGACGTCGCCCAGGACGTGATCGTGCGCCAGGAGGACTGCAAAACCAAAGACCACATCGAGATGGTCCTGCGCAAGGACGACGGCGAGCTCAACGACAACCTCTACGGTCGTCTGGCGGCGAAAAAGCTCGAGACCAAACGCGGTCGTGAGCTGCTCAAGCGCAACCAGGAGATCACCCAGGCCGACGTCGAAGAGATCGCCGAGGCCCTCGGTGACGAGGAGCTGAAGATCCCGGTCCGCTCCGCGCTCAAGTGCGACGCGGAAGCCGGCGTGTGCCGTGCCTGTTACGGCATCGCCCCGGCGACCGGGTTCATGGTCAACATCGGCGACGCGGTCGGCATCATCGCCGCCCAGTCGATCGGCGAGCCCGGCACCCAGCTGACCATGCGCACCTTCCACACGGGCGGTGTCGCCGGTCAGGACATCACCCAGGGTCTGCCGCGCATCGTCGAGCTCTTCGAGGCACGTAAACCGAAGGGCCTGGCGCAGATGGCTGAGGCGGCTGGCAAGGTCTCGATCGAAGAGACCGACAAAGCGCTGAAAGTGATCGTCACCGAGTCCAGCGGCGAGGAGCACTCCTACAGCTTCCCGCTGCGGACCAGGCTGCACGTCGCCGACGGCGACAAAGTCGAGGTCGGCCAGCAGCTGAACGAAGGCTCGCTGTACCCGGCGGACCTGCTGGCGATCCGCGGCCGCACCGCGGTCGAGCTCTACCTGGTGGCCGAGGTCCAGAGGGTCTACCGGGCCCAGGGCGTCGACATCAACGACAAGCACATCGAGCTGATCGCCCGTCAGATGCTGAAGAAGGTGCGGATCGAGTCCAAGGGCGCGACCAGCCTGCTTCCCGGCCAGCTCGAGGATCGCGGCAACCTCAAACGGCTCAACAAAAAAACCAAGGAAGACGGCGGCACGCCGGCCAAAGGCGAGGAGGTCATCCTCGGGATCACCAAGGCCTCGCTGGCAACCGAGTCCTTCCTCTCCGCGGCTTCCTTCCAGGAGACGACCAAGGTGCTCACGGACGCTGCCCTCGAGGGCAAACGCGACCGCCTCGTCGGCCTCAAGGAGAACGTCATCATCGGCAAGCTGATCCCGGCGGCGACCGGTCTCAAGCACTACCGCACGGTGGCGATCGAGCCCGCGGTGGCGATCGAGCCGCCCAGCGACGAAGACCTGCTCGAAGACGACGAGCTCGCTGCTGAGCTCGGTGTCGACGGGGTCGAGACGCCGGTCGAGGGGTTCGGGCTCAGCTTTGCTGAGGAGCTCGAGGAGCTGGCGCAGGAGATCGAGTCGACTTCTGAGGAGTCGAAATAGGAGTAACGAAAAGGTTGGTGAGGAGGGGTCGGGTGCCCCTCTTCACTTAACTTTTTCGTGGGGCCGGAGTGGACGTCCGTTCTAGCGCTCCGCCGAAAAAGTACAAGACGTTGCGAGGGGCGCCCGACCCCTCGCATACGATTGTGTTCGTGACTACTCGGAAGTCTCTGTTGGCGGGTGTGATTGCGCTGCTCGCTGTGTTGGTGCTGGCCGTGCCTTCTGCGGGGGCGGTGGAGTTCGAACGTACGCAGTTGCCTGGGCCGGGGAAGGGTCAGGGTGCGGGCGTGGAGCGGCCGCAGACTCGGATCGTGGGGGGCGGGGCGGCGGATATTTCGCAGTTCCCCTGGCAGGTGCAGTTGCGGGTCAATTTGGAAGGTGGCGGAGGGTTTCTGTGTGGCGGGTCGGTGATTCATCCGTTGATCGTGCTCAGCGCGGCGCACTGCTTTCTCGACGAATTCGGGGAAGTGGAACCGATTGCAAGCGTTGAAGTGTGGCTCGGTCGTACGGCTTTCAACAGCGGTGGGGTGCTGAACTTCGGGGTCAGTCTCTGGCAGCCGGCCAACTACAACCCGGAAGCCAACTTTCCGCGTTCCAACAGCTTCGACTACGCCTTCCTCGTGCTCGACGAAGCCACGGCGCAGCCGCGGATCCAGATTGCGGGGCCGGGCGAGCGGGCGCTTTGGACGCCGGGGCGAATCGCCACGGTCACCGGCTGGGGCGCGATCTTCGAGGGTGGTCCGGTGAGTTCGGTGCTGAAGCAGGCACAGATCCCGTTTCTCGCCGACCAGAGCTGCGTGGGGGCGTATGGCGCCGCGTACGACCCGCTGACGATGGCCTGTGCGGGCGTGCTGGCCGGCGGGACCGATTCCTGCCAGGGCGACAGCGGCGGGCCCCTGCAGTCCCCGATCGACGGCGGTGGCTTCCGGCTCACCGGCATCGTCAGCTGGGGTCAAGGCTGCGCCCGGCCCGGCAAGCCCGGCGTCTATACGAAGGTCGCCGGCGAGCTCGTCGGCTCTGTCGGCGCCACGGTCGCGACGATCGAGCAGGAAGAAGGGTTCCCGGCCCCGTTCACCGGTATCCAAGTGATCGGCAATGGCGCCCGGCCGCCGGGCTGCGCGGCGGCGGAGGCGGCGCTCGCCGCCGCGGGCCCGCCGGTCACCGCGGCGAACGCCGTGGTCACCCAGCGTGGCACCGAAGCAGGGCAGGCGACGAAGGCGCTGAAAAGCGCGAAGAGGGTTGTGAAGAAGGCGCGCCGCAGTCACAGGGGTCTCGGCGCGGCGACCCGGCGGGTGAATAAAGCGACGCGCCGTGCCAAGGCTGCGAATCAGCGCCTGGCCGACGCCCGCTGGGAAGCCGCCCGGGCCAGCGAAGCGCTCGCCGCCGCTGCCGCCAACCGCGCCGCGGTCTGCGGCTAGCCCGCTGAACGCGAAACGGCCGGGGACGAGGTCCCCGGCCGTTGTCGCTGCTACGTGTGCTGCCGTTAGTTGCTGCTGCCGCCGCTGAGGCAGTAGGCGTACACGGTGATCGTGGTGTCGCCGGCGGCACCGCTGCGGGCGTCCAGGTGCCAGCCGTTGCCGGACCGGTAGGACCCGGCGACGTGCACCTGGTAGAAGCCGGCCCGCGAGCCGCCGCTGATCACGGTGGTCCCGCCAGGGCAGGCGACGTCGGCGCTGGCGTTGCCGCCACCTTTGATCGTCGCGTCGCTGGAGACCTGGATGATCGTCCCCAGCTCAGAGGCGCGGATCGCTCCGGCCTGGATCTCGGACGAGCCGACGGCGTCGGTCTGGACCTCCGAGGAGCCGGCCGAGTTGGGGCCGAGATCGTCGGCGCTCAGCGACTGGTCGGCGACCTCCGGGGAGGCGACCGAGGCATTGCCGAGGTCACCGGCGGTCAGCGAGTCCTGCGCCACCTCCGGCGAGCCGACGGCGTTTTCGGCGATCTCCTCGGTCCCGACCGCATCCGGGGCGATTTTCGGGGCGTTGACTGCGTTGTCGCGGACATCGACCGTGCGCACCGTGCCGTCGACGATCTGTGCCGAGCGGACGCTGTTCTTGGCGACGCCGACCGCGAAGGCGCTGCCAGCCATGGCCAGGAACAGCGCCAGGCAGCTGATCAAGAGGGCGGGGGAGGGACGGAATGAACGGGTCTTGCGAGTCATCGGGGGCTCCTTTCGTTGGTTTTAAATCCCGATGAACCCAGCTTCGAATCGATTGCCCTTTTGCTCTACGGACCCCAGGGGTGGACCTCCTCACCCCTATTGATTGGCCGGGCAGCCAGTCGTATAGATTCCTCGCTCATGGGAGCGATCAAAAAGGCCTGCATCATTGGCGCCGGCGGCTCCGGGATCGTCGCCGCGCAGGTGCTGGGCGCGCGCGGGGTCGAGTACGACTGCTTCGAGAAGGGGTCGTTCATCGGCGGCAACTGGCGCTACGAAAACGACAACGGGATGTCCTCCGCCTACCGCTCGCTGCACATCAACACCTCGCGACGGGTGATGGCGTTCAAGACGCTGCCGATGCCTGACCACTTCCCGGACTACCCGGACCACTTCCAGATGGCGGCCTACTTCGACGAATACGCCGACCACTTCGGGCTGCGGGAGAAGATCCGCTTCAACACCGAGGTGCTGAGCGTCGAGCCGGTCGACGGCGAGTGGGACGTCACCGTCGCTGGCACCGACGGCGAGCGTGAGACCAACCGCTACGGCGCCGTGATCGTCGCCAACGGCCACCACTGGGACCCGCGCCTGCCCGAACCCGCCTTCCCCGGCGCCGAGGAGTTCAGCGGCGAGCAGCTTCACGCCCACCACTACCGCGAGCCCGACGTCCTCCGCGGCAAGCGGGTCGTGGTGCTCGGGATCGGGAACTCGGCGACCGACATCGCGGTCGAGTCCTCGCGCATCGCCGACGCCACCTTCATCGCGATGCGCCGCGGCGCCTACGTGATCCCCAAGTACCTCAACGGCAAACCGATCGACGAGCTCACCCACCCGCTCGCCTCGCTGCTGCCGCTGCCGGTGCAGCGCTTCTTTGCCTCGCGGGCGCTCGGCATCGCCGCCGGCGACATGACCACCTACGGGCTGCCGAAGCCCGACCACAAGCTGTTCGAGGCGCACCCGACGGTCTCCTCGGAGCTGCTGCCCCGGCTCGGCCACGGCGACATCGAGGTCAAGCCCAACATCGAGCGCTTCAGCGGCGGCCGCAGCGTCCGCTTCACCGACGGCAGCGAGGAGGAGATCGACCTCGTCGTCTACTGCACCGGCTACAAGATGACCTTCCCCTTCTTCGATCCCGAGGTGCTCTCGGCCCCCGACAACCGCCTGCCGCTCTACCGGCGGGTGGTCTCGATCGAGCGCCCCGGGCTCTACTTCATCGGCTTCATCCAGCCGCTGGGGCCGATCATGCCGCTGGCCGAGGCGCAGGCGGAATGGATCGCCGACCTGCTCGGCGGCCGCGTCTCGCTACCGCCGGCGACGGAGATGAAGAGCGACGTGGCGACCGAAGAAGCGAAGATGCGGAAGCGCTTCGTCGCCTCTAAGCGCCATACCGTCGAGGTCGACTTCCACCCTTACCTGCGCGAGATCCGGCGCGAGCGAAAGCAGGCTGGGCAGCGGGCCTGACGACCCTGGTCCGCCCGCCGGGCGGGCAGGCTGGGACCGGCGCTGCGGCGCCACCGCCGTGCGGGCCGCGGCGCGGGCCACGCGGCAGCTTCGGCTGCGGCAGCCGCCGCCTGAAGCCGCCGTCGGAGTCCTCGCTGCCCTCCGGCTCAGGGGCCTTGCTGGCCCACCAGACGAGCCAGAGCGCGCCCAAGACCGGGATCTTGAGGACGACGAGCAGGAAGAAGATCGGCCAGAACCCCGTCACCCGCCTCAGTGTAGAGATTCGGGTGCAGGCTCAAGACTGCTCGCGCTCGAGCGAGCGGGCCCAGGCGGCAAGCGCTTCGGCTTCGGCCTCGCCGAGGCCCAGCGCCGACTCGGTCGGGACCAGCAGGGTCGGCTCCGAGCGGGAGCGGGCCCACTCGTAACAGCTCTCGTCGAAGTTGTCGTCGATCCAGGCGGTCGCCCGGCCGGCGCAGTACTTGTCGAGCGAGCCGAGCTTCCAGTGGGCGGAGCCGAAGCGGGCGGCGCCGTCGAAGCTGAGGTGGGGGAGCTCCGGCAGGCCGAGCATGGTCGGCAGGTAGAAGTTGGCTTTGTCCTCCCAGCCGCTGGCCCAGATCAGGTCGAAGTGCTCGGAGAGTCGCAGCAGGCGCTTGCCCGCGCGCAGGGAGATGCAGTGGACGCTGCCGTCGATGAGTTCGAAGCGCGCCTCGTCGTTGGGGGGTGGGTCGTCGAAACCGAAGAGGCTGATCACCCCGTCGATGTCGACCGCAAGGATCGGTCGGCTCATGCCGCCAGGCTAGCTACCAGCGGTAGTGAGCAAACGCCTTGTTGGCCTGGGCCATGCGGTAGATGTCGTCCTTCCGCTTCCAGGCTGAACCCTGCTGCTGCGTCGCGTCGAGGATCTCGCTGGCGAGACGCTCGGCCATCGAGTACTCGCGGCGGGCGCGGGCGAACTGGACCAGCCAACGGACCGCGAGGGTGCGGGCGCGGCGGGCCGGTACCTCCACCGGGACTTGGTAGGTGGCGCCACCGACGCGGCGGGAGCGGACCTCCAGTACCGGGGTAAGAGCTTTGATCGCAGCCTCCAGCGTCTCCACCGGATCCTCGCCGTTGCGCTCGCCGACGATCGCCAGGGCGTCGTAGACGATCCGCTCGGCCAGGGACTTCTTGCCGTCGCTCATCACCTTGTTGATGATCTGCTGGACGAGCCGGTTGCGGTGTCGGGCGTCGGGCTCGACCGGACGGATCGTGGCTGCGGAGCGGCGCGGCATTAGGAAGCCTTGACCCCGTAGCGCGAGCGGGCCTGCTTGCGGTCGGAGACGCCGGCGGCGTCGAGGGTGCCGCGGACGACCTTGTAGCGGACGCCCGGCAGATCCTTGACTCGACCACCCCTGATCAGCACCACGGAGTGCTCCTGAAGATTGTGTCCCTCGCCCGGGATATAGGTGGTGACCTCCATGCCGTTGGTCAACCGCACACGGGCGATCTTGCGCAGAGCCGAGTTCGGCTTCTTCGGCGTCACCGTTGCGACACGGGTGCAGACGCCGCGTCGCTGCGGAGCGCTTACGCGCTTCTTGCGACCCTGGCCCGACTTGAGTCCGGGCGTCGTGGTCTTCTTCTTCGGGCGCTTGCGGCCCTTCCTGACGAGCTGATTCGTATTCGGCACGGCCGCGCATAGTAGAGGAGTCCGGCCAAGACCATCGCTCCCGCTGCCGCGAGCTCCGCGTAGAAGCCGTCGGTGAGGACCGCTGAAGCGCCTGAGAAGCGGGAGCTCTGGGCCCCTGCATCGGTCCCTGCAGGGAGGTCGACAAGCAGGATCACCGCCAGCGCCAGGAGGCCGAGGCCGGCGGCGCCGAGGGCCCAGCGCGGCCGCTCACGGCGTCCGCAGGCGAAGCCGAGGAAGCAGACGAGGAGGCCGAGCGGGACCAGTACATAGGAGTGCGCCTCGCCGGCCGTGCGCTGGTCGACGGTCGGCGGCGTCGCCGCGGAAGGGACACCTGCGTAACCGGGCTGGCCGATCTCGACTCCGCGGTAGTCGATGAACTGGGAGACGACGAGCAGCAGCCCGGCGGCACCGATCAATCCGGCGGCGGCGCGGCGCGGCGTCACCACGCCGCTGGCCGCGGTCGCGACCCGGACCGCGGCCGAGCAGAGCCGTCGCGTCCAGTGCTCGAGTCCGGCGAGCAGGCGGAAGAAGAGAGCGGCGGGGCGGCGCAGGCGGGCGCCGAGCCAGACCAGCACCGCGCCCAGCTTGGCCATCGCGGCGTCGAATCCGGCGCCCGCAGCGCGGCCCCCACGGCGCCCGATCGGATAGGCGCGCTCGAGCCCGCGGTTGGCCGCACGATCCACCCGGCGGGTCCATCGAGCCGCTGCTATCATCGCCCGTCGCTCAGGCAGTTTCTTCGCAGCACGCTTCGCCGGGCCCGCTGGGGCCTTTTTTTTGCGCTGGTGACGGTCACGCCGATCCCGTTCTGAGCCGGGTGGCATCCGCTTCAGCCTGAACTTCATTCGCAACCACCAATCAGCTTAGGAACCATGGCACGCAGCTTTCCCCTAGAGAAGACCCGCAACATCGGGATCATGGCGCACATCGACGCCGGTAAGACGACCACCACTGAGCGGATCCTCTACTACACCGGCCGCACCCACAAAATGGGCGAGGTCCACGAGGGCGCCGCGGTCATGGACTGGATGGAACAGGAGCAGGAGCGAGGGATCACGATCACCTCGGCTGCGACCGCCTGCGATTGGAAGGGCCACCGCATCAACATCATCGACACGCCCGGCCACGTCGACTTCACGGTCGAGGTCGAGCGCAGCCTGCGCGTGCTCGACGGCGCGATCGCCGTCTTCGACGCCGTCGCCGGCGTCGAGCCGCAGTCGGAGACCGTCTGGCGCCAGGCCGACAAGTACGGGGTCCCGCGCTTCGCCTACATCAACAAGATGGACCGCACCGGCGCCGACTTCTTCAACTCCGTGGAGACGATGAAGGACCGGCTCGGGGCCAACCCGCTGCCGATCCAGTTGCCGATCGGCGCCGAGGAGAACTTCCAGGGAGTCGTCGACCTGGTGAGGATGAAAGGGCTTATCTGGACCGACGAGCTCGGCGCCGCCTACGAGACGGTCGAGATCCCGGACGACCTCCAGGACCAGGCCGCCGAATACCGCAACCAGCTGATCGAAGCCTGCGCCGACTACGACGAAGAGCTGATGGAAGCCTTCCTCGGCGAGGAAGAGATCCCGGCGGAGAAGCTGATCGCCTCGCTGCACAAGGCCTGCCTCTCGACCGAGGTGACGCCGGTGCTGTGTGGGACCTCGTTCAAGAACAAGGGCGTGCAGCCGCTGCTCGACTCGATCGTCGAACTGCTGCCCTCGCCGCTGGAGGTGCCGCCGGTGACCGGCGTCATCGCCGCCGGAAAGGGTCAGTCCGAGGACAGCGAGGGTGAGCGCCCGGCCGACGACGATGGTCCTTTCGCCGCGCTCGCCTTCAAGATCATGACCGACCCCTACGTCGGCAAGCTCACCTACTTCCGCGTCTACTCGGGCAAGCTCGAGAAAGGCGGCCGGGTGCTGAACGTCAAAACCGGCAAGACCGAGCGCATCGGCCGCTTGCTGATGATGCACGCGAACAGCCGCGAGGAGATCGAGGAGTGCCACGCCGGCGACATCTGCGCCGGCGTCGGCCTCAAGGAAACCGGGACCGGCGACACCCTCGCCGCCCCGGACGCCCCGATCGCCCTCGAGAGCATCGAATTCCCGGAGACGGTGATCGCGGTCGCGATCGAGCCGAAAACCAAAGCCGACCAGGAGAAGATGGGCAACGCCCTGCAGCGCCTGGGCGAGGAGGACCCGACCTTCCGGATCGAATCCGACGAGGAAACCGGCCAGACCCTGATCCACGGGATGGGCGAGCTCCACCTCGAGGTGATCGTCGACCGGATGCTGCGCGAGTTCAAAGTCGACGCCAACGTCGGCAAGCCCCAGGTCGCCTACCGCGAGACGATCCGCAAGCGGGTCGAGAAGGTCGAGGCGCGGTTCGTGCGCCAGACCGGCGGTCGCGGCCAGTTCGGCCACGTCGTCATCAACCTCGAGCCGGCGCCCGGTGAGGGCTTCGAGTTCGTGAACAAAATCAAGGGCGGCGTGATCCCGGGCGAATACATCGGCCCGGCCGAACAGGGCATGGAGGAGGCGCTGGAAAACGGCGTCAAGGCCGGCTACCCGATGGTCGACGTCAAAGTCGAACTCGTGGATGGTTCCTTTCACGACGTCGACTCCTCCGAGATGGCCTTCAAGATCGCCGGCTCGATGGCGATCCAGGAGGGCGCGCGCAAGGCCAACCCGGTCCTGCTCGAGCCCGTGATGGCGGTCGAGGTCGTCACCCCCGAGGACTTCCTCGGCGACGTCATCGGCGACCTCTCGCGCCGCCGCGGCAAGGTCCAAGGCCAGGACCAGCGCGGAAACGCACTCGCGGTTCAGGCTTTCGTGCCGCTCGGCGAGATGTTCGGATACGCCACCGATCTGCGCTCTTCGACCCAGGGTCGAGCCAATTACACGATGCAGTTCGAGCGCTACGAGGAGGTCCCCGGCAGCATCGCCGAGGAGATCGTCGAGCACCGCTCCGGCGAGCCGGTAGGAGCGAGTTCTTAGGGCCAACCGCGAACGGGCAGGGAACCTGGCTATATTTCCCAGGTTCGCCCGCAGGGCAGAACAACATGCCCTGCTGGGCACCGCCCACAAACTCAAGCACTTAGACCAGACAGAACACGATTTCGAAAGGCGAAACGGAGAGAGATGTCCAAGGAGAAATTTGAGCGCGATAAGCCGCACGTGAACGTCGGCACCATCGGTCACATCGACCACGGCAAGACGACGCTGACGGCCGCGATCACCCAGACCCTCTCCACCGTGGGCGGTGCTGAGGCGCAGAGCTTCGCCGAGATCGACAACGCTCCGGAGGAGAAAGAGCGCGGCATCACGATCGCGACCTCCCACGTCGAGTACCAGACGGAGAACCGGCACTACGCCCACGTCGACTGCCCGGGCCACGCCGACTACGTCAAGAACATGATCACCGGCGCCGCGCAGATGGACGGCGCGATCCTGGTCGTCTCCGCCGCCGACGGCGTCATGCCCCAGACCCGCGAGCACATCCTGCTCGCCCGTCAGGTCAACGTCCCGCACGTGGTCGTCTTCCTCAACAAGATCGACCAGGTCGACGACGAGGAGCTGATCGAGCTCGTCGAGGAGGAGGTCAAGGACCTGCTCAACGAGTACGACTTCCCGGGCGACGACACCCCGATCATCAAAGGCTCGGCCCTGAAGGCGCTGGAAGGCGACGAGGAGGCCCAGAAAGCCGTCTTCGAGCTGGCTGCCGCGCTCGACTCCTACATCCCGGAGCCGGTCCGCGAGCTGGACAAGCCCTTCCTGATGCCGATCGAGGACATCTTCTCGATCACCGGCCGCGGCACCGTCGCCACCGGCCGCGTCGAGCAGGGGATCGTCAACACCGGTGACGAGGTCGAGATCGTCGGCATCACCGACACGACCAAAACCACCGTCACCGGGGTCGAGATGTTCCGCAAGATCCTCGACGAGGGTCAGGCCGGCGACAACATCGGCGCCCTGCTTCGCGGCACCAAGCGCGAGGAGATCGAGCGTGGCCAGGTTCTCTGCAAGCCCGGCTCGATCACGCCGCACACCAAGTTCAAAGCCGAGGTCTACTGCCTGAAGAAGGAGGAGGGTGGTCGTCACACCCCGTTCTTCTCCGGCTACCGGCCTCAGTTCTACTTCCGGACCACCGACGTGACCGGGATCGCCAACCTCCCCGAGGGGACCGAGATGGTGATGCCGGGAGACAACGTCGAGATGACGATCGAGCTGATTCAGCCGATCGCAATGGATCAGGGCCTGCGGTTCGCCATCCGCGAGGGTGGCCGCACCGTCGGCTCGGGGGTCGTCGCCGACATCATCGAGTAGCGACCTAGCGGGGCGGGCCGGGAGCTCGCCCCAGATCGCCGCCCGCCGGGCGGCGAGACAACTGCAAGGACATACGACCGGGGCGGCGCCCCAAACAAAGGGGCCCCGCCCTTATTGCGCGGTAAGACCCGAAAGAAAGACCGAGAGACAGTAGGAACAAGTGGCAGCGATAGCAGCACAGAAAATTCGAATCAGGCTCAAGGCGTACGACCATGACGCCATCGATCGCGCTGCCCGCGAGATCGTCGAGACCGCCGAGCGAACCGGCGCAACCGTCTCCGGGCCGGTGCCGCTGCCGACCGAGAAAAACGTCTACTGCGTGATTCGCTCTCCGTTCAAGGACAAGGACTCGCGCGAGCACTTCGAGATCCGCACGCACAAGCGGCTGATCGACATCCTTCAGCCTTCGCCGAAAACCGTCGACTCGCTGCAGCGCCTGGATTCGCTGCCGGCCGGTGTCGACATCGAGATCCGTCTCTAGGACCATGGCTGCGATTCTCGGCAAGAAGCTCGGCATGACCCAGGTCTTCCGCGAGGACGGAACCGTCGTCCCGGTAACCGTGATCGAAGCCGGTCCCTGCAAAGTGACCGCGGTCCGAGACAGCGAGCGCGACGGCTACGCCGCCGTTCAGCTCGCCTTCGGCGAGGTCAAGCAGGGCAAGCTGAGCCGGGCCGAGGAAGGCCACCTGAAAAAGGCCAGCGCCCCGCCGATGCGCCACCTGGTCGAGTTCCGCGACGACGACCTCGGCGCCGAGGAGGGCCCGAAGGTGGGCGACGACGTCACCGTTGCCGGCTTCGAGGCCGGCCAGAAGGTGAAGGTCGCCGGCATCTCCATCGGCAAGGGCTTCCAGGGCGGGATCAAGCGCCACAACTTCAGCCGCGGGCCGGTCAGCCACGGCTCCCACAACGTCCGCGCCCCGGGCTCGATTGGCGCCAGCGCCTTCCCCGCCCGCGTCTTCAAAGGGATGCGGATGCCGGGCCAGATGGGCAACAAGCGGATCACCCAGAAGGGCTTGGAGATTGCCGACATCGACGCCGAGCGCAACCTGCTCTTGATCAAAGGCTCGGTTCCCGGCTCTCGCAACTCGATCGTCGAGGTGAGGACCGATGTCTAAAGCAGCCGTGCTCGGCAAAACGACCAAAGCCGACCTGCCGAAAGAGCTCTTCGCCGAGCCCTTCCACCAGTCGCTCGTCTTCGAGGCGGCCAGCGCCGACCTGGCCTCGCGCCGCCGCGGCACCGCTTCGACCTTGACCCGCGGCGAGGTCGCCTTCACGACCGCCAAGGCCTGGCGCCAGAAGGGCACCGGCCGCGCCCGCGTCGGCTCGCTCGGCGTCCCCAACCGCTTCGGCGGTGGTGTCGCCTTCGGTCCGAAGCCGCGCCACTACACGGTCAAGGTCAACCGCAAAGCTCGCCGCAAGGCGATGCGCTCGGCGCTCTCGGTCCACGGTGAGCGCGGCAGCGTCGCCGTCCTCGACGCCTCGACCTTCGAGAAGCCCTCGACCAAGCAGGCCGCCGCGGCGCTGGAGAAATGGGGCGCCAAGAACCCGGTCCTGATCGTCCTCACCGCCGAGGAGACCGGGGCGATGAAGAGCTTCCGCAACATCCCCCGCACCCACGTGCTCGAGGTCGGGGCGACCGGGGTCGCCGATGTGATCGGCGCCGCCGCGATCGTCCTCTCCGAGACCGCCCTGGCTGCACTGCAGGAGAGGCTCGGCTGATGGACGCGCGCACGATCTTGATTCGCCCGGTGATCTCGGAGAAGAGCTACGCCCTGATCGCCGAAGGCAAGTACACCTTCCGGGTCGACGACCGCGCCCACAAGACCCAGATCGCGCAGGCGGTAGAAGAGGTCTTCGGGGTCGACGTCGCCCAGGTCCGCACCGCCAAGGTGCGCTCGAAGCCGAAGCGCCGCGGGCTGACCAAAGGCCGCACGCGCGCCTGGAAGAAGGCGATCGTCCAGCTCGCACCGGGCGAGCGGATCGAGCTGTTCGAAGGCGCGGAGACCGCGTAGGGAGCTGAGAGAAGATGCCGAACCGCAAAACCAAACCGACTAGCCCCGGGCGCCGCTTCGCGACCTACCCGCTGCGCGAGCAGCTGACTGCTACGGAGCCGGAAAAGAAGCTGACCGAGGGTCTGCGCAAGTCCGGTGGCCGCAACGTCAACGGCCGCGTCACCGCCCGCCACCGCGGCGGCGGCGCCAAGCGGCGCTACCGCAAAATCGACTTCAAGCGTCTCAAGGACGGCGTGCCCGCGAAGGTCGCGACGATCGAGTACGACCCCAACCGCAGCTGCTACATCGCCCTGCTGCACTACGCCGACGGGCACAAGGAGTACATCCTCGCCCCGGCGCAGCTCGCGGTCGGCGACCAGATCAAATCCGGTCCCGAGGCCGACATCAAACCCGGCCACGCGATGGCGCTGGGGCAGATGCCGACCGGCACCATCGTCCATAACGTCGAGCTGATCCCCGGCCAGGGCGGCAAGCTCGGCCGCGCCGCCGGCACCGCGATCCAGTTGGTCGCGAAGGAGGGGGAGATGGTCACCCTGCGCCTGCCCTCCTCGGAGATGCGACTGGTCCGCGCCGATTGCCGCGCGACCGTCGGCACGCTTTCCAACGCCGAGCACCAGAACCTCAAGGTCGGCAAGGCCGGTCGTAGCCGCCACAAGGGAAAGCGCCCGCAGAGCCGCGGCGTGGCGATGAACCCCGTCGACCACCCGCACGGCGGCGGCGAGGCCCACCACACCCCCGGTGGCCACCCGGTGACCCCGTGGGGCAAGCCGACGCTCGGCTACCGGACCCGCAAGAAGGGCAAGCAGTCCGACCGCTACATCGTCCGCGGCCGTCGTCGCGGCAAGAAGAAGGGTGGTCGCTGATGGGTCGTTCGACCAAAAAGGGCCCGTGGGTGCAGGAGCGCCTGATGGGGCGGATCACCTCGATGAACGAGGCCGGCAAAAAACAGATGGTCAAAACCTGGTCGCGGACCTCGACGATCTTCCCCGAGATGGTCGGTCACACGATCGCCGTGCACGACGGCAAGAAACACGTGCCCGTCTTCATCTCCGAGTCGATGGTCGGCCACAAGCTCGGCGAGTTCGCGCCGACCCGCACCTTCCGCTCCCACTCCGGCACCGGTAAGGGCGACTAGCAATGGCTGACGAGAAAAAAGACACCAAAGCCGCGAAAAAACCGGCTGCCAAAAAAGCCGAGAAAGCCCCGGCCAAAAAAGCCGCCGCGAAAAAAGAGCCGGCGAAAAAAGCTGCTGCGAAAAAAGAGTCGAAAAAAGCCGAGCCGAAAGCCAAACAGGCAAAAGCCGGCAAAGAGGCCAAAGGCAAAGAGAAAGCCAAAGCCCCGGCTAAAAAAGCTGCTGCGAAAAAAGCCGCGCCGAAAGCTCCGGTCGCGCCGCCGGTCGTCCGCGCCAGCGCCCGCTACGTGCGGATTGCGCCGCGCAAGGCCAGGCTGATCGCCGACCAGGTCCGCGGCCTGCACATCGAAAAGGCCCGGGCGCTGCTGCAGTTCTCGCCGCGCGGCGCCGCGCAGGACATCCACAAGCTGATCGACTCCGCCGCAGCCAACGCGGAAAACAACCACGACCTGATCGGCGACGAGATGCGCGTCTCTTCGATCACCGTCGACGAGGGCCCGACGCTGCGCCGGTTCCGGCCGCGGGCCATGGGACGGGCGACCCCGATCAACAAGCGAACCAGCCACATCGCCGTGGCGCTTACCCCGGTGGAGGACTAAGGCAATGGGACAGAAGATCCACCCCGAGGGTTTCCGGGTCGGCTACATCCACGACTGGAAGTCGAACTGGTTCGAGGAGAAAAACTTCGCCGACGTTCTTCAGGAAGACCTGCAGATCCGCGACCACATCGTCAACAAGCTCTCGCACGCGGGGCTCTCGAACATCACGATCGAGCGCCGCGGCGAGGTTGCCGTCGACATCCACACCGCGCGCCCGGGCATCGTCATCGGCAAGTCCGGCAGCGAAGTCGACGCCCTGCGCAAGGATCTGCACAAGCTCACCGGCAGCCCGGTCAAAGTCAATATCCGCGAGGTCAAGCGGCCCGAGCTCGACGCCAAGCTGGTCGCCCAGTCGATCGCCGAGCAGTTGCAGAACCGAGTCGCCTTCCGGCGCGCGATGAAACGCGCCCTGACCTCGGCCATGCGCTCCGGCGCCAAGGGCGTCAAGGTCCAGGTCTCCGGCCGCCTCGGCGGGGCCGAGATGGCGCGGACCGAAAGCTACTCCGACGGTCGCGTGCCGCTGCACACGCTGCGCGCCGACATCGACTACGGCTTCTTCGAGGCGCGGACGACCACCGGTCGGATCGGCGTCAAATGCTGGATCAACAAGGGCGAGGTGATGCCCGAGGGCTTCCGTTCCGACCTCGCATCGACCGACGGCGAGCCGCAGGGCGGCCAGCGCGGCGGTCGCGGGCCCGGTGGCGGCGACCGCGGGGGCCGTGGCCCCGGTGGCGATCGCGGCGGCCGGGGTCCCGGAGGCGACCGTGGCGGTCGCGGCGGCGGCGGAGGCCGCGGTGGCGATCGTGGCGGTCGCGGTGGGCAGCAGCGCGGCGGAGGTGGTCGCTGATGCTGATGCCGAAACGGGTCAAGCACCGCAAACAGATGCGCGGCCGCATGCGCGGCAACACCAAGGGCGGCAGCACCGTCGCCTTCGGCGAGTACGGGCTGAAGTCGCTCGACCGCGGCTGGATCACCAACCGTCAGATCGAGGCCGCCCGTGTGGCGATGACCCGCAAGATCAAACGTGGCGGCAAGGTCTGGATCAACGTCTTCCCCGACAAGCCCTACACGAAGAAGCCGGCCGAGACTCGGATGGGTTCCGGCAAGGGCAACCCCGAGGGCTGGGTCGCCGTGGTCAAGCCGGGCAAGGTCATGTTCGAGCTCGCCGGTGTGCCCGAGGAGCTGGCCCGCGAAGCGCTGAGACTGGCCGGCCACAAGCTTCCCGTGAGGACGAAATTCGTCAAGCGCGAGGGGGTCGAGGACTGATGAAATCTGCCGAGGCCCACAACCTCAAAGACGACGAGCTGGTGGCGAAACTGATCGACGCCAAGCAAGAGGCCTTCAACCTGCGCTTCCGCCACGCGACCGGCGAGCTCGAGAACACGGCTCGGCTGGGCGCGGCCAAGAAAGACGTGGCGCGGCTCCTGACCGTGGCCAAGGCGCGCGGGATCGATGTTGAGAAAGAGACGAGACGGATATGAGCGACGACGAGCAGAAAAAAGACGAGACGACTGAGGAGACTCCCGTGCAGGAGGAGGCGCCCGAGGCTGCCGCCGAGGAGACGCCCGCTGCTGAGGAGAGCCCGGCCGACGACGCTCCCGCCGCAGAGGCGGAGGAGCCCGCAGCCGAGGAGGCCCCCGCTGCCGAGGAGCCCGCGGCCGAAGAGGCCGCCCCGGCTGCTGCCGAGGAGCCTGCGGCTGAGCCGAACCCGGAGGACGATCTTCCCTGGAAGGAGCGGCGCCGGCTGCAGCGCTCGCGTCAGCCGAGCAAGGCGAAGCCTGCTCAGACGCCGGAGGAGCGCGCTGCTGCGCGGCTCCAGGGTCGCAAGCACAAGGCTGCGGAACGACGCAAAGAACGCGCCGCCGCCAAAGCCGGGAAGACGGCTGCCGGGACCGGGACGCCGCCGGCCGAGCGCGAGGCCAACGCGGCCAAGGTGCGCCAGGGCATCGTCGTCTCCAACAAAGGCGACAAGTCGATCACCGTCCGCATCGACTTCGCCCGCCGCCACCCGACTTACGAGAAGATCGTCCGCCGCTCGCGCACGCTGCACGCGCACGACGAGCGCAACGAGGCCGGCGAGGGCGACGTGGTTCGCGTCGTCGAGACCCGGCCGCTGTCCAAGACCAAGCGCTGGCGCCTGGTTGACGTGGTCGAGAAGGCGAGGTAGCGAGCGATGATCCAGCAAGAGTCCCGACTGAAGGTCGCCGATAACTCGGGCGCCCGCGAGATCCTCTGCATCAGGGTCAAGGGCGGCTCGCACCGTCGCTACGCCAGCGTCGGCGACGTGATCACTGCCACCGTCAAATCGGCCAGTCCGCAGGGCGCCGTCCGCAAGGGCGAGGTTGTGCAGGCGGTTGTCGTCCGCACCCGCAAGCCCCTGGGGCGGCCCGACGGCACCTACATCTCCTTCGACGAGAACGCCGCGGTGCTGATCGACCCGGCCAGCAACAACCCGCGCGGGACCCGTATTTTCGGCCCGGTGGCGCGCGAACTGCGCGATCGCAACTTCATGAAAATCATCTCGCTCGCCCCGGAGGTCCTCTGATGGCGAAGTCGATGCGCGTGCGCACCGATGACCAGGTGCTCCTCACCAGCGGCAAGGACGCCGGCAAGACCGGCCGCGTCGTGCGGACCGATCCGAAACGGCGCCGCGTCTACGTCGAGGGCCTGAACATGATCAAGCGCCACGAACGACCGCGCGCCCAGGGCGACCTGAAAAACGCCCAGGCCGGCGGCATCGTTGAAAAGGAGGGTCCGATCGACGTCTCCAACGTGATGCTGCTCGATCCCAAAGGCAACAAACCGACCCGCGTCGGCGTCCGCCGCGACGACGGCGGCAAGCGGATCCGGTACGCGAAGCGAAGCGGGACGGCGATCGACTGATGGAGGCCACCGTGACCCCGACCCAACAAGCGGCCCCGCCGCCGCGCCTGCGTGAGCGCTACGAGCAGGAGATCCTGCCGGAGCTGATCAAGAAATTCGGCTACTCGACGCCGATGGATGCCCCGCACCTGATCAAGGTCACCCTCAACATGGGCCTGGGGACCGAGAAACAGGACACCAAGTCCTTCGAATCGGCCCAGGAACAGTTGGCGCTGATCGCCGGCCAGCACCCGAACGTGCGCCGCGCCCGCAAGTCGATCGCTTCCTTCAAGGTTCGCGAGGGCATGCCGGTCGGCGTCTCCGTCACCCTGCGCCGGGCGCGGATGTGGGAGTTCCTCGACCGTCTGACCTCGATCGCGGTGCCGCGCATCCGTGACTTCCGCGGCCTCAACCCGCGCTCCTTCGACGGCCGCGGCAACTACTCGATGGGCGTCAAAGAGCAACTGATCTTCCCCGAAATCGACTACGACTCGGTCGACGTGGTGCGTGGACTGGACATCACCATCACCACCACCGCCAAGACCGACGTCGAGGCATTCGAGCTGCTGCTCGCGCTCGGCATGCCCTTCTCCGAGAATGGCCGCCCGGGCCAGGAGGCCCGCGAAGCGGCCAAAGCCGAGGAAGAAGAGGAGCAGCGCAAAGAGGAGGCCCGGCTCAAGGCCGAGGTCGAGCAGGAGGCGCTGGAACAGCTGAAAGAGGAGAACCCGGAGGCCTACGCCAAGCCGGAGCCCGAAGCGGGCGAGGGTGAGGGCGAGGACGCCGCCGAGGGCGGAAACGATGAGGCCGAGGCGTCGGCCGACGAGGAGAGCTAGAGATGGCGAAGACTTCCCAGAAGGTCCGCCAGGGCCGTAAACCGA
The DNA here is from genome assembly GCA_036376895.1 of Solirubrobacterales bacterium. Lineage (GTDB taxonomy): Bacteria > Actinomycetota > Thermoleophilia > Solirubrobacterales > 70-9 > VAYN01. Next base: position 75,101 of record DASUZL010000003.1, read on the forward strand.
AGTTCAAATCGCGCGCCTACAACCGCTGCCGTCGCTGCGGGCGCCCGCGGGCCTACTACCGCAAGTTCGGGCTCTGCCGGATCTGCCTGCGCGAGGCCGCGCACGAGGGGTACATCCCCGGAATGACCAAGTCGAGCTGGTAACGAGATGCGAACCGACCCAATTGCCGATTACCTGACCCGGATCCGCAACGCGATCCGCGCTGGCCACGACGAGGTGGACATCCCCCTGTCCGGCCTCAAGCTGGAGATGTCGCGGATCCTCAAGGAGCAGGGCTACATCAAGGACTTCAGCCGCAAGCCCGCCACCGTCGGCGAGGCGATCAACGTCGAGCTCAAGTACACCGAGGAACGCGAGCCCGTGATCATCGGGATCGAGAGGATCTCCCGTCCCGGCCGGCGTCGCTACGTCGACCACAAGAACGTGCCGCGGGTCCACGGTGGAACCGGAACCGCGATAGTCAGCACCTCCGTCGGGGTGATGACCGGCCACGAAGCCCGTGCCAAGGGCGTCGGTGGCGAGGTCGTCGCCTACATATGGTGATCCCATGAGCCGAATCGGAAGGAAGCCAGTCCCCGTTCCCGAGGCCGTCACGGTCGAGATCGCCCCTGGGTCGATCGCCGTCAAGGGCCCGAAGGGGGAGCTGACCCAGGTCCTCTCGCAGGAGATGGCGGTCGAGCAGAACGAGGGCGTCGTCACCGTCGCCCGACCGACCGACCGCGGCGAGCACCGTGCCCTGCACGGGCTCACCCGCAGCCTGATCGCGAACATGGTCGAGGGCGTCACCGACGGCTTCGAGAAGCGACTCGAGATTCAGGGCGTCGGTTACCGCGCCGCGCTCAAAGGCAAGAACTTGGAGCTGGCACTCGGCTACTCCCACCCGGTCCCGATCGAGGCGCCGGACGGGATCGAGTTCGAGGTGCCGCAGCCGACCGAGGTGATCGTCCGCGGCATCGACAAGCAACTGGTCGGGCAGGTCGCAGCGGACATCCGCAAGCGCCGTCCGCCGGAGCCCTACAAGGGCAAGGGAATTCGCTACAAGGGCGAGCAGGTACTTCGAAAGGTGGGTAAGCGCGCATGACGGTCATCACCAAGAGGCAGGCGCGGCTGCGTCGCCGGCGTCGGGTTCGCGCTCGTGTCAGTGGCACGGCGCAGCGTCCTCGTCTGTCCGTCTACCGCTCCAACCGCGGCGTCTTCGCCCAGCTGATCGACGACACCAAGGGTCACACCCTGGCCGCGGTCAACTGGATCGAGCCGGACCTGCGCAAGCTGACCGCCTCCGAGCAGGCGAAAAAGGCCGGCGAACTGCTGGCCGAGCGGGCCAAGGGCGCCGGCGTCGAGACCTGTGTCTTCGACCGCGGCGGCTACCAGTACCACGGTCGCGTCAAGGCTCTGGCCGAGGGCGCGCGAGAGGGGGGACTGGCTTTCTGAACCGTTTCGCTACGGTGAGCCGCTCGTTATGAAGGGAATGGATACCAAGAACGTGGAGACGGTCAGCCCCCGTGGGCTCGACCTGCAGGAGCGCGTGATCGAGATCAACCGCGTCGCCAAGGTGGTCAAGGGCGGCCGGCGCTTCTCCTTCACCGCTCTCGTCGCCGTCGGCGACGAGGAGGGCGTGGTCGGGATCGGCTACGGCAAGGCCCGCGAGGTCCCGCTGGCGATCCAAAAGGGCGTCGAGGACGCCCGTAAGAACTTGATCCGGGTGCCCAAATACGGGCAGACCATCACCCACCGCATCATCGGCCGCTTCGGCGCCGGGCACGTCGTCCTGCGCCCGGCCAGCCCCGGTACCGGCGTGATCGCCGGCGGTGGCGTCCGCGCCGTGCTCGAGCTCGGTGGCGTCCGCGACGTCCTCACCAAGAGCATCGGCACCCAGAACCCGATCAACCTGGTCAAGGCGACTATGGACGGGTTGATCCGGCTGCGCAGGCCGGAGGAGGTCGCTGAGCTCAGGGGGTTGACGGTCTCTCAGGTGCTTGGACTGCAGAACGGGACTTCTAAGACTGATGGGGAGCACCTGGACGCGGAGCCTGCTGCTGAGGCGCCTGCCGCTCCGGTCGCGACGCCGGCGGCTGAGGCTCCTGCTGAGGCAGAGGCGCCGGCCCCTGAGGCTGCCGCTCCGGCCCCCGAGGCCGCTCCGGCCACGGAGGCGGATGCTCCCGCAGCTGAGGAGACCCCGGCGGCTGAGGAGCCCAAAGCCGAGGAGGCCTCCTCGTGAGCGCGGTGAGGATTTCGCAGGTCCGGTCCGCGAATGGGACTGACCCCAAGCAGAAAGCCACTTTGAAAGCGCTCGGCCTCGGCCGCATCGGCAAAGCCGTCGAGCGCAAGGACTCGCCGCAGCTGCAGGGTCAGTTGCGCGTCGTCTCGCACCTGGTCGAGGTGAGCTCCTGATGGCCGAGACGCCGCGCTCAGAGGAGATCGGTCTCCACAACCTGAAGCCGAAGCCCGGCTCGCGCCGCCCGCGCAAGCGGATCGGCCGCGGCGAGGGCAGCGGACTCGGCAAGACCTCGGGCCGCGGCCACAAGGGCGCCGGCGCGCGTTCGGGCCGCAAGCAGAAGGCCAACTACGAAGGTGGCCAGAACCCGATCCACATGCGGATGCGGAAGCTTCGCGGCCCGCACAAAAAGCAGTCGATGCCGTTCGAGAACTTCCGCACCAAGACCCAGCCGGTCAACCTCTCCGATCTCGAGGAGCGCTTCGACGCCGGCGCCGAGGTCAATCCCGCGACGCTGAAGGAGAAGGGTCTGGCCAAGCGCTCGGACCCGGTGAAGGTCCTCGCCCGCGGTGAGATCAAGAAGAAGCTCGAGGTCCACGCCCACGCCTTCAGCGCTGCTGCCAAAGAGAAGATCGAGGCGGTCGGCGGTTCCTGTCACACTCTGGAGCCGTAATGCTCAGGACTATTCTCAACGCGTTCAGCGTTGCCGAGATTCGCAAGAAGCTCGCGTTCACGGCGGCGATGCTCGCCCTGTACCGCCTCGGCGCCTACATCCCGGCCCCAGGCGTCGACGTCGACGCCGTCAAGGAAATCTCCAACAACTTCAGCGGCTCCGGGATTCTCAGCTTCCTCAACACCTTCTCGGGAGGAAGCCTCTCGCGCCTCTCGCTGTTCGCGCTGGGCATCATGCCCTACATCACGGCCTCGATCATCCTGCAGCTTCTGACCGTGGTCGTGCCCTCGCTGGAGCGTCTGCAGAAAGAGGGAGAGGTCGGGCAGCAGAAGATCACCCAGTACACGCGCTACCTCACCGTCGCGCTCGCCTTCGGCCAGTCGCTCGGCTACGTCTTCCTCTTCAACTCCTTCGGCAACGAAGCCGGTGCCAGCGTGCTCGGCAACCTCACCTTCACCTCGACCTTCATGATCGTGATCTGCCTCACCGCCGGCTGCACCCTGCTGATGTGGCTGGGCGAGCTGATCACCCAGCGCGGGATCGGCAACGGGATCTCGCTGATGATCTTCGCCTCGATCGTCTCCGGTCTGCCGAACGGCATCAACCAGTGGTGGAACAGCCCGGACCAGGTATTCGTCGTGATGATGCCGTTCATCGCCCTGGCCGTGATCGTCGCGATCGTCTTCGTCCAGGAGGGTCAGCGCCGGATCCCGGTCCAGTACGCGAAACGGGTGGTCGGCCGCAAAATGACCTCCGGCGGCTCCACCTACCTGCCGCTGCGCGTCAACATGGCCGGCGTCATCCCGGTCATCTTCGCCGCTTCGATCATGGCCTTCCCACCGACCATCGGCCAGTTGCTCAACACCCCGGCCGCGCTCGACTTCGCCGCCTTCTTCGGCCCCAATAGCTGGGCCTACGTGGTCGGCGAGGTCTTCTTCATCATCCTCTTCACCTACTTCTACACCGCCGTCACCTTCAACCCGGTCGACCAGGCCGACAACTTGAAAAAATACGGCGGCTTCATCCCTGGCGTGCGTCCCGGGCGGCCCACGGCCGAGTACCTGGACCGCATCCTCTCGCGCCTGACTTTCCCCGGCGCGCTCTACCTCGGCGCCGTCGCGGCGCTGCCGACGATCCTGATCAGCCAGACGTCGGCCAACTTCTTTTTCGGCGGCACCTCCATCCTGATCGTGGTCGGCGTTGCGCTGGACACGGTCAAGCAGTTGGAGGCGCAGCTGATGATGAGGAACTACGAGGGCTTCCTGAAATAGGGTTCGGCGATGCCGGAGCTGAACCTAGTCCTGCTCGGCCCGCCCGGGTCAGGCAAGGGAACCCAAGGAGAGCGGCTGCAGGAAGACCTGCGCCTGCCCTACTACGCGACCGGTGACATCCTCCGCGCCGCGGTTCGCGACGAGACCGAGCTCGGGCGCACGGCCAAGGGGTACATGGACAGCGGCGACCTCGTCCCCGACGAGGTGATCGTCGGGGTGATCGCCGAGGCGCTCGACTCGGCCGCGGCGCGCGACGGCTTCATCCTCGACGGCTTCCCGCGCACCACGCCGCAGGCCGAGGCGCTCGACCGCAAGCTCGAGGACCTGGGGCGGGCGGTCACCGCGGTGCTGCTGATCGATTCTTCCGACGCCGAGGTCGAGCGCCGGCTCGGCGGCCGCCGCACCTGCGAGGCCAACGGCCACGTCTTTCACATCGATTTCAACCCGCCCAAGCAGGAGGGCGTCTGCGATCTCGACGGCTCCGAGCTGATCGTCCGCGATGACGACAAGCCGGAGGTGATCCGCAAGCGGCTCGAGACCTACCACGAGAAGACCGAGCCGCTGATCGAGTACTACGACCAGCGCAGCGTCTTGCGGCGGATCGGCGGCGAATCGAGTCCCGACGAGGTCGCGGAGGAGATCCGCCGCACCCTGGCGACGATGCGCCTCGAGCAGGACGAGGCCGTCTAGGCCCTGTCGAGGCCAGTGGGAGACCACTAGCGTGTACCGCATGATCATCCGCAAGACCCCCGAGGAGCTCGACCAGATGGCCGTTGGCGGCGACATCCTGGTCCGCTGCCTGAAAATGCTGGAGGCGAAGACGCGCCCGGGGATCACGACCGCGGAACTCGACGCCGCGGCGGAGAAGTTCATCCGCTCCCAGGACGCGCGGCCGGCCTTCAAGGGCTACCGCGGCTTCCCCGGCTCGGTCTGCGCCTCGCCCAACTCGATGGTGGTCCACGGCATCCCCGGTCCCTACGAACTGAAGCGGGGTGACATCGTCACCCTCGACGTCGGCGTGGTCAAGGACGGCTGGGTGACCGACGCGGCGATGACCTTCCCGGTCGGCCCGATCGACACCGAGGCGAAGCGGCTGCTCGAGGTGACCAAGACCTCGCTCCTTGCCGGGGTCGAGCAGATGCGAACCGGCAATCACCTCGGCGACGTCTCCGCCGCGGTCCAGGGAGTCGTCGAGGGCGCGGGCATGTCGGTGATCCGCACCCTGGTCGGTCACGGCATCGGCCGCGACATGCACGAGGAACCGCAGGTGCCGAACTTCGGCAAGCCGGGCAAGGGCCCGGAGCTGGAGGAGGGCATGGTGCTGGCGATCGAGCCGATGGTCAATCTCGGCGGGCCGCTGGTGCGGATGGACGATGACGGCTGGTCGGTCTACTCCGAGGACGGCTCGCTGGCCGCCCACTTCGAGTTCACCGTCGCCGTCACCGCCGAGGGTCCGCGGATCCTCACCCCCTGGCACGAAGCCGACTAAGGCGGACGAAACATCGGCTAGTCTTCTCCGTGCGGCCGGGGGCGCCGCAACCGGAGAAGGAGAGAGGCCTTGCGCCGATTCTGTCTGCTGGTGTGCCCCCTATTCGCGACCGTCCTTCTGCTCGTCGCTGCGATCGCGCCCGCGACCGGGGTCGCCGCCCCGCTGCCCTATGGCGCCAATGACGCCGGCGGCTTCCGCAACGTCCTGCCGCCCGGGGCAAACGGCCTCGCGACCTTCCCGCAGATCCTCAAATTCAAAGCCCAGGGCGTGCTGCCGCCGCACTTCGCCGACCAGCAGCCGCTCTACGAAAACCTCGTCTACGGCAGCCCGGGGCTGACCGAAGAGCAGATCCCCAACTACTTCAAGGACGCGACCTTCGGCGTGCCCCCTGGCCAGTTGGAATCGACGGTCGAACCGCGGCCAGGGGTGACGATCCAGCGCGACTCTGCCTACGGCGTCCCCCACATCTACGGCGTCACCCGCGCCGACACGATGTTCGGCGCCGGCTACGCGGGCGCCGCCGACCGCCTCTTCCTGATGGACGTGCTGCGACACACCGGCCGAGCGGAACTCGCCGCCTTCCTCGGTGGCTCCAACGCCGCCACCGACGCCGGCCAGTGGGGCTTCGCGCCCTACACCGAAGCCGACCTCGAAAAGCAGCTTGCGCAGGCGCCGCAGCTCTACGGCCAGGCGGGCCTGCAGGCGGTCACCGACGTCGCCGCCTACGTCGAAGGGATCAACGCCTACATCGCTGCGGCCAACCTCAACGAAGCGCTGAAGCCGGGCGAGTACACGCTGCTGGGCAAGCCGATGGAAGCGTGGAAATCGACCGACGTGGTCGCGATCGCCTCGCTGGTCGGCGGCATCTTCGGCCGCGGTGGCGGCAACGAGCTGAACTCGGCGCTGACGATGCAGTCGCTGGTCGCGCGCCTGGGCAAGAAGGCCGGCCGCAAAGCCTGGGTGGGGTTCCGCTCCAAGAACGACCCGGAGGCGCCGACCACGATCGACATGGCCTACCCGTACGAGACCCGCAGCGCCTTCGCCAAGCGTGGCCTCGCCCTGCCCGACCCCGAGAGCGTGCGCGAGACCCCGACCGCCACGGCCTCCTCGGGCGTGGCGGCGCCGGCGGGGATCGGCAGCGTCGGCGCCCGCCTGCTCTCGGCCCTGGAAGCGGCTGGGCACGCCTCCAACTGGGAGCTCGTCTCCGCCGAGCACTCGGCCAACGGCCACCCGATCGCGGTGATGGGACCGCAGGTCGGCTACTACGTGCCGCAGGTGCTGATGGAGGAGGACCTTCACGGGCCGGGGATCGACGCCCGCGGCGCCTCCTTTGCCGGCGTCAACCTCTACGTTCAGCTCGGTCACGGGCGCGACTACGCCTGGAGCGCGACCAGCGCCGGCTCCGACAACGTCGACACCTTCGCCGAGGTCCTCTGCAAGGACAACTTCCACTACAGCTACCGCGGCAAATGCCTGGCGATGGAAAAGCTGGAAAAGACCGAGAGCTGGACGCCGAACACGATCGACCCGACCGCGGCCGGCTCCCAGACCCTGGTCGCCTACCGGACCGTGCACGGCATCGTCTACGCGCGCGGCCGCTCGAACGGGCGCAAGGTCGCCTTCGTGCACCAGCGCAGCACCTACTTCCACGAGGCCGACTCGGTGATCGGGTTCGGGCAACTGAACGAACCGGGCGTCGTCACCGGCGTCGAGGGCTTCAAGAAAGCGGTCTCGAACATCAACTTCAGCTTCAACTGGTCCTACGTCGACTCCGAGCACATTGCCTACGCGCTCTCCGGGGCATACCCGCAACGGGCCCGCGGCGTCTCCCCGGACTTCCCGGTGCTGGGGACCGGCCCCTACGACTGGAAGGGCTTCAAGCCCTCGACCCAGACTGCCGACTACCTGCCGTTCGCCAAACACCCGCAGGCGGTCGACCCGCCCTACCTGGTCTCCTGGAACAACAAGCAGGCGCCGGAATGGGCCGCGGCCGACGACAACTACGGCTATGGGCCGCTGCAGCGCCAGCAGATGATCGCCGACAAGGTCCGGGCCGCGACCAAGGGCAAGGGCAAGATGTCGATCGTCGAGCTGATCCAGGCGATGGAGGAACCGGCGACGACGGACCTGCGCGGTTACCGCCTGCTGCCGGCGATCTTCAAGGCGGTCGGCAAGCCAAAGGCGCCAAAGCTGGGCAAAGCGCTGGCGACGCTGCGCGCCTGGCACAAAGCGGGCGCCCACCGGCGTGACCTCAACCGCGACGGCGTCGACGAGGAAACGCCGGCGATCGAGCTGATGGACGCCTGGTGGCCGAAGCTCGTCACCGCAGAGTTCAAGCCGGTGGTGGGCGCGGAGGCCTTCGAGCGACTGCAGGGCATGCTGCGGATCGGCGACCACACCGGTGGCTCGCCGGACGCGCCGGACTTCTACGACGGCTGGTGGGGCTACGTCTCCAAGGACCTGCGCACCCTCTTCGGCTCGAAGCCGCAGGGCGCCTACAGCAGGATCTACTGCGGCAACGGCTCGAAGAAGAAGTGCCGGTCGCAGTTGCAGCGGAGCCTGGCGGCGGCGCTGAAGGTGACGCCGACGCAGATGTACGGCGGTGGCAACGGCGACTGCGCGGCGAACCCGCAGCCCGCCTGCTTCGACCAGAACCGGCCGCAGGTGACCTCGGGCATCGAACTGAAGCCGTTCCCGTTCCAGAACCGGCCCACCTTCCAGCAGGTGGTGACGCTGATCCAGCGGCTGCCGCGCTGAGCGATCCGTAAAGTGGCGGACGTGCTGGACCAGGAGACGTTCTCGGCTGTCGACGCGTTCATCGGCGAGACCATCGCCGCCGAGGACGAGGGCGCACGGGCGGCGTGGGCCGCGGCCGAGGCCGCCGGCCTGCCGCAGATCCAGGTCTCACCGCCGCAGGGGCGGCTTCTGCAGCTTCTGGTCAAGCTGGTCGGCGCGCGCTCGGTGCTCGAGTTCGGGACGCTCGGCGGCTACAGCTCGATCCTGATGGCCCGGGCGCTGGCCGAGGGCGGTCGCCTGATCACGCTCGAGGCCAACCCCGACTACGCCGAGGTGGCCGGCGCCAGCATCGAGCGGGCGGGGCTGGGGGAGACCGTGGAGCTGCGAGTCGGTCCGGCTCTCGAGACCCTGCCCAGCCTCGAGCAGGAGGGCGCCGGTCCCTTCGACCTGGTTTTCATCGACGCCGACAAGGCGAACACGCCCAACTACTTCGCCTGGGCGCTGGAGCGGACGCGCCCCGGCGGCCTGATCGTCGCCGACAACGTGGTCCGCGACGGCACCCTCGCCGACGACGCCGATCCGGACCCCTCAACCAAGGCCCAGCGCCAGTTGCACGAGACCCTTGCCGCCGAGCCCAGGGTCGAGGCGACGACGATCCAGACCGTCGGCTCCAAGGGCTACGATGGCTTCCTGATCGCGTTGGTTCGGTAGAGCGCTCAGGCACGCCTTGACGGCGAGTCCTCGAAGCACGTCCCCTGCTATCTTTCTCGGTCGGCCCACAGGCCGGTGGTGGTGTCCTGCCTACCCGATTCATGGGGTGAGCGGGAGTCCTGTAGTCGATACGAGATCCGGAGCAATGAAGGTTCGAGCTTCCGTCAAGCCGATGTGCGAGAAGTGCAAGATCATCCGCCGCAATGGCGCGGTCCTCGTGATCTGCCAAAACCCCCGACACAAGCAGCGTCAGGGGTAGACGATGGCGCGAATCGCAGGGGTCAACATCCCGGTCAACAAACGGATCGAGATCGGGCTCACTTACATCTTCGGCATCGGTCACTCGACCGCGTCCAGCATCCTCAAGGAGACCGGGGTCGACCCCGGCACCCAGGCCAAGGATCTGACCGAGGACGAGGTAATCAAGCTGCGCGAGGCGGTCGAGAACCGCGAGGTCGAGGGCGACCTGCGGCGCGATCGCTCCCAGAACGTGAAACGGCTGATGGAGATCGGTTCCTACCGCGGCCTGCGGCACCGCCGCGGCCTGCCGGTCCGCGGTCAACGGACGAAGACCAACGCGCGCGGCCGCAAGGGCCCGCGGCGCCTGAGCATCGCCGGCAAGCGCAAGGTTTAGGGAAAAGGAATGGCTGAGAAAAAACCCTCCAAGGGCCGTGCCCGTCGGCGCGTCAAAAAGAACGTCACCTATGGGCAGGCGCACATCAAGACTTCTTTCAACAACACGATCGTCACCCTTACCGACACCGACGGCAACGTGATCGCCTGGGAGTCGGCCGGTTCGGCCGGGTTCAAAGGCTCGCGCAAGTCGACCCCGTTCGCTGCCCAGGTGACCGCTGACGCGGCCGCCAAGAAGGGCATGGAACACGGGCTGGAGCGGGTCGAGGTCTTCGCCAAGGGCGCCGGTTCGGGCCGCGAGACGGCGATTCGTTCGCTGCAGGCCGCCGGGCTCGACGTGACCACGGTCAAGGACGTCTCCCCGCAGGCCCACAACGGCTGCCGGCCGAAGAAGCGGAGGCGCGTCTAGATGGCCCGCGATACCTCCCCGCAGTGCAAGCAGTGCCGGCGCGAGGGCCAGAAGCTCTTCCTCAAGGGTGAGCGCTGCTTCACCGACAAGTGCGGTGTCGAGCGTCGCTCCTACCCGCCCGGCGAGCACGGCCGCGGTCGTCTGCGCCAGTCCGAGTACCGGGTGCAGCTGCGCGAGAAGCAGAAGACCCGCCGTTACTACCAGGTGCTGGAGAAACAGTTCCGCGCCTACTACGACAAGGCTTCGCGCCAGGACGGCGTTACCGGTGAGAATTTGCTGCGGCTGCTCGAGTCGCGCTTCGACAACGTGCTGGTCCGGCTCGGCTTCGCCGCCTCGCGGCGGCAGGCCCGCCAGTTGGTCAGCCACGGCCACTGGATGATCAACGGCCGCCGTGTCGACATCCCGTCCTACCAAGTGCGTCCCGAGGACATCATCTCGATCAAGCCCGGTTCGTCTGCCACCGAGACGATCCAGCGGGCGACGGAACTGGTCTCAACGGTTCCCGCCTGGCTCCAGGCCGATCACGATGCCCTCACCGCCAAGGTCCTGCGCTATCCCGAGCGCTCCGAGATCTCGGCGCCGGTTCAGGAGCAGCTGATCGTCGAGCTGTACTCCAAGTAGTCCGGACACCGCCATTTCTGAACACGCATACGCAAGGAACTCATGACCACTGATTTCCAGGTCCCCCGAATCATCTCCGAGAAAGCTGACGAACGCCGCGGCACCTTCACGATCGAGCCGCTGGACAAGGGCTTCGGCTACACCTTCGGCAACGGCCTCCGTCGCGTGCTGCTCTCTTCGCTGGGCGGCGCCGCGATTACGAGTGTCCGGATCGAGGGCGTAGCGCACGAGTTCTCGACCGTCCCCGGTGTCAAGGAGGACGTCACCGACATCATCCTCAACCTCAAGGATCTCGTTGTCCGCATGCACACCGACGCCGACGAGGTCGAGGCGCCGCTGGTGGCGACTGGCCCCGGCGAGGTCAAGGCGAAGGACATCGACCTGCCCTCGGGCGTCGAGATCCTCAACCCCGACGCGCCGATCGCGACGCTGGAGAAGAAAACCAAGCTCGAGGTCTACCTGACGATTGGTCGCGGCCGCGGCTACTCGCCGGCGGAAGAGAACAAGAGCGACGAGCAGCCGATCGGCGTTATCCCGATCGACTCGATCTTCTCGCCGATCCGCCGCGCCTCCTACGCCGTCTCCGCCGCTCGCGTCGGTCAGCGCACCGATTTCGACAAGCTCGAGCTCGACCTCGAGACCGACGGCTCGATCGAGCCCGCGGCGGCGCTGCGCGAGGCCTCCGAGATCCTGATCAAGAGCCTGGCGATCTTCACCGACGCCGACCGCGTCGAGGAGCTGACCGCGCGTCAGCCGGTCGCGATCCCCGCCGAGGCGCTCGCCACGGCCGCCGGAGACGGCGCCGCCAGCAGCAACGGCCTCGACGAGATCCTGATCGAGGAGCTCGAACTGGGCGTCCGCTCCTACAACTGCCTCAAGCGCGCCGGCGTGCAGACCGTCGGCGACCTGGTGCGGAAGTCGCGCGCGGAACTGAACGCGATTCCGAACTTCGGTCAGAAGTCGATCGAGGAAGTAATCGAGACCCTGCACGCCCGCGGCCTCGACCTCCAGCAGGACTAAGAGGCGACCGGAAGAGCTGAGCGGAGAACACTGTGCGCCATCGCAAGAAGCGAAACAAGCTCAGCCGCGACGCCGCCCATCGTGAGGCGCTGCTCTCGAACCTTTCGAAGCAGCTCATCGAGCACGAGCGGATCAAAACCAGCCAGGCCAAGGCCAAGGCGGTCAAGCCCGAGGTCGAGCAGCTGATCACGCTGGCCAAACGCGGCGACCTGCACGCCCGCCGGCAGGCGCTCTCGGCCCTGCACAACGACAAGTTCATCGTCCACAAGCTGTTCGACGAGGTGGCGCCGCGCTACGCGACGCGGCCCGGGGGGTACACCCGGATTGTGAAGCTTGGGCCGAGGCGTTCCGACTCGACGGAGATGGTTTACCTCGAGTTGGTCTAGGCGGGGGCCCCATCTTCAGTCGTAGGAGACGGACTCCAGGTACAGCCCGTGGGGCGGGGCCGTGTCCCCACCTTCGGAGCGGGATGCGCCATGCAGCAGCGTCGTGAAGCTTTGGACGGTGCGCCTGGAAGAGGCGACTTCCAGCATCGTGCCCACGAGGGCGCGGACCATGTTGCGCATGAAGGCGTCGGCGGTGATGCGGAAGGCGAGGATGTCGCCTTCGTCCTCCCAGGATGCGGCGAGGACGTCGCGCTCGAAACGGACGTGGTCGGTCTGGGTCGGGGTGAAGGCGGTGAAGTCGTGGCTCCCGGGCAGGGCGGCGGCGCAGGCGTCGAGCCCCTCGCGATCGACCCGGTGCGGCCACCAGAGTGCGCGGTCGCGCTCGAACGGCGCCGGCGCCCGCCGGGCCAGCAGCCGGTAGCGGTAGCTGCGCGAGCGGGCGTCGCGGCGCGCGTCGAAGCCGTCGGCGACGACCGCCGCTGCGGTCACCGCCACGTCGTCGGGCCCGACCCCGTTGAGGTGGCGGGCGAGGTCCCCGGGCGGCTCCACCGTGGTCTCGAAGCTGGCGACCTGCCCCAGCGCGTGGACGCCGGTGTCGGTCCGCCCGGCGACGGTGAGCGTGATCGGCTCGCGCAGCACCGTCGCCAGCGCCGCCTCCAGCTCGCCCTGCACGGTGCGCTGGCCAGGCTGCCGCGCCCAGCCGCGGAAGCCGGAGCCGTCGTATTCGATGTCGAGCCGCATGGTCGGCACCGGAGCAGTATCTCGGGACACCTAGAATCGTGCCCGTGCGGATCCTTCTCACCAACGACGACGGCATCAGCGCCCCCGGCCTGCAGGCCGCGCGGCGGGCGCTGCGCGAGCTCGACGACGTCGTCGTCGACGTGGTCGCACCCGACTCCAACCGCAGCGCCACCGCCCGCAGCATCACCACCCGCTCGCCGCTGAGCGTCGAGGAGGTCGAGTTCGGCGACGGCGACAAGGGCTACGCAACCAGCGGCACCCCGGTCGACTGCGTCCGCTTCGCCGAGCTGGGGCTGGTCGGCGGCCGCCCCGACCTGATCGTCTCCGGAATCAACCACGGCGCCAACCTCGGCGACGACATCACCTACTCCGGCACCGTCGCCGCGGCGCTGGAGGGCATCATCCTCGGCATCCCCGCGGTGGCGCTCTCCCAGCAGTCCTCCAACGGCGGCATGGGCTATGTCAGCGGCCGCTTCGACTTCACCGTCGCCGCCGCCTTCACCGCCCAGCTGGTCAGACAGTTGCTGACCGAGGCGATGCCGGAGGCGACGCTGATCAACGTCAACTGCCCCGCCGGCGAGCCGACCGGGATCGAAGTCACCCGGCTCGGCAAACGGATCTACAACGACGAGCTGAAACCGATCGGCGAGGTCGGCGAGGACGGGCGCCAGCGCTACGAGATCTACGGCTGGAGGCCGGGCTACGAGGAGATCGACGGGACCGACCTCTACGCGGTCGCACAGGGCAAGATCGCGGTCACGCCGATCCACTTCGACCTCACCGACCACGGCGGCCTCGAGCGGCTGCGCGGCTGGGGGTTCGAGGAGATGCTGGCGGCGACCGCCCCGACGGCGTGAGCTCTGCTCCCGAGCAGCGCGCCGAGGAGCTGCGCCAGCAGCTCGCTCACCACAACCGCCAGTACTACGTCCTTGACGATCCAGATGTCGGCGACGACGTCTACGACGCGCTGCTGGACGAGCTGCGGGGGCTGGAGCGCGAGCACCCCGAGCTGCGCACCCCGGACTCGCCGACCCAGCGGGTCGGGGCGCCGCCGCTGGAGCGCTTCGAGCAGGTCGAGCACGCCGAGCAGATGCTCTCGCTCGGCAACTCCCGCAACGAGGAGGAGCTCCGCGCCTGGGAGACCCGCCTTGCCAACCATCTGAAACGGCTCGACATCGCCGCCTCGGAGTTCAGCTACACGACCGAGCCGAAGATCGACGGCCTCGCGATCAGCCTCACCTACGAGGACGGGGTGCTGGTCCGCGGCGCCACCCGCGGCGACGGCCGGATCGGCGAGGACGTGACCCAGAACCTGCGCACGATCGGCTCGGTGCCGCTGCGGATCGACAAGGCCCCGGAGCTGATCGAAGTCCGCGGCGAGGTCTACCTGCCGATCGCCGCCTTCAAAGCGCTGAACGAGCGCCGCGCCGCGGCCGGCGAGGCGACCTTCGCCAACCCGCGCAACTCGGCCGCCGGCTCGATTCGCCAGCTCGATCCCGCCCTGGCCGCCGAACGGCCGCTCTCGAACTGGATCTACGGGATCGGCGCGGTCCGCGGGCTCGACCTCGCGACCCACATGGACGAGGTCGAATGGCTCAGCGATCGCGGCTTCAAGGTCAATCCCGACACCGACCATCACCAGGGGGTCGAGGGCGTGGTCAAGCGCTGCCACTGGTGGGAGGAGCGCCGCGAGCAGCTCGACTACGAGATCGACGGCGTCGTCGTCAAGGTCGACGAGCGGGCGCTCTGGCGAGAGCTGGGCGTCGTCGGCCGCGAGCCGCGCTGGGCGATCGCCTGGAAGTTCCCGCCGACGACGGCGACGACGACGATGAACAAGGTCGTGTGGAACGTCGGCCGCACCGGGCACTTGGTCCCCTTCGCGATGCTGGACCCGGTCCACGTCGGCGGCGTCACCGTCACCACCGCCACCCTGCACAACGAGGAGGACCTGGCCCGCAAGGACGTGCGCGAGGGCGACGAAGTGGTGGTGATGCGAGCCGGCGACGTGATCCCCCAGGTCGTCTCGCCGAAGCTGCCGCGCAAGAAGAAAGGCGCGCGCAAACCGAAGCCGCCGAAAGAATGCCCCGCCTGTGGGTTCGAGACGGTCAAGCCCGAGGGCGCCGTGTTCTCGATCTGTCCAAATCGCGCCGGCTGCCCAGGCCAGTCCTTCCAGCACGTCAAGCACTTCGTCAGCAAGGGGGCGATGGACATCGACGGGCTGGGTGAGAAGCAGGCCTCGACCTTCCTCAACGAAGGCGTGATCGGCGACGTCGCCGACATCTACGACCTGACCGAGGAGCGCCTGGTCGGGCTCGACCGCTTCGCCGAGGTCTCCGCCCGCAACCTCGTCGCCGCGATCGACGCTTCGCGCCAGCGCCCCTTCAAACGCGTGCTCTACGCGCTCGGGCTGCCGGGCGTCGGCTACGTCACCGCTGAGGCCCTGGCCGACCACTTCGGATCGATCGACGCCCTGCACGAGGCCGACCCGGAGGCGATCGAGGAGGTCGAGGGGGTGGGGCCGATCATGGCGGTGCAGATCGCCGAGGCGCTGGCCGACGAGCCGACCTGGGCGCTGGTCGAGAAGCTGCGCGAGAAAGGGCTGCGGCTGGAGGCGAGCGAGTCGGAACGGCGCGCGACCGGCGGCCCGCTGGAAGGCAAGACGGTCGTCCTCACCGGCACCCTGCCGGAGCTGACCCGCGAGGAGGCGGCGGCGCTGGTCAAGGCGGCCGGCGGCAAGGTCACCAGCTCGGTCTCGAAGAAAACCGACTACGTCGTCGCCGGCGAGAGCCCGGGCTCGAAGCTGGCCAAGGCCGAGTCGTTCGGGACCGAGATCCTCGACGAAGCGGCACTGCTGGCGCTGGTCGGCCGCGCCTAGTACGAGGCGACGGCGGCGGCGATCCGGTCCTGGGCCAGGTGGGCGAGGCTGAGGTTGCTGACGCTGCCCATCAGGATCGAGAAGGCCATCACCTTGCCGCTGACGTTGAAGCAGTAGCCGGAGAGGTTGCTGACGCCGCTGATCGTGCCGGTCTTGGTGCGACAGCGGCCGTAGGCCGCGGTCCCGTGCATGCGGTCGTCGACGGTGCCCTCCTGGCCGGCGAGGGCGAGGTCCTGGATGAACTCCTCGCCGCTTTCCTGCTGGCGCATCCCCAGCAGCAGGTCGATCACCTGGCGCGGGGTGGCGCGGTTGGAGCGGGTCAGGCCGGAGCCGTCGGCGGCGTGGACGCCGGAGCCGAGCGAGCGGGCGAACTGGGCGACCACGGCGGCACCGGCGGCGGTGGTGCCGCCGGTCCCGAGCCTGGCGCCGAGCAGCTTCATCAGCATCTCGGCGAAGAAGTTGTCCGAGTAGACGTCGGTGACGTCGACGATCTTGGTCAGGGCGGGGGAGAGGATCGTCCCCACCCGCTGGGCGGAGGCGGGCGTTCGCGCCACCGCCACCTGGGTCGAAACATCGATCCCGCCGGCGCTCAGCGAGCGCGCCAGCTTCGCGGCTGCCAGCTTCGCCGGGTCGGAGGAGAAGCCGCTGGCGGAGCTGGCGCCGCTGAAGCCGGAGTTGAAGGCGAGGCCGGAGAGCGGGCCGATGTAGGGGCTGGTCGCGAAGCCGGAGTCGAGCACGCCGCGGCGGCGGTCGAAGATCGTGTCGTCGGCGTAGAGGCGGCCGGTGACCCCCTCGATCCCGGCGGCGCGGACCTGGGCCTTGAGCGCGAAGATGTTGGTTCCGAGGCCTGCCAGGTAGCCGTTGTAGAAGGTCGGGGTGCCGAGCGCCGGGTCGCCACCGCCCTGCAGGTAGAGGCTGCCCTGGAGGACGCCGTCTTCGTCGACCTGGCCGTCGGCGAAGAGCTTGGTCGGGATCCGCGTTTCCGGCCCCAGACGCGCCAGCGCCGCCGCGGTCGTGAACAGCTTCATGTTCGAGGCCAGCGCCCGCTGGCGCTTGGCGGCCGCGGCGCAGACCACCGCGCCGCTTTCTGCGTCGACCACAAGCAGGCCACTGGCCGGGCCGCCGCCTTCGCCGAGCCAGCTCCGCATGCGGTCGCAGGTGGGGCTCGCCTGGGCGCCAGCCGCGAGCAGCAGCGCGGCGGCGCAGAGGGCCGCCAGCAGGATCGCTGCGCGTCTCATCATCGATACCAACACGGGCGGGGCGGAAGGTAGCGGCCCGGGCGGCCGGTCCGCCTGGGATAATCGCCTTCTATATGGGCAAAGTCGTCGCAATGGAGTCCAAACCCCGGCGCAAAGCGCGTGGCCGAAAAAAGCCGTCGAAGACGGCTCTGGTGCTCGGCGGCGGCGGTTTCACCGGCGGCGTCTACGAGATCGGCGCCCTGCGTGCGCTCGACCTGCTGGCCGTAAACAGCACCGTCAACAACTTCGACGTCTACGTCGGCACCAGCGCCGGCTCCTTCGTCGCCTCGATGCTGGCCAACGGCGTCACGCCCGACGAAATGATGCAGGTCCTGAATTCGCGCGAGCCCTCGGAGATGGAGGACCTCGATCTCAACCGGGTGCTGAAGCTGAACTACCTCGGCTTTGTGCAGAAAGCGGCGGCGCTGCCGCTGCGGACCCTCGAGCTGGCTCGCTCGCTGGCGCGGATCGGCGAGATCTCCGCGATCGACGTCGGCGTCGGCCTCGCCGAGTCGCTGCCGACCGGGCTCTACTCCGGCGCCGGTCTCAACGACTACGTCGCCGACGTGCTGGGGGAGGCGGGTCGAGTCAACGACTTCCGTCTGCTCGACCAAGAGCTCTACCTGACCGCGACCGACCTCGACACCTGCGAGCGAATCGTCTTCGGTGAGCCGGATTGGAACGACGTCCCGATCTCCAAAGCGGTCGAGTGCTCGACGGCGCTGCCGATCGTCTACAAGCCGGTCGAGCTGAAAGGCCGGGAGATGGTCGATGGCGGCATCCGCTCGACCACCAACGTCGACATCGCGGTCGAAAAGGGCGCCAAGTTCATCATCGTCGTCAACCCGCTGGTTCCCTTCGTCAACGACTTCGAGAAGACAATCCCGACCGTCTTCGGCAACCGCGTCCGCCGCGTTTCCGACATGGGGATGCCGGCGATCGCGAACCAGACCTTCCGCCTGATCGCCCACCAGCGCCTGCACCAGGCGGTCGACCACTGGAAGGAACGCTACCCGGGCGTCGACATCATCCTGGTCGAGCCCGACCCCAACGACGAGCTGATGTTCGGGACGCCGATCATGGACTACTCACGGCGCCTGCAGATCGCCCGCCACGGCTTCGAATCGGTCACCGCGACCCTGGCCAGGGACTACGAGCGCTACAGCGAGGTCGCCCAGAAGCACGGCCTCGAGATCTCCGAGCGCCGCCTCCGCCGCGCTGTCGAGCACGCCGCCGAAGTCGAGCCCGAGCAATCCTCGGCCTGGCGCCGGGTCCTCGAGCAGACCACCTCGGTGCTCTTGCGGCAAACCGGCGAGGCCTCGTAAGCCGCTTGCGCTGACGTCCGCCGCTAGTTAGGTTCCTTCGAGTACCGAAAGGAAGCCAGAGCGAAGACGGAAGGTGGCATGGTGGCGAACGGGGTTGGCGGTGCGAGGGAGTTGCTGGAGGCGTTCGCGCCGGCGCTGCGCTACCACTCGAAGGAGCACTTTCGCGCCACGCGGGTGGAGTCGATGGTCGAGGCCGAGGGCGTACCCGGGGCGGTGACCGAGCTGCGCGCCGACGACGACGGGCCGGCGATCGCTTCGACCGATCCCGGCCCCGGGCTGCCGGCGCTATCGCTGGCGACGCTCGCCGCGGCGGGCAAGGTGTACGAGGGCACCGAGGCGAAAGCGCACCGCACCCATTACCTGGCGGGCAAGTTGCCGGAGGGCGCCGCGTTCACCGGCACGCCGGTCGCCTATGGGCGCGCGGTGGGAGAACCCGACGGCACGGTCTGGCTCCAGTATTGGCTCTACTCCTACGACAACCCCCACCACCTCGTCGGCGACCACCAGGGGGACTGGGAGCTGGTCCAGCTCAAGGTCGACCCGGCGCGCTCGCCCGCGCAGGGTGGCCTCCTCGCCGCCACCTGCTTCCAGCATGGTGACCAGGACGGGCGCGAAGGGGAGGACCTGACCAAGCTGCTCGACGGCGACGGCCTGCTCCCGGTTCTGGTCGCCCGCGGCTCCCACGCCTCCTACTTCGACTTCGAGTACGTCCACTTCGGCGACGAATTGCAGATCGAGGCGCCGGCCGAGCGCCCCGAGGTGATCGAGCTCGACGAGGCCGCGGAGTGGCTGAAATGGCCGGGTTACTGGGGCGGCACTCGGGTCTTCGACCACCCGCGCAGCCCGCGGGGGCCGATGATGTGCCGGCCGGAATGGTTTGAACCGCAGGCGCAGCACCAGGCAGGCCTCTACCAGCGGGCGCGCCGGCGCAAGGAACAGGTGCCCTCGGTGATGATCTCGACCAGCGCCGCGCCCTCCGGCGGCAGGGTGGCCTTGATCGCCCAGGTCGAGATGGGAGAGTCGGCCGAGGAGTTGGAGAGGGTTGTCGGAGGCCTGGGGCTGGAGGAGGCGACGGTCCAGCCCCTGCACGACGGCGAGTTGCCGGACCCCGGGAAACAGCAGCTCGTGGTGCGGGCGACGCTGCCGCCCGCCGGCGCGAACCCGTTCGACCTGGCGCGGGAGCTGGAGGCGGCGGGACACGGGTCCTGGGAGGTCGAGCCCGACCTCGACTCGACCATCTTCCGTCCCTCTCCGAACGGCTACCGGATCTGCGAGGCGTTGGGGGCGGAGACCAACGAGCCGGGGTGGGCAATCGAACACATCGGCTGCCCCGAGGCCTGGAAACACTCGCGCGGGGCCGGGGTGAAGGTCGGCCATCCCGATACCGGCTATGTCGACCACCCGCAGTTGCAGGGGACGATCGGCGCCGGTGGCTACGACGTGCTCGAGAACGACGACGATCCCCACGACGTCCTCACCGGGATCCCGCCGGCACAGTTCCCCGGCCACGGCACCGGCACCGCGAGCGTGATCGCCAGCACCGACGCGCCTGGGATCGACCTGCTCGGGGCCGCTCCGGAGGCGAAGGTGCTGCCGTTCCGCATCTCCCGTTCGGTCATCCTCCTGCGCGGGGGGCGGATGCTGCGGGCGATTCGCAAAGCGCGGGAAGCCGACTGCCGGGTGATCTCGATCAGCCTCGGCGGCATCTTCCTCGGCAGCGCCCTGCGGCGCGAGCTCGACGCGGCCACGGCGGAAGGCCGAATCGTGATCGCCGCCGCCGGACAGCCGGTGCGCTTCGTCGTCGAGCCCGCTTCCTACGCCGCGACGATCGGCGTCGGTGGCAGCACGATCGACCGCGAGCCCTGGCCGCTGAGCGCGCGCGGCGAAAGCGTCGATTTCTGCGCCCCCGCAGCGCACGTGCCCCGCGCGGTCGCCAAGACCGGCGAGGTCGCTCGCGGCGACGGCACCTCGTTCTCGACCGCGCTGACGGCAGGGGTCGCCGCCATTTGGTTCTCCACCCACTCCGAGGCGCTGCTGGACGGGGATCGGGCGCAAATCGTGCCGAAGTTCCGCTCGCTGCTGAAGCAGGCGATCGAGCCGGGCGCGCCGCCCGGGTGGGACCGCGAGAACTTCGGGGCGGGGATCCTCAACGCGGCGGCGCTGCTCGACCTTCCGCTCTCCGCAGCCAAACCGGAACCGCCGCCGCCCGAGGTCTCGCGCGGAAAGCGGATCATCAAGTGGTTCGCGCGCTTGGTCGAGGAGCCGGTCGACGACGTGCGCAAGTGGATCGACGGCACCTTCTCAGGCGACCCCGAGCAGGCGGCCGAGCGGATCGGGACCGAGCTTGCCTCGCTGGCCAGCGAGGACGAGGCGGTGCGGCTGGCGGTCAAGCACGCCGCGGCGAGCGCCCAGCCGGGAATGCCACAGCCACTGCAGGAAAAAGCCTCCGGCTCGCTCGAAGCCGAGGCGGCTCAGCCGGCGTAGAGCTGCTCGATCTCCTGCTCGTGCTTGGAGGCGACGACGGCGCGCTTGACCTTCAGCGTCGGCGTCAGCTCGCCGCTCTCCTGCGAGAGATCGTTGGGGAGGATCGCGATCTTCTTGACCTGCTCGACCCGGGCGAAGTTCTGGTTGATCTTCTCGACGTGCGCCTCTATCGCGGCCCGGATGTCCGGGTTCTGTGAGAGCTGGACGGGATCTTCGGCCAGCCCGTTGTCTTTCGCGTAGGCGACGGCCTCTTCGGGGTCGAGGGTGACCAGCGCCACCAGATAGGGGCGGCGGTCGCCGACGACCACGCACTGGGAGACCAGCGGCTGCTGCTTGATCTCCGCCTCGAGGTTGGCCGGGGTGATGTTCTTGCCACCGGCGGTGATGATGATGTCCTTTTTGCGGCCGGTGATCTTGATGTAGCCGTCGGAATCGATCTCGCCGATGTCACCGGTGTGGAGCCAGCCGTCGACGATCGTCTCCCGGGTCGCCTCCTCGTTCTTGTGGTAGCCCTGGAAGACGTTGGGCCCCTTGACGAGGATCTCGCCGTCGTCGGCGATCCTCACCTCGCAGCCCGGGAAGGGCTTGCCGATCGTGCCGATCTTGAATTCGTCGGGGGTCGAGATCGTCGCCGCGGTTGAGGTCTCGGTCATCCCCCAGCCCTCGAGCACGAGGACGCCGGCGGAGTCGAAGAAGCGCAGGATCTCCGGATTGATCGGCGCCGCGCCGGAGACCGCGAGGCGCAGGTTGCCGCCGAACAGGCCGCGGATTTTCGACAGCACCTGCTTGTCGGCGAAGTTGTACTGGCGCTGCAGCAGGAAGCCGGGTTTGCGACCGCTCCGTTCGCGCTCGCGCATCTTGCCGCCGACCTTGATCGACCAGTCGAAGATCGCCTTTTTGAGGCCGCCGGCTTTTTCCATGCCGCTGGTCGCGGCGGTGTAGATCTTCTCGAAGATGCGCGGCACCGAGGGGAAGTAGGTCGGTTTCAGTTCCGCCAGGTTGGGCATGATCTTCAGCGGGTCCCGCTCCCAGTAGGCGATCGTGGCGCCGAGGTCGAAGCTGCCGAGCTGGATCAGAAGGGCGAAGGAGTGGGCCAGCGGCAGGTAGAGGTAGGTGACGTCTTCGCCTTCGATGACGCTGGTCGAGTTGACCATGTCGAGCATCGCCCGGTAGTTGCCGTGGCTGATGATGCAGCCCTTCGGCGGCCCGGTCGTGCCGGAGGTGTAGATGAAGGTGCAGATGTCAGCCGGCGTCACTGCCGAGTAGCGCTGCTCCCAGAGGCCGGCGTCGACGGCGCTGCCTTTCGCGGTCAGTTCCTCGCTGGAGATCGCGTCGTCGGCGCTGCCGGTCATCAGGACCACCTGCTCGAGCTTCGGCAGTTGCGAGCGCACGTCGCGCACCTTCTGCAGCTGTTCGGCGTCCTCGACTACAACGACCTTGGAATCGGAGTTGTCGAGGACGTAGCGGCACTCCTCCGGCGAGTTGGTCTGGTAGATCGGGACCACGGTGGCGCCGATCGAGAGCGCCGCGTAGTCGTAGTAGGTCCACTCGGGCCGGGTGTTGCCGAGGATCGAGACGCGGTCGCCTTTCTCGACGCCCAGCGCAGTCAGGCCCAGGGCCAGCGGGCGGACGATCTCGACGACCTCGTTGAAGCTGCGGTCGACCCACCGCTCGCCGTCCTTGTAGCGCACGGCAGGCATCTCGCCGTAGGCCTCGGCGGAGCGCGGCAGAAGATCTGCCAGCGTCTTCGAGTGGGTTCCCCTCCCCTCCATTCGGGGAGGAGTCTATTCAGTGACTGGTCGCGGAGCCAGTCCGACGCGACCGGGTGGACGCTTGATGGCGCAGGGAGGACTCGAAAAGGGTGCGGTCGATTCGGCCGTGAAAGATCGGGATGCCCATCTCAACGCACTTGCCGATCACCTCCTGCCGCTCCATCTGCAGCTGGTCGGCGAGCTCGGCGGGCGTCAGGTGATTGGCCATAGAAAGACCTCCCAAGTCGTTGAAAAGTAGGTAGTTGCATATTTATCGCTGGACGCGGACGTGTCAATCGGAACTAGCCGCACATTGCGGGAACGCCCGGGAGTGCGGCCCGCGATAATGGGCGCGATGTCTGAAGCCGCCGTCAAAGCGGTCCCCCGGAGAGGTCGTCTCTGGGTGATCGCGCTCTTCGCCGTGACCCTGTTCGGGGTCGGCTATCTGGTGGTCGAGGTCGCCACCCAGGAACCGAGCGACGACATCGTCCGCATCGATGGGATCGGCGACTCCCAGCAGCTCTTCGGCGGCGTGCCGCAGGAAGGCGACCGGATCGGCTCCGACGACGCGGCGGTGACGATCCAGGTCTTCAACGACCTGCAGTGCGCGAACTGCCGCGACGACTTCCTCACCACGATCCCGACCCTGGTCGAAGACTACGCTCGGCCCGGCGACGTCAAGCTGCTCTACCGGCACTACTCGAACAGCGAAAGCCCGCAGGAGATCGGCTTCTACGGAGCCGAGGCCGCGGCCGCCCAGGGCTACGGCTGGCAGTACACCTACCTCTTCTTCCGCAACCAGGACGAAGCCGAGCGCTTCGGCGTCGACCAGGACTTCCTCGACTCCGTCGCCGGTGGGGTGGCGCAGCTGAACGCCCCGGAATGGGAAGCCGTGCTGGAGCAGGACGGCGGCCCCGGCGGCCCGATCTCCGAGCGATTGGAAGCCGACGAGGAGCTCGGCCGCGACCTCGGCATCCGCTACGGGCAGGCGATGATCATCACCGGCCCGAACGGGACTCAGACCCTGCAGGAGGGCCCGAGCCTGGCCGAAGTCGAGCGGGCGATCGCCGACGTTCAGTAGCGGCGCTCAGGCGACGCGTCGGATTCTGGCCCGCGCTCGGCGGGCCAGCACGTCTCCCCACTCGGCGTCGTCGATCCGGCCTGGGGAGGTGGTCGCGAGGAAGTCGCCGAGGATCGTGGCGAGCCCCTCCGGGTCTTCGAGGTTGGGGAAGTGAGCGGCCCGGGGCAGGGTCTCGAAGCGGCAGTTGGGGATCGCCTGCTCGGCTTCGAGGCCGTGCGCGATCGGGATCGTGCGGTCGCGCTCGCCCCAGACGATCAGGGTCGGCATGTCGCCGAGCAGGTAGAGGCGATCGCGGGCGCTGACTTTCTGGCCCTGGACGTCGATCACCGAGCGCAGCGTCTGCAGGAAGGCGCGCCGGGAGCCCGCCTCCTGCAGCGGGCCGAGCGCCCGCGCGACCGCCTGCAGATAGACGCCGGTGGAGTTGCCGCGGGCCCGCAGTTGCGCCCCGGCGCCGGCGATCGCGCCGACCAGCCGCGGCCGCGTCGCGACCCGCAGCAGCGTCGCCGAGCCCGGCAGGGCGGCGCCGCGCAGCAGCGGGCTGACATCGTGGCCGAGGCCACCGCTGGAGATCAGCACAAGGCGCTCGGTGCGCTGGGGGAATTGGTAGAAGAACTGCATCGCGACGCCGCCGCCGAGCGAGTGACCGACGATCGTCGCCCGCTCGACCCCGATCGCAGTCAGCAGGTCGCGGATGCTGGCCGCGTGGGCGCCGAGCGAGTAGTCGCCGCGCGGCGTCGCCGCGTCGCCATGGCCGATCAGGTCCGGCGCGACCACCCGGTAGTTGCGCGCGAGCCGGCTCGCCACCTGCTCCCAGTGCCGCGAGGAGTTGATCATCCCGTGGATCAGGACCACGGTCGGCCCGCTGCCGGCGGTTCGGTAGACGGCCCGGTGGCCGTGCAGCTCGACCTCGTGCGCCTCGAAGCTGCCCGCGAGTTCCATTGCCAAGACCCTAACGCGGGGAGAGGGGAGAGATTTGCCTCCCAGGTCCTTATCTCTCACGATGAAACCAGATCTGATCTTTATTATGGCCATATGGCCAAAAAGCAAGTGACCGCAACCGAGGCAAAGGCAAACATCCTGCGTCTGCTCGACGAGGTCGCGGACGGCCAGGAGATCGAGATCACCCGGCACGGGCGGCCCGTGGCGCGACTCCTCCCGGCTCCCGGCACCCATTTCCCGAGTGGCTCGCTCGCCGGACTCGCGAGCACCGCCCCCGGGGTCACGGACGAGGAACTGTTCACCATCGATGAGGAGTGGGAGGTGACCTGATCGTGGCGACCGTCCTGCTCGACACCCACGTAGTCCATTGGCGGTCGGCGGAGCCGGAGCGCCTCAGCTCCAGTGCCCGCCGGGCGTTGGACTCCGCCGATGAGTTCGTGGTCTCCTCGATGACCTGGTTCGAGCTGGCCTGGCTTGCGCGGCGCGAGCGAATCCGGATCAGCGTCCCGGTCCGCACCTGGCTGCAGCTCCTTGCTGAGAACGTTCGCACCATCCCGATCACGCCCGAGATCGCTGCGGCCGCCGCCGCCCTCCCCAGCTCGTTCCCTCGCAACCCCGCCGACCGCCTGATCTTCGCCACCGCGGTCGAGCACGGCTTCCACCTGGTGAGCAAAGACAGCGCTATCCGCGACCACGGCCAGCCGGGAGCAACGGTGATCTGGTGACGGCGCGCTACTCGGCCTCTTGAGGCAAGTGTGCGACTACTAGTGCGCGCCACCGGCCCCGGACCCGTGGCGGCTTCGCCGAAGCCCGGCAGGTCCACAGGAGGAGCACCGCGGGCCCGTCGCCGGAATCGGTATGTGGGAGCCTCAATCGGGGCGCCCGGATTTGAACCGGGGACCTCACCGACCCGAACGGTGCGCGCTACCAGGCTGCGCCACGCCCCGAGAGTTGGCGGATTATCTCAGAGCGGGGGGAGGGGGGTGTCCAAGGTCGTCCAGGGCCGCTACTTTGCCTGCTGCACCCGGTTTTCCAGCATTGAGTCGATGACCCGAAAATTCGCAATCCTCTTGGCGCTCGCGCTTGCCTGCCCGGTCCCCGCGTCTGCGCACGCCTACATCCCCGAAGGCTTCATCGGGGTCTCGCCGCAGAGCCCGGCTTCGACCTCGGACTTCAAGCTGATGCGCGAAGCGGGCGTGACCAGCGTGCGGCTGCCGCTCAACTGGTCGTCGGTCCAGGGTTCCAGCCCGCTTGGCGGAGAGCCGAACTGGAGCGGTTTCGACCACGAGGTCGAACTCGCCGCTGAAGAGGGGATCCGGATCATGCCGTTCATCTCCGCGACGCCGGCCTGGGTGGCGCCGGACCCGCTGGTGCTGCCGGTTAACAGCTCCTGGCAGCGCTGGGCCTGGGCCAACTTCATACGGGCGACGCAGTACCGCTATGGGCCGGAAGGCGAGTTCTGGGAAGAACACCCCGAACTCGACGCCTACCCGATCCGCAAGTGGGAGATCTGGAACGAGCAGAACATCGTCACCTTCGCCGCCGATCCCGACCCGGTTCGCTACGCGACCCTGCTGCGGATCTCCGGTCGCGTCCTCCACAACGGCGACCCCGGCGCCAAGGTGATCCTCGGTGGCTTCTTCGGGCGGCCGCTGCAGATCCCGCCCAACGTCGCCACCGGCGACTACCTCTCCCGCGTCTACGGAGCGGGGAACGTGAAGCCCTTCTTCGACGGGGTCGCGCTGCACCCCTACGTCGCCGAGGCGCGGGCGATGCGGGCCCAGATCCTCAACCTGCGCCGGATCATGGGCAGCAACGGCGACGCCGGGACGCCGATCTACCTGACCGAGCTCGGCTGGGGCTCCAGCAGCGGGCCGACCCGCTGGGAGCGCGGCCTCTACGGCCAGGCCAGGCAGCTAAACCAGGCCCTCTCGATGATCTCCACGCACCGGCTCGAGTGGCGGATCGGCGGGGTCTGGTGGTTCACCTGGAGCGACGAAGGCGGCAGCTGCCAGTTCTGCCACTCCGCGGGGCTGTTGACCGAGAAGCGGGAGGCGAAGCCGTCCTGGTACCGCTTCAACGCCTGGACCGGGGGCGATCCCGAAACGGTCCCGCGGGCGCTGTTCGGGGAATAGGTCGGGGGCGTAGCCGGCGACCCAACGGGTAGCTGGGGAGTGCTGGCGGTTAGGCTCCGCTGGACTTCTATCTCGACACAAGGAGACGTTCGATGGCTTTTTCGGTACCCGATCTTCCGTACCCCTACGACGCGCTCGAGCCGCACATCGACGAGGCGACGATGCGGGTGCACCACGACAAACACCACCAGGCCTACGTCGACAAAGCCAACGGCGCCCTGGAGGGCACCGAGTGGGCCGACCGTGACGTCGAGGACGTGCTGAAGAACCTTTCCAGCCTCGGCGACAAGGAGGCCCCGGTTCGCAACAACGCCGGCGGTCACTACAACCACAGTCTCTTCTGGCAGATGCTGAGCCCCGACGGCGGCGGTGAGCCGGGCGGCGAGCTGGGTTCGGCGATCGCCGAGAAGTTCGGCTCCTTCGACGCCTTCAAGGAGGAGTTCAAAGCGGCCGGCATCGCCCGCTTCGGCTCCGGCTGGTCCTGGCTGGTCAAGGACGGCTCCGGCGCCCTCGCGGTCGTCTCGACCCCGAACCAGGACTCGCCGATCTCCGATGGCGCCACGCCGCTGCTCGGCTGCGACGTCTGGGAGCACGCCTACTACCTGAAGTACCAGAACAAACGTCCCGACTACATCGACGCCTTCTGGAACGTCGTCAACTGGGACTACGTGGAGGAGCGGTTCTCCGCCTGATCAGGCGGCAGGGGCCGGGCGCGCCGCCTCGGGGCGGTCGGGCTCGGCCCCGTCCTTCGGCGGGATCTCCGCCATCGCGTGCTCGGCCAGCGCGGTGATCGTCAGGCTCGGGTTGACCCCGACGTTGGCCGGGACCGCGGCGCCGTCGCAGACCAGAAGGTTCTCGTAGCCGAAGACGCGCTGGCGCTTGTCGACGACGCCGTCCTCGGGCCCGTGCCCGATCACCGCGCCGCCGAGGATATGGGCGGTGGTGGGCACGTTCATCAGCGCCTCGGTGGTCGAGCTCTGGGCGACGCCGCCGGTGCGCTTGGCCAGCCACTCGGCGGCTTCGTTGGCGACCGGGATGAAGGTCGGGTTCGGTTTCTCGGGGTCCTGCTCGGTCTGCAGGCGGACGTCGCCGGAGCGCTTCAGCTTCGGGCGCAGGGCGATCGCGTTGTCGAGCGTCTGCATCACCAGGAGGATGATCGTGCGCTGCGACCAGCCCTTCGGCCACAGCGTCTTCGCGAAGCGGCCGGGGTGGCGGAGGATCTGCGCGATCAGCTTCAGCGGCCGCGTCACCCGCGTCCCGTCGCCGACCATCAGCGTGTAGAGCAGGCTCATCGAGTCGCCGGCTTTGCCGTAGGTGACGGTCTCGATG
Source organism: Solirubrobacterales bacterium (assembly GCA_036376895.1). Taxonomy (GTDB): domain Bacteria; phylum Actinomycetota; class Thermoleophilia; order Solirubrobacterales; family 70-9; genus VAYN01. Next base: position 103,163 of record DASUZL010000003.1, read on the forward strand.
TGGGTGTGGGGGTCGGGGTAGATGCTGCCGCTGATCGCGACCCGCTTGGTCAGGTCGTCCGGGTAGTCCTCTGGGACGGTGACGGCGAGGATCATCTCGCTGTTGGTCCGCACCAGTTCGCCGAGCCGGGATGAGATCCGCGGCAGCGAACCGCCGAGGCGGCAGCGCTGCAGCAGCCGGTTGGTGCCGAGCGGCCCGGCGGCAACGACGACGCCGCGGGCGGTCAGGGTGCGGCGGCCGCGCCCGCTCAGCATCCCCGAGCGCTCGCTTGTGACCGCGTAGCCCTCGCTGCCGTCGGCGGTGCCGAGTGGGCGGATCTCGGTCACGGTGCGGTCGGGGGTGACGGTGACGCCGCGGCGCTCGGCCAGCCAGAGGTAGTTCTTGACCAGCGTGTTCTTCGCCCCGTGCGGGCACCCGACCATGCAGCGACCGCACTGGTTGCAGCCCGTGCGGTCGGGCCCCTCGCCGCCGAAGTAGGGGTCGGCGACGGTTTTGCCAGGCTCGTCGAAGAAGATCCCGACGGGGGTCTTGCGGTAGGTGTCGCCGACCCCGATCTGCTCGCCGAACTCGCGCAGCAGCTCGTCGGCGGGGTCGTCGTGCGTGTGCTCGACGACGCCGAGCATGCGCTGTGCCTCCGCGTAGTGGGGGGCAAGCGTCGCCTCCCAGTCCTCGAGGTCGCCCCACTGGGGGTCCTGGAAGAACGGCGAGGGCGGCACGTAGAGCGTGTTGGCGTAACCAAGGCTGCCGCCGCCGACGCCGCAGCCGCTGACCACGGAGACGTCCTTGAGCGGGGTCAGCCGGAAGATCCCCCGCAGCCCCAGCCGCGGCGCCCAGAAGTAGCGCCGCAGGTCCCAGGTCGACTTCGGGAAGTCCTTGTCCCCGAACCGCTTCCCACACTCCAAGACAGCGACGGAGTAGCCCTTTTCGGCCAGGCGAAGCGCGGACACGGAGCCGCCGAACCCCGATCCGACGACGATCCAGTCGTAGTCGAACTCTCGCATCGCGGCCAAGCCTAGTCGGAACCTGGCTGGCCGGCCAGTTGGCCTAGGCCTCGCCGGGCTCGAGCGGGCGGAAATCCGAGGTCCGGGCTCCGCATACTGGGCAGAACCAGTCTTTGGGGATGTCTTTGAACTCGGTGCCCGGCGGGATGCCGCCGTCAGGGTCGCCGATCGCCGGGTCGTAGATGAAGCCGCAGCTCTCGCAGATCCAAAGGGTCGCTTCGGTGGTCGCGCTCATGGTCCGAATTGTAGGAGAGAGCTATTTGTCGAAGCTGACCGACACCGGCTCGCGCTCTGCCGGGTTCTCGATCTCGAAGAACTCGCGGGCGGTGAAATCGCCGGCGTTGGCGACGATCGAGCCCGGGAACTGTTCGATGTCGGTGTTGTATGCCTGGACGTTGGAGTTGTAGATCCGGCGCGAAGCCTGGATCTCGTCCTCGAGCTCGGCGAGGTTGCGAGTCAGCTGCTGGAAGTTCTCGGTCGCCCGCAGGGTCGGGTAGTTCTCGGCCACGGCGCGGAGGTCGGTCAGGGCACCGCTGAGGTTGGACTCGGCTTTGGAGGTATCGGAGACGCTGTGGGCGGACATCGCCTCGGCCCGCGCTTTGGTCGCCTTCTCGAAGACCTCGCTCTCGTGCGCGGCGTAGCCTTTGACCGTCTCGACCAGGTTGGGCACGAGGTCGTGGCGGCGCTTGAGCTGCACGTCGATCCCGCTCCAAGACTCGTCGACCCGGTTGCGCGCGGCGATGATCGAGTTGCGCTTCGCGATGAAGTACAGGACCGCGATGACGATGATCGCGACGACAACGATGATGGCGATGAGCATGGGGCCTCCGTGGTGGTCGACCGGACTTGAGCCAATCCTAACGCCGTCGGGCCGTGGGCCGAGCCGCCTCGCCGCTTAGGATCCGCCGATGGGCGCCAAGCAGGAAGCGCAGGAATGGACCGAGACGGTGTGCCGCTACGCCGAGCGCAACGACGTCACCTACGAGGAGGTCGGCGGGATCAACCCCAAAGACGCGCCGGTGGCGCTCTGCGTCGGCGGCGTCAACCGGCTCACCGGTCAACTGGCGAGCGGGTTCTGGGGCGCCTCCTGCGACGCCGATGAAAAGGAGATCGGCAGCCTCTTCAACAAGGCGGTGCTGCCGACGGCGATCCTCGCCAAGGCCCACATGCCCGACCTGGCCCAGGTCGTCCCGGCGTTCAACGTCGAGTCGATCGAGGGACACGAGGTCGTCACCCAGCGCTTCCAGCGCAAGGTCGAGTTCGAGTCGATCGACTTCAACCGGCGCTTCATCGCCACGGTGCCGAAGGAGTACGACCCGGTGGCGCTGCGGGAGCTGTTCGGCCCCGGCTTCCTCGAGTGGGTGACCACGATGACCGGAGAGATCGACTTCGGCGTCAACGACCGCCAGCTGTGGTTCCTCTGGCGCCTGCGCGAGCGCTCCGAGCCGGAGCTGAAAGCGGCGCTGAAGAACGCCGGCGAGCTGTTCCGACGGCTGCAGAGCGAGATGGACGAGAGCGGCATCAACACCTACCCGCCCGGCCCCTGGCACGCGGGTCTGGAGTCGTTTCCGGCCAGTTAGGCGGTTGGCGGGGCCGGCTCGGCCGGGTAGTCGGGATCGCCGGGGAGGACGACGCGTCGGTCCTCGTCGTCGCCGACGATCACCGGCAGCAGCGGCTCGACGTCGCGGCCGCGGTGGTGGGCGAGCGCCTCGTCGGAGGTCGCGAACGGCAGCAGCGATTGCAGCTGGATCACGGTCGGGAAGGCAAGCGGCAGCTCACCGGCCTCGTTGGCGGCGAGCGCGTCGGCCGGGGTGAACCAGGCCGCGGCAGTGATCTCGGTCAGGTCGGGCTTCGGCGGCGTGTGGGCCGGCGCCAGGGCGAGGTAGAACCAGGCGTCGAAGCGGGTGGCGACGATCTCCGGCGTGATCCAGCGGCAGAACGGGACCAGCTCCTCGTCCGCCGGCAGCTCGATCGCCGCCTCCTCGGCCAGCTCCCGCACGGCGCAGGCCCGGTAGCCAGCATCGCCCTCGCCGTCGGCGGGGTCGACCGAGCCGCCGGGGAAGACCCAGAGGCCGGGCATGAACTTCGCCTTTTCGGTGCGCTGCAGAAGCAGCACCTCGAGCGCCCGCTGGGCGTGCTTGCCGCCGCGGCGCAGCAGCACGATCGAGGCCGCCGGGCGCGGCGTCGAGGGCTCGCCGAAGTTCGGCAGCTCCCCCGATCCGCGCGCGCGCTCGCTCATCCAGCCACCCTATAAGGCGTGTCTGACTTTCCCCGCCACATATGGCGGTGAAAGTCAGACACGCCGGGCGGTCAGCTGAGGGCGCGTTCGCGGCCGCGGCGCAGCCAGGCGCGGTGGGCCAGCCAGGCGAGGAGGGCGATCAGGAGGGCCGGGCCGAGGATGGCGAGGCCGACTACGGCGCCAGCGGCGGCGACGCCGAGGATGCGGCCCGCGTCGCCGAGGGCGTCGCCAACTCCCCAGACGGAATCTTCATCCGTGGCAGCCGCGGCAGCGCCGGTCTCGATTCGCAGCGAGACCCGCGAGAGGTTGGCGCGGCGGTGCAGAGTGGCGATGCGCGAGCGCAGCGCGGCCGAGCGGCGGCGCTCGCCGCGCAGCTCGGTTTCGACCGCTTCGCGCTCGGATTCGGTCGTCGCCTCGGCCAGCTGCGCGAGCAGGCCGTCGATCCGCGCCCGTGAGTCCCGCAGGTGCTCACCCACGGTCACGGTCGGGGCGGTGATGTCGGCGGTCGCCTCGTGGCGGGAGCGGACCTCGCCGATCCCTGAGAAGGCGGCGAGGGCGTCGCCGAGCCTGCCGCTGGGGATCAGCAGCTCGAACTCGGCCCCGGCGCCGGCGGCGCTGCCGTTCTGGATCGAGGAGCGCAGGACGATGCCGTTGCTCGCGTGGACCGCGTCGAAGACCTCGGCGGCGGCCTCGTCGACCTGGTCCGGCTCGGCGCCGAGCACCATCTCGGCCGAGCGTTCGACCCGGCGGTTGGCGGTATCCGAGGAGAAGGGACGGAGCGTCTCGACTGAGGGGCTCGCCTGCTCGCTCGAGGCGGCGGACGAGCTGCTGCCCGCGGATGAGCTGTCGCCGCCGGCGAACTCCTGTGCGGAGGATTCGGTTCCTCCCTTGGAGAGGAAGCCGTTGTAGGGGTTGCCCTGGTCGAAGGTGTTGGTGTAGCTGAGGACGCTGCCGCCGCCGCCCTGCTGCGGACTCTCGGAAGTGATCGTCGAGGTGGAGAGGACGAGCGCGACGATCGCGGCCAGCGCGACGGCGCCAGCCGGGATCAGCAGCTGCCGTGGCCGCAGCGCCCGCACCCACGCCAGCAAGCGCTCGGCCCCCGAGCTACCGGGGGCGTGCCGGGGAAAGCCGGCGTCCGCCCGGTGGTCGAGCTCGGCGGCGAAGTCCGGGTGCGGGGTGGGGCGGACGGCGCGCAGCGCCGCAGCCAGATCGGCGTCGTCCTTAAAGCGCGCCATCGCAGGCCTCCCTCAGTTTGGTCACGGCTCGGTGCAGCTTGGTGCCGGCGTTCGACTCGGAGATGCCGATCACGGCGGCGATCTCCCGATTCGAGAGCCCGGCGAAGAACTTCAGCGCGATCAGCTCGCGCTCGCTTCCCTCGAGGGTCGCGAGGCCGGCGGCGAGAGCGACCCGACGCTCCGCCTCCTCGGCGCTCTCATGCGGCCGAGCCTGGTCGACGTCCTCGGGCTCGGCGGCCAGCTCCGCCTGGCGACCGCGGCGGCGCAGCTCGTCCAGGGTGGCATTGCGGGCGATCCCGAACAGCCAGGCGCGCGGCTCACCCCGGCGCCGGTCGAAGCGGGAGCGCTTGCGGTAGGCGCGCTCGAAGGCGGTCGCGGTCACTTCTTCGGCCGCTGCCTCGTCGCGCAGCATGCCGGCGACATAGGCGTAGACGTCGTCGCGGCTGGAGCGGTAGAGGATCTCGAAGGAGAGATCCGCCACCCGTGGGGCCTCCTCTGCGGTAGCGACAAGTGCTTGATCCACGCCCCTACTACGGGCCGGCGGCGAATCCATCACACCAGTATCGGTGCGGTCGCAGTTGAGCCCGGTATGCGGGCTCAACTACGACCGCAAGCCTCGGGGCTCTGTGATGTGCATCACACGCGCAACTATTGCCCTTGCGAAATAGTTGTTTGGTTGCAACTATTGTTCGTATGCATGCGAGCAAGGTGAAGGAGATCGCGACCCAGCCCCGGCCCGAGACCGGCCCCGAGGCGCAGGAGACGGCAGCACGGCTGACCGCGCTGCTGCGCCATGTCTTCCTCTACGACCGCGGCAATCAGCTGCGAGTGATCGAGGAGTCCGGGCTCTCGATCACCCAGTGCAAGGCACTCTTGGAGCTGGGCGGTCTCGGCCAGTCGGCGGAGGCCTGGCAGGTGAGCGACCTGGCCGAACTCTTCGGCACCTCGGTGCCCTCGATGAGCCGCGCCGTCGACGCCCTCGTCAAGGCAGGACTGGCGACTCGCGTCGAGGACCCCGACGACCGCCGCGCCCGCCAGGTGCGGATCACCGCCAAAGGCCAGGAGCTTGTGGCAACGCTGGTTGCCGTCCGCCAGACCGGGATCGAGGCGTTCGCGGAGACGCTCACCGCCGCCCAGCGACGCAAGCTCGACGCCGCCGTCGACTCGCTCATGGACCGGGAGGACATCGCGCAGACCTACAGGCATTTGAAGGGAGATGGACCCGCTTGACCCGTTACAGCCACCTGATCACCGACGAGAACCGCAAGTGGTGGACGCTCGGAGCGATGTGCTTCGCGCTGTTCATGATCATGCTCGACAACACCGTTGTGAACGTGGCGCTGCCCTCGATCCAGCGCGACCTCGACGCTTCCATCTCCGGCCTGGAGTGGACGGTCAACGGCTACACCCTCTCCTTCGCGGTGCTGCTCGCCACCGGCGGCCGGCTCGGCGACATCTTCGGCCGGCGACTGATGTTCATCACCGGCGTGATCATCTTCGCCCTCTCTTCGGCTACCGCCGGGCTCGCCCCCGACGCGACGGCGCTGGTCGTCAGCCGCATCGTCCAGGGCGTCGGCGCGGCGCTGATGATGCCGGGCACGCTCTCGATCATCACCGATGCCTTCCCCGCGCACGAGCGCGGCAAAGCGATGGGGACCTGGGCGGGTGTCTCCGCCCTGGCCTTGGCCATCGGGCCGGTGATGGGCGGCTTCCTCACCGAGCACGTCAGTTGGCGGGCGATCTTCTACCTCAACATCCCGGTCGCGATCGGGGCCGTGCTGGCGACGATCTTCGCCGTCCGCGAGTCGCGTGACGAGTCGGTCGGGCGCAAGGTCGACTTCGCCGGTGTCGCGGTGCTGACCGCTGGGCTGACTGCGCTCGTGCTTGCGCTCGTCGAGGGCAACGCCTGGGGCTGGGGCTCGCCGCAGGTGATCGGACTGCTGGCGCTGGCGGCGGTGGCACTTCCGACCTTCGTCGCGGTCGAGAACCGGGTCGAGGCGCCGATCGTCCAGTTCGACCTGCTCGGCGATCGCAACTTCCTCGGCGCCGTGATCGTCGCCCTGGTGATCTCCTTCGCGATGCTGGGCGTCTTCTTCTTCCTCGCCCTCTACATGCAGAACATCCTCGGCTACACCCCGCTGGAGGCCGGGGTCAGGTTCCTGCCTTCGACCGTGATGATCGTCGGCGTGGCCCCGATCGCCGGCCGGCTCTCGGACCGGTTCGGCCCGCGCTGGCTGATCGTCGGCGGCCTGCTGATAATCGCCGCGTCGCTGTTCAGCTTCAGCGGCATCGCTGTCGATTCCGGCTACCTCGACCTGCTGCCCGGGTTCATGCTGCTCGGCTTCGGGATCGCGCTGACGATGTCGCCGATGACCAGCGCCGCGATGAACGCGGTGCCGGTGCAGAAAGCCGGCATCGCCTCCGGCGTGCTCTCGATGTTCCGCATGGTCGGCGGCAGCCTCGGCGTCGCCGTCACCGGGGCGATCTTCCAGGCCTCGGTCGGCAGCAGCTTCGAGACCGCGACCCCGACCGAGTTCGTCGATGGGCTCTCGCTGGCGATGACGGTGTCCGCCGTGGTGACCGTGGTCGGCGCCGTGATCGCCGTCGCGACGATCCGCTCGCGAGCCGGGAAGCAGACGCTGGAGGCGGCCGAGGCCGCGGTCAATCCCGGCGGCTCGGCGGTGGCGGCACGCGAGGCGGTCGCGGTCGGCGACCACGCCGGCTGAGGCCGTCGTGCTGATCCTGCTGCCGCCCTCCGAGGGCAAGATCGCCCCGGCCAAAGGCGCCCCGGTCGACCTCGACTCGTTAGCCCACCCGGGCGAGCTGGGCGAGCGCCGGGCGGCGCTGCTCGACGCGCTCGAAGCGCTGCCCGCTCTGCCGCGTGAGCGGGCGGTCGCGGCGCTGGCTGTCTCCAAGGGGCAGGCTGGCGAGGTCGACGTCGACGCCGAGCTGCGCCGGGCGCCCGCCGCGCCCGCAGCCGAGGTCTATGCCGGAGTGCTCTACGAGCGGCTGCGGCTGCCGGAGCTGCCGGCGGCGGCCAGGAAACGGGTGCTGATCGCCAGCGCCCTCTGGGGCGTGGTGCGGCCCGGCGACCGGATCCCCTACTACCGCCTCTCGGCCAAAGCCAGGCTCGACGGGATCGGTCCGCTCGCCGCTTGGTGGCGGCCGGCGCTGAGCGAGGCGCTGCCCGACCGCGCCGGCGAACTGGTCGTTGACATGCGCTCGGGCGCCTACGCGGCGGCCTGGAAGCCGAAGCAGGCGACCCTGCTGGCGGTGCGTGCCTTCACCGAGCAGGGCGGCAAGCGCAAGCCGGTCTCGCACATGGCGAAGGCGGTGCGGGGCGAGATTGCGCGGGCGCTGCTGGAGGCAAAGAAGCCGCCAGCCGATCCCGAGGGCGCGGCGGCGCTCGCGGCCGCCGCCGGGTTCGAGGTCGAGCTCGCCCCGGGCAGCCTCGACGCGATCGTCAAGGCCTGAGCGCAGGCCAGGTCGCGGCGGCGGCGAGGTCGAGTTGAGGCAGGGCCTCGACCCGGACCTGCCCGAGCTCGGCGATCGTCTCGCGGTTGGACAGCTCGATCTCGGTCGGCTCGGCGGGCCATGGGGTGAGCACGACCATCGCCACCCGCAGGCCGGCGGCGCGGGCGGCCTCGAGCGTCAGCAGGGTGTGGTTGATCGCGCCGAGCCCCGGGGGCGCGGCGACCACGAGCGGGTAGCCAAGGTCGGAGGCGAGGTCGCGGATCAGGTAGCCGGGCGCCAGCGGCACCAAGAGCCCGCCGACGCCCTCGCAGACCAGGGCATCGGCGTCCTCGGCGGCTGCCTCGGCGGCGGCGCGCAGGTGCGCCGGGTCGATGTCCTCGCCGGCCATCGCCGCGGCCAGGTGGGGCGAGGCCGGCGGCCCGTAGCGGTAAGGGGCGACCTGCTCGTCGGATTGGTCCGATCCGGCTGCCGCCCGCAGCAGCTCGTGGTCGGGCGGCTGCCCGTCGGCGGGCTCGTCGAGGCCGGTTACCGCTGGCTTGAAGACGGCGACGCGGAGGCCCTCGGCGGCCAGGGTGCGGGCGATCGCCGCCGCGACGACGGTCTTGCCGACCTCGGTCCCGGTACCGGTGATGAAAAATCCCTCGGCGCTGGGCATCGGGCGTGCCTAGGCGATCGGTGCCGCCGGGGCGGCGATGCCGAGCTCGCGGGCGGCGGCGCCGACCGTTCGCGCTGCCTGTTCCAGCTCCTCGGCGCTGTGGGAGGACATCACCGTGAAGCGCAGCCGCGAGGTCCCTTCGGGCACGGTCGGGGGCCGGATGCCCTGGGCGAAGACGCCGCCTTCGAGGGCGCGCTCGCAGAGGTCCATGGTCGGCGCCGCCTCGCCGATCCCGACCGGGAGGATCTGGGTGGTGGAGTCACCGACGGCGAGTTGCTCCGCCGCCAGCGCCCGGCGCAGGGTCGCCGCATTGGCCTGCAGCCGGTCGACCATCTCCGGCTCGGAGCGCAGCAGCTCCAGGGCGGCCTCGGCAGCGCCGATCGAGGGCGGCGGCGGCGCGGTCGAGAAGACGAAGGGGCGGGCGGCGTTGAGCAGGAAGTCGACGGTCTCGGCGCTGGCGCAGGCATAGGCGCCGTAGGCGCCGAGGGCCTTGCCGAGGGTGCCGACGACTACATCGACCTCGCCGCCGAGGCCGGCAGCGGCGACCGAGCCGCGACCGCCGGGGCCGACCGCGCCGGTGGCGTGGGCCTCGTCGATCATCAACCGGCATCCGTTGCGCCGGGCCAGCTCCAACAGCCCGGCGACGGGAGCGATGTCGCCGTCCATCGAGAAGACACCGTCGCTGACGATCAGCGAGCCGCGGCCGCCCGCCTGTTCGAGGCCCCAGGCGAGGTGCTCGAGGTCGGCGTGGCGGTAGACGAAGGTCTCGGCCTGGGAGAGACGGCAGCCGTCGATGATGCTGGCGTGGTTCAGCTCGTCGGAGAAGACGACCTCGCCGCGGCCGGCGAGGGCCGCTATCGCGCCGGTGTTGACCAGGTACCCGGAGCCGAAGAGCAACGCCGACGGGTAACCCATGAACTCGGCCAGTTGCGCCTCGAGGCGGCGGTGCGGCTCCATGTTCCCGGAGATCAGGCGCGAAGCGCCGGCGCCAGCGCCCCAGGTGCGCGCCGCCTCGGCGGCGGCCTCGCGCACCACCGGGTGGTCGGCGAGGCCGAGGTAGTTGTTGGAGCAGAGCAGCAGCACCGGCTGCCCGTTCAGAGTCACCTGCGGGCCCTGCGGCCCCTCGATCAGTCGCAGGCGGCGGTGGAGCCCCCGCTCGCGGAGCTCCTCCAGCCGCTCCGCGACGTCGGTCACGCGGCGGTCGGGTAGGACGGAGTCCGCTTCGACTTCTTGACCACCCGCAGCTGCGTCGAGGGGTCCCAGAAGTTGGCCTCGTCCTGGTTGTCGACGAGCTCGTCCATCGGCGTCGCCGGGGTCTCGCCCTCGAGCCAGCCGGTGCGGTTGTCAGGGCGCGGGTTGGCACCGTTGTCGGGCTGGCGGGCGACGTTGAGGCCGAGCTCCTCGAACATCGCCCGGTCCTCCGCCGGCTCGGCGCCGAGCGTGGTCAGGAAGTTGCCCATCATCACCCCGTTGAGGCCGGCTTTGACCGCGAGGCCGTGCAGCTCGCCGAGGTTCTCGACGCGGCCGCCGCAGAGGCGGAAGAGGGCGCCGGGGATGATCAGGCGGAAGATCGCGATCCACTTCACGACCTCCCACGGGTCCATCACCTCGCGGTCGCCGAACTTCGTGCCCTCCTTCGGGATCAGCAGGTTGATCGGCACCGAGGTGGGGTTGATCTCCGAGAGCTCGAAGGCCATCTCGACCCGCTGCTCGGGCGTCTCACCGAGGTTGAGGATGCCGCCGACGCAGGTCTCCAGGCCGGCCTCCTTGACCGCCTGGATCGTCCGCAGGCGCCCCTCGTAGCGGACCGTGGTCGAGACCTCCGGGTAGTAGGAGCGCGCCGACTCGACGTTGTGGTGGACCCGCTGCACGCCGGCGTCCTTCAGCGCCTTCGCCCGCTCCGCCGACATGTGGCCGATCGAGGCGCAGCGCTTGAGGTTGGTCTTCTCGGCGACCAGGCGCGTGCCTTCGAGGATTTTCTGGAAGTCCCGTTTGGAGAGGCCCTGGCCCTGGGTGACCATGCAGAAGCGGTGGGCGCCGGCGGCCTCGGCGGCTTTGGCGTGCTCGAGGATCTGCTCCGGCTCCATCATCGCGTGCATCGGCGTGTCCGCCTCGGCGTAGCGCGACTGGGCGCAGAAGCCGCAGTCCTCCGAACAGCCCCCCGACTTGGCGTTGACCAGCGAGCACATGTCGGTCGAGTTGCCGAAGTTCTCGCGCCGGACCTCCCAGGCCCGTTCGACCAGGCCGCCGATCTCGTCGTGGTCGCTCAAGAGCCCATAGGCGAGGGCCTCGTCGGGGGAAATCAGTGGTGGCATCGCTGTCTCTTTCCGGGGGTCGGGTTGCCAGCCAAGGCTAGGTATTGAACCGGATGATCGGTCCCCCCGCGAACAAACCGGGATCGCCGGGTCGTAGCATCGGACGAATGCGGCGGACGAGAGCGCGACGGCGGCGACGACTGGTCCTGGTGACCCTGGTGGTGCTGGCGGCGGGCGCTTTCGCGATCGGGGCGGCGCTGGGCGACAGCCGCTCCCGCACGGTCAGCCTCGAGGTCGAGGTCGCCGAAACCCTGCCGCCGACCCAACTGGCCGGGCAACGGATCGTCACCGGCCTCAGCGGCACCGCGGTGCCGCCGGCGCTGCGCGACGCCGTCCGCCGCGGCGAAGTCGCCGGGGTCGTCCTCTTCGCCGCCAACTTCCCCAGCCGCGAAGCCGCCCGGCGGCTGATCCGCCAGTTGCAGGGGATACGCCGTCCACTGGGGCTGCGCGACCCGCTGCTGGTCGTGGTCGACCAGGAGGGGGGACTGGTGAAGCGGCTCAGCGGAGCGCCCTCGGCCTCGGCGGCGCAGATGGGGGAGGAGGGCGCCGCCTTCAGCCGCGAACAGGGCCAGCTCACCGCTGCCAACCTGCGCGACGCCGGGGTCAACGTCGACCTCGCACCGGTCCTCGACGTCGCCCGGCCGGGCGGCACGATCGCCGAAACCGAACGCGGCTTCGGCGCCACGGCGCAGGGCGTTGCGGCGATTGCGATCCCCTTCGCCGAAGGGCTGCAGGCCGGCGGGGTTGCCGCCACCGGCAAGCACTTCCCCGGCTTCGGCGCCGCCACCGAAAACACCGACTTCGCGGTCGAACAGATCGAAATCTCAAAGGCGCGCCTGCGGCAGGTCGACGAGGCTCCCTACCGCGCCTTCGCCGCCGCCAGGGGCGAGCTGGTGATGCTCAGCACCGCGATCTACCCGGCCTTCTCGGACCGGCCGGCCGCCTTCACCCGGGCGATCGCCAGCGGTGAGCTGCGCGACCGAGTCGGGTTCGAGGGGGTATCGATCACCGACGCGCTCGAGACCGTCGCCGTACGCGACTTCGGCGGACCGGCCAAGGCCGGAACCGCGGCAGCCCGGGCCGGGGTCGACCTGCTGCTGTTCGCCGACCTCGGCTCCGCCCTGCAGGCGCAGCGGGCGCTGGTCTCGGCCCTGCGCTCGAAGCGGCTGCCGCGCCAGGCCTTCGAGGAATCCGCCCAGCGGGTGCTCGAACTTCGCGGTCGCCTCAGCTCGCGCTGAGCCGCGCCTACTCGGCGTCGAAGAGCTCGTCGCGGATCGCCTCGGGGTCGAACACCCGGACCCCGTCGCGGCCGCCGTCCTTGGCCGAGTACATCGCCGTGTCGGCCTCGGCGACGAGCGTCTCGAAGCTGATCCGCGGGTCGGTGCCGAACATCGCCACGCCGACACTGGCCGTGATCGGCTCGATCCCCTCGTGTTCGGGCTCGTGCAGTCGGATCGCCTCGGCTATCGCTTCCGCCGCGACCCGCGCCTCGGCCAGGTCGTTGCGGGGCAGCACGATTGCGAACTCGTCGCCGCCGAGCCGGGCCAGCGAATCGCTCTGGCGGGTGCGCCGCCGCAGCACCCCGGCGATCTCCTCGATCAGGTGGTCGCCAGCGGGGTGGCCGTGGGTGTCGTTGACGTGCTTGAAGTTGTCGAGGTCGAGCATCAGCAGCGCCCCCGTGGTGCCGTCGCGCTGGCTGCGCGCCATCGCCGCCCGCAGGTCCTCCTCGAAGCGGCGGCGGTTCTTCAGCCCGGTGAGCGAGTCGTGGCTGGCTTCGCGCTCGAGCTGCTGCATGCGTTCGTTGCGGCTCCAGGACATGATCAGCGTGCCGAGCAGCGCCGCCAGCGAGATCCCGACCACGCCCAGCAGCAGCGGCAGGCTGATGTTGGGAGTGTGGGGGTCACTGACGACCAGTACCCAGCGCTGGTTGGCGAAACGGAGCGATGCCGAGGCGGCGTCGTCGAACTCTTCCCGGGGACCGAGCACGATCCGCCGTGAGATGTGGAGCTGGTATTCGGTCTCCTGCGGCAGCGCCTCGTCGGCGGGGTTGGTGAGGCTGCCGATCAGGAAGCTGCCGGCGACGAAGCCGAGCAGGGCCTGGCGGCGCTGCGCGACGGTCGCGGTTGGGGAACCGTCGCGGTAGACCGGGCGGTAGACGATGACGCCGCTGCCGCCGAGCACCAGCTCGCTGACCGGGGTCGCGACCGGCTTGCCGCTGTCGCGGGCGCGGCGCAGGAAGGGTGCTCTGCCGGGGTCGCCGGCGAGGTCGTAGCCGAGGGCGCGCTCTGCTCTCCGCCGGGCGGCGACAAAGGTGAGCGGGAAGTGGACGGGGCGCGCGCCGGCCCGGCGCGGTTGCTCGTCGGGTCCGCCTTCGACGATCGCGAAGCCGTGCTCGCGTTCGTAGCGGCGGCGTTCGGCCGCCGGCACTCGCTGGATGAAGGCAGTCGCCCTGAGGAGGTCCTGGCGCAGCAGCGAGTCGGCGATCACCCGGAAGTCGTGGCTGTCGAACCTGCTTTCGGCCTGGAAGAAGGCGGCGGCGCTGGAGAGCTGGCCGATCGAGAGTTCGGCGACGGCCTCGGTCTGGCGTGCGGCGCGGATCGCCTCCTCGCGCTGCATCGCGTGGAAATCGGCGTGGTCGTCGGCATAGACGATCACCGCTGCGACCACCGAGCCGGCGGCGACCAGCAATACCGCGGCGAGACCGATCCAAAAACGTTGGCGCATACGGCATTGTCGGCCAGGAAGGGCCGAGTGCTGAAGTCGGGAGGACGAATGCCGGAGGCGTGCTCAGTCAGGCACGGCGGCGAGCGACTCCCAGAGGTACAGCGAGGCGAGGCTGCGGTGGGGTCGCCAGCGCTCGCTCAGCTCCACCACCTCGGTCGGCGTCGGCATCTCCGCCATCCCGTACTCGATCTGGATCGCTTTGCGGATGCCGAGGTCGCCGCCGGAGATCACGTCGGGTCGTTCGAGGTGGAAGAGCAGGAACATCTCCGCGGTCCACTGGCCGAGCCCGCGCACGGCGACGATCTCCTCGATCACCTGCTCGTCGTCGAGCTCGCCCAGCCGGTCCAGCTCCAGTTCGCCGCTGATCACGTGCCGCGCCAGGTCCTGGACGTACTCGACCTTGCGGCCGGAGAGGCCGGCGCCGCGCAGGTCGGCTTCGCTCGCTTCCAGCAGTTGCTCTGGGGATGGGGTGGAGCCGTCGAAGATCTCCAGCACCCGCAGGTAGATGGTCCGCGCCGCTTTGGTCGAGAGCTGCTGGCCGACGATCGCCCGCAGCAGCGCCCCGTAGGCGTCGTTCGGCCGCTCCTCCTGGCGCCGTTTCAGGCGCGTCGCCAGGTCGATTTTCCCGACCCGCTCGATCAGCGCCGCCATCGTCGGGTCGGTGGCGGCGAGGAGGCCGCGTTCGGAGCGGGGGCTCACTTTCCGGTCCAGTTCGGCGGTCGTTTCTCGGCGAAGGCGCGGATGCCCTCGCGGAAGTCCTCGGAGCCGAAGCAGGACTCGCGCAGGGCGACGAGGCCGGCCTCCTGCTGCTCGCTGAGTACGGGGGAGGAGGTGAGCAGGTCGATCGCGTGCTTGTTGCCGCGCATCGAGAGCGGCGCGTTGGCGGCGATCGCGGCGGCGAGCCGGACCGAGTCGGATTCGAGGCTGTCGTCGCTGACGACCTCGTTGACGAGGCCGAACTGCTCGGCCCGCTCGGCCTCGAAGTTGCGGCCGGTGAGGAACAGCTCCTTGGTCCGGGCCAGTCCGACCGTGTCGAGGAACTTGCGCAGGCCGGTGTGGCCGTAGATCAGGCCCAGTTTCGCCGGCGGCATGCCGAGCTGGGCGCCACGGGCGCAGAGCCGCAGATCGCAGGAGATCGCCAGCTCGAGGCCGCCGCCGAGGCAGTGGCCGTTGATCGCCGCCACGGTCGGCCACGGGTGCTTGGAGATCGCCTCCATCGCTGCGTGGAAGGGATGGGCGACGAGCGCCTCGGCGTCGCGCTCGAAGGTCTCCTCCGGGATCGTCGCGATGTCGTAGCCGGCGCAGAAGACCGGCGGCGCGCCGGTGATCAGGACGCAGCGGTTCTCGATCCCGTCGTCGAGCCGCGGCAGCGTCTCGGCCAGGGCGTCGAGGACCTCGTGATCGAGGGCGTTGCGGCGCTCCGGGTTGGAGAGGCGGAGCCGGACAACCGCCTCGGCTGGGCGGTCGAGGAGCAGCTTGCCGGAGGCGAGGCGCTCCTCCACGGACCTACTCCAGCACTACGAGGACGTCGCCTTCGCTGACAGACTGGCCCTCCTCGCAGCGGATCTCCTTGACGGTGCCGTCGTCTTCGGCCTCGACCGGGATCTCCATCTTCATCGACTCGAGGATGACGACGGTGTCGCCGTCGGAGATCGTGTCCCCGACCGCCACCTCGATTTTCCACACGCTGCCGGTGATGTGAGCCTCGATATCTGCCATGGCCGGGGACAATAGCCGGGGGTGCGGGGGAGAATGGCCCCGATGCAGAGCGAGCAGGCAGCCCCGATGGCGGCGATCGTCGCCGCCCGCGACGAGGCCGACCGGGTCGGCGCCACCGTGGCGGCGCTGCGCGGCGCCTTCCCCGAGGCCGCGATCTGGGTCGCCGATGACGCCTCCGGCGACGGCACCGCCGAGGTGGCGCTGGCGGCCGGGGCGCAGGTGGTCAGCCGCGGCCGCCCGCACGGCAAGGGCGCCAACGTCGGCGCCGCGGTGGCGGCGGCGCTCGACTCCGAGCCGGCGCCGGGCCTGGTCCTGCTCTGCGACGGCGACCTCGGCGACTCGGCGGCGCGGCTGGGGCCGCTGGTCGCGGCGGTCGAGGCGGGGGAGTGCGACCTCGCCGTCGCCGCCTTCTCGCGCCGCGTCGGCGGCGGCTTCGGGCTCGCGCTCGGCTTTGCCCACTGGGCGATCCGGCGCCTCTGCGGGGCCGAGACCACCGCGCCGATCTCCGGCCAGCGGGCGCTGCGGGTGGAGACGCTGCGCGCCTGCCTGCCCTTTGCCTCGGGCTTCGGGATGGAGATCGGGATGACGGTCGATGCAGTCCGCGCTGGCTACCGGCTGGGCGAGTACGAGATCGACCTCGAGCATCGGGCGACCGGGCGCACCCTCGGCGGCTTCCTCCACCGCGGCGTCCAGCTTCGCGACTTCGCCCGGGTGTATGCATCGCGGATGCGAAAGGCTCGTGGCGGGCGATGATCCTCGCGATCGACCAGGGCACCACCGGGACCACCTGCCTCGTCTTCGACGCCGAGGGGCGGATCGCCGGCCGCGCCTACTCGGAGTTCGAGCAGCACTTCCCGCAGCCGGGCTGGGTCGAGCACGACGCCAACGAGATCTGGGAGGTGACCCGGCGGGTCGGCGCCGAGGCGATCGCCGCGGCTGGGATCGACGGCGCCGAGCTGGAGGCGATCGGGATCACCAACCAGCGCGAGACGGTGGTCGCCTGGGACCCGGCGACGGGGGAGCCGCTGCACCGGGCACTGGTCTGGCAGGACCGCCGCACCGCCGGGCGCTGCGACGAGCTGCGCGCCGCCGGCCACGAAGCGCTGGTGCGGGAGCGGACCGGGCTGACGATCGACCCCTACTTCTCGGCGACCAAGATCGAGTGGCTGCTGGCCAACGCCGAGGGGGCGGAGCGGGCGGTCTTCGGCACCGTCGACTCCTGGCTCCTGTTCAAGCTCACCGGCCGCCACGTCAGCGACTACTCCAACGCCTCGCGGACGATGCTGTTCGATATCCGCCGCCTCGAGTGGGACGCCGAGATCTGCGACCTGCTCGGGATCGACCCAGCCCGCCTGCCCGAGCCGCTGCCCTCGGCCGGGGCTTTCGGCACGACCTCGGAGTTCGGCGGCGAGGTGCCGGTGACCGGGGTCGCCGGCGACCAGCAGGCCGCCCTCTTCGGCCAGGCCTGCCACAGCCCCGGGATGGCCAAGAACACCTACGGCACCGGCAGCTTCGTCCTGCTCAACACCGGGCCGCAGGCGCCGCAGCCGGCGGACGGGCTGCTCGCGACCGTGGCCTGGGGCCTCGGCGAGGAGGTCGCCTACGCGCTGGAGGCCTCGATCTTCGTCACCGGCGCCGCCGTGCAGTGGCTGCGCGACGGGCTCGGGATCATCACCGAGGCGAGGGAGACGGAGGCGCTGGCGGCCTCGCTCGAGTCCAACGACGGCGTCTACTTCGTGCCCGCCCTGACCGGGCTCGGCTCGCCCTACTGGGACCCCTACGCGCGGGGCACGATCGTCGGCCTCACCCGCGGCAGCGGCCGCGCCCAACTGGCGCGAGCGGCGCTGGAGGCGATCGCCTACGAGACCGTCGATGCCGTGCGCGCGCAGGAGGCCGCCTCGGGGGCGCGCCTGGAGGTGCTGAAGGCCGACGGCGGCGCGGTCGCCAACGGCTGGCTGATGCAGTTCCAGGCCGACGTCCTGGGGGCGCCGGTGGTGGTGCCGGAGATCGCCGAGACGACCGCGCTCGGCGCCGCCTACCTGGCCGGGATCGCCGCCGGGACCTGGAGCCGCGAGGGCGTCGCCGAGATGTGGCGCGAGGCGGCGCGGTACGAGCCGCGGATGGCCGCGCCCGAGCGCGAGCGGCTCCTAGCCGAATGGGGGGATGCGGTCGGGCGCTCGCGTAACTGGGCGCGCGAGCGGGGTTAGGCACCGTTGGCGGCCCTGTGGGCCGCCGTTTTCCCCATGTCCGAGATGAAGCCACAGGTCTACAAGGACCCGCGCCCCGCGGAGTACTTCGCGCAGTTCCACGAGGCTGCCCGCAAGGGGGTCGGGTGGACCTACGCCTTCGCCCGCATCGTCCTCACCCTGCCGACGATCCTGATCTACCGGGTGCGCGGGATCGGCGTCGAGAACGTGCCCCGCGAGGGCGGGATCGTGCTCGCCCCCAACCACTTCAGCCAGATGGACCACTTCTTCGCTGGCGTCTACCTGCGGCGGAAGATTCGCTTCATGGCCAAATCCCAGCTCTTCGGCCCGCCGGTCCTGACCTACATCTACAAGCACGGCGGCGTCTTCCCGATCCGCCGCGGCCACCGCGACGAAGAGGCCTTCAAGACCGCGTACACGATCCTCGACCAGGGCGGGATGCTGCTCGTCTACGCCGAGGGCGGGCGCTCGCGCTCGGGCGAGATGGGGGAGCCGAAACCGGGGATCGGCCGGATCGCGCTGGAGTCCGGGGTGCCGATCGTCCCGGTCGCGATCCACGGCTCCGCCCGCGTCCGCGGCTGGAAGCGGCTGCGCTTCCCCAAGGTCACGGTCCAGTTCGGCGAGCCGCTCAGCTTCCCGGTCGAGCAAGGGCCAGACCGCGAGCGCCAGCTCGAGGCGGCGACTGAGGTCTTCGGCCGGGTGCGGGAGATGTACGAGGGGCTGGCTACGCGTGACGCGGCGGCAGTTGCGCGTAGAAGTCCGGATCGTGCCCGGGCGTGATCACCGCGTCCGGGAACTGACTCCGGAAAAGCCGCAGCTCCTGCAGGGAGCGGCGGAAGTTGTGCGCGTCGACGGGGCGCGGCGGCAGCGGCACGTCGCCGTCGAGCTGGCCCGCCATGTACATGGCGTCGCCGCCGATCACGAAGTCCTGCTGGGAGAGGCGGAGGATCACCGACATGTGGCCGGCGCTGTGGCCGGGGGTGAAGGCGAGGCGGATCGAGCCGTCGCCGAAGAGGTCGAAGCAGCGGCCGAAGCTGGCGTAGGAGTCGATCCCAGCGCGGTCGAAGTCGACCGTGCGGTAGTCGAAGGCGTAGTCGAAGTGGGGGCGGCGGTAGCCGTTCAGGACCGGTTTCGGGCCGCGCGCGGCGGCCTCCCACTCGGTGTCGCTGACGACGAAGGTCGAGTTCGGGAACTCGGAGATCGCCGAGGTGTGGTCGATGTGCATGTGGGTCATCACCACGATCGGCACCTCGCCCGTCTCCAGCCCCCGGGCCCGCAACTGCGCCGGCACGTCTTCGTTGGCTTTCAGGCTCGGCTTGCCGAAGCGGGTGCCGAGACTGCCGAAGTTCTCCTTGCCGTCGGTCGCGATCGAGGGGTGCAGGCCGGTGTCGACGAGGATCGCGCCGGCGCTGGGGTGGCGGATCAGGAAGGCGGGGACCGGGACGACGTAGGGGTCACCGGGGCGCAGCAGCTTGCGCAGCACCTTCGCTTCGACGAAGCGGCCGCCGGGGCTGACCATCATCTCCCGCGGGAACTCGACGTGCCCGGCGATCAGCACCTCGACGCTGACCTTGGCGCCAGGGGTCCCTCCGGCAAGCGGCTCGTGCAACGGGTGCGCCTCCACTTGCACCTTCATCGTCTGGCCACATTACCGCCGATCGGGTCGCCTATAGGCTTGCTTAGGGATGGCTGAACGCTCGCATTCGCAGGTGTTTCGGGACGGGCTGCTCGACGGGCAGGTCTGCGTCGTCTCCGGCGCCGGCAGTGGCTTCGGGCGCGAGACGGCCCTGGAGCTGGCCCGCCTCGGCGCCGTTGTCGTCGGCTGCGGGCGGCGGCCGGAGCCGCTGCAGGAGACCTGCGAGCTGGCCGCGGACCTGCCCGGCAGCGTCGAGTGCGAGCCGCTCGACATCCGCGAGGAGGAGCCGGTCGGGCGCTTCGTCGACGGCGTGCTGGAGCGCCACGGACGTATCGACGTGCTCGTCAACAACGCCGGCGGCCAGTTCCTCAGCCCGGCCGAGGCGATCACCCCGAAAGGCTTCAAGACGGTGATCGACCTCAACGTCCAGGGCACCTGGCTGATGACCCACGCGGCGGCGACCAAGGCCTTCATCCCCCAGCAGAGCGGCAAGATCCTCAGCGTCACCCTCTCCCCCCACAACGGGATGCCGGGCATGGTCCACTCGGGCGCCGCCCGCGCCGCGGTGGAGAACATGATGCGGACGCTCGCGGTCGAGTGGGCGCGGTTCGGGATCAAGACCGTCGCCCTCGCCGCCGGCCACTTCGCGACCGACGTGATGATGACCAAGTACCCGAAAGAGGTCGTCGACAACGTCGAGCGCTCGATCCCGCTCGGCCGCACCGGCCGGGCCGAGGAGATGGCCTGGCTGGTCGCCTACCTGGCCTCGCCGGCCGGCGACTTCTACTCGGGGACGACGATCACGATCGACGGCGCCCGCGACAACTGGGTCGGCCCCTGGCCGCCCGAGCGGATGGTCTCCGAGAGTGGGGAGCCGGTCGCCGAGGAACGCCGCTAGCGCGGTTCCAGCACGACCAGCGGGATCTCGCGGTCGGTGCGAGCCCGGTAGTCCTCATAGCCGTGGTAGGCGGCAACCGCCATGCCCCAGAGCCGCTCGCGCTCCTCCGGGGCGGCGACCCGGGCGTGGACCGGCCGCTGCTCGGAGCCGATCTGGACCGTCGTGTCCGGGTTGGCCATCAGGTTGTGGAACCAGGCCGGGTTCTTCGGGAAGCCGCCTTTGGAGGCGACGATGACGACGTTGTCGCCGTCCTTGACGTAGAGCAGGGGGGAGGTGCGCTTGGTGCCGCTCTTGGCGCCGACGTGGTCGAGCAGCAGCATCTTGCCGGGGACCCCGGGGATGGTGTGCCCGAGGCGCCCACCCGTCCTCTTGTAGAGGAACGTGTGGACGCCCATGAAGCGGCGGGTCGCCGGCCAGATCTTGTCCCCGACGTCGAGGTAGCGGGGGGTCCGGCGCGCTGTCTCCGACTGGCTCAGGTGTACATCCCCCCGAACATGCCGCCGGTGACGTTGAGCACCTGGCCGTGCATGTAGTTGGCCATCGGGGAGGCGAGGAAGAGGACCGGGCCGGAGGCCTCGGTCGGGGTGGCGGCGCGGCCGAGCGGGATCACGGCCTGGGCCATCGCCCGCATCTGCTCGGGGATGCCGAGCTCGATCTTCTCGCCGCTCGGGGCGGTCATCTCCCCGCCCTCCTCTTTGGCGGCGGTGAGGCGGGTTTCGACGAAGCCGAAGGCGACGGCGTTGACGTTGATCTTGAACTGGCCCCACTCCTTGGCCAGCGTTTTGGTCACGCCGACGACGCCCATCTTCGCGGCCGAGTAGTTGACCTGGCCGGCGTTGCCCATCATGCCCGAGGTCGAGGAGACGTTGATCAGCTTGCGGAAGACCTCCTGGCCCTCGTTGCGCTCGGCCTTGGCAGCCTCGCGCCAGTGCGGGGCGAGTGCGCGGGCGACGCGGAAGGGGGCGATCGTGTGGATGTCCAGCATCGCCTGGAACTGCTCGTCGGTCATCTTGTGGGCGACGCCGTCCCAGGTGTAGCCGGCGTTGTTGACGGCGATGTCGACCGAGCCGAAGGCGTCGACCGCAGCGGCGACGAGGTCGTCGGCGGCGCCCTCCTTGGTCAGGTCACCGGCGAAGACGGCGGTCTCGCCGTTGATCTCGCTGGCTGCCTGCTCGGCGACGTCGGCGTCGAGGTCGTTGATCAGAACCTTGGCGCCCTCGCCGATGAACAGTTCCGCGGTGGCGCGTCCGATGCCTCGCGCCGAGCCGGTGACGATCGCAGCTTTGCCGTCCAGAAGTCCCATCTCAAGCCCTCTCCCTCGTAGGTCGGTGGTTCGTGAAGTCGGCCGCGGAGGCTACAGGGATCGATGCGATTTCGGCGACTGGCTGATTAGCCAGTCAGTTTTTGCCAGAGGGCGGGATACGGTTGGCGCTATGGGCGACCTGGGCAGCATCCTGGTGCTGGCGCTGTGGGCGATGTTCAACCCGACGCTGCTGGCCGCGGTGACGGTGATGATGTTGCTGCCGAACACCAAAAAGCTGATGTCCGGTTACCTGCTCGGCGCCTACCTGACCAGCATCACGCTGGGGCTGCTGATCGTCTTCTCGCTGCACGACACGGGCGGCGTCAGCACCGCCCGCCACACGCTCAGCCCGATCCAGGACCTGGTCTTCGGGGCGCTCCTCATCGTCGTCGGCACGGTCCTGCGGACGGGCAAGGTGGATGAGATGCGGGAGCGGCGGCGCCAGCGCAAGCCGCAGGAGCCGAAGAAGGAATCCTGGCCCGAGCGGATGCTCGGGCGGGGCTCGGCCCGGGTCACCTTCGCCGTCGGCGCGGCGCTGACGCTGCCCGGCGTCGCCTACCTGACCGCGCTCAACCGGATGGCGGAGCTGGAGTGGGCGGCGTTCCCGACCGTGCTCCTGGTCGTCGTCTTCTGCCTCTTCCAGCAGCTGCTGCTGGAGCTGCCGCTGATCGGGTACTGGGTCGCGCCGGAGCGGACCCAGCGGGCCGTCACCGCGTTCCGCGGCTGGCTGGCGCGCAACGGGCGCCGGGCCGCGGGCGGGGTGGCGCTGACGCTCGGCGTCCTGCTGGTCGTTCGCGGCGTCGTCACCCTGCTGACCTAGCGGCCGTTCAGAGCTTGCCGACGCTGGCCAGGTGCTCGTCCAGCTTCTTCGCCTTCTGGGTGTCCTCGTAGACCTCGTAGTCGCGCAGCAGTCCCCAGGCGAGGTGCCCCCAGATCACGTACCGGTTCTCGTAGATGCGCTCACCTGCCGGGGTGTCGAGGTAGTCGGTGCCGCGGATGCAGATCGTCTGCTTCCAGGGAAAGCCCTTCAGCACCACCTCGTCGGGGGAGATCTGGATCCCGGCGTCGGCGAAGCGCTGCAACCAGGGCCTGAGTTTCTCCTTGCCCTGCAATTCGGTCGCCCAGGAGCTGTCGCCGGGAAAGCGGAACCTGACGTCCTCGGCGTCCATTTTCAGCGTCGGCTCGATGTCCCCGGCGCTCGCCCGCTCCATGTTGCGGGAAATCATTTTCTTGGCCAGCCACGAAAGCATCCGCGCCTCCTCGGGTTGGGTACCGGCACGGTAGCGCCGGTGGGCGGGGGAGGGGGCTAGCTCGTCGCGGAGGCGGCGATCGCGGCGAGCTCGCGTGGGCGCAGCAGCGCGACCAGGGTCGAGCCGTCGATGATCGCCAGGCCGCCCTTGCGCAGCTTCGCCTTGGCGCCGGTGAGGCGGGCGACCTCGTCGGAGAAGTCGGGCTCGTGGCCGACCAGGAGGACGTCGCCGCGGCCGGCGGTGAGCGCGAGCGCGTCGAAGCGGCCGCCGGCGAGCTCATTCGCGGTCTCCGGCTCGAGATCGAGTGCCTCGCAGGCGAGCCGGGCGGTCTGGGCGGCGCGCACCCTGGGGCTGGCGAGGCAGGTGTCGAGGGGGGAGCCGAGGGCGGCGAGGGCCGAACCTGCGAAGCGGGCCTGGCGCTCTCCCTTGGCGGTCAGGCGGCGGGCGGCATCGTCGCCGTTTCCGTCCTCCGCGTCCCCGTGTCGGAGCAGGTAAATCACGATTGCAGACTAGGGCCGGAGCTGACGTCCCGAAGGTTCAAGGATTTTGTCCGACGTTCGATATGGCTACTATGCCCCGCTTCATGCCCTTGCCCCTTGGCCGCAGTCTGATCGCCACGGTGCTTACGGCGCTCGCTCTGCTCCTGATCCCGAGCGCCGCAAATCCGGCTGGCCAGATCGTCGTTTACGGAGCCCCTTCGGGCGCCACGCTGACCCTGTCCTCTGAGGGAGCCAACATCGTGGTCAAGGGGACGATGGGCGGCGCCAAGCCCGAGGGCTGCCGCATGAAGGTCCATCACCGGCTCGCGGTCTGCCCGCTCAAGGGCGCGAGCTCAATCCAGGTGGTGATGGGTCCCGCCGGCGACTTCGTCCAGGTCGCCAACCCGCTGCCGCTGTCCCTGACTGTGTACCTCGGCGACGGCTCGGACAAGTTCATCGGCAGCGGCGAGTCCGACACCTGTTATCCGGAAGGCGCGCGCCGCAACCGCTGTGTCGGCGGCGGAGGCGACGACATCTGCATCACCGGCGAGGACAACAGCGACTGCGTCGGCGGGCCGGGCAACGACTACTGCCGCCACGGCAACGGCAGCGACGGCTGCTGGGGCGGCCCCGGCAGCGACATCTGCGTGATGGGCCCCGGCCAGGACGGTTGCCACGGCGAAGAGGGCGACGACCGCCTCTACGGCGGCGCCAACCCCGATCAGCTCTACGGCGGCCCCGGCTTCGACTACTGCGACGGCGGCCCCGGCTGGGGCAAGTCCCACGAATGCGACGAGGGTCCGCGGCGCTAACTTTGGGTTGTTCCCGTCTTACCCAAACTTATGGGCGTAAGTTTGGGTAAGCCCTCCCCTCCCTGATCTGAAAAGAGTGGACCTCTGCTTTCCCCTGAGATGGGGTGCGTCGTCGACAAAACATTCCGCCGGCCATGGCGCTAGCTTGGGGGCTCGATGGCAGGGGAGTTCGAGAAGCTCGCACACGATGCCGCTCTCCGGGGCCTCGACAAGCAGGAGAGGCTTCTCGAAGAGCTGCGGTCGAGGACCGGCGTGCTGCTCGCCGCGTCATCGCTGGCAGCTTCATTTCTGGGTCAGCAGGCCTTCCGGCATCCAAGCCCGAGAGCCCTCGTTGTCGTCGCGCTGGCTGCCTTTTGAGATTTTCGCTCTGGCCGCCCTGCTGGGCGATACCATCCTCTGAGATGGCTGACGCGCCCAAGCCCACTCCGAGCGGCGGGACTCCGCCCCCACCGCCGCCCCCGACGCCCGGACTCGGACGCCCAGAGACCCGCGGCGGCTAGCTGCCCCGCGATCCTCCCTCGGGCGGCCTCGATATTTGTCTGCCTGTTGACCTTCGGCCTGAGCTGGGACCAGGACATCACCTGATGCCCGACAGCAGCGCGTCGTCTAGGGGGTCGACGCCTATCGCCGTTCCTGGCGTCGCGGCCCTGTCTTGGGGCGATGATTTCGTCACGCCCCAGTTCGCCGGGCCTCCGCGCTTTCGCTGCCGTTCTTGCTCGTCGATGCAGCCGGGGCCAAGCGGACCGGTTTTGTCGCTGGCGAAGGGGAGGAGCGGGCTGCCGACGGTTCCCCACGCTCCGCAGAACCCGGCCCAGCCCTGCGACTCGAGTGGCAGGAGGTTCTGCCAGGTTGACCAGGAGAATCCGGCGCCGAGGGGTGAGGTCTGGTCCTTGGCTATGCCGTGGGTCGAGCGGAGCGGGTGCGTGCCCGGCGAGGCATAGGTCGCGTGGTCGCCGTCGGCCACGTACCCGACCAGCCGGGACTGGCCGTCCCGCGTAGTTCGGGGTACGGGACACGAGAGGGGGTCGCTGAGGGCTGGGGTCGGGCAGGCGGCACCGATCGCCTCGGGAGAGCCGTGGGCGGAGTAGGAGACCGCCTGCAGCGTCCAGAGGTCGCCGACGCCCTGGCGAAAGAGCAGCGACATGTTCTCCCAGTCGCCTTGGTGATTGAAGAGGAAGTTCGCCTTGGGGGCGTCGTTGTAGGCGTAGAAGAACCAGTACGAGATGTACGCCTGCCGCGGATTCGTGGCCGAGCCGCCATCGCTGAACAGCTCACCGTCGTCGTAGTAGATCGGCGCCTGCGTCGCGAACTCATGGTCCGAAGTCGACTTGGTGAAGGGGATGCCCCCGATTCCGCCATGAGTCAGATCGGCGGCGAGGAAGAACCCCTCCTCTCGGTGAAGGTCAGTCGGGCGGTTGCGGTTGAACGGCCGCGTGTGGTCCGTGGCCAGGTGCACCGGGCCGCTGTGGTGGCAGAGGACCGACTGCTTGGTCTGGTACTTCCAGCGATTCTCTTTTCGTGCCAGGACCCCGAGCTTGCGGGTGGCGGCGGCCGTCCAGGGCCCCCCGTAGATCTCCCCATTCGAGCAGGGGTCGCGCTCGGAGAACAGGAGCTGCGAGCGGTCGAGAAACCACGGCGCGCTCGCGGGCCCGTTGTCCTCGTTTGCGTACATGACGAGGAGAGGCGCAAACCGCTGAATCGTGTCCTGGTTGAAGAAGTCAGCCGAAGCTGCCGAACACGGCAGCAGCGCAAGTGCGGCAGACGCCGCCAGGAGGATTCGCCGAAGAGAGCACATGGTTTACGCAAGAGACCTTACGCCAACTACTTACTGTTGCAAATACTCCACTGTGCTTGCTCGTGTAACTGTTCGGTGATTGGATCGCATCCCCGTGGGGATGTCGATCCCAAAGGTGAAGCCCAGTTCGCAGCCGGTTGGTCGCGCTTTCCTGCTGCTCTTTTGGATCGGGTTGCTCTTGGCCGGGGCGGTGCTTCTGATCGTCTTCGCGGCGAACGAACTGAAGGACGGGGGGGTCGACAGGCCCGAGGTGCTGCTGCCGTTGATCGTGATCACCGGCGTTGTCGCGTTGATGGCGACGCTGGCCGTCGCCGCAGCTCTCTTCGGACTCTTCGGCATCTCCGACAAGAGTCAGGCCCTGGGACTTCCGGCCGGCAGCGTTCAAGCGGTAATCGCCCTCAGTCTGATCCTGATCTTCGCCGTCGTCGCTCTCTACGTGAGCAGTTCGTCTGGTGCGGATCAGGTCACCCTGACGGGGCTGACTCCGGCCGAACTCCAAACCATCCCGCCTGCGCAGATCGTCTCAAGTACTCCGCAAGGGTCGGGTGCTGCCGTCACCTACGACGTCGTGCGCAGCATCGAAGATCCGGGGCAAAAGGACATCAACACCCAGCTGTTGACCACGGTAAGCACCCTGGTGGTAGCCGTCGCCGGCTTCTACTTCGGCTCGAAGTCCGTCCAGGAGGGCAGCAAAGCGGCGATCGATGCGGCGGGGCCGAACCGCTCGCTGTCGGTGACCCCAGCCTCTCCACACACGATGCAAAAGGTGGAGCCGCTCGAGATCAAATTACAGTCGGTTCCGTCGGGCGCTCAGCTGAACTGGTCGCTTCACGATGATCCGACGGGCAAGCTGGTGCGCCATGCGTCCGGAGAGTTCGTCTACGAACCGAGTGAAGACATGAAGGGTAAAAGCGCGACTCTGGTCTTCGAGCAGGTAGACGATCCAACTGCCTCGGCGCCGCTGATCGTCAACTTCCCGGAGCCGGCGAGCGGGGCGGGCGATCCGGTTACCAACAAGGACAAAGTCGTGGAGGCCTAGTCGGCCCGACTCACAGCCCCATCGTCTTGCCGATGATCTCCTTCATCACCTCGTCGGTGCCGCCGCCGATCGGGCCGAGGCGGGCGTCGCGGACGGCGCGCTCGATTCCGTACTCGCGCATGTAGCCGTAGCCGCCGTGGATCTGCAGGGACTGGTCGGCGATCTCGAGGACGGTGCGCTGGGTGACCAGCTTGGCCATGCTGACGTCGCGGATGCAGTCCTGACCGCTGTGGAAGAGGCGCAGGGCGTTGTAGGTGAGGGCGCGGGCGGCTTCGGCGCTGGTTGCCATCTCCGCCACCTGATGGCGGATCGCCTGGAATTTGCCGATCGGGCGGCCGAAGGCTTCGCGCTCCAGGGCGTAGGCGACGGTGGTCTCGATCAGGCGCTGCATCGCGCCGACGGCGCCGATCGCCATCAATAGGCGCTCCCAGGCGAAGTTGGCCATGATCAGTTTGAAGCCGCCGTTCTCCTCGCCGAGCAGGTTTTCCGCCGGGACCTCGACGTCGGTGAAGGCGAGCTCGCCGGTGTCGGAGGAGTGCCAGCCCATCTTCTCCAGCTTCTGCGCCACCTCGTAGCCGGGCATCTCGCGCTCGAGCACGAGGAAGGAGATGCCGCCGTGGCCGCCGTCCTCGGTCGTCTTGCAGGCGCAGACGAGGAAGTCGGCGCGGACGCCGTTGGTGATGAAGGTCTTGGAACCGTTGACGATGTAGTGGTCGCCGTCGCGGCGGGCGCTGGTGGAGATGCCGGCGACGTCGGAGCCGGCGCCGGGCTCGGTGATCCCCAGCGCGCCGATCTTCTCGCCGGCAATGCCCGGCACCAGCCAGCGCTGCTTCTGCTCCTCGGTGCCGAAGTTGAAGATCGGCGGCAGCGCGATCGAGGCGTGGGCGTTGAGCCCGGCGGCGACGCCGCCGGAGCCGCCGGAGCGGGCCAGCTCTTCGACCCAAATCGCGTCGTGCAGATGGGTGCCGCCCTGGCCGCCGTACTCCTCGGGGAACTTCAGCCCGAGGAAGCCGAGCGCGGCGCAGCGCGAGTAGAGCTCACGGGGAAATTCCCGCGCAGCCTCCCACTCGTCGACGTTCGGCGCGATCTCCTTGGTGACGAAGCGGCTGACGGTCTCCCGCAGCTCCTCGTGCTCATCCCCAAACGGGGGCAGCGTCGCCCGCGCCCCCGTGTCCTTGACGACCGTCATGGGCGACTTTGTTTCCCTATGGCGTACAAGCTCGCCCCGCGGGCCCTAGAGCCCGTAGCTGCGGCCGATCACGTCCAGCATCACCTCGTCGGTGCCAGCACCGATCCGGTTGAGGCGGACGTCGCGATAGGCGCGCTCGATCTCGTACTCCTTCATGTAGCCGTAGCCACCGAGGATCTGCACGCACTCGTCGGCGACTTCGCAGGCGACCCGTGAGGCGAAGAGCTTCGCCATCGTGATCTCCCGCACCGGGTACTCGCCGTTGCCGAAGCGCCAAGCGGTGGAGTAGGTGAACTGCTTCGCCGCCTCGGTCTTGGTCGCCATCTCGGCGAACTTGTGGCGGATCGCCTGGAATTTGCCGATCGGGCGGCCGAAGGCTTCGCGCTCCTGGGCGTAGGTGAGCGTCTTCTCGATCATCCGCTCCGCCCCTGCGTGGCAGCCGGCGGCGGCGACCAGCCGCTCGCCCTGGAGCTCCCAGGCGATGTGGTAGAAGCCCTTGCCGACCTCGCCCAGCACGGCGTCGGCCGGGACGCGGACGTCGTCGAAGGCCAGTTCGCCGGTGTCGGAGGCGTGCATCCCCATCTTCTCCAGCTCGGCGGAGACGGTGAAGCCGGGGACCTTGTCGCCGTTCTCGTCCTTGAGGTCGACGACAAAGAGGGTGATGCCGGCGTGGCGCTCCTCCGGGTCGGTCTTGCAGACGAGGACGATGAAGTCCGCACGCGGGCCGTTGGTGATGAAGGTCTTGGAGCCATTGATCACGTATTCGTCGCCGTCGCGGATCGCCGTGGTGCGGATTCCGGCGACGTCGGAGCCGGCGCCCGGCTCGGTGATCCCGAGGCTGCCGACCTTGTCGCCCTTCAGGCCCGGTTCGAGGTACTTGCGCTTCTGCTCATCGGTGCCGAGCAGGTGGATCGGGGGCAGGACCATGTCGGACTGGACCGCGAAGCCCATGTTGGTGCCGCCGGAGCCGGAGTAGCTCATGCACTCGGCCCGGACCAGGGAGTAGAAGTAGTCGCCGCCCTGGCCGCCGTACTCCTCCGGGAAGCAGAGGCCGAGGAAGCCGAGGTCGCCGGCGCGCTTCATCGCCGAGGTCGGCCAGTAGGTGTCCTCCCACTCGTTGCGGTGCGGCCACAGCTCCTTTTCGACCCAGGAGCGCATCGACTCGCGCAGGTCTTCGTGCTCCTGACTGAAGATGAAGTGCTTGCGCCCGGCTTCGTGATCGGGCTTGATGACGCTGGAGCCGTTGGTCGCGGTCGCCACTGTTTTCTCCTCACTCGTCGCTGGTCGGAACCCACCCAAAATTGCGAGTAGACAGTAGCACTTCCTACTTCTGGCGGGACTCGTTATTGTTGCCCGCGGATGAGCCAGGGAAGCTACGAGAAGGTCGCCTACGAGGTCGCCGACGGCGTCGCCACGGTGACGCTGAACGACCCGGAGAAGCGCAACATGCTCTCCGGCCAGATGCTGGCCGAGCTGGTCGACGCGATGAAGCGGGTGCGCGACGCCGAGGAGTTGCGCGCGGTCGTGCTCACCGGTGCGGGGGAGAAGGTCTTCTGCGCCGGCGCCGACCTCGGCGGCTTCGCCGCGGACGTGCCGCTGATCCAAAAACACTTCGCCTCGGACCTCTTCCTCGAATTCTTCCGGCTGATGCCGCGCCTCGGCAAGCCCTCGCTCTGCGCCCTCAACGGGCACGTGCTGGCGGGGGGGATGGGGCTGGCCCTCTCCTGCGACTTGGTGATCGCCAAGGAGGGCGCGACCTTCGGCACGCCGGAGATCAACATCGGCGCCTTCCCCTACATGATCATGGCAATCATCTACCGCAACGTCCCGCGCAAGAAGGTCAACGAGATGATGCTCTTGGGCGAGCGGCTCAGCGGCGAGCAGGCCGTCGAGTACGGGCTGGCGAACAAGGTCGTGCCGGCGGACGAGTTCGACGCCGCGGTCGCCGAGTGGGCCGGCAAGCTGGCCTCGAAGAGCCCGGTGCTGATGCGGCTCGGCCACGACGCGATGTATCGCCAGCAGGACATGGCGATCGACGAAGCGCTCGAGTTCCTGCGCTCCCAGCTCTCCCTCACCTTCACCACCGAGGACATCGTCGAGGGGGTCACCGCCTTCTTCGAGAAACGCGACCCGCAGTGGAAGGGACGTTGATGGCGGACGAGAACCTGCTCCCCGGCACGGCGCCTCTGGGCGACCTGACCGAGCAGTTGCACGAGCGCCGCGCCAAGGCGCGGCTCGGCGGCGGCGAGGAGAAGATCGCCAAGCAGCACGAGCGCGGCAAGCTGACCGCCCGCGAGCGGCTCGACCTTCTGGTCGACCCCGGCAGCTTCGTCGAGCTCGGCGTCCACGGCCGCCCGCACTTCGCCCAGCGGGCGATGGACGGGGTCGAGGCGCCGGCCGACGGCGTCATCACCGGCTGGGGAGACATCGACGGCCGCACCTGCTGCATTGCCGCCTACGACTTCACCGTGATGGCCGGCTCGATGGGGATGACCGGCGAGCTCAAGGTCACCCGCCTGCGCGAGATGGCGCTGGCCAAGCGGATGCCGTTCGTCTGGCTGCTCGACTCCGCCGGCGCCCGCATCCAGGAGGCGACCGGGTCGCTGTTCGCCGGCTCCGGCCAGCTCTTCCGCGAGGAGGTCGAAATGTCGGGGGTGATCCCGATGGTGGCGGCGATGATGGGGCCCTGCGCCGCCGGCACCGCCTACATCCCGGCGCTCTCCGACTTCGTCCCCATGGTCTCCGGCCAGGGCGCGATGGCGCTGGCCGGCCCGCACCTGACCAAAGCCGTGACCGGCGAGGACATCTCGATGGAGGAGCTCGGCGGGGCCAAGGTCCACTGCCGCAAATCGGGGGTGGGGGACCTGGAGGTGAAGGACGACGAAGAGTGCATCGCCGCGATCAAGTCCTACCTCTCCTACTTCCCCTCCAACTGCGAGCAGAAGCCGCCGCTGGCCGAGAGTGCCGACCCGGCCGACCGCATGTCGGAGAAGCTGATGGAGATCGTCCCCGAGTCCTCGCGCAAGCCGTACGACATGTACGACGTGATCGCCGAGATCGTCGACGACGGCGAGTACTTCGACCTGAAGCCGCGCTTCGCCCGCACCCTGATCACCTGCTTCGCCCGCTTCGGCGGCCAGCCGGTCGGGATCGTCGCCAACAACCCCAAGCACCTGGCGGGCATCCTCGACAACGACTCCGCCGACAAGGCGGCCCGCTTCATCAACCTCTGCGACGCCTTCAACATCCCCCTGGTCTTCCTCCAGGACGTGCCGGGATTCATGGTCGGCTCGAAGGTCGAGCACGCCGGGATCATCCGCCACGGGGCGAAGATGCTCTACGCGGTCAGCCGCGCCACGGTGCCGAAGGTGACCGTGGTCGTGCGCAAGGCCTACGGCGCCGGCTACTACGTGATGTGCGGCAAGGCGTATGAGCCCGACCTGATCGTCGCCTGGCCCGGGGCCGAGATCTCGGTGATGGGCGCGGAGGGCGCGGTCAACATCATCGGCCGCTCGGCGATCGAGGCCTCCGAGGACCCGGAGGCGACGCGGGAGACGATGCTGAACGCGGTGCGCCAGCAGATCGACCCCTACATCGCCGCCGGCAACGCCGTGATCGACGACATCATCGACCCGCGCGAGACCCGGCCGACGATCGTCAAGGCGCTGCGCATGGCCCGCAACAAGCACGTCGAGAAGCCGAAGAAACGACATGGGGTGATGCCTGTATGAGCCGCTTCGAGGACCCGGTGGTGATCAGCTGCTCGATCAGCGGCGTGATCGCCAACCGCGACCAGTGCCCGGCGATCCCCTACACGCCGGAGGAGTACGCGGCGGAGGCCCGGCGCGCGGTCGACGAGGGCGCCTCGCAGATCCACATCCACGCCCGCAAACCGGACGGCACGCCGTCGTATGAGGTCGAGGACTTCCAGGCGATCACCGAGGCGATCCTGGCCGAGGTCGGCGACGTGATCGTCAACTACTCGACCGGGGCGATCGGGATCTCGATCGAGAAGCGGCTCGAGTACCTGCGCGCCTGCCGCCCCGACGTCGCCGCGCTGAACATGAGCTCGATGAACTACGCCAAGTACTCGAGGCGGCGCAAGGACTTCGTCTTCAACACGGTCTTCGAGAACAGCTTCGACACGATCATCGAGTTCCTGACCGAGATGCGGAAGCTGGGGATCAAGCCCGAGCACGAGTGCTTCGACTCCGGCCACGTCGCCAACCTCGACCCGCTGGTCGACATGGGGCTGCTGGAGCCGCCGCTGCAGATCTCGCTGGTGATGGGCGTGACCGGCGGCATCCGCCCGACCCCGCGCAACGTCACCCTGATGTCCGACCAGATCCCGGGCGGCCCCGAGGGCGAAAACCAGTGGCAGGTGATCGGCATCTCCCGCGACCAGTGGAAGCTGCTCGCCGCCTCGCTGGTTCTCGGCGGCAACGTCCGCGCCGGGGTCGAGGACAACCTCTACCTGCCGGACGGCGAGATGGCGAAGTCCAACGGCGAGCTGATCGCCAAGGCGCGCCAGATGGCCGAGGACGTCGGCCGCCGCGCCGCCAGCGTCGCCGAGGCGCGCGAGCTGCTGGGAGTCCCAAAGCGGGCCGAGGCCTAGCGATGGAGAAGACGATCCACCGCGCCGGCGTCGCCTGGAGCGGTGGCGAGGGCGACGACGTCCAGGCCCACGACGTCCTGCTCGGCGGCCAGACGCTGCCCAGCTCCTCGGCGCTCGAGCTCGGCGGCGACGACTTCAAGTCGAACCCGGAGTCGCTCCTGGTCGGCGCCCTCTCGAGCTGCCACATGCTCTGGTTCCTGGCGCTGGCGCGGAAAAAAGGCTTCGAGGTCGCCTCCTACGAAGACGACGCCGACGGCGTGCTCGAAGGCAAGCGCTTCGCCTCGGCGACGCTGCGCCCGCGGGTGCGCTGGGCGGGCGATCCCCCCGCCCCCGAGGCGATCGAAGCGCTGCACGAGCGCTCGCACCAACTCTGCTTCATCGCCAACTCGGTTGAGTTCCCGGTTGGGGTCGAGCCCCAGTGAGCGGCTCGCTCCCGCTCGCCGACGTCAAGGTCCTCGACCTCACCCGCCTGCTGCCCGGCGGCTTCTGCTCGCTGCTGCTGGCCGACCTCGGGGCCGAGGTGCTGAAGGTCGAGGACACCGGGATGGGCGACTACGTGCGCTGGGCGCCGCCCTACTACGGCGGCGAGGAGCAGCAGGCGCTGGGGACCCGCTCGGCGCTCTACCTCTCGCTCAACCGCGGCAAGCGCTCGGTCCGGCTCGACCTCAAGTCCGACGCCGGCCGCGAGGCGCTGCTGCGGCTGATCGCCTCCTACGACGTCGTCCTCGACGGCTTCCGCCCCGGCGTGCTCGACCGCCTCGGGGTCGGCTACGAGCGCATGCGCGAGGCCAACCCGGCGGTCGTCTACTGCGCGATCACCGGCTACGGCCAGGACGGCCCCTACACGCAGCGGGCCGGCCACGACATGAACTACCTCGGCCTGATCGGCCTGCTCGGGCTGACCGGGGCCAAGGACGGGCCGCCGGTGCAGTCGGCGGGCCAGATCGCCGACGTCGGCGGCGGCGCCCTGATCGCCGCCTTCGGGGTGCTGGCGGCGCTGCACGAGCGGCGCCGCTCCGGCGAGGGGCAGATGGTCGACGTCTCGATGGCCGACGGTGCCCTCTCCTGGCTGGCGATGGTCGCCGGCCGCTACTTCTGCGACGGCGAGGTGCCGCAGCGCGGCGAGCAGCAACTGGCCGGTGGGCTGGTCTGTTACCTGCCCTACGAGGCCGCCGACGGCTGGGTCACCTGCGGGGCGCTGGAGCCGAAGTTCTGGGCCGCCTTCTGCAACGGGGTCGAGCGCCCGGACCTGGTCGAGGCCCAGTTCGAGGCGCCGGGCTCGGAGGGATGGACGCAGGTCGCAGCGGTCTTCCGTTCGCGCAGCCGCGCGGAATGGCAGGCCTTCAACGACAAGCACGACTGCTGCATCGAGCCGGTGCTCGACCTCGACGAAGCGCTCGACTCCGAGCTGGTGCGGGCGCGCGAGATGGTGGTCGAGGTGGAGCAGCCGGAGCTGGGGACCGTGCGCCAGCTCGGCAACCCGGTGAAGCTGAGCCGCACCCCCGCCGACCCGACCCGGCCGGCTCCCGGCTTCGGCGAACACACCCGCGAGGTCCTGCGCGAGGCCGGCTACCTCGAGGAGGAGATCGAGGCGATGCTGGCCTCGGGAGCGGCGGCCGAGCTCGACGTCGAAGCCGAGAAGCCGGAGTTCATGGCATGAGCACCGAGAGCGTCGAGCTGCTGCGGATGGGCGAGCTGGCCGAGGCCTCCGGCGTGCCGGTGCCGACGATCAAGCACTACCTGCGCGAGGGCCTCTTGCCGGAGCCGGTCAAGACCAGCCGCAACATGGCCTACTACCCGCCCGAGTTCGTCGAGCGGATCCGCCTGATCAAGCGCCTGCAGGAGGAGCGCTACATGCCGCTGAAGGCGATCCGCAAGGTGCTGGAAGAGGACCCGGCGCGGGCCAGCGCGATGCTGGAGCTGGAGGACCAGATCCTCGACCGCGCCCTCGCCGGCGAGCGCTCGCGGACCAGCGCTGCCGAGGTGCGCAAGCGCTACGGAGTCCCCGGCGAGGTGCTCGACCGGCTCGAGGAGATCGAGGTGCTGACCCCCAACAGCCGCGGCTACTCGCCCTCCGACGTGACGATCATCGAGGCGATCAGCCGCTTCCGCGCCGGCGGCTACGACGAGGAGATCGGGTTCACCGTCTACGACACCCTGCGCTACAAGAAGGCGCTGGAAGAGCTGGTCCGCCAAGAGGTCGAGGTGGTGATGGAGCGGCTCGCCGGCGAGGTCCCGCCGGAGACCGTGGTGGAGATGCTGGAAGCCGGGTCGCAGCCGCTGAAGGACCTGATCGCGGCCCTGCACACGAAGCTGATGGTGGCCGAGCTCGAGCGCCACCGCGCCGGCCGCGCCTAGCCTTCAGGTCCGGCTGGGGGAGAGCGCTTCGCGCTCGGATTCGATGTCGGCCAGCAGGCTCAGGGCCTTGGTGTCCCGGGCCACCTGGGCGCCCTCGGCGAACGCCTCCAGAGCCTCCTCGTGCCGGTCGTCCTCGACCAGCGCCCGGCCGAGCGCCAGCAGGGCCAGCGGCAGGCTCCAGTGCAGGCCGCGCTCGCGTGAGATCTCCGCGCCCCAGCGCCCCAGCTCGATCGCCTCCTCGGTGCGCCTCGAGCCGCGCAGCGCCTGGGAGCGCAGAGCGGCGCGCCAGCCCTCCATCTCGCCGCCGACCTCCATCGCCTCGCGGTACATCTGCTCCGCCTCGTCGATCGAGTCCAGCGCCGCCTCGTATTCCTCCGCCGCCAGTTGCGCCCAGGCGAGGTTGGAGATCGCCAGGCTGCGCGAGAAGACGTCGCCGAGCCGATCGGTCAGCTCGCAGTTGCGGCGGGCGAGCGCCAGTGCCCCCTCGACGTCGCCGCGGATCGCCAGCAGCCCGGCCTGGTTGCTGCGGATCCAGCTCGCGGTCTCAGGGTCGTCGACCTCGAGCGCGACTCGCAGCGAGGCGTCGAGCAGCTCCTCGGCCTCGTCCAGCTCGCCGCGCTCGCGCCGCACCATGCCCTTGCCCATCAGCCCCCAGGCCTGGGGGCTGCCGAGCACGATTCCGGCTCCGACCGAGACGTCGCCGTCGGTCAGCTCCAGCACCTCGTCCAGGGCCCGCTCGAAGCCGTCGAAGTCGCCGGCGCAGAGGAAGGCATAGGCGCCGGCGCTGCGGACCGCCACCCGCAGGTGCAGGTCGCCGGACTCGTCGGCGAGCCGGTTCGCTTCCGCCGCGGCGTCCAGCCAGTCCTGCATGTGGTGCTGGACGCCGGGCCGGACCGCGACCGCGACCCGCAGCAGGGCCAGCGAGGCGAGGTCGTCGCGGCGGACCGCGATCTCCTCCACCTCAGCGGCGAGTCGCTCCCGTTCCTCGGCCTTCATGCCGACCCGCCATGCGTACTGCAACTGCAGCAGCCGCGAGTTGACGGCGAAGGCGGCGCTCTCATCGCTCTCCTCCAGTTGCGAGGCCAGCTCCATCACCCGGCGCCAGAGGCGCAGCGACTCGCCCGGCCGGCTGTGGCCGGTCCAGTGCGCCGCCCGCGCCGACCAGCGCGTCGCCTCCAGGGTCTCGTCGCCTTCCTCGAAGTGGTGGGCGATCAGCGCCGAGAGCTCGTCGTGGCGCTCGGGGTTGAGCTCGACCAGGGCCCGCGCCGCCGCCGCGTGGGTTGCCGTTCGCTGGTCGGCCAACTGGGTCCCGTAGGCGACCTCGCGGGTCAGCGGGTGGCGGAAGGCCAGCACCCGCTGGGGGTACATCTCCGCTTCGTAGAGGAAGCCGGCCTCGACCAGCTCGCAGAGGACGCGGTCGATCTCATCGGGCTCCAGCCCCGCCGCCAGCCCCAGCGCCCGGCCGCTGAACTCCTTGCCGACGACCGAGGCGACCTGGACCAACTGCTTCGCCTCCGGGCTGAGCCGGTCGATGCGGGCGGCAAGGACGGCCTGGACGGTGATCGGGACGCCGGCGTCCTCGATCGGCCGCGCCAGCCGGTAGGCGCCGCGCTCGCCGTCGAGGTAGCCGGACTCGGCCAGCTCGCGGACAATCTCCTCGATGAAGAAGGGGTTGCCCTGGGTGCGCTCGTGGATCGGCTCCTCGAGGCCGTCGAGCGATGGATCCGCGCCGGCCAGGTCCCCAAGCAGCTCCTGGGTGTCGGCCCGGGTCAGGGGCTCGGGCCGGATCGTCTCGAAGGCCGGGGAGTCTGCCCAGGGTGGGGAGAACTCGGGCCGGTAGTTGACCACGACCAGGGTGTTCGCCCCCTCGATCGACCCGATCGATTCGATCAGCTCGGTCAGCATCGTCTTGCTGCCCTCGTCGACCCAGTGCAGGTCCTCGACGACAAGGACCAGGGTCTTGCGCCGGCCCGGGTGGCTGACCAGGCGGCAGACGATCTCGCCGAGCGCGCGCTGGCGGCCCTCGGGGCTCATCTGCGGCACCGGCCGGTCGGGGTCGGGGACGCCGAGGAAGTCGAACATCAGCGGCATCTGCTCGGCGAAGTCGGGATCGAGCAGCAGCGTTCGGCCGGCGATCTTCTCGCGTGCCTGCTGCTCGGGGTCGCGGTCGCCGATGCCGAAGAAGGAGCGCAGCATCTGCAGCACCGGCATGAACGGGATCGCTTTGCCGTGCGCCTGCGCCTGCGCCTCGAAGACCTCGACGCCCTCGGCGTGGCAGTGGCCGACGAACTCGTGGCAGAGCCGGCTCTTGCCGATGCCCGGCTCGGCGACGATCCCGAGCGCGCCGCCGCCGCCGGCCT
The DNA here is from genome assembly GCA_036376895.1 of Solirubrobacterales bacterium. Lineage (GTDB taxonomy): Bacteria > Actinomycetota > Thermoleophilia > Solirubrobacterales > 70-9 > VAYN01. The sequence goes on from DASUZL010000003.1 coordinate 140,466, forward strand.
GGGCGCGCCGCAGGGCCTCGGTCAGCGCCGCCATCTCTTCTGTGCGGCCGACGAAGCGCGAGAAGCCCTGCTCGCGGGAGAGGTCGAGGCGGGAGCGGGCCTGGCCGACCCCGGCCAGCTCGAAGACGCGCACCGGCTCGCTCGAGCCCTTGATCTCGAACTCGCCGAGGTCGTCGAGGTCGAGGTATCCCTTGGCGAGCTCGGCGGTGTGCTCGGTCAGGTAGGCCTTGCCGGGCTCGGCCAGCGCCTCCATCCGCTGCGCCAGCCCGACCGTGTGGCCGATCGCCGTGTAGGCGCCGTCGCCACCCTCGCCGATCGCCCCGGCGACGACCTCGCCGGAGTTGATCCCGATCCGGGTCGAGAAGTTGAGCCCCTGGGCGCGGCGCAGCTCGGCCGCGTACTCGGAGACGTCGTCGAGCATCTGCAGGGCCGCGTAACAGGCGCGCCGCGCGTGGTCCTCGTAGGCGATTGGGGCACCGAAGATCGCCATGATCCCGTCGCCGGTGAACTTGTCGACGGTGCCCTCGAAGCGGGTCACCGACTCGGTCAGGATCGCGAAGAAGCGCTGCATGATCTTGCGCCACTCCTCCGGATCCTGCTGCTCGGCGAGGTCCATCGAGCCGCTGACGTCGGCGAACAGCACCGTCACCTGCTTGCGCTCAGCGTCGTCCCTGGTGGAGTCGATCACGTCCGAGAAAGGTTACGCCCCATGTAGCCTGGGCTCGTGCGGGCGGTCCTCGTAACCGGAGCATCCACCGGCATCGGGCGGGCGACGGCGCTGCGCCTCGACGCCGCCGGCTGGCGCGTCTTCGCCGGCGTCCGCAGGGCCGAGGATGCCGACTCGCTGCGCGGCGAGGCTTCCGAGCGGCTGCAGCCGCTCTTCATCGACGTCACCGACGCGGGCCAGATCGCCGCCGCGGCGGAGCGGATCGAAGCCGAGGCGGGGGAGGGGCTGGCCGGCCTCGTCAACAACGCCGGCTTAGCCGTCCCCAGTCCGCTGGAGACGATCCCGATCGAGGACTTCCGCCACCAGGTCGAGGTCAACCTGACCGGCCAGGTCGCGGTCACCCAGGCGCTCCTGCCCTCGCTGCGCAAAGGCAGCGGTCGCATCGTCTTCATCAGCTCGATCGGCGGCCGCATCGCCTTCCCGATGACCGGCGCCTACCACGCCGCCAAGTTCGGGGTCGAGGCTGTGGGGGACGTCTTCCGCCAGGAGCTGCGCTCCTGGGACATCCCGGTCTCGATCGTCGAGCCGGGCTCGATCGACACCCCGATCTGGGAGCGGGGCGAGCGCACCGCGGACGAGATCGGCGGCCGTTCACCGCAGCGCGAAGCGCTCTACGGCCGCGCGATCGAGCGCTACCGCGAGGTCGTGCGCCAGACCGCCGAGCGCGGGATCCCGCCGGAGAAGGTCGCCCGCGTGATCGAGCACGCGCTCAGCGCCAAGCGCCCCCGCACCCGTTACCTGGTCGGCCTCGACGCCAAGGTCCAGGCCCGCCTCAAACCGCTGATCCCCACCCGGGTCTTCGACCGCATCGTCGCTCGGGCGATGGGGCTCTAGGCCACCGAACCGCCACGCGTCTGCACTAGCACCCGCTATGCGGATACAGATGCAGACGCGTGGGCCGGACCGAGCGCCTAGCGGCGCGCGGTGGTGATGCGGATTCGGGCCTCGGCGGACTCGTAGCCGAAGACCACGGTCCGCTTGCCGGAGAACTGCAACAGCGTGTCGATCTTGCCGTCGGGGCCGACCGCGACGCCGGACTGGCGCGTGGTCTTGCCACCCTTGACGGTCGAGATGCTGACCGCGGTGCCCTCCGGCGCCGGCGCCCGTTTGCCGGCGACCTCACAGGTGAGGCTGCCGGTGTAGCGGTAGGCCTTGCCCTTGCGCAGGGTGGCGACGCCTTTCTTCTTGCGCAGCGGCTTCGTCACTCCCACAGTCAGCTGCGGTTTCGCGCAGGCGACCGGGGCCGCCGGGGCGGCGACGATCTCGAATGCGACCTGCTTGGTCGGCTCGACCGCTCCGTCGCGGTCGGTCGAGTGGTACTCGACTTTGTGGGCGCCGAGCGCGCTGACCACGATCGGGCCGGCGTAGGGCTGGAAGCCGCCGTTGTCGACCCGGTACTCGGTTGCGATCGAGTCGGCCGGAGCGTCGTCGGTCGCCGTCAGGACGACCGTCGCCGGACCGGTGACTTTGCCGTTGACCGGGTTCGGGACGACCGAGGCGGTCGTCGTCGGGCCGGTGTTCGCCCGGCAGGAGCCGTCGGCGTTGTAGAACGTGAGGCCGGTTTCGCCGGGACGCAGGTTGGGCCCGGTCAGCTGCGGACGGTCCCTGGTCGGGGTGCCATCCCGCAGCGCGAACTTGGTGTCCCACCATTCGGCGAAGAACTGATCCAGGCGCGCGTCACAGGCCGCGCTCTGGTTCGGCATCCAGCCGTGGAAGACGTCCTCGGCTTGCTCCTCGGTGATGTTTCCACCGGCGAAGTCATGCTGGATCTGCTTCAGCGCATTGCTGAAGTTGTCGTGGCCGAGGATCTCGCGCAGCGCGATGTAGGAAGCAGCCGTCCTTTCGTACGTGGACCCGTCTTCGAACAGGGTCGCCGGCGAGGGATCGGAGGGCGCGTTCTCCCACCGGATCGGCGCTTCGAATTCGGCTTCGAGTTCCTCTTCGCTGCGTTCGTCGCGGTTGTAGATCTCCGTGAACGCGTCCCTGAACGCTTGGTCGAAAGCGTCGCGACCGGCGGGGGTGTCAAGACCACCCGCGGTATTTGCCGCTTCCCTTGCACTCAGCAGGATGCCGCCGCCGAATTCAGCCATTCCCTCCTTGAAGAAGGTCTCGTTGAACCCGGACTCGGAGACGTTGTCGCCCCACCACTGGTGGTAGTTCTCGTGGAGGAAGGTCCCCGCTCGCACGCGGCCGTTGTTGATCGCGATCTTCGTCTGCATCTCCTCGGCGAAGGTGCGGTTGATGCCGACCACGATGCCGTTGGTCGTGAAGGGGTAGGGCCCGTTGAACCGCTCCTGCAGCGCGCTCACTTCTTCGTGAGTTGCGATCACCGCTTTGTTGGTCGCTGCATTTGCCGCCGTGGCAAGGGGCGTTTCGGCCACCGTGTAAACCGTGCCGTCGTCACCTAGCCGCGTCGTCTGCTCGAAGTTGACGATGCTGCTGGCAACCAGGTAGCTGGCGATCGGCTCCGGCGAGTGCCAGACCCAGGTCGTCGAGCCCTCGGGGAAGTCCGCCTCGGCCGGGTTCGCGGTCTGGCTGACCAGCTCGCCGTTGGCGATCGCCGTCATGCCGGCGGTCACCTTCTCGGTGAAGTCGTAGGTCGGCTTCGCCGTCGGGTGGTTGTTCAGCGGCATCCACGCCAGGCCGCCGACCGGCTCGGTGACGACGATGTTGTCGATGCCATCCGGGGTCTGGCTGCGGAACCAGCCCTCGACCGAGCCGTCGCCGTCGGTGAAGACGCCGGGCTCACCGGAGTAGTTGACCTTGACGTCGAACTCCTCGCCGATCTGGATCGGCTGGGCCGGGGTGATCACGAGCTTGTTGGCCGCGCACGGCTGCCCGATCGCCGCGTCGTTCCCTCCCACCGGCGAGCACGCCGGCGGGTTCGGGTTGGTGGCGCTGACCGGCGTGTCCTGGCCCGCCTGGTGGGCGAGCGGGTTCGGGTCGTCGTTCCCGTTCGGGTTGCCCGGGAAGGTCGGCTGGGCGAAGCGGAAGGTCGCCGCCACGCCGTTCACGGTCACGCTTTCGACCTCCATGTCGGCGCCCGGCTGTTCGATTTCGGTCTGGGTCGCCGCTTTGCTCGGCGTCGAGCGCGCGAAGTCGAGGCTGAACTCACTGAGGCATTCCTCGGCCCGGTCGGTGAGAACGACGTTGGTGCCGGGGAGGAATTCGCTGCTCACCCCGTCGAAGATCAGGTTGACGTCGGTGTGCAGGCTGGTGTAGCCACCGTTGCCCTGGTCGGGGTAGACGTGGTCTCCCGGCTTGGAGAGGGTGCGGGCGCCCGGGGTGCAGGTCGGGTCGGGGTCGACGCGACGGGCCATCGCGGCACGAGTGGCGGGACCGCGCACGGCTCCGGCCTGGCCGACGACGAGGTGGTCGTAAGCGGTGGCGCAGCCGAGCTCACCGGCGACGTCGGCCCGCTGGATGCAGGCGACGAGGCGGTAGGAGCCATCGGCGATGCCCTTCGGGACCGAGACCTCGGTGCTGTAGGTAAGGGCGGCGCCGGCGGGTACCTCGGCGCTGGTCCTGCCGACGACCAGCGGCTGGTGGCTGCCGATCAGGTTGACGACGATCTCGCCATCGCCATCCTCGTGACCGGAGTTGGCGACCATCCCGTTCAGTACGAAGCTGTCACCGGTGCCCGCTCCAGCGGGGGCGGAGGAGACGGAGGTGACCGCGAGCAGCGGCCCGTCGACGTCGGCGGCCACGGACGCGACCGGCGCCGTCTGAGCCGGCGCGTCGGACTGCGCCAAGGCGGTCGGGACGATGACCGCGAGCGCTGCGATCAGGGCGATGACGATGCCGGCGTACCGCCGCATCGCCGCAAGGCTTCGAGACATGTACCGCTCCTCCGAGTCGTTGAAAACTGCCGGTTCCCAGTCCGCTTCTAAGGTCGAAGCAGACCTATACGCGGCGCAAGTTACAAGGGAGTGAAACCCCACCTCCGAAACGGCCCTTTAGCGCTCAGGGACGCTCAAGGTACGAGAAACACGCCTTTTGCAGCGATGTATGCCAGCGGGCCGGAAATGGCAGCGGAAAGCGGTGGACACACGATGTATCGATAGGCCGGCATTCGCACGCCTGCCACGCGCCGGAGACTCCCCGCGGGCGGTCATATACTGGCTCGACCGATTGACTGGTCAATCAAACAGCCGGCGCCCGCCGGCTGCAGTGGAGGATACGTCTTGCGAGTAGCCGCGGTACAGCTCAACTCCAACGCCGACAAGGCCCGCAACCTGGCGGCGGCCGAGCGCCTGGTCGGCGCCGCTGCCGCCGACGGCGCCGAGTTTGTCGTGCTGCCGGAGAAGTGGAACTTGCTGGCCGGCGGCGAGGATCTCGCGGCCGGGGCGGAGCCGCTCGACGGCCCCAGCCTCAGCGCCGCCCGCGGCTGGGCGTGCGAGCTCGGCATCCACCTGCTCGCCGGCAGCATCAGCGAGCGCGGCGAGGAGAAGGCGTCCAACACCTCGGTCCTGATCGGGCCGGACGGGGACGACCTGGCGACCTACCGCAAGATCCACATGTTCGACGTCGACGCCGGCGGCGTCTCCTACCGCGAGTCGGCCTACGAGCGGGCCGGGGAGGAGATCGTCACCGCGCCGCTGGGGGACCTGACCATCGGCCTCAGCGTCTGTTACGACCTGCGCTTCCCCGAGCTCTACCGGATCCTCGCTCTGCGCGGCGCCCGTCTGATCGCGGTCCCCTCGGCCTTCACCCTGGCCACCGGGCGCGACCACTGGGAGGTGCTGGTGCGGGCGCGGGCGATCGAGAACCAGGCCTTCCTCGTCGCCGCCAACCAGGTCGGCGAGGCGCCGCCCCACTACGAGTCCTTCGGGCACTCGGCGATCGTCGACCCCTGGGGCAAGATCCTGGCCGTCGCCCCCGATCAGGAGTGCTTCATCGCCGCCGAGATCGACCTCGCCGAGCAGGACCGGGTCCGCGAGTCCCTGCCTTCGCTCGCCAACCGCCAGCCCGACGCCTACCGCTGGCCGCAGATCGCCGAGGCGCGCGCCTGATGGCCTCCAAAGCCCCCGCGGTCGACAAGCGCCGCCAGATCCTCGACGCCGCCGTCCGCGTCTTCGCCCGCCAGGGCTTCCACGCGACCCGCGTCTCCGACATCGCCGACGAGGCCGGTGTCGCCTACGGCCTCGTCTACCACTACTTCCGCTCCAAGGACGAGGTCCTGAACGAACTCTTCGTCGAGCGCTGGTCGCTGCTCCTGACCGCGATCGAGGAGGCCGATCAGGCCGGCGGATCCCACCGGGACCGCATGGCCGCGGTGGCCAGCTTCATCATCGACTCCTACAAGCACGACCCGGAGCTGATGAAGGTGATCATCGTCGAGGTCACCCGCGCCGCCAACTCCTTCGGCCGCACCCACCTGACCGAGATTCGCCGCGCCTACAACTCGATCGCGAAGATCGTCGCCGACGGCCAAGGGGCCGGCGAGTTCCGCCGCGACATCGACCCCCTGTTCGCCTCGATGACCTTCTACGGGGCGATCGAGCAACTGCTCTCGGGCTGGATCTTCGACGTCGCCCAGAACAGCGACGCGAACTTCGAGGAGGCAAAGGATCTTCTCGTGACGATGATCTGCGACGGGCTCGAGCCTCGATAGGTAAGGTCGCGAAACGGGTATGGACAACGAGATCGTGAAAAGACTGATGTGGAGTGGCCTGCTCGCCGCGAGCAGTGCCCTCGCGAGTATCGCGGCGGCGAGGTTGGCCGCGGTCCTCTGGCGTCGCCTCTTCGACGAAGACCCGCCCGAGTAGTTCCAGCCATGGCAGACCCGAGCCAAACTCCACCGCCGATCCCGCCCCCCGAGCCGGAGCCCGACCAGCGCTCGATGGCGGAGCTGGTGATCGACGTCACCGAAAACGCCTCGACCCTGGTCCGCGAGGAGATCGAGCTCGCCAAGGCCGAGATCTCCGACAAAGTCGGCAAGATCCTGCGCGGCTCGGTCGTCGGGATCGCCGCCGGTGTCTTCGCCTTCCTTGCCCTGATCCTGGTCATGGAGGGCTTCGCCTGGCTGCTGAACGAAGAGATCTTCGACGGCAAGGCGTGGCCCGGCTTCTTCGTCGAGGCAGCGATCTTCCTGCTGATCGCGGCGGGTGCCGGTTACTTCGCCTACCGCTCGGTCCAGGCGGGCGCACCGCCGGTCCCCGAGAAGGCGATCGAAGAGGCGAAGAAGACCAAGGAGATGCTGGAAAAGGAGGTCGGGTGAGCACGACCCCGCAACAGCCCCAGCCGCCGCGGCCCGCCGCGCCCGGCGCCCCCGGCCGTTCGCCGGAGGAGATCCGCCGCGACATCGACCTGCGCCGGCAGCAGCTCGGCAGCTCGGTCGAGGCGCTGCGCGGCAAGGTCAACGAGCTGACCGATTGGCGCCGCCAGGTGCGCACCCACAAACGTGAGCTGATCATCGGCGCCGCGGTTGTCGGGTTTGCGATCGGCGCCCGCGCGATGCTGCGCCGGCGTTAGCCGCCCGCGGCTACTCCAGGACTGAAGTAGGCACCGAGCCGACGCCGAGCAGGCCGGGGCCGACGTGGGCGCCGAGGACGGCGCCGACCTCGGAAACGAACGCCGGGTCGCAGCCGAAGATCTCGTAGCAGTCTTCGACCATCACTTTGGCCGTCTCGTCGTCCTGGATGTGCTGGACGACCCAGGCGTCGGCGCCGGACTCGTGGCGCTGACGGGCGTAATCGCGCAGGCGCTCCAGCGAGCGGGCGCGGGTGCGAACGCGCTCGACCGGGGTGATCTCCTCCTCCAGGGTGAGGATCGGCTTGATCTTCAGGGCGCTGCCGATCCAGGCCCGGGCACCGCCGATGCGGCCCCCACGGCGCAGGTACTCGAGGGTGTCGATCGCGAACCACATCTTCAGCGACTGCCGCGTCTCCTCGGCGCGGGCGATGGTCGCCTCGGCGTCGGCGCCGTTGTTGGCTGCCGCCGCAGCGCCGAGAGCGGTCAGGCCCATCCCCCCAGCGGCGGAGCGCGAGTCGTAGACGTGGATCCGCTCGCCGTTCTTGTCTTCCTCGATCAGCCGCTCGCGCGCCTGGCCGGCGGCCTCGAAGGTGCCGGAGATCCCGGCGGAGATGTGGACCGAGACGATTTCCTTGCCGGCCGCCAACAGTGGTTCATAGACGGCGAGGAAGTCGCCGATCGACGGCTGCGAGGTGGTGGCGCCGCTCTCCGAGGCCCGCAGCTCCTCATAGAAAGCGCCGTAGTCGGAGATTTCAGACTCGCGCCGCTGCACGTCGTTGACCGAGACGTAGAGGCTGATCGTCTCGATCCCCCGCTCGGCTACGAGCGCGGTCGGCAGGTATCCCGTCGTGTCGCAGACGACGGCGGTCTGAGCGCTCCCGTTCAACGCCGGCGATTCTGGCAGACGTGGGGTCGCTACACTTATTGAAGTGACCGATACCCCACAAGCAGCGATCACCCTGACCGACAAGGCCGCCGGCAAGATCGGCGAGTTGCTGTCCGGGCAGGAGGAGGGCAACGAGCAGGCACTGCGCGTCGCCGTCCGCGGTGGCGGCTGCTCAGGCTTCCAGTACGCGCTCGCGTTCGACAAGCCGAAGGACGACGACAACGTCTTCGAGGTCGACGGCGTCGCCGTCGTCGTCGACAAGGTCAGCATGCAGTTCGTCTTCGGCTCCGAGGTCGACTACGTCGAAGGCCTCCAAGGCGCCGGGTTCCAGGTCAACAACCCGAACGTCGTCGCCGCCTGCGGTTGCGGTTCCTCTTTCCAGGTGAAAGAGGACGCTGCCGAGCAGGCCGCCGCTGTCTAGCGGCTATTCGATCTGAAGCGGCGGGGACTGGGCCGGGGGCCCGTCCTGCGGGACCTGGGCGACGGCCGGCTGCTGGACGCCGAGCGCCTCGGCCAGCTCGCCGGACTCGAACATCTCCTCGACGATGTCGGCGCCGCCGATCAGCTCGCCGTTGACGTAGAGCTGGGGGAAGGTCTGCCAGTCGGAGATCTCGGCGGTGACTTCGCGCAGTGGCTGCAGCGCGGGGAGGACGTCGATCGCGCCGTACTCCACGTCGACCTGGTCCAGCACCTGGACGACTCGCATCGAGAAGCCGCAGCGCGGCATGTCGGGCGTCCCTTTCATGAACAGCAGGACCGGGTTCGCCCCGATCAGCTCTTCGACTTTGGACTTCAGCTCTGGATCAGCCATGCCGGGCATTGTAGGGAGGTGCCACGACCGGCTCTCAGTGCCGGGTCGTTCAGGACGGGACGCTGGTCTTCACCGACAGCGCGTGGATCGTGCCGTCGTCGAAGCGCTCTTTGACCGCGGCCTTGACCAGACGGTGCTGGTCGATCCGTGAGAGTCCGTCGAACTGGGGGGCGCTGACGGTCGCCCGCAGATGGTCGCCGGCGCCGGTTTCGTCTGAGACCTCGACGCTGGCGCCCGGGAGCGCCGCCTCGATCATTCCCTTCAGCTCCGTCAGGTCGGCCACAGGGGAAGCTAGCCGGAGATCTTCTCGCCGAGGGTCTCGAGCATGTCCTCGACCCGGACGAACTTGACCCGGGGGCGGCCGTGGGGCTCGCCGCGGCCGACCTCAGCCTGGTTGATCGCCTGCCAGTCCTCGAAGCTGACGTAACGGGTGTTGCGCTCGCGCAGCAGGTCCTCGACCGCGTCGGGGGAGGGACTTGCCGGCTCCAGCAGCGTCTGCGACTCGACGTCGGCGAGCAGGTGCTGGACCGTCTCCAGCGCGTCTTTCTTGTTGGTGCCGATGACGCCGGAAGGGCCGCGCTTGATCCAGCCGGCGGTGTAGTGGCCGACCTTGTGCCCGGAGTCGTGGGAGTCGAGCACGCGGCCGCCCTCGTTGAGGATCAGCCCGCGCTTCTCGTCGAAGGGCACGCCCTCGATCGGGATGCCGGTGTAGCCGACCGAGCGCAGCACCAGGCCGCACTCGATCTCTTCGCGCTCGCCAGTGTCCTTGGCGCGCAGCGTGCCGCCTTCCTCGACCAGCTCGTTGCGGCCGACGACGATCGATTCGACCTTGCCGTCGCCCTTGATCTCCACCGGCGAGGAAAGGAAGCGGAGGACGATCCGCTGCTTCTTGCCCTCGGCGGTGCGCTGGGAGAACTCGGTCAGCGTCTCGACGTTGACCCGGGTCGTCTTGTCCACCTCGTCGGACTGCAGGAAGGCAGCGCTGGCCGGGTCGAGCTCGACCTCGGTCGGGTCGACGATGACGTCGGCGTCCTCCATCTCACCCAGCTCCTTGATCTCCGGGTTGGTGAAGGCGGCCTGCACGGGCCCGCGGCGGCCGAGGACGACGATCTCGCGGATCTGCTTCGCGTCGAGCAGCTCGATCGCGTGGTCGGCGGTGTCGGTCTGGCGCAGCTCGTGGTCGGTCAGGGCCAGCATCCGGGCGACGTCCATCGCGACGTTGCCGTTGCCGATCACGACCGCGCGCTCGGAGGAGAGGTCGAAATCCTCGTCGGCGTAGTCGGGGTGGGCGTTGTACCAGCCGACGAAGGCGGTGGCGGCATGGCTGCCGGCGAGGTCCTCGCCGGGGATGCCGAGCTGGCGGTCGGTCTCGCAGCCGACCGTGAAGACGATCGCGTGGTAGTGCCGCTCCAGGTCCTCGACCTCGAGGTCCTGCCCGATCTTGACGTTGCCGAAGAAGCGGAAGCCGTCGCGGGCGGCGGTTTTTTCGTAGACGCGGATTACCGACTTGATCTTCGGGTGGTCCGGCGCGACGCCGCCGCGGACCAGGCCGAACGGGGTCGGCAGCCGGTCGAAGAGGTCGACCTGGGCGTGCAGGTCCTCGCCTTTGAGGATGTGCTCAGCGGCGTAGAAGCCGGACGGGCCGGCGCCGACGATGGCGACTCGAAGCGGGGTCTCTTCCGTACCGATCTTGCTCATGCGAAGGCGGAAGAATACGGAAGCGGCTCAGCCGACCGCGGGCGCATCGGCGGCGACCGCGCTGGGCGTGCCGTCGAGAGCGTCGAGGGCCTTCGCGACGGACATGGCCACGCAGGTGAAGATCGGCGTCTCCAGCTCGGTGTACTCGCTCGACTCGGTCGGGCGCAGCTCGTTGACCAGGTCGAGGAATTCGCCGGGGTCGTCGCCCTCGAAGCCGACCACGAACTCCTGGTCGTCGAGGCCGTAGGAGTAGGTCGTGTTGATCGTGATCTCCGGGTAGCGGCGGCCGACCTCGATGTGGCTTTTCATGATCCGGCCGCGCTCCTCCGGCGCCAGCCCGTACCAGCGGCGCTGCTTGACCATCGGGTAGAGGAAGAGGTACTTGCGCTCGGAGACGCAGATCTCGGTCCGCGCCTGCTCCTCGGAATAGGGCGAGCGTTTGGTCATCGCGAGGAAAGAGTGCGGCGTCTGCGTCCACTTCGCCAGGCCGCTCTGGCCGAGCACGACGTGGAAGGTGTGGATGTCGTCGAGCCGCGGGCTCTGGCTCAGCAGCACCAGGTCGACATCTCCACGCGTGCCTATGGTTGAGTAGGCGCGCAGCGAGCGGTCGAGGCCGAAGTCCTCGCAGGCGGCGAGGAATTCCTGCTTGTCCGCGGCGCGCAACTCGGGATCCCGACGGCGCCAGGCTGGATCAACCTTGAAAAAGCTGAACTTGGCGAAAGTGCGGTCGGCCATCGGGCTCACGATAGCGCTCGTTGCGCTGGCGTCGACGGGGGGCGGGCAGGGGGCTGCACTTAACTTTTTCGATGGAGAGTCTGCTGCTGTTGCCTCGCAGGGTGGCGCCGAAAAAGTACAAGACGTTTCGCCCCCTGCCCGCCCCCCGACAAAGCGCGTAATGCTGGCGTGGGTGCCCGCTGGCACGAGTGTCGCGGAGCTTGCGGGGGCCGGACTGTCGCCGGGGCTTCTTTCGGCTGGCCTGGGCTCCGTTCCGGTCCAGCAGACCTATCTGGACGTCGGCCAGGGCAACCGAGTCTTCGATTCGCTCTATGACTCGGAGCTGCCGGCTTTGGGACGGGACACCGCCGGGTGGTGGAGAGAAGTTGTCGAGCGGGCTGAATCCGCGCCTGCGGACATCGTTCCCGGGCTCCTGGCCGCGACTCTGAGCGCCGCGGGCGAGGGGGGCGCTTTCGAGATTCGGAACGCGACGCTCGGGCAACTGCCGTCTCTGGGCGGTGACGACCTCCTAATCGCGGTCGCCCGGCCACGCGAAGGTTCGGACGACCTGGTGCCGATCGGAATCGCGGGGCGCGGCTTCGATGGCAACTTGACCTCGGACAGCACCCGCATGGACGGCTACGTGCTCTCCACGGACATCGCCCCGACGGTGCTTGACCACTTCGGCCTCCCGGTTCCCTCGGAGATGTCCGGCCAGCCGATCCGCTCTGAGGGCGAGGTCGACGTCGCGGCGATCGAATCGCTCGGCGACCGCCTTGAGGTGATCTCCCACCGGCGCGGGCCGGTGATCGGGTACAGCTTGCTGCTTTGGCTCGGGGCGCTGGCGCTGGTCGCTCTTGCCAGCCGGGGTCGCTTGGCACGACCGGCGGTGCGGGGGGCGGGCCTGGCGATCATCTACATGCCGCTGCTCCTGCTGCTCGCCGCCGCCCTCGAGCCGGGGGAGACGGCGGAAGCGCTGCTGGTTATGTTCGGGGCACCAGCGCTGGCCGCGGCGACGCTTGCGGGACTGGGCGGCTACCGGCCGTTGGCGGTCGCCTCGGCGCTCACCGTCTGCGCCTACGCGATCGACGTGATCGCCGGCTCACCGCTGACCGCGCTCTCGCTGCTGGGTCCGAACCCGGGCCTGGGGGTCCGCTTTTACGGAATCGGCAACGAGCTCGAGGCGATCCTCGCTGTCCTCGTTGTCGCCGGCGCCGGGGCGGCGCTGGCCGGCTTTGCCCCGAAGGCTTCGCGGCAGCGCTGTGCGGTGGCGTTCCTCGCCTCCGGGCTGCTCGCTGCGGTTGTCTTCGCCGCCGGGCGTTTCGGCGCTGACGTCGGTGCCGCGATCGTCCTCCCGGTCGGCGCCGCGGTCGCCGCGGTCGTGGTCGCGGGGCGGGGGAGACGGGCGGCGCTCTGGCTTGTCCTCGCCGCTCCCCTGGCGATCCTGGCGCTGCTCGCGCTGGTCGACCTGATCTCCGGCGCCAATGCCCACCTCACCCGCTCGGTCCTCGACGCCGGCGGCCTCGGCGACCTCTCCGACGTCGCCCAGCGTCGCCTCCAGCTCTCCGCCCACAGCTTCGGCCGCCCGGTCCTGCTCGCCTTCCTGCCGTTGGTCGCTGCGATTGCAGTTGTCGCGGTGATCAAGCGGGACCGGCTGCTCTCGTGGCTGAGTGGGTCGCGGGCGATCCGAGCCGGCCTCGCCGGCGCCCTCGCTGCGACCGTACTGGGCACCCTGGCGAACGACTCCGGAGCCCTCCTGCTCGAGGTCGGAACGGCCTACCTCCTGGTATTCCTCGGCTTCGCCTGGGCGGAGAGCTCAGGCGTCGCGACGCCCCCCTCGCGAGCCGATCGATGATCTACCCTTAGTAGCTCGTGCGAATCGGTCTCGTCTCGCCATATTCCTGGTCTTACCAGGGCGGCGTGAACCGGCACGTCGAGGCGCTGGCCGAGGAGTTCCTCGGTCGTGGCCACGACGTCCGCGTGCTCGCCCCCGTCGACCCCCCTGGCCGGGTCAGTCGCCTCCTGCACCGGGCGGGGGCAGAAACACGCGAGCTCCCGGACTACCTGGTCCCGCTCGGCCGCACGGCCGGCTTCGGCGCCAACGGCTCGGTCTCCAACCTGGCGCCGTTCCCGATGGGCGGTGTCGTCGCGCCGCGCCGCGCCGTCCGCGCCGGCGATTTCGACGTCCTCCACGTGCACGAGCCGGTCGTCCCCCTGGTCGGGTGGAACGCGACGCTGGGGTCGAGGACCCCCGTGGTCGGGACCTTCCACGCCTACTCGACCAAGGCGCTGTCCAACTGCATCGCCAACGCGGTCGGCGCCCGCCGTGTCTTCAACCGCCTCTCGGCTCGGATCGCGGTTTCCGAGGCCGCGGAATGGACGGGCCGGCGCTGGTACGGCGGCGAGTACACGATCATCCCCAACGGGGTTGACGTCGACGCCGCGCCGAGCACGCCACCGCCGCCCTCGAAGGAGCTGCGGATCCTCTTCGTCGGGCGGCCGGAGGAGCGCAAGGGCCTGCCGATCCTGCTGACCGCCTTCGGGGCGCTGGTCGAGCACGTGCCCTGCCGCCTGACCGTGATCGGCGCCGAGCGCGAGGACGTCCTGCGCTACATCGCCGACCCCGAGCTGCTGCAGTGGATCGACGTGCGCGGCCGCGTCTCCGGCGAGCACCTCTGGGCGGAGCTGCACGACGCCGACGTGCTCTGCGCCCCCTCGCTCGCCGGGGAGAGCTTCGGCATGGTCCTGACCGAGGCCTTTGCCGCCGGCACCCCGGTCGTCGCCTCGGCGATCGCCGGCTACAGCGACGTGGTCGAGGACGGGGTCGACGGCTTGCTGGTCCCGCCTGGCGACCCGCAGCGCCTGGCCGAGGAGCTGCAGCGGATCCACCACGAGCCGGAGCGGTTGGCGGCGATGGGCGAAGCGGCCCGCCGCAGCGCCCAGCGCTACGCCTGGCCCCACGTCGCCGACCAGGTGACGGAGGTCTACGGGCAGGCGCTGGAAGCGCCGGCCCCGCGCGGCGCCGGCGAGCACTTCGCCCACTGGGCCGGGTTCCGTCCCGCCGACGGGCTGCCGAAGCTGCCGGCGAAGCGCCTGCCCTCGCTCGACCCGCCGCTGGCGCAGGAGGGCAACCGCGGCCGCCGGGTTGCCCGCCGCGCCGGGCTGGCGATCGCCGGCGGTCTCGGCGTCGGCCTGACCGTGCTCGCGGCGCAGAAAATCGGCGTCGACAAGGTCGTCGAAAGCATCGTCCGCTCCAACTTCACCTGGGTCCTCGTGGCGCTGATCCTGATGGGCGTCTCACTCTTCTTCCGCGCCGCCTCCTGGTACTGGATCGCCCGCGCCGCCCTGCCCAACCGCTCCGTGCGGCGCCGCGACGTCACCTCGGCGACGATGATCGGGGTGCTGATGTCGGCGACCCTGCCGGCTCGCCTCGGCGAGCCGGCGCGTGCCCTGACCCTGGCCCGCCGCACCGGCCGCATGCGCGAAACCTTTCCGGTCCTGCTCGGGACCCTGGTCTCGCAGACGCTGCTGAACCTGGTCGCGCTGGCAATGCTGGGCGTGATCATCGTCTCGACCACGCCGCTCTTCCACTCCGGCACCCAGAAGCTCTTCGTCTTCAGCCTGGTGCCGCTGCTGTTGCTCGTCGTGGTCCTGCTGGCGCCGCTGGTGATGCGGCGCAACGGCAACGGACGCCTGGCCCGGATCGGCGCCGCCGTGCACCGCGCCCTGATCCAGGTCAGGGCAGGGCTCGCCGTCTTTCGCGACCCGCGCCGCGGCACCGCTGCCGCCGCCGCCCAGCTCGGCGCCTGGGCGATCCAGCTCGCCGCCTGCTGGGCCCTGCTCTACGCGCTGGGACTCGACGGCAAGGCTGGGATCGGCGCCGCCGCGGCCGTCCTCTTCGCGGTCAACGTCACCGCGGTCGTGCCGGCGACCCCGTCGAACATCGGCGTCTTCCAGCTCGCGGTGATCAGCGTCCTCCACACCGGCTTCGGGATCGGCACCGCCGACGCGCTCGCCTACGGTGTGATCCTGCAGGGAGTGGAGATCGCCACTGCTGTGGTGCTGGGCCTGCCGGCGCTCGTCCGCGAGGGCCTGACCTGGAGCGATCTGCGCGTGCAGGCGCTCTCGACCTCGCCCGTGCGACTCGATCCAGAGCCCCGCGAACGACGCGAAGGGAACCGAGAAGGCGTTATTTAGGGGAAGTTATTTAGGGAAAAATTTCCCTGAGCTATAAAAAACTCCGGTGTATTGAATTAGGATTGACTCTGGAGGTGCCGCCACCTTTCCCAGGCCGGCACTCCTGGCTACCGAGGAGGCGCGTGGCCGGCGTCGAGTCCATCCAGCTGGCGTCGGCCCCCTCCTCGGTCAAATTCGTTTCTTCAGGCCCTTCCACGCCTGGCCCTTACGCCTATTGGGCTAAGTTCCTTGACGGATACTCGACAGTTTGCATAGAGTCGAACTTCAAACCAGTGGCGGGGGCTACTCGATAGGGGTGGACGAGGTGGAGTACGACCCGGCAGTGCTGGAGGCGGTTGCGCAGGAGTTCCGACGGGATATATGGCGATCCGTCGTCCCGGCGGCTGTGACCGAATCCGGAGTGGAGGTGCGCAGGTTCGGGCCTGTCCAGGCGACGGCTTTCGGAGACCTGCCCGAGACCGCCCTGCTCAACCAGATCCAGGGTGCGGCCGAGCCGGGCGCGATCGAGGACGGCCACCTGGCTGATGCGATCGAATGGATGCGGGCTCGCGAAGTCGACCACCGGGTGCCGGTTGCGCAGATCCGTCCCGGCGCGGCCGACGCCTCGACCTGGCTCTGCGGCAGGGGTTACGAGCGCGGTGGCGGTGCGGTCAAGTACATCCGCGACGCCTCGCCGCCGGATCTGCCCGAGGCCCCGGAGATTGTGGTCTACGAGCTTGGGGACGACGAGGCAGATGGCGAAGGGCTGAGCACGATCACGGCTGAGGGGCTCGGCCTGCCGACGATGGCGGGCACGCTCTTCTTCTCGTTGCCGCAGGTCGGTCACTGGCGCTGCTACACCGCAGCGCTCGGCCCCGACGAGGCGGCGGTGGCCAGCGGGGCGATGCTGATCCACGACGGCATTGCCCAGCTCGGGCCGGGCACGACCCTTGAGCACGCGCGCGGTCGTGGCTGCAACACGGCGCTGCTGCGCCGCCGCCTGCTCGATGCGGCTGCGGCCGGCTGCCACACGGTTTTCATCGAACTCTTCGACACCGATTGGGAGACGCTCGTGCAGCCGCAGCGGATCCTCCACCGGGCGGGCTTCGAGCTCGCCTACGAAAGCCAGATCTGGCAGCGCCCGGCGCTGCACCCCGCCGGCGTGCGGTGATCGGCGCCCCAGGCGCCTGGGAGGTCTAGCGGCTGAGCTCGGGTGCCGCGACCGGCTCGGAGCCGGCCTCTTCAGGGTCGACCTCGGGAGGCAGCTCGCCGCCCCGGTCGGTGCCGGCGATCAGCTCGTCGGGCGTCTTGTCGGCCGGGATGAAGCCAGACTTCATGCCGAAGTAGACGGCCTGGGGGTGGTGGGCGATGATCGCCACGGTCGACTGCTCCGGCATCACCGCGAAGCCGTCGGAGAGAGTCATACCGATCTCTTCGAGGTCGAGCAGGCGCCAGACTTTCTCGTGCTCGGACTGGTCGGGGCAGGCCGGGTAGCCCCAGGAGTAGCGCCGCCCTTGGTCGAGGTCGACGCCGAGCTCACGGCGCACCTCGGAGTGCATCCACTCGGCCAGCCCCTCGGCCGACTGCACGCCGAGGCCGTGGACGAAGAGCTGTTCGGCGAACTCGCCTTCGGCCTCGAGGCGCTCGATCAGCTCCGTCACCTCGGGGCCGACCGTGACCCCCTGCAGGGCGACGACGTCGCGTTCGCCTGAGTTCAGCGGCCGGTAGAAGTCGGCGAGGCAGATGCGGTCGTGCTTGGGTTGGCGCGGGAAGACGAGCCGCTCGATCTCGCGCTCCTGGTCCTCGGGGTCGAAGACGACCAGCTCGTTGCCGTCGGCGTTGCAGGGGAAGAAGCCGAGCCGCGCCCGCGGGCGCAGGTAGTCCTGCTCGCGCCAC
This sequence comes from Solirubrobacterales bacterium, assembly GCA_036376895.1. Taxonomy (GTDB): domain Bacteria; phylum Actinomycetota; class Thermoleophilia; order Solirubrobacterales; family 70-9; genus VAYN01. Next base: position 157,848 of record DASUZL010000003.1, read on the forward strand.
ATCCGCTCCAGGCGGGGTGCGAAGCCCTCCTCCTCGTCAGTCCCCTCGACTAGCGCTCGCCAGGCCTCGCCCTTGACCCCGCGCCCGCCCCAGTGCAGCTTGAAGAGGACGTGGCGGTCGAGGTAGGGGAAGACGTCTTCGAGGTCGACCTCGGCCTCGCGCGCGCCCCAGAAGGGCGGCTGCGGGATCGCGACATCGGTGCGGGCGGAGGAGCGAACGCTGTCGTCCGTGGTCGGCGGCGAGTTGTCGACCACAACCGGCTTGTCGCGCAGCTCCTGCGCCTCGGAACGGATCCGCTCGACCAGGGCCGCGCGCGCCTCGTCGTCGACCAGCGCATCCATCGTGTCGAGGCCCTGGAAGGCGTCCTTGCAGTAGAAGACGCCGGGCTCGTAGACCTCGTCGGATTCTTTGCCCTTCGGGTAGAGCGTGCGGCGGCCGAAATCGCGGTTGATCGCGGCGCCGCCGATCAGCACCGGGAAGTCGAGCTTGCGCTGGTGCAGCTCCTGGACGCAGGTCGGCATCTGCTTCGAGGTCGAGACGAGCAGGGCGGAGAGGCCGATCGCGTCGGCTTCGTTTTCCACCGCCGCCTCGATGATCGTGTCGACGGGCACCTGCTTGCCGAGGTCGATCACCGTGTAGCCGTTGTTGGTGAGGATCGTGTTGACCAGCGACTTGCCGATGTCGTGGACGTCGCCGAAGACGGTGGCGATCACAACCTTGCCCTTGGTGTGGCCCTCGATCCGGTCCAGGTAGTTCTCGAGCTGGGCGACGGCGCGCTTCATCACTTCCGCCGACTGCAGGACAAAGGGCAGGATCAGTTCGCCGGCGCCGAATTTGTCGCCGACCTCCTTCATCGCCGGCAGCAGCACCTCGTTCAGGGTCGGGACGGCGCCGATCTTCTCCACCGAGCGGTCGATCCAGTCCTCGACCCCGTCCTTCTTGCGGCGCAGGACGTGCCAGTGCAGCGCCTCCTCCGGCTCCATCCCGGCGGTCGGGTCGGCAGCCTCGTCCTCGGCCTCCTCGCCCTTGGACTCGAAATGGGAGATGAAGCGCTCGAGCGCGTCCTCGCGCCGGTTGAAGACGAGGTCGTCGGTCAGCTCCCGCTCCTCGTCGGGTATCTCGCTGTAGGGGGTGATGTGATTCGGGTTGACCATCGCCAGGTCGAGCCCCGCCTCGACGCAGTGGTGGAGGAAGACCGAGTTGAGCACCGCGCGCGGCCGCGGCGAGACGCCGAAGGAGACGTTGGAGACGCCGAGCGAGGTCTTGACGCCGGGGATCTCCGTCTTGATCCGACGGATCCCCTCGATCGTCTCCACCGCTGAGGGCCGCCACTCCTCGTCGCCGGTGGTGAGGGTGAAGGTGAGGGCGTCGAAGATCAGCGCCTCGGGGTCGAGCCCGTGCTCGTCGCAGGCGATCTCGACCAGCCGTTTGGCGATCTCGACCTTGCGCTCGGCGGTCTTTGCCATCCCGACCTCGTCGATCGTCAGCGCGATCAGCGCCGCGCCGTGGGCTTTCGCCAGCGGCACGACGATGTCGGCTTTGTCGCGGCCGGCCTCGAGGTTGATCGAGTTGACGATCGCCCGGCCGGGGATCTGCTCCAAGGCCGCCTTGATCACCTCGGGCTCGGTCGAGTCGACCTGGATCGGCGAGGGCTGGGTGAGCGAGATCCGCTTCACCACCGCGCCCATCTGCTCGTCCTCGTCCTGGCGCTCGGTCAGCGCCACGCAGACGTCGAGCACGTGGGCGCCGCCTTCGACCTGGTCTTCGGCGACCTGGACGAGGCCGTCGTAGTCGTCGGCGAGCAGCAGCTCCTTCGCTTTTTTCGAGCCCTGCGAGTTGACCCGCTCGCCGACCAGCGTCGGCGCCGGCTCCTGGGCGAGGGGGGTGGAGGTCATCATCGAGGAGACCTCGATCGGGATCGGCGCGGGGCGTGGGCTCGGGGTGCGCCCGTCGACCTGGGCGCGGATCGCGGCGATGTGCTCGGGGGTCGTCCCGCAGCAGCCGCCGACGATGCCGACGCCGTAGCGCTCGACGAACTCGCCCAGGGTCGCAGCCAGCGGCTCGGGCTCTTCGGGGAAGATCGTCTCGCCGTCGGGCCCCTGCAGCGGCAGGCCGGCGTTGGGGATGCAGTGGACCGGCAGCGGGCTGGTCTCGCCGAGGAAGCGGATCGCGTCGCGCATGTCCTCCGGGCCGGTCGAGCAGTTGAGCCCGACGACGTCGACGTCGAGCGCGGTCAGCGTCGTCAGCACCGAGCGGATGTCGGTGCCGAGCAGCATCTTGCCGCCGTTGGGCAGCAGCGAGACGCTGATCTGCAGCGGCAGCCGGCGACTGGTCGCGGCGAAGGCCTCGCGGGCGCCGAAGATCGCCGCCTTGACCTCGAGGATGTCCTGCGCGGTCTCGATGATGATCAGGTCGGCGCCGCCTTCGACCAGGCCCTGGGCCTGGTCGGCAAAGACCTCGACCAGCTTTGCGAAGGAGATGTCGCCCAGGGTCGGGTCGGTGGAGGCGGGGAGGAAGCCGGTCGGGCCGATCGAGCCGGCGACGAAGCGGTCCTCGCCGGCCGCGCGGCGGGCGATTTCGGCCGCCTTGAGGTTGATCTCATGCGTGTGCTCGCCGAGTCCCCACTCCTCGAGCTTCAGCCGCGAGCCCTGGAAGCTGTCGGTCTCGACCACTTCGGCGCCAGCTTCCAGCATCGAGCTGTGGACGCCCTCGATCACGTCGGGACGGTTGAGCACCAGCGCCTCGTGGCATTTGCCCTGCAGGCCGCCGTAGTCCTCCTGGGTGAGGTCGAACTGCTCCAGGGTCGCGCCCATGCCGCCGTCGAAGACGACGACGCGCTCCTTGGTCGCGGCTATGTAGTCACGCTCGGCCATGAACTTAGAGAGGCTACCGGGGAGCGATGCGCCACTCCTGGGCAGCGGCGGCGGTCAGGAGATTTGCGTGGCTATCAGGGTGACGATGCCGGCGACCAGGGTGAAGAGACCGGCGAGGGAGGCCCTGATGAGGATCTGCTGCAAGTCGACAAAGCGACTGTCGAGAACGTCGAAGCGGTGATTGAGGCCATCGCCGATCGCTTTGATCTCGCCTCGCAGTTCGGCGGACGCGGTCGCCAGTTCTTCTCGTGATTCCCGTGAGTTCCGTTCGAGCGCGAGCCGTAGTTCCCCGTTTGAGCGGGCCATCGACACGCGCAGCTCCCGCTGCTCTTCTTGTACCTGTTCGAAGCGCCGGTCGACCTGGGCGAACCCGTTGTCCACCCGCTGCGCGAGGTCGTCGATGCGGTCGTCGGTCCAGCTCTGCGTCATCGCCTCCATGATGACACTGTAGACAAAACGATGCGGCGCGGTTGTCAGCCGCGCATGCCGAGGCGCCGCTTCAGGTCACGGGCGTTGAAGGCCTGGGCGATGCGTCCGACCAGGCCGCGACGGGCGCGGGTATAGGGGTACCAGGTCGGCTCGCGCTTGCCGCCGAAGCGGGTGATCACCAGCGACTCGGTGCGGCAGTACTTCTTGATCCCCGGCTCGCCGTGGCGGAAGCCGATCCCGGACTGCTTCCAGCCGCCCATCGGCACGTCGGAGGCGAAGTAGTTGACGAGCACGTCGTTGACGTTGATCGCGCCGCACTCGACCCGGCGGGCGACCTTCTCGGCCCGCTCCTTCTCGCCGAAGACGGAGCCGGAGAGGCCATAGCGGCTGTCGTTGGCGAGGCGCAGCGCCTCCTCGGCGTCGCGCACCTTCATCACCCCGACCACCGGCCCGAAGGTCTCGTCCACCATCACCTTCATCGAGTGGTCGACGTCGACCAGGACCGTCGGCTCGTAGTAATCGCCCGGCCCCTCGACTCGCTTGCCGCCGATCAGCGCTTTGGCGCCGGAGGCGAGGGCGTCGGTGACCTGGTCCTCGACGATCGCGGTCTGGTTGGGCGAGGTCATCGCGCCGACGTCCTTCGGGTCGCGGGCGTCATCGGACCCCTGGCGCAGCTTGCCGACCTCCGCCGTCAGCTTGGCGACGAACTGGTCGTAGGCGGGCTCCTCGACGTAGATCCGCTCGACCGACATGCAGATCTGACCGGAGTTCATCATCCCGCCCCAGGCCGCGGCGTTGGCGGCACGGTCGATGTCGGCGTCGGCGAGCACGATCATCGGATCCTTGCCGCCGAGCTCGAGGCTGACCGGGGTCAGCGTCTCGGCGGCGCGGGCCATCACCTTGCGGCCGGTGCGGTCGGAGCCGGTGAACTGGATGAAGTCGACGTTGTCGACCAGGGCGCCGCCGGTCTCGCCGACCCCCTGGACGCAGTCGAGCACGTCCGGGCCGCCGATCTCCTCCTTCCAGGCCTTGACCACCTCGGCCAGGCCCAGCGGGGTGAACTCCGACGGCTTGATCACCACCGCGGCGCCGGCTTGCATCGCCGGGATCGCGTCGCCGAGGGCGAGGATCAAGGGGAAGTTCCAGGGGCTGATGATGCCGACGACCGGGTGCGGCCGGTACTGGATCCGCAGCTTCTTCGCCGCCAGCAGGGCCGAGTGGGGGCGGACGCTCTCCTCGCCGATGAACTTGGCCGCCTTGCTGCCGTAGAAGTTGATCAGGTCGGCCAGGTAGACGGGCTCGTTGGAGGCGTCGGCGCGGACCTTGCCGGTCTCCTGCTGCATCGTGTCGAGCACGCGGTCGGAGTTGTCGAGCAGCCAGTCGCGCAGCTTCGAGAGCCAGTGGTAGCGACCCTCGATTCCCATCGCCTCCCACTCGACCTGGTTGGCGCGGACGCGGGCGACGGTCTCGGCCACGGCCGCGGGCGAGTCGACCGGCACCGTCTGGATCAGCTCCCCGGTGGCGGGGTTGTGGACCTCGATCGCGTCGGTAATCGCGCTGGCGCCGTTTCCGGCGGCGATCGTCTCGGTCCTGCTCTCGGCGGTGCCGCTCTCCACTGGGTGCTCCCTTCGTCGACCCTTTGGCTGGTCAGCCAAGAGTAGCCGGCCAGGGCGGATCGGGCAGGAATCTTCGGGATCAGACCCGCGTCAGGACCATGGTGACGACCAAGGTGATCAGGCCGCCGATCATCATGCGCTGCAGCGAGTCGAACTTCGCATCGAACTTCGCGTCGATCCTGTCGAACCTGGCGTCGACCTTGTCGAACCTCGCGTCGGCGTCCGCCTTTGCTTCGTTGAACCGCGCGTTGACTTCCTGCCGGAACTGGCGCCGGTCCGCACGGGATTCGCGGAAGCCCTCGTCGACCCGGTTCGTCAGGTCGTCGAGTCGCTCGTCGGTCCAGGTCTCTCTCACCATCGTGGGCACAAAGCCTACTGCAGACAAAAGGTTGCTGCGATGCGGCAAGCCGTGCGGGCGCTCAGCGTGGGACGAGGCGGTAGACCGGGCCGGCGAGCGAGGTGACGTAGACGTGGCCGCGCTCGTCTTCGCCGAAGGAGGACGGGCTCTCGACCGCGAGGCCGAGTTTGCGGTCGTCGCCGGCGCGTTTGAGGTGGGGGGCGAGGCTGCGCAGCTCGCCCTCGCAGAAGTCGGCGTAGACATAGCGCTTATAGAGAGAGCGCAGGGCGCGGTCGGCGACGACGTAGCCGCCGGTGATCGAGCAGCTGCCGCCGCGGCTGTGGGGGTAGGCGAAGATCGGTTTGACGGTGCCGCCGGGGTCGGCGGTGCCGCTGTTGTCTTCGGTGTAGGGCTCGAAGCCCTCGAAGGCGTCCCAGCCGAAGTTGGCGCCGGAGGCGGTGGCGACGGTGGTGTAGTCGAGCTCCTCGTAGATCCCCTGGCCGACGTCGCCGATCGCGATCCGCGGCTGCGCCGCGGTGACGGTGTCGAAGGAGAAGCGGAACGGGTTGCGCAGGCCGTAGCTGTAGATCTCGTCGCGGCCGGGGCGGCCGACGAAGGGGTTGGAGGCTGGCACCGAGTAGGGCTGGCCGCCGGAGGGGCGCGGGTCGATCCGCAGCAGCTTGCCGAGCAGGACCTCCTTGTTCTGGGCGTTGTTCGGCGGGTCGCCGCCGGAGCCGCCGTCGCCCGTCCCGAAGTAGAGAAGCTCGCCGAGGAACTGCAACTGGCCGCCGTTGTGGTTGGAGTTGACGGGGTGGGGGATCTCGATCACCGGGCGCCTCGAGCCGGGGTTAGCACTGGTCGGCGTGCGGCGGCGGAACTCGTCGACGCGGATGTTGCCGGCGCTGTCCGTGTAATAGACGTAGAAGCGGCCGCTGGCGCGGTAGTCGGGCGGGAAGGCGATCGAGAGCAGGCCGCGCTCGCCGCCGTCGAACCCGACCAGGGAGCGAAGGTCGAGGAAGGGCCGCCCGACCCGCTTCCCGCCGCGCAGCACCATCACCCGTCCCTGCTGCTCGGCGACAAAGAGCAGCCGCGGGTAGCCGGGCGCGCCGCTGACGTGGACCGGCGCGTCGAAGCTGCCGATCTGCTTCAGGGCGACGCCGCCGCCGGGCCGCTCGCCGGCGCTATCGCCGGCGGGCGCGGAGGTCGTGACCTCCGTCGAGGAGTCCGCCGACCCGCAGGCAGGCAGTGCGAGGCCGAGTAAGAGGATGAAGACGGTGGCCCATCTCACTTTTCTACGACTTCGCCGTTATCGGTGACTTCGGTTTCCGGAAGGTCGGAGGTGACCTCGGTGACGAAGGTGCCGCCCGGGGCGACGTCGCCGTCGGTCTTTGCCTTGGCCTCGCCGCCGAGCCCGGCGGCGACTCGGTAGAGCAGCGTGTACTTGCCGGCACGGACCGCGCTCAGCTTCCAGACGGCGTTGGTGGACTGGCCCGGCTTGAGCGGGCCGAAGTCGAAGGTTTTCGGGTTCGAGGTCGAGGTCCCGCCGGGTTCGGAGGAGCCGACGAGGCGCGGGTAGGTCGAGGCCAGCACCCAGACCGGCCGGTCTGGCTGGGAGAGCCCGACCTGGGGGTCGCGGATCGCGAACGGAAGCGAGGAACTGGTGCCCTTTTCGCCGGCGATCCCGATCGTGATCGCGAGCGCCGGGATCGTCTTGTCGCCGTCGTTGCGGACGCCGAGGCGCAGGATCGAAGTCTGCCCCAGGTTCTGCTCGGTCGGGAAGCTGGCGCTGGTCACCGTCACCCGGTAGGTGCCGGCCGGCTCGTTCGCGTCCGAGGAGGATTCGCCGCCGCAGGCGCCGAGGAGCGCCGCCGCGGCCACCGCGGCAAACCCGATCGCGGTAGCTCGGAGACGGGCCTGCCGGGAATGTCGTCCGGTCCCCCCCAAAGCGGCCCGAACATAGCACGGGGTTTCCCTGCTTCCGCGACGGTTTCCAGGCTCCGCAGCGGGTTAGTCGGATCTCAACAGTGGGCTAATGGTTGGGGGGGACCCATCCCCTAGACTCAGGCCACGAGTGGGGCGCTGCGCGCAATGCGAGGCGCGGCTCGACGGAGGAGCTGATGGTCGGATCTGCGGTCAACAGGGCTTTCTTGCCCGCCAAGTCGCTGTTCGAGCAGGTGGGGGAGATGATGATCCTCACCGCTCGCACGATCGTTTCCGCGGTCAAACCTCCCTATCCCTATGGCGAGGAGTTCATCGGCCAGTTCCTCTTTGCCCTGCAGCTCTGCTGGTTTCCGCTGCTGGTCTCGACCGTGGCCTTCGGCTTCGGCGCGCCCGGCCTGCAGGCGGCTAACTTCCTTTCGCTGTTCGGCGCCCTCGACCGGCTCGGCGGCTTCTTCGTGCTCGCCTCGATCCGCGAGTTCGCGCCCTTCGTCACCGCCGTCGTCGTCGCCGGCGTCGCCGGCACCGCGATCACCGCCGACCTCGGCGCCCGGAAGATCCGCGAGGAGCTCGACGCCCTGCAGGTGCTCGGCGTCGACCCGATCAAGAACCTGGTCGTGCCGCGCTTCCTGGCGCTGATGCTGATCACCGGCCTGCTCGACATCTACGCCCTGGTCTTCGGGATCAGCGGCGGCATCCTCACCGAGCTCCTCTACAACCAGCCGCTCGGCGGCTTCTTCGCCACCCTCTTCTCCAACGCCTCGATCACCGACCTCTGGGGCTCGGTGATCAAGTGCACGCTGTTCGGCGCCCTGATCGCGGTCGTCTGCTCGTACAAAGGGATGACTGCGTCCGGAGGGGCTGCGGGAGTGGGCCGCGCCGTCAACGAGGCCGTCGTCATCTCCTTCATGGGCGTCTTCGCCTTCAACTACGTCTTCACCCAGACCCTGCTCGCCACCAACCCCGAGCTGCAGACGATCCGGTGAACGGCTGGCTCGCAGTCCCGCGCGGTTGGCTCGACTCCTTCGGGGAGATCGCCCGCTTCGGCTCCCGGGTCGCCGGCCTCGTCTACTCGGGCCGGGTCCTGCGCTTCTTCGGCGAGAGCCTGCGCCAGGCCGGGATCCTGATCCTCGGCTCGGCGCTGATCATCTGGGGCCTGGTCTTCACCCTCGGCCTGCAGTGCGGGATCGAGGGCGCATACCTGCTGCGCGCCCAGGGCGCGCCCGCGTACGCCGGCGTCTTCTCCGCCTGGTGCGACCTGCGCGAGATCATGCCCTACGCCTTCGGCTACATGCTGGCGGCCAAGGTCGGGACCGGGATCGTCGCCGAGCTCGGGGCGATGCGGATCTCGGACGAGATCGACGCGCTCGAGGTGATGGGGGTGCCGCCGGTGACCTTCCTCTGCGCGACCCGCCTGCTCGCCGCCTGGATCTCCTTCCCGTTCATGTACCTGGTCGGGATCGGGATCATGTACCTGGCCAGCTACCTGGCCGTGGTCGAGCAGATCGGCGACGTCTCCTCGGGCGGCTACTTCCTGATCTTCTGGATGTTCCAGAACCCTCCCGACCTGATCTTCAGCCTGATCAAGGGCATGGTGATGGCGACCGCGATCGTGATGGTCGGCTGTTACTACGGCTACACCGCCTCCGGCGGGCCGGTCGGGGTGGGGACCGCGACTGCGAAGTCGATGGTCTTGAACATCGTCTTAGTCCACATCATCGGGATGCTTGGGACCCTCGTCTTCTGGGGGGCCAACCCGAGGGCGCCGATAGGAGGCTGACGTGCCGAACGACGAGGAGAACCGCACCCAGGAAGAGGGCGCCACCGCAGGACACCCCGAAAGCGCCGAGGCGAGCGGTCCCTACGTGAGCGAAGACGGCGCCGTGATGGGCCGCGACTTCGTCATCCCCGGGGTCGATCCGCGCGAGCACGACCCCTACCGCTTCCACACCGGCCGCAAGCGCGACCACGGCGGCGAGGACGCGATCGAGATCATCGACCTGGTCAAACAGTTCGGCCGGGCGCGGATCCTCAACGGCCTCAACCTCGGCTTGCCCGAGGACCAGGTCTCGATGGTCCTGGGACCGTCCGGGACCGGCAAGAGCGTGCTGATCAAGCACATCGTCGGGCTGCTCTACCCGGACTCGGGCGACGTCCTCGTCCACGGCGAGTCGATCCCGAACATGACCGACGACGAACTCTTCGAGGTGCGCAAAAAGTTCGGCCTGCTGTTCCAGGACGGGGCGCTCTTCGGCTCGATGAACATCTACGACAACGTCGCCTTCCCGCTGCGCCAGCACACCGACAAAAGCGAGGAAGAGATCGGCGAGATCGTCAACCGCCGGCTCAAAGAGGTGGGCCTGATCGAGGCCACCTACAAGATGCCGAACGAGCTCTCAGGTGGGATGCGCAAGCGCGCCGGCTTCGCCCGGGCACTGGTGCTGGAACCGGCGATCGTGATGTTCGACGAGCCCGACTCCGGCCTCGACCCGGTCCGCACGGCCCTGCTCTGCGAGCTGATCCGCGAGGTCCATGCCGAGAACGGCGGCTGCTACCTGGTGATCAGCCACGACCTCGGGACCGCGCGCCGGATCGCCGACTTCATCGCTGTGCTCTGGAGCGGCAAGATCGTCGAGTCCGGGCCCAAAGACGAGCTCTTCGACTCGAGCAACCCGTTCGTCAACCAGTTCCTCAACGCCGACGTGAGCGGTCCGCTCTCGATGGACTGAGTTGAGCCCGGGGCGGTGGTTCGGCCGCGTCGCGGCGTGGGCCGCTGACAACGCCCGCTGGGTGCTGGCGGTAACTCTGGTCCTCGCCGTCGCGGCGGCGGTCGGGGCGACGCGGATACCGACCGATGCCGGCGTCGGCACGCTGGTCGACACGGATGGCGCCACCTACGAGGCGACCCAGCAGGTGCGCGAGCAGTTCGGCGAAGAACCGGTGGTGGTTCTGGCCAAGGGCGAACTGCCGGAGCTGATCCTCACCGACAACATCTTCCGTCTGCTGCGCCTGGAGGGCTGCCTCTCAGGGAAAGTGCCGGAGGGGGCGGAGCCGATCCCGGGGCCGTGCACTGAACTGGCCGAGATGGCGCCGGTCGAGTTCGTCTCCGGCCCCGGCACCTTCCTCAACGAGGCGGTGGTGCAGATCGACCGGCAGTTGCGCCGGCTTGCCCGCCACGTCTCCTCCGACCGCTTCCGCGAATTCCTCCTCGCCGTCGCCACCCGCTACGGGATCACCTCGGCGCCGAGCGTCGACAACGAAGACTTCGTCGCCACCGTCGTCTTCGATCTGGCCCGTGCGCGGGGAACGCCGAAGGCTCGCCTCGCCTACCTCTTCCCGAATAGCCGCTCGGCCCAGATCGTGGTGCGGCTGAAGCCCGACCTCAGCGACTCCGAGCGCCGCCGCGCGATCGGGCTGATCGAAGCCGCCGTGCACGACACCACGCCACGGGCGGAGTGCAAACAGGATGGCCGCCCGGCGCCCTGCTTCGAGCTGGAAGGCGGCAGCTACGTCGTCTCCGGCGCCCCGGTCGTCGTCGACGGCGTCGCCCAGGCATTGAAGGACGCCCTACTCCTCCTCCTCGCCGTCGCCCTCGGCGTGATGGCCCTGACCCTGATGCTCGCCTTCCGCTCCCGCTGGCGCCTGCTGCCCCTGGGCCTCGCGCTCAGCGCCACCGCGATCGCCTTCGGCCTCCTCGGCCTCACCGACGGCGCCCTGACCATGGCCTCGATCGCCGCCCTCCCAATCCTGATCGGCCTCGCCGTCGACTACGCGATCCAATTCCAAGCCCGCTACGACGAGGCCTCCAGCAACGGCTTCGAACCCACAGAAGCCGCCTCCGCTGCCGCCGCAGCCGGTGGCCCCACCATCGCCACCGCCTGCCTAGCCACCGCAGTCGGCTTCCTGGCTTTGCAGCTTTCTCCGATCCCGATGGTCCGCAGCTTCGGCCTATTGCTAATCGGCGGCATCGCGCTGGCTTTCGCACTCTCACTGACTACTGGGTTCGCCGCCCTTCGCCTGAGGGACCAGTGGCTCCTCGGGCGGGTGGCCCGGGGGGAGGGGCCGAGAACGAATACCTCGCCCGCAGGTCCCTCCCCCCGGGACAGGACCCGCCCGCCAGAGCTCCTCCTGTCCCTCTCGGTCGAGCGCCCGATGCTCGTGCTCGGCATCGGGCTCGCCCTCGCCGTCATCGGCTGGGGAGCAGGCACCCAGATCGAGACCGCCTCGCGCATCCAGTCCCTGGCCCCCCAGGGAATCGAAGCCGTCCGCAATCTCACCGACCTGGAAGAGACCACCGGCGTCTCCGGCGAGCTCGACGTCAGCGTCGAAGCCGAGGACCTGACCGACCCGGCGGTAGTCGCGTGGATGGCGAACTTCAAGCGCCGGGTCCTGCGGGCGAATGGGTTCCGCGGCGAAAACCCGAGCTGCCTCGAGGCCGAGATCTGCCCCGGGCCTGCCCTCTCCGACTTCCTCGTCCGCGGAGGGGAAGAAGTGACCGCGAACGGGGTCGACGCGACGCTGGCGGCGCTCTCGCCCTACTCCCTGCGCCAGGTCGCGCCGATCGATCCTGAGACCGGCGAAGTAGGGACGGCGGCGCTGATCACCTTCGGGATCCGGGCCCAGTCGCTGCAGGACCAGCAGCGGCTGATCGACCGGGTGCGGGGGGAGATCGGGACGCCGGGGGAGAAAGGCGGGCCGCCGCCGGGCGTCCAGGTGCGACTCGCGGGCCTGCCGGTGATTGCCGCCGAATCGGCCGCCGACCTCGACGCCAGCCGCTACTGGCTGACCCTGGCCGGCCTGCTCGCGGTGGCGCTGGCTCTGCTCGTCGTCTACCGCTCCGTCTCCCGTGCGCTGCTGCCGTTGGTCCCGACCGTGCTGGCGACCGGGTGGGCCTCGCTGGCGCTCTGGGTCAGCGGCGTCCCGCTGAACCCGATGTCGGCGGCGCTGGGGGCGCTGACGATCGCCGTCGCGACCGAGTTCGGGGTGATCCTCTCCGGCCGCTACCACGAGGAGCGAGCCGGCCGGACCCCGGCCGAGGCGCTGCGCAGCGCCTACGCCCGCACCGGCGCCGCCGTGCTCGCCTCGGGCGTCACCGCGGTGGCCGGCTTCGCGGTGTTGATCGCCAGCGACGTCCGCATGCTGCGGGACTTCGGCTTCGTCACCGTGATCGACCTCGCCGCCGCCCTGCTCGGGGTGATGATCGTCCTGCCCGCGGTGCTGATCTGGAGCGAGGAACGATGAAAGACCGCTACTCGATCGTCGTCGGCCTGCTCTTCCTGATCCTGGTTGCGGTGGCGACCCTGAACACCCTCACCGACGGCGGTGGCGAGGGAACGCTCGGCCTCGATCGCCAGGCCGATCGCTGGCCGCTGCCCGAGTTCGCCGTGCCGGACGTCAGCGGCCGGCTCGAAGGCGACGCCAACGTCGCCCAGGACGACTGCGAATCCTCGGCTCTGCCCTGTCCCGGGGACGCCGTTCGCGACCCGGCCTGCGAGATCACCACCGCAGGCGCGATCCGCGTCTGCGACCTCTTCGACCGGCCGCTGGTGATCTCTTTCTGGTTCACCAAAGGCGGCGACTGCGAGGCCCAGCAGGACGTCGTCGACCGCGTCTACCGCCGCTACCGTGGAAGGGTGAATTTCCTCTCCATCGACATTCACGACGACCCCGAGACCGTGCGCGAATTGGCGAGCCAGCGCGGCTGGGAGCTTCCGGTCGGCTACGACCGCGACGGCGCCGTCGGCAGCCTCTACGGGGTCGGCGTCTGCCCGACGTTCGCCTACGCCTACCCCGGCGGCACCCTGCAGGCGACCAGCATCGGCGAAATCGGCCAGGGGCAGTTGACCGCCGAGGTCGAGAGCCTGCTGGCGGCGACCCGCGAGGCCGAGGTGGGCTGAGCGATGGGCGACTGGGAGGCGGCCGATTCGCGGCTGGGCTGGGACCCGGCGCCGGAGCAGGGCTGGGTCGCCCCGCGCATCGCCGCTGAGTTCCCCGGGCTCGGGCTCGCCTGGGTCGAGGTCGACGTCCGCCCCGGCAAGAGCCCGGAGCCGGTGCGGCGGCGCCTGCGCGACCTCTCCGACCGCTTCTACGGCGCCCACGCGATCCGCATGCGGGAACGGCCGATCCCCTGGGCCTACCGCGTCTTCTTCCGCCAGATCGGGCTCGACCCCGACCACAACCGGACCCCGGTCGAGCAACTGGCCCTGGAACGCCTCCACGACGGCGCCTTCAAGAGCGCGGGGCTGCCGCGCGACGCGCTGACCGTCGCGATCGTCGAGACCGGGGTGGCGCTGCGCGCCTTCGACGCCGACCGGATCGAAGGCGGCCTCTGCATCCGCGATTCCGCCCCCGGCGAGTCGCTCGCCGGGAAGCCCGGCGAGCTGGCCCAGGGCACGCTGACGATCGCCGACGGCTCGCGCCCGGTCGCCCTGCTCTTCGGGCAGGGGGCGGAGGGCTGCACGGTCGAGTCCGCCACCCGCCGCATCGCGATCGTCGCCACCCGGGTCAAGGGGGTGCCGGAGATCGCGATCGAGGAGGCGCTGTGGATGGCGGCGGCGACCGCCGAGGCCACCTCCGGCGCTTAACCGTCCCTCCCTTGTCGCCGCGGTTGGGTGATTTACACTCGGAGCGAGGAAAGATGCCGGATCTGCTCTCACGAGACAGCTTCACGGGACTTCGCGTCGATGTCGACGAGCGCGCTGCGCGGCGTGAGCTGCGCCGCCAGGTCGGCGCCCTGGAGCGGCAGTTGGCCGGTCTCCTGGCCGAGGGATTCGGCCGGGTCGAGGTCGGTCACCGCGTCGCTGCGATCACGACTACGCCGCGGCTGCTCGACCTCGGGGAGCTGGAGCGGCTGCGCGACGAGCTTGCCGACCGCGTCGCCGACGCGCGCCTGACCCTGGCCGAGCAGGACCGGCTCGAGGCCGCCAACCGCGAGCTGCTGAGCGAAATGATGGCTGCGCCGGAGAACTTCAAGTGGGTTCAGGTCAGCCGCGACGACATCGGCGCCCCGGGCTGCGGCCACTGGCACTCGCGCCCGGTGCTGGGCCCGATCGGGATGCTGATGGGCTGGTGGCGGGTCAAGGTCTCCTCCGGATGTCCGTTAGCCGGGCGGCTTGCGGCCGTTGAGCGCGGGGGAGGGTAAGCCGGCGCGCCGGGTGGCGAAGCCGGACGAGCGCCCGCCGGCTCCCTGGGGTTCGGCGCCGCTGGCAGAGCTGGTGATCCTCGCCGGCATCGTCTCGCTGATCGTCGGGATCGTCGGCCAGCACCCGACCGCGATCGGCCTCGGCGTCGCCCTGGCCGGCCTCGGTGGGATGGAGGTGGCGATCCGCGAGCACTTCGCCGGCTACCGCTCGCACACCACGCTGCTGGCCGGAGCAGTCTTCGTCTTCACCGTCGGCCTGCTCTTCTACGTCGCCAACCAGATCCTCGCGGTCAGCCTGGCGGTCGGGGCGGTTGCCTTTGCGATCGTCTTCTACCTGGCGCGCCGCGCATTCCAACGTGCCTCCGGAGGCCTCAGCTTCCGGGTCGGTGGAATGCGCGGCTGAAGCGCTAGGCAGCTACCGCGTCGTGGCTTCCGGTCGAGCGCGATGCGAGCTCGGTCGAGAGCAGACGACGTTGCCGGGAAGTCAGGGTGCCGAGTTGCTTGTTCTCGTTCAGAGAGAGCGGGGTGAGGAACTTGCGGGCGCGGGTGCGTCCCCAGCGTCGCTGGCTGGTGAGGAGCTCGGAGATCGTCATGCTCTCGGTCTCCCAGGGGCAATCGCGGACCACCTCGGAGGCGTCCAGATCACCCCGACCGATCGCACGCTTCAGCTCGGCTCGGGCGAGTCGTACGAGGTTTGCCCGTTCGAGCGCTTGCATGTGCTGGGGTGCTTCTACCTCCACCTGGTGGCCGGTAGCGGTAGTCGTTGCGGTTGCCGTGGTGGCAGCGTCCACTGGACTCCTCCCTTCAAGGAATCGGTTAACTGGAAAATCTCGCCGGTGACCAGTGGCAACAGACCGTGGTCTGGTCCGGATCGAGGTCTCTCTCCGGACGCCCCGCCGGGCCATCCGTCGAGAGAGGCCAAGCTATGCCTCGGCCCCGGCTCCCGTCAACCCGATGTGAACGAAATGACGCGCGGGCTGGTCGCTAAGAGCAACAATTTCGGCGCCGCGCGAGTGGTGTCCCGATCCAGTCAAGCCTGAAACTACCCAGGACGGGGGATGTCAAGATCCGGTTATCGGTGATCTAGGACCGGGGAAGGTCCGGGAAGTCTTGGATCACCCGGGCGATCGTCCCCAGGGCGCCGTCGAGGTGCTCGCGCTGGTGGGTCGCCATCAGGCTGGTCCGCAGCAGCGCCCCGCCCGGAGGGACGGCCGGGTGGATCGCGACGTTGGTGTAGACGCCGGCGTCGAACAGCGCCTTCCAGAGCAGCACCGCCTGCCAGTCGTCGCCGACCATCACCGGCACGACCGGGGTGGTGGCGACGGTGCCGTCGGGCAGGGTCCCGGGCTCGATCACCTTCAGCCCCAGGTGGCGCAGGCCTTCGCGCAGGTACTCGGCGTTGGCCAGCAGCGTCTCGAAGAGCTGCGGTCCCTCCGCGCGGATCACCCGCAACGCCGCCAGGGCGGCGCCGACGGCGGCGGGGACGGCGGAGGCGCTGAAGATGAAGGAGCGGGAGGAGACCCGCAGGTACTCGATCACGTCGGCGGGGCCGGCGATGAAGCCGCCGCAGGAGGCGAGGCTCTTGGAGAAGGTGCCCATCCGCAGATCAACCTGGTCCTCGAGCCCGAACAGCTCCGCGGCGCCGGCGCCGCGGGCGCCGAGCACGCCGGCGCCGTGGGCCTCGTCGACCATCAGCCGCGCCCCGTGGGCCTGGCAGAGCTCGACGATCCGCGGCAGGTCGCAGACGTCGCCCTCCATCGAGAAGACGCCGTCGACGATGACGAGGATGCCACCGCCGTCCGCGGCGGCGCGCTGCAGCATCTTCTCCAGCTTGTCCATCCGGTTGTGGCGGAAGGGCCGCAGCTTGGCGCCGGAGAGGCGGCAGCCGTCGAGGATCGAGGCGTGGTCGCCGGAGTCGCAGATCACCGTGTCGGCGGGGCCGAGGATGGTGCCGATGCAGCCGACGTTCGACTGGTAGCCGGTGGTGTAGACGATCGCGTCCTCGGTCCGCATCCATTCCGCCAGCTCGCGCTCCAGCTCCAGGTGCAGCGGCGTCGTCCCGTTCAGCAAGCGCGAGCCGGTGACGCCGGTGCCGAAGGTCTCCAGGGCGTCGCGGGCGCCCTGCTTGACCCGCTCGTCGCCGGTCAGCCCCAGGTAGTTGTTGGAGCCGAGCATGATCGTCTCCCGCCCCTCCATCTCCACCACCGGCCCGGCCTGCGAAGTGAGCAGGCGGAAGTAGGGGAGGAGGTCGTGCTCCTTGGCGGCTTCGAGCTGCTCGATGCGGTCGTGGCTGCGGGCCTTCGCGAAGACGTCGACCGGGGCCTTGGCGGTCTCACCCATCGGCCAGAGTGTAAGTTGCGGCCGGATGGGAAGCGTGACGATCCGGCCGGTGCGCGGCCGCCGCGAGCTGAAGCGGTTCGTCAAGGTCCCCTTCGGGGTCCACCGCGACAACCCGCAGTGGGTGGCGCCGCTGATCTACGAGCGGATGCAGTTCCTCGATCCCAGCAAGAACCCCTGGTTCGAGCACGGCGAGGCCCAGCTCTTGATCGCCGAGCGCGACGGCGAGCCGGTGGGCCGGATCAGCGCCCACATCGACCGCCGCTGGGATGAGTACCAGGGCGGCAGCGACGCGATGTTCGGCTTCTTCGAGACGGTCGAGGACGCCGAGGTGGCGCGGGCGCTGCTGGAGGCGGCGACGGAGTGGGCGACGGCGCAGGGGCGGGAGCGGATCCTCGGCCCGATGGACTTCACCACCAACGACGAGATCGGGATCCTGATCGAGGGCTACGAGCGGCGGCCGATGATCCTCGAGCCCTGGCACCCGCCCTACTACCGCGAGCTGATCGAGTCGCTCGGCTTCGGCAAGACGATGGACGTGCTGATGTGGGAACTGCAGTTCGGCGATCTCAAGGAGGGCGAGCGCTTCGACCCTTCGATCCACGCCGCCGCGAAGAAAGCGCTGGAGGACGAAGGGATCGCGATCCGCAACATGCGCAAGCGCGACATGGCAAACGAGGTGCGGCGCTTCATGGACGTCTACAACGAGGCCTGGGGCAAAAACTGGGGCTTCGTCCCGATCACCGACGCCGAGGTCGAGTTCCAGGCCAAGAACCTGAAACAGGTGCTGGACGAGAACTGGACCTACATGGCCGAGAAGGACGGCGAGGTGGTGGGGGCGGCACTGACCCTGCCCGACATCAACCAGGTGATGGCGAAGCTGAACGGCCGCCTGCTGCCCTTCGGCTGGGCGAAGTTCCTGCTCGGCCGGCGCAAGATCAACCAGTGCCGGGTCTTCGCCCTCGGGGTCAAGCACGAGTACCGCCACAGCGGCGTCGCCGCCGGGCTCTACCTGCGCCACCTCGAGGAGGCCGCCGTCCCCGGCGGCATCGTCGGCGGCGAGATGGGCTGGATCCTGGAGACGAACGAGGCGATGAACCGCGCGATGGAGGGCATGGGCGGCGAGGTGGTCAAGCGGTACCGGCTGTACGAGCGGGCCCTCGGGGCCTGATTTCCGCAAGTTCCGGGGTTTACGTAACACCCGGGTCGGGGTGACCTGGGGCCTCGCTAGAGTCGGCGCGGTGAGCGACCTCGATCTAGACGGCGAGATCCTCGCTGAGGAAGACGCCGAGCCGCGCGAGGCCACCGAGCCGGTGCGACCGCTGCCGCTTCCGTACGAGGAGCAGGCCGACGCGGGGCTGCCGGTGCTGCGGGCGGAGGTCCGGACCGCCGCGCTTGCCGCTGCCGGTGGGGTTCTCGCCGGGGCCGCGACGGTCGCCGCCGTACGCGCGGTCAGCGCCGCCGGCGTCAAGTCCCGCTCGCCGCGCCGCCGCCTCGGCCGCCGCGAGCGGCCCAACGTCGTCGCCAGCCGCTCCTTTTTGGTCGACGTCCACCTGCTCGGGCGCTAGCCCGCGGTGCCGGGGCCGGCGCTCGAAACCGAGGCCAGGCCGCCCTCGCCCTTCCGCCTGGGCCGGGGCAGCGAGGACCTGACGCTGCGGGTCCGCGGCGGCATCGCGACCCGGTTCCTGCACGTCGAGGGCAGCCCGGTGCTGGTGCGGGCCTGGCAGCCCGGGCCGGGGCGGCTGAAGCTGCGGGCGCAGGGGCTCGACCCCGCCGGCGTCGAGTACGGCCTGCCGGTATCCCCCGATGCCGCTCCTGCCGGGCCGGCGCAACTGCAGCTTGCGGTCGAGCGGATGCGCTTCGCGTTCGGCGTCGACGACGACCTGACCGAGTTCCACCGCCGCTTCCGTCGCGACGAGCTGCTCGGGCCGCTGATCCGGCGCATGCCGGGCTTCCGGCCGCGCCGCCGTCCCTGGCCGTGGGAGGCACTCGCCTCGGCGGTGGTGGGCCAACTGATCGAGGCCGACCGTGCCGCCCGGATCGAACGCCGCATCATCGGTCGCTGGGGCTCGCGCACCGGGCCGGAGCGGGAGGCGCCGCGCGACGTCCCGGGCCCGGCGGCGATCGCCGGCCGCGCCCCGGCCGAGCTGGAGTCGATGGACCTGGCCGGCAGCCGCGCCGTGGCCCTGCGCCGGGTGGCGCGAGAAGTCGCGGCGGGGCGCTGCGCTATCGAGTCCCCGGCGGCCGATCGCCGCCTGCTCTCGATCCCGCAGATCGGGCCCTGGACGGTCCAGTGCCTCGGCCTCTACGGGCGCGGCGAGATGGACTCGCTGCCTGCCGGTGACCTCGCCTACATCAAGCTGGTCGGCCGGCTCGCCGGGCTCGGGCGGCGGGCGACGGTCCCCGAGGTGGAAGAGTTCTACGCCCCGTATGAGCCCTATCGCGGGCTCGTCGGAGCCCTGACCCTGGCCGGCCTGTACCGGGTCGTCGCCAGGGGCAGGCCGCTGCGTATGGCCGCCTGAGCGGCAGCTCCGCGCCACGCACGCTTTCGTGCCTGGACGAACGGGGGGTCAAGCGGGTGGGTCATCTGTCGATACACAGGCATGCGCGAGCCAGGGGAACGGCAGTGGCCGGAGCACGAGTTCAACGAATTCGTCGACCAGATAGCGACCGGCGGCGAGGACTACCGGCGCCTGGTAGAGCGGCTGCCGGTGATCGTCTACACGGCAGAGATCGGCAAGGAGGGGCGCTGGCGCTACGTCAGCCCCCAGGTCGAGGAAATCCTCGGCTACACGGCTGAGGAGCTGACCAGCGACCCGACCCTGTGGGTGCGGCTGCTGCACCCCGACGACCGCGAGCGGGCGCTGGCGGTCGAAAGCAAGGTCTACCTCGGCGACCGCGACACCAGCCCGATCGAATACCGGATGCGCACCCGCAGCGGCAAGATCGTCTGGATGCTCGACGAGGCGGTGCTGGAAGCCGACGAAAACGGGGTGCCGGTCTGGCACGGCGTTCTCTACGAGGTCAGCGAGCGCAAGAACGCCGAGGCCGAGCTGCAGCGGGCGCTCTCCCAGCAGGCGGTCGTCGCCAAACTCGGCGAGCGGGCGCTGGGCGATGGCGACCCGGAGGCATTGATGCGCGACGCGACCGCGCTGATCGCCGAAATCGACGGCGTCGACAGCGCTTGTATCTGGGAGCTCTCCCGCGACGGCCGCCGCCTCAACCTGCGCGCCGGCCTCGAGGAGGAGGTGGTCGGCGCCGGCCGCCGGGTCTCCGCTTCGCGCGACTCCCACGCCGGCGCCGCGCTCGACTCGGGCGCGCACGCGATCGTCGACGACTGGGAGACGGAGGAGCGCTTCACGATGCCGCCGGTGCTGCGCGTTGTCGGTGCCGCCAGCAGCCTGGCGGTGATGATCGACGGCAAGGACCACCCCTTCGGCGTGCTCGACCTGCACGCGGCCGAGCCGCACCAGTTCAGCGCCAAAGACGTCGCCTTCGTGCAGGCCGCCGCCAACGTCCTCGCCGACGCGATCGAGCGCCACGCCTCCGACCTGGCGCTGCGCCACCGGGTCCTGCACGACGCTCTGACCGGGCTGCCGAACCGGCTCAGCTTCGTCGACGCGCTGACCGACGCGCTGCGCCGCGCCACCGTCTCCGGCTCGCCCGTCGGCATCCTCTTCCTCGACCTCGACCACTTCAAGCTGATCAACGACAGCCTTGGCCATCACGCCGGCGACGCTCTGCTCCGCGCCGTGGCGCCGCGCCTGCGCGCCCACCTGCGGCCCGGCGACGTCGTCGCCCGTTTCGGCGGCGACGAGTTCGGGATCCTGATCGACCGCCTCGCCGACGACGCCGAGGCAGCCGCGATCGCCGACCGCGTCGCCGCCGCCTTCGCGCAGCCGTTCTCGATCGACGGCGTCGAGCACTTCGTCAGCGCCAGCATCGGGGTTGCCGTCGCCCACGCCTCCGAGCGCCAGGTCAACGCCGAGCTGCTGATCCGCGACGCCGACGCGGCGATGTACCGGGCGAAGGAGAGCGGGCGCGCCCGCTGCGTGATGTTCGACGCCGAGATGCGGGCCTGGGCGATGCGCCGGCTCGAGGTCGAACGCGAGCTGCGCCACGCGATCGAGCGCGACGAGCTGACCCTCCACTACCAGCCCGTGGTCAACCTCAGCAACGGCGAGATCTCCGGCCTCGAGGCGCTGGTGCGCTGGAAGCACCCGCAGCGGGGCCTGCTCGACCCGGCCGAGTTCGTCTCCGTGGCCGAGGACAGCGGCCTGATCGAGCCGATCGGCCGCTGGGTCCAGGACCGCGCCTGCCGCCAGGCGCTCGACTGGCACCGGCTGCGCCCCGATGCCCGTCCCTTCGACGTCGCCGTCAACCTCTCCGCCCGCCAGGTCGCCCACCGCGACCTGCCGGCGACCGTGGCCGAGATCCTCGCCCGCACCGGCCTCGAGCCCGAACACCTGCGGCTGGAGATCACCGAGAGCGTCCTGGTCGAGGAGTCGGCGACGGCGATCTCCTCGCTGGAGGCGCTGAACGAGCTCGGCGTGCGGCTGGTCCTCGACGACTTCGGCACCGGCTACTCATCGCTCGCCTACCTCAACCGCTTCCCCTTCCACGCTCTGAAGATCGACCGCTCCTTCGTCGACGCGCTCGGCATCGAGCAGGAGCGGACGGCGATCGTCGAGGCGATCATCGGGATGGCGCGGGCGCTCTCGCTGGAGGTGATCGCCGAGGGGGTGGAGAGCGAGGTGCAGTTGGCCGAGCTGCGCCGCCTCGGCTGCGACTACGCCCAGGGGCATCTCTTCCACGTGGCGATGCCGGCCAGCGAAGTCAGCCGCCTGATCGGCGAGGACGCGCTGCGCTATTCGGGGATTTCGCCCGGCAGGTAGGCGTTGCTGAGCAGGTCCGTCGTGTTCGGCAGCGACTCGATCTGGCCGTTGTCGCGCATCCAGCCGGCAAAGGTTTTCCACTCGGCCGGGTCCATCCAGCCGTAGGGCTGTCCCTGCACCCGCTCGCCGAGCAGCGGCAGCGTGGCTTCGACCTCGGCCCGGGTCAGTTTCGCGTCGAGGTCGCCGTTGGCTTCGGTGATCGCTTCGACCGCCGCGTTGGGCTGTTCGACGGCGGCTTCGGTGCCGCGCTCCAGGGCGGCGATGAAAAGGCGGATCTTCTCCGGGTCGGCTTGCAGCGACTCGCGGTTGGCGACGAGGACGAGCTCGTTGTAGGTGGGGACGCCGAGCTGGTCGACCGGGGTGACGACCGGCGCTTTGCCGCGTTCGCGCAGGTCGACGCCCTCGACGTTGCTGTAGCCGCCGAGCATCGCCTGGGCGCTGTCGCCGACCAGCGCCGGCAGCAACCCGAAGCCGACGTTGACCGCGCGCACCGCCGAGGGGGCGAGGTTGGCGCGGGCGAGGATCGTGTTGAGGAAGGCGTCCTGGTAGGGGATCCCGGCGGTGGCGACGGTCTTGCCTTTGAGGTCCGGGATGCCTTTGATCCCCGATTTGGCCAGCCAGATCATCGAGGTCAGCGGCTGGTTCACGAGCGCGCCCACCGCGACCACCGGCAGCCCCTGCTCGTGGGCGAGCATCACCTCGGGCTCGTAGGAGATCGCCAGGTCGGAGCGGCCGGCGGCGACCTGCTTGATCGGCGCCGCCGGGTCCGAGGGGGCGTCGATCGAGACGTCGAGCCCGGCTTCCTCGAAGTAGCCGAGCTTCTGCGCCATGTAGATCCCGGCGTGGTCGGGGTTGGGGTAGAAGTCGAGGGTGAGCGAGAAGGGCTCGGCCGCGGTGCTCGAATCCTCCGACTTCTCGCCGCAGGCGGCGAGGCCGAGGGCAAGCGCCAATAAGGCAACGACGACGGCGATCGCCGGGCGGCGGGGCGTCTTCATCCCCTGTGTTCTATCGCCAAGTGACGACGCGGCGCTCAGCGAGTGCGGTCAGACCGAACAGGGCGAGCCCGATCGCCGAGAGCACGAACACGGCTCCGAACAGCCTCGCGATCTCGAGCTGGGCGTTGTCCTGGAGGATCTGGTGGCCAAGCCCGGAGCTGGACCCGACCCACTCGCCGAAGACGGCGCCGAGGGGCGCGACGACGATCGCGATCTTGGTCCCCGTGAAGAGGTAAGGCAGCGCCGCTTTGGCCTCGAGGCGGCGGAAGATCTGCCAGCGCGAGGCGTAGAGGCTGCGCATCAGCTTGGTCGCGTCGGGGTCGACCGAGCCGAGGCCCTGGACCGTCGCCACGGTGATCGGGAAGAAGCAGACGAGGACGACGACGAGTGCCTTGGGCACGATCCCGAAGCCGAACCAGAGCACGAGGATCGGGGCGACGACGATGATCGGGACCGTCTGCGAGGCGATCATCAGCGGGTAGGTGGCGCGGCGGACGAGGACCGAGAAGTGCATCGCTACCGCGAAGGCGATCCCGGTGACGAGCGCGAGGGCGAAGCCGATGAGGATCTCCTGCAGCGTCACCCAGGCGTTTTCGGCCAGCAACGAGCGGTTCTCCCAGATCGCGCTGGCGATTTCCGCCGGTGAGGGGGCGAGGAAGTCTTCGAGGCCGAGCAGGTCGGCGAGGGCACCGGTCGAGGCGGCCAGCTGCCAGAGGCCGATCAGCGCCGCGAGGAAGAAGGTGGGCAGCAGCCAGCGACTCACTGCGCACCCTCGTGCAGCGCCCGCATCGCCCGCTCGCGGACGGCGACGAACTCGGGGGCGGTGACGGTGGCGTCGCGGTCGGCCGCGCGCGGGGCGGGGGCCGGCAGCTCGGCGACGATCCGGGCCGGGCGGGCGGAGAGCACGGCGACGCGGTCACAGAGGTAGAGCGCCTCCTCGACGTCGTGGGTGACGAGCACGACCGTGCGCGGGTCCTCGCGCAGTGCCGCCGCCAGCCACTCCTGCATTTCCGCCCGGGTGATCGCGTCGAGCGAGGCGAAGGGCTCGTCCAGCGCCAGCACCGGCTTGCCGGAGATCAGGGTGCGGAGGAAGGCAACGCGTTGGCGCATCCCGCCGGAGAGCTCGGTCGGCTGGGCCTGCTCGAAGCCGGCGAGGCCGAAGCGCTCGAACAGCGCCGCCGCCTGGCGGCGGGACTCGGTCCGGCCGACTCCCTGGTTGCGCAGCGCCAGCGCCGCGTTGTCGATCGCCGAGTACCAGGGGAGGAGCAGATCGCGCTGGGGCATGTAGGCGCAGCGGTCGAGGCGCCCGGCGCCGTCGCGGGCGCCGCCGACCTCGACTGTGCCGCCGGCCGGCTCGCGCAGGCCGCAGATCAGCTCCAGCAGCGTCGACTTGCCGCAGCCGGAGGGGCCGACGAGACCGAGGACGCCATGGGGCTCTGCGTCCAGGTCGATTCCGGCAAGCGTCTGCAGCTCGCCGTAGGCATGCTCGAGGCCCCGGATCGCGACTCCGTCACCGGCCGCTGGGGCGGGTTCGGAGGGCGCTCGGGTGGCGCCGATCTGCCCAATTTCGGGACCCATGTTGGTATCCTGCCGCACTCCGCACTCCCGACCTAGACAGTCAAGAAACTCAATAGGTCGGGAAAGTCGAATAAGCCCGTCGGTGCGGCGACGGCATTCCATCTATGGACCCGGCAATCGTCCTCTTCGGATTGGGCATCGGCGTGCTCGTCGGTATGACCGGCATGGGCGGAGGCTCGCTGATGACTCCGCTGCTGATCCTGATCTTCGGGATCCAGCCGACGACCGCGATCGGCACCGACATCTTCTATTCGGCGGTGACCAAGACCGTCGGCGGTTGGCGCCACTTCAAGATGAAGACGGTCAACATGGAGCTGGTCAAGTGGCTGGCGCTTGGCAGCGTCCCGGCCGCGGTAACCGGGGTGGTGTTCGTCTCCCTCCTCCAGGACCGGATCGGCGAAGACCGGCTCGACGAGCTGGTCTACGCGGTGCTCGGCGGCACCCTGCTGATGGTCGGGGTGATCACCCTGGCCCGGGCGCTGATCCTCCGCAATCTGGTTGACGAGCGCGACCGCTTCGAGGTCGAGCGCCGGCACAAGGTTGCGGCGGTCGTGATCGGCGCCACCACCGGCTTCGTGATCGGTATCACCTCGGCCGGCTCGGGCACGGTGATCGCGATCCTGCTGATCGCGGTCTACCGCCTGGCGCCGAAGAAGGTGGTCGGCACCGACGTCTTCCACGCCGCGATCCTGCTCTGGGCGGCGGGAATCGCCCACTGGGTCGGCGGCAACGTCGACTTCGTCCTCGCCGGCAACATCCTGCTCGGCTCGGTGCCGGGCGTGGTCATCGGCGCCGCGCTCTCCGGCAAGGCGCCGCAGGGATTCATCCGCACCGCCCTCGGGGTGGTCCTGATCGGCTCCGGCATCGTCACGATCCAGAAGGGCGACCCGGCGGTCTGGCCGATCGCCGCCGGCATCGCCGCACTCGGCCTCGGCCTGATGCTCTACGCACCGCACTGGCTGAGGAAGCGCCGCGAACGCGAACGGCGGCAAGAGGCGGACCAGGAATCGACGCTCGCGCAGACGCTGCCTGCCGACTGATTTACTAGCCGTATGCGCGTTTCTGCCAAGGCTGACTACGCGGTGCGGGCCGCTGCCGAGCTCGCCGCCGCGGAGGAGGGCCCGATCAAGGGCGAGCGCCTCGCCGAGGCGCAGGACATCCCGCTCCAGTTCCTCGAGCACATCCTGCTCGAGCTCAAGCACCACGGCATCGTCCGCGCCCGCCGCGGCGCCAAGGGCGGCTACTGGCTCGCCCGCCCCGCCGACGAGGTGACGATCGCCGAGATCGTCCGCGCCGTCGAGGGCCCGATCGCCCACGTCCAGTCGACCCCACCCGAGGCGATCGAGTACCGCGGCAACTCCAAGCACCTGCAGGAAGTCTGGATCGCCGTCCGCGCCAGCCTCCGCACCGTGCTCGAGTCGGTCACCCTCGCCGACCTCGTCTCCGGGGAACTGCCAGAGGTCGTCAGCGACCTGGCAGCAACCCCAGACGCCTGGGTCGCTCGCTAGCGGCGAGGGACTGAGCAGAGCGAAGGCCAGCGACGCCGGTACCCCTCCGCGGGAATTCAGTCGCGTCCCTATCGGGACAGCTCCCGAACATGCTGCCCGCCTATGGCGGGCAATAGACAGATTGCATATCGCCGCTTCGCGACATTCCCGCGGAGGGGTACCGGCGTCCCCGACCAACCCCCAACGCCCGTCCTGCGGGTCCTTTCGGACTTCACAGGCGCATAAGGAACCACGAGTTCGGAGCGCTTCAACTCGTGGTCCCTTTTGGGCCTCAGGCGACCAAAAAGAACCACGGGATGGCTTGAGCTATCAATGGAGCCGCTCGAGCCCTTTGCTCTCAGATTGCGAGGGACGTGACGTGGGAGGGGTCCGGTTGTGCTCCGGGCGAATGTGGCCGAAGGCGCGATATGCAATCTGTCTATTGCCCGCCATAGGCGGGCTCCATCTGGGGGAGCTGCGCCCTTTAGGGCGCGCGACAAATTCGCCCGGAGTACAACCGGACCCCTCCCCGGGCCACGCTTCTATGAATGCTTCTGCGGCTCCTCGACAGGCACCGGCACCAAATCGAAGTCGGTCCCGAGCCGAAGGTCGCTGTAGCGCCTCGTCCAGTCGTCGTTGACCCGGTCGGACTGGCGCTTCATGCGGAGCTCGAAGGTGAAGTCGGCGGGGGTCTCCAGGCCGAGGCGGTCGAGGAGGCGCAGGGTGCTGGTCTCGTAGTCGGCGGCGAAGTTCTCGTAGAGGACGAGGATCGGCTTGATGCCGGCGTGCTCGAAGAAGGCGTCCCAGCATGCCTCTTCGACCAGGAGGCCCTGCAGCAGGTGGTCGATCGCGCGGTAGTGGAAGCGCAACTGCGGGCGGTGCTCCTCGAGGAAGCTGCGGTAGGGGGGACCGCTGCCGTCCTCGACCGAGGCGGCCTTGGCCTGGGCCTGGTCCTCGCGCCAGGTCGCCGTCTGCACCGCCTTCCACAGCGAGACCGCTTGGCGCAGCTTGTTGGCGCGGAGGACGCGGACGAAGGTGACGTCCGGGAAGACGGTGGGGAGGAGCTCGGCCAGCGGCACGTCGCGGCAGCTTGGGATGTTTCGCACGAGGCTGACGAAGTCGCCGAAATAGCCCCACATCAGCTTCGCGCCGAACATCCCGTTCGGCGTCGTCCCCGCCTCGAAGGCCCACTCCAGGTAGCGGTCGTAGGCGGCGCGGCTCCACAGCGGCGAGCGCGGTGGCGGCTCGGCGCCGATCCCGCGCTCGCCCAGGTGGTCGCGGATCGAGGGGTCCTCGACGCCGGCGAAGTACTCCTCGGGCCGGCGCGGGCGACCGCTGTGGCGCAGCGCCTCGAAGTACTCCTCGGGGCGGCCGGCGACGCCGGTTTCCTCCAGCGCGTGGCAGACGAGGGTGCTGCCGCTTCGCGGGGTGGCGCAGACGAGATAAGAGCGATCGGGTTGCATCGGAGTCCCTTTGCCGATTATGTCGATCAACAAAGACTATTAACTAACGCGCTCGTTAGGCTTTCGCTGTACCCGGATAGAGGAGAAAAGTCGCCTTGGACCCACCGAACATTCTCTACATCCACTCGCACGACACCGGCCGCTACGTGCAGCCGTACGGATTCCAGGTGCCGACGCCGAATATCCAGATGCTGGCGGACCAGGGGGTGCTCTTCCGCGAGGCCTTCTGCGCGGCGCCGACCTGCTCGGGCAGCCGCGCCAGCCTGCTGACCGGGCAGTACTGCCACAACAACGGCATGTTCGGCCTCGCCCACCGCGGCTGGAAGCTGAACGACTACGGCCACCACTGGGTCCACACCCTGCGCCAGGCCGGGTACCACTCGACCCTGATCGGCGAGCAGCACATCTCGGTCGACCCGGGGGTGATCGGCTACGACCGGCTGGTCGATGTCGGCTCCAACCACGCCGAGAACGTGGCGCCGCTGACGATCGAGGCATTGCGCGAGGCGCCGCCCGAGCCCTGGTTCATGTCGGTCGGCTTCTTCGAGACCCACCGCGACTTCTCCGCCCCGACCTCGGTCCGCGACACCCTCTACTCGCTGCCGCCGGCCAACCTGCCGGACGTGGTCGCGACCCGTCGCGACATGGCTGAGTTCAAGGCCAGCGCCCGCTCGCTCGATCAGGGGATCGGCGCCGTCCTCCACGCCCTGCACGACCACGGCCTGGTCGAGAACACGCTGGTGATCTGCACCACGGACCACGGCGTTGCCTTCCCCTGGGCCAAGGCGACCCTCTTTGACGGTGGGATCGGGGTGATGATGATCGTGCGCGGGCCTGGCGGCTTCACGGGCGGCAAGGTCGTCGATGCGCCGGTCAGCCACCTCGACGTCTACCCGACGCTCTGCGAGCTGGCCGGGGTCGAGGCGCCGGCGTGGCTGCAGGGGGATTCGCTGATGCCGCTGGTGCGGGGGGAAGTCGACCGCCTGCACGAGGCGATCTTCGCCGAGGTCACCTTCCACGCTGCCTACGAGCCGCAGCGGGCAGTCCGCACCGAGCGCTGGAAGTACATCCGCCGCTTCGACGAGTACCCGCACCCGGTCCTCGCCAACTGCGACGACAGCGCCAGCAAGCAGCTTCTGATCGAGGCCGACTGGGGCGAGCAGGTCGTCCCCAGGGAGCAGCTCTACGACCTCGTGCTCGACCCCGCTGAGGGCTCCAACCTGGTTGGCGACCCGGCGGCGGCGGAGGCGCTGGAGGAGATGCGGGTGCGGCTCGACAGATGGATGCGGGAGACCGAAGACCCGCTGCTGGAGGGCCCGGTTTTGCCGCCCCCGGGCGCGACCGTGAACGAGCAGTGGCAGGTCTCGCCGAACGATGAGGCCCAACTGGTTACGGCGGATCCCACGGCCGCACCATCCAGCTGAGGCAGGTCCAGCCGGGGACGATGGCGCCGGCGGGGTCGCGGGTCTCGCCGTGGGCGAAGACCGAGAGGCCGCAGTTGTGCGAGCCGAGGTTCCAGATCCCCGCCGCCATCGGCGCCTCGAAGGCATCGCCGAGGACCGAGTCGAGCAGGAAGAAGCGGGTGAAGATGCCGTGGGTGACGAGCAGCGGCCGCTCGCCGAGCGCGCCCGCCTCCAGCTCGCCCTTCAGCCGTCGCACCCGCGCGATCGCCCCCTCGAAGCTCTCGCTGCCATGCAGCTCGTGGGCGTAGTCGACGAGCTCCGGCTCCAGCCCCAACGCTGCTCCCAGCTCCGCCGCCGTCTCCCGCGCCCGCCGCAGCGGGCTGGTCAGCAGCCGGGTTGCGCCCTCCTGCGCCAGCCCGGCGCCGGCGGCGCGCGCCTGGGCCTGGCCGCGCTCGGTCAGCCGGTCGCCCTCCTCCTCGGCCAGCGCCTCGGCGCCGCTGTGGGCGTTGTGGGCGGACTCGCCGTGGCGCAGGAACAGCGCCCGGGTCATTCCGCTGCGGGCACGCCGCCGGCGACGACGTTGACGAAGTTCTCCAG
Source organism: Solirubrobacterales bacterium (assembly GCA_036376895.1). Classification (GTDB taxonomy): domain Bacteria; phylum Actinomycetota; class Thermoleophilia; order Solirubrobacterales; family 70-9; genus VAYN01. The sequence continues at coordinate 186,937 of DASUZL010000003.1, forward strand.
GTGCCGGGTGGTCCAGCACTCGAAGGCGCCGTCGCAGTAGCGCTCGTAGGCGGCCATCACCGAGTCGCCGTAGTTCCAGTAGAGCTTCGGCTCCGGGTTGAGCCAGAACAGGCGCCCGGCCCGCTCCGAGACCTGGGCAAAGACCTCGGCGTGGGGCTGGCGGCCGTTGGTGCGGGCGTCGCCGAGCACGATCACGGTTGAGCGCGGGTCGAGCTCGTCGGAGATCTCGGTCAGGAACTCGAGCCAGACGCGGCCGTAGGCGGTGTAGCCGGAGACGTCGGCGACGCCGCCCTCAGAGGAGATCCGCTGGGCGACCACGGCGAAGTCGCGCTCGTGCTCGAAGACGTCGGTCACCTCGGAGATCCGCTCGATGAAGACGAAGCTGCGCAGTTTGCGGAACGAGTCGTGGAGGGCGTGGAGCACGGAGAGGAAGAAGACGCTGGCCGAGGTGACCGAGGTGGAGACGTCGCAGAGCACGTAGATCTCCGGCCGCCGCGGTCGCTTCGGCTTGTATTTGAGCCGCAGCGGCACGCCGCCGGTCTCCAGCGATGCGCGCATCGTCCGCCGCACGTCCACGTGGCCGGCCTGACGGCGGCCGCGCTGCTCCTGCCCCAGCGTCGCCAGCCGTCGCTTCATCTGCCCGACGGCGCGGTGGACCGCGGCCAGGTCCTGGGTCGGGCTGGTCGGCAGGGCGCGGTCGAGCTCGGCCAGGGGGCGGGAGGGGGGCAGGGTCTGGGTGCGCTCGATCAGGTCGCGCTCGAGCTCGCGCCGCAGGTGGCGCTCGAAGGCGGTGAGCTGCTCACGGTCGATCGGCGGGCGCTCCTCGCCCGTCTCGGTCGGCGGCTGGCTGCCGGCGGTGAGGCCCAGGGTGCGGCGGATCCGCTGGACGTCGACCCCGACCACGCCGGAGCCCTCGCCTTTGCCGAAGGCGGCGATCGCCAGCCGTGCCAGGTCGCGCAGCCGGTCCTCGTCGCCGGCGGCCATCGCCTCGCGGATCTGCTCGCCGAGCTCGTCGACGTCGAGCCGCTCGGCGCCGCCACCCTCGCCCTCACCGGCGCCGCCCTGTCCTTCCTCGGCCTCGTTCATCCCCCGCTGCACCGCCTCGGCCTCGGCGGCGCGGAAGAAGTAGCGGTCGAAGAGCAGCTCGAAGACGCGGCGGTCGTCCTGCGACTTGGCGATCGTCGCCGCCAGCGCCTCGCGGAAGTCCGCCTGCGAGGTCCACTCGACCTGCTCCAGGGCGGCGAAGGCGTCGAGGATCTCCGAGGTCCCGACTGCGACCCCCTCGCCGCGCAGCTCCTCGCAGAACCCGAGCAGCTTCGCCGCCAGTCCAGGGGGTCCGGCGTCGGCTTTGGGCCCATAGGGCGAGACGGGGCTCATGGATCGATAATAGGAGGGTGAGTACTGGGCAGGGGCAGACTGGGGCGCTCGCGGAGATGCGGGCGGCGCGCCGCCGCCGCTTCGTCGAGGACATCGACCTGATGGAGATCCTCTACCGCGTCTACGTCGCGGCGATCTTCGGCGGCATCGCTCTCGCCTATCTCGCCGACCTGGTCGCGGAAGCGCCGGCGACGGCGCAGGCGGTCGCGGATATGAGGGAGCACGGGCCCGCGGCGCTGGGTCTGGCGCTGGCGCTGGCGGTCCTGATCGGGATGCGGTCCGGGGCCCGCGGGGGCCCGCTGGCGATCGAGGCGGCAGAGGTCCAGTACGTGCTCTTGGCGCCGATCGATCGCGGCGCGGCGCTGCGCCCGGCGGCGCTGCGGCAGATGCGGACCGCCGCGATCGCCGGCGCCGTGCTCGGCGCAGCCATCGGCAACTTCGTCTTCCGCCGCCTGCCCGGCTCGCCGGTCGAGTGGATCGCCTGCCTCGCCCTGTTCGGGGCGCTGCTGCCACTCTGCGTCCTCGCTTCCGCGCTGCTCGCCTCCGGCCGCCGCGTGCGGCCGGTAGTGGCAACGGCGATCGGGCTCGGGCTGGTCGCCTGGTCGCTCGCCGACCTGCTGCTCGGCTCGACCACCTCGTCGGCGACGCTGGCCGGGGAGATCGGGACGCTGCCGCTGCAGGGCGGGGGACAGCCGCTGGTCCTGGCCGGGGTGGGGCTCGCGATCGCGCTGGCGATGGCCTTGTTCGGGCTGTTCTCGGTCGGCCGGATCGTGCTCGAGGCGGCGCGGCGCCGGGCGGCGCTGACCGCCGAGCTGCGCTTCTCGGCCTCGGTTCAGGACCTCCGCACCGTCGTGCTCCTGCGCCGCCAGCTCGCCTCCGAGCGGCCGCGCCGGCGACCTTGGTTTCGACTCGGAGCGGCGGCCTCGTCCCGCTACCCGGTCTGGCGACGCAGTTGGCAGAGCCTTCTGCGCTGGCCGCTCGGGCGTGTCGTCCGCGTGCTCTCGATCGGGCTGGCGGCAGGGGCAGCTATGGCCGCCGCCTGGAGTGGGGTCACGCTGCTTTTTGTCCTGCCCGGGGCACTGCTGCTGATCGCCGCGCTCGACCTGGTCGAGCCGCTGGCCCAGGAGGCCGACCACCCGACCCGGCTGGAATCGCTGCCGGTCGCCCTCGCCAAGCTGGTCGAGCGCCACCTGGCGTCCTCCTGCGCGGCGATGGCGCTGGTCCTGCTGTTCGGGACGTTGTCGGCGCTCGCCCTCGGGGCCGCGACGAGCACCGCGATCGGCGTCGGCGCGGCGATGCTGGTGCCGACCGCGCTGGTGCTGGTCTGCTGCGCCGCGATGAGCGTCACCAACGACCCCTACGCCCACATTCTCGACCCGAAAGTCGGCTACGCGCTCTCGGCGGCCCCGGTCCTGATCGCGATCGTCGCCGCGGGCATGCCGGTTCTGGCTGCCCGGGAGGCGGCGCGCCACGGGGGCTCGCCGATCGGCACTGCGATCAGCCTCGAGATCCCGATGGCGCTGCTCGGCCTGGGCATGGCCTGGTGGCTCGGCAGGCGGATGGCCAAGCGGGCCGCGGTGGGACCATGAGCGCAGATCGCGGGGCAGGTTCGGGCCGTGTGCTCGTCGCCACTGACCTCGGCAGGACCTACGACGGGTTCGTCGCCCTCGAGTCCCTCGATCTCGTGCTGCACAGCGGCGAGTTCGTCGCTCTGATCGGCCCGAACGGAGCCGGAAAGACGACCTTCCTGACCATGGCGGCCGGCTTGCTGGAGGCGTCCTCGGGCTCGGTCGCCGTCGCCGGCGCGCAGGCCGGCACGATCCCCGCCCGGGCGGCGCTTTCCTATCTGCCCGACACTCCGGTCTTCTACGAAGACCTCAGCCTCGGCGAGCACCTTGCCTACGTCGCGGCCCTGCACGGCGTCGTCGACCGGGGCGCTCGCGCGGGCGAGCTGATGGAGCGGCTCGGCCTCGGCGAATGGGAGGACAGCCTGCCCTCGGCATTCAGCCACGGCATGCGTCAGAAGGCCTCGATCGCCCTGGCGCTGGTGCGCCCGTTCTCGATCCTGCTCGCCGACGAGCCGTTCGACGGCCTCGATCCGCCCAGCCGCGAGATCCTCTTCGAGCTGCTGGCGGAGGCGCGGGCGGAGGGCGCCGCGATCGTCGCCTCGACCCATCGCCCGGATGTGATCGCGGCCGCGAGCCGCTGCGTCGGGATTCGCGACGGGAAGCTCGCCTACGACGGGCCACCGCAGAGCGACGCGATCGCTGAGTTCTTCGCCGCCTAGGCGGCGGGACTGCGCTCGGTCAGTTTCATCCCGACCCGCTCGGCGACCAGGTCGATGTCGGTGCGGTGCTTGACGATGATCGACATCGACTGGTTGAAGGTCTCGCGGTCGATGTCCTCGGCGCCCATCAGCAGCAGCGTCCGCGCCCAGTCGATCGACTCGGCGATCGAGGGCGGCTTCTTCAGGTCCAGGGCCCGGACCATCCCGATCACCTCGACCAGGCGCCGGGTCAGGGTCTCGGAGAGCTCCGGCGCGTGCAGGCGGACGATTTCCATCTCCCGCTCGACCCCGGGGTAGTCGAGCCAGAGGTAGAGGCAGCGGCGCTTCAGCGCCTCGGTCAGCTCGCGCGAGTCGTTCGAGGTGAGGACGACGATCGGCATCGTCGTCGCCGAGATCTGGCCCAGCTCTGGGATCGTGATCTGGAAGTCGGAGAGCAGCTCAAGCAGCATCGCCTCGAACTCCTGGTCGGTCTTGTCGATCTCGTCGATCAGCAGCACCACCGGCTCGGGGCTGGAGATCGCCTGCATAAGAGGTCGAGTCAGGAGGAACTCGGAGCTGAAGATGTCCTCCTGCACGTCGTCCCAGCCGCCCTCGCCGCCGGCCTGGATCCGCAGCAACTGCTTGCGGTAGTTCCACTCGTACATCGCCTTCGCCTCGTCGAGGCCCTCGTAGCACTGCAGCCGCACCAGCTCGCGGCCGCTGGCGCGCGAGAGCGCCTTCGCCAGCTCGGTCTTCCCGACCCCCGCCGGGCCCTCGACCAGGACCGGCTTGCCGAGCCGCTGAGCGAGGAAGGAGACCAGCGCCGCGGGCTCGTCCGCGAGGTACCCGACCTGCGCCAGCGAGTCCTTAACCTCTGCCACGGAGCCATCAGCCATGGCGGCGATGATAATCCCCGGCACGTGTTCGACCTCGCCCTGCCGCTCGCCGAGCTGCTTCCACACAGTCCCGGCCCCTACATCGCCCTGATGTTGATCGGCTTCGCGATCGGCATCCTCGGCCACCTCGCCGGCTCCCGCTGGCTGGTCGCCTCGGGCGTGATCCTGATCTTCCTCGGCGCCTTCCTCTTCCCTCTCGCCGCCAATCTGACGACCGAGGACCGGCCGGCCCCGATCGAGGAATCGCGCGGCGATTCCGGCTAGCGGGTCTACGATCGACCGGTGGGAGCGCTCGACCAGGTCGACCTGACGCTCAGCCTCAGCCGCGAGGAGGAGGAGAAGGAGCTGAAGGAGCTCTGGCGGCGGCTGGCGCAGCTCCGCCTCACGCTCGGCGGCCTGATCGGCGAGAAACAGCTCGGGCCGCCGCTCTGCGTCGTCTTCGAGGGTTGGGACGCCGCCGGCAAGGGCGGCGCGATCAAGCGCCTGGTCTCGCCGCTGGACCCGCGCCACGTCCGCATCGCCCAGTTCGCCGCGCCCAGCGCCGACGAGAAACGCCACCATTTCCTCGCCCGTTTCTGGCCGGCGCTGCCGGGCTGGGGCGGGATGTCCGTCTACGACCGCTCCTGGTACGGCCGGGTGCTGGTCGAGCGGGTCGAGGAGTTCGCCACCCGCGAGCAGTGGCTGCGCGCCTACGACGAGATCGAAAGCTTCGAGCGCACGCTCGCCCACGAAGGGGTGATCCTGGTCAAGATCTGGCTCCAGATCTCCTCCGAGGAGCAACTGAAGCGGTTCGAACGTCGCGCCGACGACTCGCTGAAGTCGTGGAAGCTGACTTCGGAGGATTGGCGCAACCGCGAGCAGCGCCCGGCCTACGAGGAGGCGGTGGAGGACATGCTCGCCCGCACCGACCAGCCGCACGCCCGCTGGCACGCCGTCGCGGCGGAGTCGAAGCGCTACGCGCGGGTGCAGACGATCCGCATCGTGATCGAGGAAATCGAGGCCGGAATGCGGCGTTGGGGCCAGGAGCCGCCGCCTCCTCCCTAGACTTCACAGCTCGATCTGTCTGCGAACAGTGAGGAGCCGTATCCCTTGAGTCGTTTCCGCATCTTCGTGCTGCTGGCCGCCATCGCCGCGCTCGCAACCGCCTTCGCCGCCTGCGGCAGCAGTGGCAGCGAGGACCCGCAACAGGTCGTCGACGATGCGACGCTCGAAGGGGTGGAAAGCGGCGACATCGAGCTCTCGCTCTCGGTCAAGTCCGAAGGCGAGAAAAGCGGTGACCTCGACGTCGATCTCTCCGGGTCGTTCCAGAGCCAGGGAAAAGACGAGTTGCCGTTGGCCGACGTGGGCCTGACCGCGAAGGGCCGGGTCAACGACAAACCGGTCGACTTCGACGGCGCCCTGACGCTGCTCTCCGATCGCGCCTACCTCGGCTACGAAGGGACCACGTACGAAGTCGACCCGACCACCTTCGGCTTCGTCAGGGCCAGCTTCGAACAGGCCGAGCAGGAGGGTGGCCAGAACTCCGCCGATCTCACCGCCTGTCGCAAGGCGGGGGAAGGCTTGAAGATCGCCGACCTGGTCGAAAAAGTGAGCAGCGAAGGCGGCGAGGACGTCGAGGGCACCTCGACCACCAAGGTCAGCGCCGACCTCAACACCGAGGGCGCGATCGACGCGCTGATCCAGCTGACCGAAGCACCGGCCTGCAAGGCCCAGCTCGAAGCCGCCGGGTCGCTGCCGCTCGATGAACTCGAAGAGGCGAGGCGCCGGATCCCGAACGAACTGAAAAAAGCGCACGTCGACCTCTACGTCGGCGAGGACAACATCATCCGCCGCGCCGTGGCCGAAGTGGTCGTGGTGCCGAGGGACGGCAGCGGCAAGGTCGAAGTCGACCTCGACCTGACTCTGAGCGGAGTCAACGAGGAGCAGGAGATCAAGCCCCCGCCCAGCGCCGAGCCGCTGGAAGGCCTGTTCCGCGAGCTCGGCGTCGACCCGGCGGAATTGCTCGAAGGCGGTCTCGGCGGCGGTATCTCGGCGCTGGTGGAAAAACTGAGCGAAAGGTTCGGCGGACCCTCCGGCGGCGACCTCTTCGGCGACGGCGGCTCCTCGTCTGACGGCGGGAGTTCGGGCGAGGACCCGGCCACCCGCCTGGAATGCCTGGAAGGCGCCGAAACCGCGGCCGACCTCTCGAAGTGCGCAGGCCTGCAGTAGCTCGTTACCCATAGGCTTCGCGCCCCGGTGAACCCCGAGCCTGCTCATTCCGGCGCGCCCCGCCTCGACGCCTCCTTCTTCCGCACGCCGCAGGGCTGGCCCTACCTGCTGACGCCGCTGATCCCGATCGCGGTGGTGCTGGAGATCGCCGCCGCGCCGGCGACGATCGTCTTCGCCACCTCGGCCCTGGGCATCATCCCCACGGCGGCGCTGATGGGGCGGGCGACGGAGGAGCTGGCGGCGCGCTCGGGCCCCGGCATCGGCGGCCTGCTCAACGTCACCTTCGGCAACGCGCCGGAGCTGATCATCGCCCTCTTTGCCCTCGGTCAGGGCCTGCAGGAGGTGGTCAAGGCCTCGGTAGTCGGCTCGATCATCGGCAACATCCTGCTCGTCCTCGGCGCCGCGATGCTGGCCGGCGGCATCGGCCGCGACAAACAGACCTTCAGCCGCACCAGCGCCAGCATCCAGACCTCGATGCTGATGCTCGCCGCGGCGGCGCTCTTGATGCCGGCGATCTTCGAGCTGGTCGAGGGCAAGGGCCTGCCGGACCCCGGCGCCGAGTCGATCCATTACGGCGGCACCGTCGAGCACCTCTCGCTGGCGGTCGCGATCGTCCTCATCGCCACCTACGTGATCGGCCTCTTCTTCTCGCTGAAGACCCACCGCGACATCTTCAACCCCGAGTACGAGGACGAGGACACCTGGGGCTGGTCGACCCGGACCTCGGTGATCGCGCTGGCGATCGCCGGCGTGCTGGTCGGGCTGATGTCGGAGGTCCTGGTCGGCTCGATCACCGAGGCCTCTGAGTCGGTCGGCCTCTCGGAGTTCTTCATCGGCGTGATCGTCGTCGCGATCGTCGGCAACGCCGCCGAGCACTGGGTCGCGGTGCTGGTGGCGATGAAGAACAAGATGGACCTGGCGGTCAACATCGCGATCGGCTCCAGCGCCCAAGTGGCGCTGTTCGTCGCCCCTGTACTGGTCATCGCCTCGTTCTTCATCGGCCCCTATCCGCTCGCCCTGGTCTTCAACGGCTTCGAGCTGGGAGCAATCCTCCTGGCGATCCTGATCGCCAACTACGTCACCCAGGACGGCGAGTCGACGTGGTTCGAGGGCGTCCAACTGCTTGCCGTCTACTTCGTCTTCGGACTGGCTTTCTACTTCGCTTGAGTGAGTCCCACCCGGGACCCACGCCTCGCCCCAGATAGCCTGCCCCGATGGAGGTAGTCCTTCTGCTGGTCAGTTTCGCGGTGGTCCTGACGGGCGCGCTGATGTTCACCAACGCGGTCGAGTGGATCGGCCACCGGCTTGGGCTGGGGGAGGGGGCGGTCGGCAGCATCCTCGCCGCGGTCGGCACCGCGATGCCGGAGACCCTGATCGCGATCGTCGCCCTGCTCGAGGTCAGCGAGGGCTCCGAAGACGTCGCGATCGGGGCGATCGTCGGCGCTCCCTTCCTTCTGGGCACGCTGGCGATGGGCCTGGTCGGCCTCTTTGCCTACCTCTACCGCGATAAACGCGAGCAGGGCGTCCGGCTCTCTGCCCACGGGCCGACCCTGGAGCGCGACCTGCTCTTCTTCCTCTCCTTCTTCGCCCTCGCCGGGCTGCTCGCCTGGGGGCCGCCGGCGGCGATCAGGATCCCGGTCGGCATCATCTTCCTCGGCGCCTACGTCTTCTACACCGCCCGCACCCTGCGCGGCGGCGGCGAGGTGCAGGCGGAGGAGACCCTCAACCCGCTGCTGTTCGAGCGGCGGGCCGAGCGCCGCGAAGACCCGGCGCTGGCGCTCTGCGTGATCCAGTTGATCGTCGGCCTCGGGGCGATGGTCGGCGGCGCCCACCTCTTTGTCGAGCAGTTGCTGCACTTCGCCGAGGACATCGGCGTCGAGCCGCTGATCCTGGCCCTGATCCTGGCGCCGCTTGCGACCGAGCTGCCGGAGAAGGTCAACAGCTTCTTCTGGGTGCGCGAAGGCAAGGACGCGCTGGCGCTGGGCAACATCAGCGGCGCGATGGTCTTCCAGTCGACGATCCCGGTCGGGATCGGCCTGATCTTCACCGACTGGGCGCTCGACGGCAACGCGATCCTCTCGATCGTGCTCGGCGTCGCCGGCGGCCTGCTCGCCTACGAGAGCCTGCACCGCGCCGGCGTCTTCAAGCTGCCCGCCGTGATCGGCTGGTTCGCGCTCTACGCGGCGTTCCTGGTCGTAGTGGTCCTGAGCGCCTGAGCGCTAGGCCGCGGCGAGCTCGCGCAGAGCTTTGAGAATCGTGTCGTCGTGCTTTTTCGGCTGCACCTTGGGGAAGACCTTGGCGATCTTGCCCTCGGCGTCGACGATGTAGCTGTTGCGCAGGACCCCCAGGTATTTCTTGCCGTACATCGACTTCTCGCCCCAGGCGCCCCATTGCTCGGCGACCGCGTGGTCGGGGTCGGCGAGCAGGGTGAACTCGAGCTCGAATTTGCCGGCGAACTTGGCGATCGCCTCGACCTCGTCGGGCGAGATCCCGACCACCTTCGCGCCCGCCTCGGCGTACTCGCCGCCGCGGTCGCGGATGCCGCAGGCCTGGGTCGTGCAGCCGGGCGTGTCGGCGCGGGGGTAGAAGTAGACGACCACGGTCTGGCCGCGCAGGTCGGAGAGCTTGACCTGCTTGCCGTTCTGGTCGGGCAGACTGAAGTCGGGCGCTGCCTCGCCCTCGGAGAGCACCGGCTCAGTCCTCGCGGCCGGGGTCCTGGCCGTCCTCGTCCTCGTCGATCTCCTCGTCGCCCTGTTCGAGCGCGGTGGCGGAGACGGAGCCGGACGAGCCGGGGTGGTAATGCGTCTGGAAGGTCTCGAGGATGCGGTCGCGGCCGTCTTCGTCGATCGGCGTCTCGTCGGAGATCCGCACCCAGTCGGCGCCCTCGTAGGCCTCCATGTTGAAGACCTCCTGATCGATCGAGGCGGAGTCGTCGACGACCACAACCACCTCGGTCTGGGGGTTGAAGTAGGTACCGGGCTGCACCAGCAGCTCCTCGACCTCGTAGAGATTCTCCTCGGCTCCGTCGGCTCCGGGCGGCATCAATCCGATCCTACGAAATCCGCGAGTTGGCGGTCAGTCTCGGCCTCGACGTCGAGCGGCTCCTGGCCCCGGCGCATACGCCGTTCGTTGCGGCTGACGACCAGTTGGCGCACCTCGGCCCGAAGCTCGGCGTCGATCTCGGCGCTGCGGTCGCGGGCCGGTTTGTCATCCGCCGCCAGCAGGCGTGCCGCTTCGGCCTCGACGTCGATCGGCGGTTTGCCGTGCCGCCGCAGCCGCTCTGCCTTCGCCTCCAGCATCTGTCGCACCTCTGCCGCCTGGACCGCCGGGTCGAGCGGCGTTGCGGCAGCCGCACCGCGGCTCGGCGGCATGCCCTCCGCTTCGATCGAGAGCGGGCCTTTGCCGAAGCTCTGCCAGGCCTGGGCGGAGCGGTGGAAGAGGTAGCCGGCGATCGGCGCCGCGATCGCCGAGATCCCCAGCAGCACCGCGCCCTTCTGCGTAGCCGTCATCGCCAGCGCCAAGTCCACAAATCCAAGGGTAGCCCCCCACATGGGGGACCGCCGTTGCTACTCTCCCGGTTGGTTGACTGACCAGTCAATCGGCGGGGCGCCCATCCTGCTCGGCGGCGCTCCAGAACAGACTTAGGCACCGACGAAAAGGAGCTGCGACCGGTGGTTGACTTCACCCTGACCGACGAACAGAAGGATCTGCGCGAGCTGGCCCACAGCTTTGCCGACAAAGAGATCCGCAAGGTCGCCTGGGAGTACGACGTAGACGGCACCTGGCCGCAGGACATCATCGACAAGGCCTGGGAGGTCGGGTTGATGAACACGCACGTCGAGGAGGCCTACGGCGGCCCCGGGCTCGACTACCTCTCCGGCTGCATCATCGAGGAGGAGATCGGCTGGGGTTGCTCCGGCATCGGCACCTCGCTGATGGCCAACGGCCTCGCCTCGGCCCCGGTCAGCCTCGGCGGCTCCGAGGAGACCAAGAAGAAGTACCTCGGCATGCTCACCGAAGGGCCGAAACTGGCCTCCTTCTGCCTGACCGAGCCGGACGCCGGCTCCGATGTCTCCGGGATGAAGACCAAGGCGGTCAAGAAGGGCGACAAGTACGTCATCAGCGGCTCCAAGTGCTTCATCACCAACGGCTCCTACGCCGACTACTTCACGGTCTACGCCAAGACCGACCCGGAGGCCGGCCACCGCGGCATCAGCGCCTTCGTCGTCGACGCCGACCTCCCCGGGGTCACGGTCGACAAGAAGGAGGACAAGATGGGCCAGCGGGCGTCCAACACCGCGACCATCTCCTTCGACGAAGTCGAGATCCCGGCCGAGAACCTGATCGGCGAGGAAAACAAGGGCTTCAAGCTGGCGATGATGACCCTCGACCGCACCCGTCCCGGCGTCTCGGCGATGGCCGTCGGCATCGGCCGCGCCGCATTCGAGTACGCGGCCGAGTACTCGAAGGAAAGGGTCCAGTTCGGCGTGCCGATCGCGATGCACCAGGCGATCCAGTTCATGATCGCCGACATGGCGACCAAGGTCGACGCCGGCCGCCTGCTCGTCTGGAACTCCGCCGTGCTGCTCGACCAGGGCAAGCGCAACACGCTCGTCTCCTCGGAGGCGAAGCGTTTCGCCGCCGACTCGGCGATGGAGATCACCGTCGACGCCGTCCAGGTCTACGGCGGCTACGGCTTCATCAAGGAGTACCCGGTCGAGAAACTGATGCGCGACGCGAAGATCATGCAGCTCTACGAGGGGACCAGCCAGATCCAGCGCCTGGTGATCGCCAAAGAAGTGCTGCTGCCGCGCAACGTCGACGAGCCCACGCCCGAGGCCGAGGCGGCGAAGGCCAAGGCGGCCGAAGACAGCCAGGCCGAGCAGGCCGCGGCCACCGTCTGATCGTCTCACTGGACGTTCATCGCAGCATTTGGGGGTCTATCGGCCCCCAAATGCTGCGATCTTGACTCGCATCCACCCGCGGGGCTAGGGTTGGCGTCGATGGAGGCTGCTCATCCACCCGCCCCGGCACCCGCCAAGCGCATCTCCGTCGGCGAGGTCATCAGCGAGACCTTCTCGATCTACGGCCAGAACGTCGGCGCACTGCTCGGCAGCGCGATCGTCGTCTTCGTCGTCGTCGGCCTGATTGCCGGCCTGCTGCAGACCGCGGGCGGGCTTTTCCTGGTGCTGCTCGGCGCGGCGGTACGTGTCGCGGGCCAGGCGCTCTACACGGGCTTTGTGGTCGAGCTCGTCCGCGACGTCCGCGATGGCCGCCGCGACGAGACCGTGGGCGATCTCTTCTCCGCGGCGATGCCGTTCATCCTGCCGCTGATCGGCTTCGGCATCCTCTTCGCCATCGGCGTCACGATCGGCTTCATCCTGGTCATCGTCCCCGGCCTGATCCTGCTCACCTTCTGGTCGGTCGGCGCGCCGGCGATCGTGATCGAGGGGATCGGCCCGATCGACGCCTTCGGCCGCAGCTGGCGCCTCGTCCGGGGCGAAGCCTGGTCGGTCTTCGGGGCGCTCCTCGTCACCTTCCTGATCGTGCTCGTGATCGGAGCCATCCTCGGCGCCATCGCCACCCCGATCGGCGCGGGCGCGACGATCGTCGCCGCGATCATCTCGGCCGCCGTCACCGCGCCGATCTACTCGCTGGCGGTCAGCGTCCTCTACTTCGACCTCGGGGGTGGCGCAGCTCCCGCTCCCACGGCATCGCCCCCGCCGAACTAAGACCACCCGGCAGGGGTGAAGCGTCTTGTACTTTTTCCGCGGCGAGGTTCGCGGACAGCCGCTAACTGTCTTCGGAAAAAGTTAAGCGGAACCCCTACCAGGGTGGTCTTAGCCGACGCGCGCGGCCTGCCGCGCGGTCTTCTGGCGCTTGTTTTTGTCCAGCTCGACCTTGCGCAGACGAACCGAGTCGGGCGTCACTTCGACGCACTCGTCGTCGCGGAGAAACTCCAGCGCCGCTTCCAGGGAGAGCCGTTTGGGGGGCTCGAGGCGAACCAGGATGTCGGCGCTGGCGGCGCGCACGTTGGTCTGGTGCTTCTCCTTGATCGCGTTGACGTCGAGGTCGTCAGAGCGGGCGTTCTCGCCGACGACCATCCCTTCGTAGACCTCCTCGCCGGGGCCGATGAAAAGGGTGCCGCGGTCCTGCAGGTTCATCAGCGCATGGCTGGCGCTGGAGCCGCGCCGGTCGGCGACAAGCGAGCCGGTAGGGCGGGTGCGCAGCTCCCCCGCCCAGGGCTCCCAGCGGTCGAAGACGTGGTGCATGATGCCAGCGCCGCGGGTCTCCGTGAGGAACTCGGTGCGCAGGCCGATCAGCCCCCGGGCCGGGACCAGGTAGTCCATCCGCACCCAGCCGGTCGAGTGGTTGACCATGTGGTCGAGGCGACCCTTGCGACCGGCGAGTAGCTGGGTGACCGCGCCGACGTACTCCTCGGGCACGTCGATCGCCAGGCGTTCGACCGGCTCGTGGACCTTACCGTCGATTTCGCGGACGATCACCTGCGGCTGCCCGGCGGTCAGCTCGAAGCCCTCGCGGCGCATCATCTCCAGCAGCACGACCAGCTGCAGCTCGCCGCGCCCCTGCACCTCCCAGGCGTCCGGCCGCTCGGTGTCGGTGACGCGGATAGAGACGTTGCCGACCAGCTCGGCGTCGAGCCGGTCGCGGACCTGCCGGGCGGTCAGCTTCTTGCCCTCGGTCCCGGCCAGCGGCGAAGTGTTGATCCCCACCACCATCGAGAGCGACGGTTCGTCGACCGCGATCACCGGCAGCGGGCGAGGGTCCTCGGGGTCGGCCAGCGTCTCGCCGATCGTCACCTCGGGCAGACCCGCGACGGCGATGATCTCGCCTGGCCCGGCCTCGGCGGCACCGACCCGCTCGAGCGCCTCGGTCACGTAGAGCTCCGAGATCGCCGCCCGCTCGATGCTGCCGTCGGCGCGGCACCAGGCGATCTGCTGCCCGTTGCGGACCGTCCCGTGGCGCACCCGGCAGAGTGCCAGGCGGCCCACGTAGGGGTCGGCGTCGAGGTTGGTGACGAGGGCCTGAAAAGGATGCTCGGGGTCGTACTCGGGGGCGGGGATGCGCTCCAGCATCAGGTCCATCAGCGGCGTCAGATCGGCTCCCTCGGCGCCTTCCTCCAGTGCCGCCCAGCCGGCTTTGGCGTTGGTGTAGACGATCGGGAAGTCGACCTGCTCGTCGTCGGCGTCGAGGTCGAGGAAGAGCTCGTAGACCTCGTCAACGACCTCGGCAATGCGGGCGTCGGGACGGTCGACCTTGTTGACGACGAGGATCACCGGCAGCTTTGCCTCCAGCGCCTTGCGCAGGACGAAGCGGGTCTGGGGAAGCGGGCCCTCGGAAGCGTCGACCAGCAGCAACACCCCATCCACCATCGTCAGCCCGCGCTCGACCTCGCCACCGAAGTCGGCATGGCCCGGCGTGTCGATGATGTTGAGCTTCACGCCCTCGTAGTCGACGGTCGTGTTCTTGGCGAGGATCGTGATCCCCTTCTCCCGCTCCAGGTCCATCGAGTCCATCACCCGCTCGGCCACGTCCTGGCCTTTGCGGAAGGCGCCGCTCTGCCACAGCATCGCGTCGACCAGCGTCGTCTTGCCGTGGTCGACATGGGCAATGATCGCGATGTTCCTGAGATCTGTTCGGAGAGTCATGGCATAAAAAACGGGACCCACCGCGAGAACGGCGGGCCCCGGTGAAGCTAAGAGCGGTGCTCGACTAAGCGGTCTGCTGAACGCTCGCCGCGGCCGGACCCTTGGGACCTTCTTCGGACTCGTAGCTCACCTTGGAACCCTCGGTCAGGGACTTGAAGCCCTCACCCAGGATCGCGCTGTGATGGACGAAGACGTCCTTAGAGCCGTCGTCGGGCGTGATGAAGCCGTAGCCCTTGTCGTCGCTGAACCACTTGACAGTTCCAGTTGGCATGCATTGCCTCCACTTCATGTGCTGCGAACGCGGCACATGCGGTGAAGCAACGACGCGAGCGCTAGACACAACTTTTGCCGGTGTCTTCCGGCCTAACGCGAGGACCGTAGCAGGGTCAGCCCCCGCGATGTCTTTTACACAGCCGATCTTCCACTGCGATTTATGTGTCTTATAGAGATAGAACCGATAGTCGAACCGGGCTCAATGGACCAGTCCGCACAGCCGATACCGTAATTCACGATGCTTCCAGGGAATTTGCCCCAGCGCCGGGCGGTCGGTTCGATCGCCGCCCTCTCCCTGCTCTGCGCCCTGGTGCCCACCGCCGCCGAGGCGGCAGGCGGATCCTCCGGCGACGGCGACCTCTCTCCCAGGCTGGCCGAGCTGGCAAAGCCCTCGGTCCGCTCGGCGCCTGCCGCAAAGCAGGCCGAAGAACTGAGCCTCCCCGCCGAAGGTCCCGGCAGCCTGTTGCGCAAAGGCAATCGGGTCCTGGTCGAGGCTCGCTTCGACCATGGTGCGGTCGCCGGTGCCGGCGCGCTGCGTACGGCCGGCGCGAAGATCTTCAACGTCAGCGCTCGCTATCAGACGGTCACGATCGCGGCGAAGCCCTCCGAACTGTCCCATCTGCTCGCCGTGGATGGCCTGGATGGCCTCAAGGAGGTGCTGACTCCGATTGCGGCCGCCACCGAATGTCCGTCCGGGACCACCGTCTCCGAAGGCGACGAACAGCTGCGGGCAGCGGAAGCGCGCGGCGAATTCGGAGTCGACGGCGCGGGCATCACCGTCGGCATCCTCTCCGACTCTTTCGACCTGGACGAATCAGCGGAAACCGATGCGGGGGAAGACGCAAAAACGGGCGACCTTCCCGGTGCGGAAAATCCCTGCGGACAGCCAAACCCGACCGATGTGATCGAAGAATACGACCCAGGGCCCGAAGACCCCGAACCCACCGACGAGGGACGCGGGATGGCGCAGATCGTCCATGACCTGGCGCCGGGTGCGGAACTGGCTTTCGCCAGCGCCTTCAACGGCGAGCTGGCGTTCGCAGAAAACATCGAACGGCTCGCGATGCCCATCTCCGAAGGCGGGGCTGAAGCGCAGGTGATCGCCGATGACGTCTTCTACCCCGACGAGCCCTTTTTTCAGGACGGGCCGGTGGCGGTCGCGGCGAACAAGGTCAACGAAGAAGGGGACATCTACCTCTCCGCTGCGGGGAACAACAATCTGATCGACAGCGAAGACAACGACATCGCATCGTGGGAAACGGAAAGATTTCGCGATTCGGGCGGCTGTCCCGGGGGCAGCCCGACCTATGCGAAACACTGCCTCGATTTCGATCCCGGCAGCGGAGCCGATACCGGCTTTTCGATCGTGGTGGGACCCGAAAAAACGCTCAAAGTCGACCTTCAGTGGGCTCAGCCGTGGAACGGGGTGACGACGGACCTGGACGCCTACCTGATCAGAGCGGGAACGAGAATCGCCGAAAGCGAATCTCCCAACGTCGAGCCCCTGGACCAGGAGCCGTTCGAGTACGTCGCCTGGAAAAATTCGAGCAGCTTCCCCGTCGCGGTGGAACTGGTCGTGAATCGCTGCGACACCGCCTGCGGCCTGGCGAGGGCAGCCGCACACCCGGCAGAACTCGGCGGAACGGTCGGCGGCGACTCCGGCGCGCCGCGCTTGAAGTTCGCGCTGCTGGAGAACGGCAGTGGGGTCGAATCGACGGAGTACCCGATCTCGAAAGGGGGCGACGCGGTCGGGCCCACGATCTTCGGCCATGCCGGTGCGGCCGGGGCGGTCAGCGTGGCTGCGGTCCCCGCCCCGATCTTCTTCACCGGCGAACCCGAGCGCTACTCCTCCCGCGGCCCCGTGTCTCACTTCTTCGGCCCGGTCCTCAACACCTCGCCGGCGCCGAAACTCGACGCCGTCGAAGTTCTCTCCAAGCCCGATCTCGCCGCCACCGACTGCGGCGTCACGACGTTCTTCGGATTTCTCTTCGAAGAGGAAGGCGGAGAACTGACCCGCAGGTTCTGCGGAACCTCAGCCGCCGCACCTCATGCCGCAGCAGTGGTGGCGCTGCTGCTCGCCAAAGTGCCCGGGGCGACGCCAGGGGCGGTCGGATCTGCCCTGATCGAAAGCGCTACGCCAGTGGGCGGTTCTGGGCCCTGCTCTGTCGGCGCGGGCCTGGTGGATGCGGTGGAGGCGATGAAACTCCTTCTCGCCGAAGAAGCAGGAGCCACGGCGGCCGTCTGCAATCCACCGCCCGGGCCGGGATTTGAAGTGACGAAACAGGTCGAAACGGGGGGAAAAACGGGGGGCGTACATAACCCGGTCGAATCGGTCGCGGAAATCCCGAGCTCCTCACCACCGCCGGTCATCGAACCCTCCAAACGGGAACCGAGCACCTTCTTCCGCCACCACCCTCGTGCGGTCCTTCGCACTGCAGGGCGCTCGGCGGAAGCCGTGTTCCGGTTCGGTTCCGACGAAGCGGGGGTCGCCTTCCTCTGTAAGTTCGACCGGCAGCAATTCCGCGTCTGTCAGACCCGGACGGTGCGCCGGTTCAGGCTCGGGCGGCACATGGTGTCGGTCAAAGCGCAAAGCACCGACGGCGGTGCCGACAGTACGCCTGCCGTCTTTCGCTTCCGGGTGGTTCCGGTCGGGTAACCGATCACGGCGGCGTCGGTCGGTCAGTCGGGCGAATCGGCGATGCCCGTAGCGCCCCGGCCACGACGCATCGCCCAGTGGCCGACGAGCAGCAGCGCCAGCAAGGCTGCGGCGCTGCCCAGTACCAGCGGATCGGTGAGGCTGAGGCCCTCGAGCCTGGTGCCAAAGTAGACCGCCAGCGCCGTGATCGGCAGGTAGCCGACGAAGGTCGTCCAGATAAAGCGCCACAGCGGCACCCGCGCGGCGCCGGCAGCGTAGGAGACGAGGCTGAAGGGGACGATCGGCAGCAGGCGGATTGCCAGCAGCAGGGTGACGCCGCCGCGCTCGATCGCCGCCTCGGCCCGCTCGAAGCGCTCACGGCCGAACCAGCGGTCCAAAAGCGGCCGGGCGACCGAGCGACCGATCGCAAAGCAGACCAGCCCCGACAGCAACCAGCCGAGCATCATCAGCGCCAAGGCCGGGAAGAAGCCGTAGACGAAACCCGCCGCCGCGTCGACGATCTCCGCCGGGTAGAAGACGACCGCGTGGATCAGCGCCAGGGCGAAGATCAGCAGCGGTCCGGCGACGCCGAGGTCCTTGACCTTGCTCCGCACCTCCGCCGTGTCCCCCCGCACCGCCGCCTCGAACGCTTCGCGCAGCTCCGGAATCGCCAGCACCATCGCCGCGAGCAACGCAATCCCACCGAGGGTCACAACCACGGCGGCTAACGAAGGTCTCGGCGACTCCACGTTCATCGCAGCATTGTGGGGCCTATGGACCCCCAAAAGCTGCGATCAACCGCTGGACTCGCGCAGGCGCTCGGCCAGGGCGGAGTGCCTGGTGCTGCTGTCGTCGCGGCGGACGGCCATCTCCAGGGCAGCAGGGTCGCCGATCAGGACACAGCTGCTGCGGGCGCGGGTGATCGCCGTGTAGAGGAGCGGGCGGGTCAGCATGCGGGCGTGGGAGCGGTGGCAGACGCCGACCACGACCGGAACCTCGCAGCCCTGCGCCTTGTGGACCGAGATCGCGTAGGCGAGGCGCAGGGTCGCCGTCTCCCCGTAGGGAATGACCAGCGAGCCGCCCTCGTCGGTGTCGACGACGATCGACTCTTCCGTCGGATCGTCCTCGCGCAGGAAGACGATCGAGCCGTTCATCAACCCGAGCTCATGCGAGTTACGCGTCTGGATCAGCCGGTCGCCGATGCGAAAGCGCTCGCTCACCGCTGCCTCGCCGTCCGGGTTGAGCCGTGCCTGCAGCCGCTCGTTCAGGGCGTCGATCCCGACCGCCCCCTTGTACATCGGCGCCAGGACCTGCACCTCGCGGATCGGATCGACGCCGAAGCTCCCCGGCACCCGCTCGGCCACCACCTCGACCACCGTCTCCAGCGCCCGCTCGGGACTCGGCCGGTCGATGAAGTAGAAGTCGTGGTCCTGATCGTCGCCCGGCTGCAGGTGTGGCGGCCGCCCCTGGTTGATCTCGTGGGCGGCGGTGGTGATCATCGAGCGCGCCGCCTGGCGGAAGATCTGGGTCAGACAGACAACCGGCGCGACGCCGGAGGCGATCAGGTCCTCGAAGGGCTTGCCGGCGCCGATCGGCGGCAATTGGTCGGCGTCGCCGACGAAGACGACATGGGTCGATTCGGCGAGCCCGCCAAGCAGCACCTCGACCAACCGCAGGTTCAGCATCGAGGACTCGTCGACGATTACCAGGCCCGCCGGCAGCGGGTGCCCGGCCCGGTAGGCCGGCTCGCGACCCGGCATCCACTCGAGCATGCGGTGGATCGTCTGGGCCTCGTGGCCGGTCGCTTCCTCCAGCCGCCGGGCGGCGCGGCCGGTCGGCGCGCAGAGGGCGATCGAAACGTCGGCGCGCCTCGCCTCGGCGACGATCGCCTGCGTGCAGGCGGTCTTGCCGACGCCAGGCCCACCGGTCAGCACCGAGATCCGCGCCGCGAAGGCGCCCCGCACGGCCGCCCACTGCTCCTCGGTGAGGCGGCGGGTCTCATCGACCTGGTCGCCATCGGGCGGCGAGGGTCCCGGGTCGTAGTCGAGGTGAGAAGGGGCGGCGGCGCGGCCGGCCAGGGTCGCGGCGACGGCGAGCTCGCTGGTGTGGGTCGGCTCGCGGTAGGCGCGCCCTTCGTCGAGCAGCAGCCCGCGTGCGCGGGCCGGCACGTCAGGGTCCGGCCGCAGGCCGAGCAGCTTCGCCGCGCGCCGGTTCAGCTCGTCGACCGGCAGGTAGGTGTTGCCCTGCTGCTCGGCCTCCGAAAGCGCGAAGACGGCGGCGGCCTGGGCGCGCTGCTCGGACTCCGGCGGCACGTCCGCGGCCAAGGCGATCTTGTCGGCACGGGCAAACCCGACGCCCGCGACCTCGGTCAGCCGGTATGGGTCCTCGTGCAGGACAACCAGCGAGCGCTCGCCGAAACGGGCATGGATCGGTGCCGCCAGGTGAGCCAGCCCGTGCGGTGCGAGTTGCACGTGAAGGTCGCGGATCGCGCGCGAAGCGTGCCAGGACTCCGTCGCCGCCATGGCCTGCGCGGCGCTAACGCCCCGCAGAGCACCGAAGATGCCCACCGGGTCGGCGGCGATCGCACCCAGCACGCCTTCGCCGTGCTCGTCGACCAGTCGCTCGGCACGGGCCGGGCCGATATGGCGCAGGCTGGTCAAGTAAGCGACCTGACCGGCCCGATCGGCGGGGTCGAGCGGCAGCGCACCGCGCGCCTTCAGCTGCCGCCCGTAGCGCGAGTGGGTCTGCCAATCGCCACTCACTTCGGCCCGCTCGCCGGCGCTCAGATGGGCGACCGGGCCGACCAGGGCAAAACCCTCGCCCGACTCGGCGTCCTGCACCTCCAGCACCGCGTAGCCGTCGTCTTCGGCGCTGAAAATGACACCGATCACCTCGACCGTGCCGGTGAAGGCGGCAGCATCGGCATCGAAGAGAGTGGCAGCGTCGCTCACAGAGCAAAGCTAGCCGGAGACGAGGCGTTTCGACGGCCGCCCCGCGAGGGGGAACCTTGCTTGGAAATCCAAAGTACGACAATATGCCCGTAACCGGCCCAACCGGGGCCGCACAACTCGGGAGGACGAAGCAATGGGCACCTACACCGTGAAGAGGATCGACGAGATGGAGGCCGTCTTTCAGGGCGCTTTCAAACGGGCCCGGGCCGAGCTGGGGGTCGAATCCTTCGGCATGCAGATCATCGACATGCCCCCCAATTACGACAACTACCCCGTGCACGACCACGAGCAGGACGGCCAGGAGGAGGTCTACGTGACTCTCCGCGGCGGCGGCGAGATCGAGATCGAGGGGGAGCGCTTCCCGCTCGACTCCGAGCACGTTGCCAGGGTCGGTCCCGGCGTCACCCGCAAGGTCTGGCCGGGCGACGAGGGCATCCGCGTGCTCGTCCTCGGCGGCAAGGCCGGCGAGGCATACGAGGCGCCCGACATCACGAAGCTGGGCGAGCCCGACCCGATGGCGGCCGCGTAAGGGGCTCGTACCCCGCACAGTCGAGGACCGGCACCCGCGGATAGCGCGGGTAGGCCGGCTCCTCGCGCGAGCGCCGGCAGAGGCTGAAGACCGATCCGCGCGTGTTGGGGACCAACTGCTGATGGGCGCAGCTGTCGCACAGCCCATTGCCCCCTCTGGTCATTCGTTGAGGCTGGCGCGGATTGAGTTGCACCATGTTCCGATCCGGTCTAAGTTGTTTGGAACAAAGCAGACCAGTACACGACTCAGGGGGTACCCAGTTGAGTCTCGATGTTCATCTGCATGGGAGACGGGTCGGCGGGCTGTTCCCGCTCGGCGAGAGCGACTATAGCTTCGCCTACGGGCCCGAGGTGGTCGAGAAGCTCGGCCCAGGGACTGTCCTGCTCAGCAATTCGCTGCCGCTGCGCTCGGAGCCCTTCGGCCCCGACACCACTCGCGCCTACGTCGAGGGGCTCTTGCCGCAGGGCGCCCGACGGGAAGCGATCGCCGCCGAGCTAGGCCTTGACCCCACCGACGGCTACGGGCTGATCGCCGAGCTCGGCCGCGACTGCCTCGGCGGGGTCACTTTCCTCGCCGAGGGCGAGACGGAGGAGACGCCCGCCGAGCAGCACCTCGCCTGGCTGAGCGAGGACGAACTGGGCGAAGTCGTGCGCTCCACTCCGAGCCGCATCTTCGACAGCTCGTGCCCCCAGCGGATGCGCTTCGCCCTGCCCGGCGAGCGCCACAAGCTCGCCCTCGTCCGCGACGAGCACAACGATCGCTGGGCCTGGCCGGAGGGCGGCGTGCCCAGCACGCACATAGTCAAGCCAGAGCCCCGCGACCGCCCCGGGCTGGTCGTCAACGAGCACGCTTGCACCCTGGCCTACCGCGAACTCGGACTGCCGGTCGCCCACACGTCGGTCGAGACGATCGCCGGACAGCCCTGCCTCGTCTCCAAGCGCTTCGACCGCTGGGGAAACGGGCCGCAGGCCGAGCGCCTGCACCAGGAGAGCTTCGCCCAGGCGCTCGGCATCGCGCCCGACTGCGAGCAGAGGCTGGCCGCGGGGAAACCGAGTCTCAGAGAGGCAAGCGGCCTACTGCGGGCGATCGGCGAAGAGGCAGCCGTGGAGACGCTGATGAAAGCCACCTTCTGCGATCTGCTGATCGGCTGCACCGAGCTGCGCGGCGCCAGCGCCGCCCTGCTCTTCGGCGAGGACGGGCCAATGCTGGCGCCCCTCTACGGCATCTTCTCGACCGAGATCTACGGCGAGGTCCGCCCGCGGCCGATCGTGATCGGGATCGACGTCCCTCCCGCTCCCCTGCTGATCGACCTTCGCCACACGATCGAACTCTGCGAACTCGAGTTCCAGCCCTCGATCATCGAGTCGGTCAAGCTGATGGGCCCGGTGTGCATAGCTCTCAACGCCGTCGCCGAGGATGCTTGGGAGAACGGCTGGAGCCGGCCGGCGATCGAGGACGCCCTCCAGCTCGCCACCGGGCGGGTGATCGGCTTCCGCGAGGAATCGACGTACCTGCGGCCGTCGGGGTAGCGGCCGGCGGCCAAGACCTGCTGCGCTTCGCCTGGTCGAGACGACGCGCCTGCGAACCTCCCGCTCGCCCGTACCCGTAGCTCAGGCACCGATGACGACGACCACAATGAAGGCGAAGTAGAGGGCAAACCAGCCGAGCACGGCGGGTAGCTCGAAGCGACCTCGGCGGTGCAACGCCTCGTAAGCGAGGAAACCGCCGGCGAGTCCGAGCGCGACCGAGAGGGCCGCGTTGGCGCTCAGCGCCCAGTCGGTGAAGAGCAGGCCGATGCCGAACGGCACGGTCGACTGAAAGACCATCGCGCCGGTGATGTTGCCGAGGGCCAGGGAGTCCTTGCCCTCGCGCACCCAGAAGAAGCTGTTGACCTTCTCCGGCAACTCGGTGGCCAGCGGGGCGAGGATCAGAGCGAGGACGACGGCCTCGACGCCGAGGTCGCCGGCGATCTCGAGCAGCTCCTCGACGAAGAGGTGGGCGCCGCCGACCATCGCACCGAGACCGACCAGCAGCTGGATCGCCGAGAGCAACGGGCCGGGGTTCATGCGCCGCTCGGAGCGCCGCTCGAAGACGAGGGGGTCGAGCGTGCTGTGCTCCTGCACATCGCCGCCCTGCTGCAGGGTGCGACGGATGTAAAGGGGGTAAGCGAGCAGGACAAGGATGCCGACGGGAATGCGCAGCGCCGCCGGCGCCCCCCAGGCAAGCGCCAACGAGAGCGCGAAGAAGCCGAGGAAGAAGAGTAGGTCGCGCTCCAACGTCGGTCCGTGGGCCCTCAGCTCCAGCCCCTGTGCGCGGCGATCGCGGTAGAGGTAGGCAAAGAGGCCGACCAGGCCCATCGCCAGCGTGCCGAGCAGGAAAGGTGCGCCGACGATCGCCCCGATCGCCACCTGGTCGCTGCCCTCCGTTGCTCCGAGCAGGGCAACGATCGCGATCAGCGTCTCCGGCATCGCCGTGCCGACAGCGGCGAGGACGGAGCCGACCGCGCCCTCGCCCAGTTCCAGCCGGTGGCCCAACCACTCGACCGCGTTGGTGAAGAGCAGCGCGCCGGCAAGGATGACCGCGAAGCTGACGAACAGGAGTACAACGGCCACGCGTCGAGCCTATAGGGACGTGCCGGTGAAAAGAGGTCCATATGGGCGTTCGATCACCGGCACGTCCCTCAGGCGTAGTAGAAGGCGAGGCCGAAGACTGCGTAGACGGCCAGAAGCTGGATTCCCTCGAACCAGGTCGACTCGCCGTCCTGGGTGACGTAGTTGGCGATCAGGATCGCGAGCACCAGGGCGCCGAGCTCGAAGCCGTTGAAGACCAGCGCCAGCGGCCCGGGTCCGACGAAGATCGAGGCGAGCACGAGCACCGGGGCGACGAAGAGCGCGACCTGCGCGCTGGAGCCGATCGCGATGTTGACCGCGAGGTCCATCTTGTCCTTGCGGGCGACCAGAACGGCGACCCAGTGCTCGGCCGCGTTGCCGACGATCGCGACGACGATCACGCCGATGAAGAACTCGGAGAGGCCGGCCGCCTCGGAGGCCTCGGTGATCGAGCCGACCAAGACCTCGGACATGACCCCGACCAGGATCCCGGCTATCGCCAGCGCGATCACCGAAGTACGCACCGACCAGCCCCAGCTGTCTTCGTCGTCGTACTCGGGGTTGAAGAGGTCGCGGTGGGTCTTGAGCGAGAAGACGAGACCGAGGACGTAGGTCGCGATGAGGACGATCGCGACGGCGAAGGAGAGATGCTCGACGGTCGAGCCGTAGTCGACGAGCTCGGCGCCCGGCATCGGCAGGCCCTTGCCCTCGACCAGCTCGAATATCGCGGGCATCAGCAGCGCCGCGGCGGCGAGCAACAGCATCGAGGTCTGCACGCTCGCGCTCGTGCGGCTGAACACCTGCTTCTCGCGGCCCAGCCCGCCGGCCAGCATCGAGGCCCCGAGCACGAGCAGGATGTTGCCGATGATCGAGCCGATGATCGAGGCCTTGACCACCTCGTGCAGGCCCTGACCGAGGGCAAAAAGGGCGATGATCAGCTCGGGCGCGTTGCCGAAGGTGACATTGAGCAGACCGCCGATCCCCGGCCCCGAGCGCGCCGCCAGCTCCTCGGTGGCGCGGCCCATCAGCGCCGCCGTGGGAACGATGCCAAGCGCCGAGGCAGCGAAGACCAAGGTCGCCGGGCTGCCCGCCAACTCCAACGCGACCGCGACTGGTATCAGCGGCGTCAGCAGGTAGGGCCAGCCGTCAGCCCCCCGCAGGAACGTTCCTAATGAGACTGGGATTCGGCCAGCCCTTCGAACAGTTCGCCCAGGCTTTCGCCGCCTTCTTCGCCCTGCAACAGGCCGAGCAGTTCGATCGGATTGATCCCGAGCTTGATGAACAGCCTGCTCAGCGGCTTGGCGTTTCCAGGGGCTGAGATCGACTGTTCTTCGTTGACGCCGCTCAGCTTCAGGTCGAATTGAATTTCGACGCTCTTCGGGCCACTGCCGGAGTCCTTCGGTTCGATCTGCAACTGCGCTGAGATCTGCCGCACGATGTTGTCTTCGCCGACGTAGACGGAGACGTGGGCGCTCTTGAGCGAGCGGTTCACTTCATCCTTGGCCTTTTCGATTTCCGCCGTGGAGGGAAGCGGGCCGGCAGCGGCGAGCTGGGCGCGGCAGGCCTGGCTTTCGACCACTTCGAGCACGGAGTCGATCGCGCCGGAGATGTTGAGGTCGCCGCTGACCTTGGTCGTGCCGGTCCCGTCGACGTCGGCGCTGCCTTCGTTGGCGCCCCCTTCGAGGAAGTCGGCGACATTGAGCTCGCCGAATTCTTCCTGGCAGGCGGCGACGCCGGCGGAGCCGGTTTCGGCGCCACCTTCGCGCTGTGCCTGCTTCAGCGTCGATTCGACGAAGCTGAAGGTCGTCGGGTCGACTTCGTACTCGACCCCTTCGTAGTTGACGTAGGCGCTGTTGGGGAGCAGCACGAGCCCGCCGTCGAAGTCGATCTTCTTGCCGTTGAAGGTGCCGTTCGCCTTTGCCGTCAGGTCGAGCTGCGGCAGGCTGCCCTTGCCTTCGCCCTGAAACGGACCCGAGAGGCTGACGTCGACGTTGCCACCTTCGGGACCCGGCGCCCTGAGGCCGAGCGAAAGGTCGATGTCGCCGCTTTCGATCCCCTGCAGGGTCGCTTCGTCGAGGACCGACTGCGCGCTCTCGCCGCTCTTGTCGCCGCTTCCGCTCCCGCAGGCGACCAGGACGGCGGCGGTCGCAACCAGGACGGCAACGGCGGCGAAGGTGTAGAGGAAACGAAGTCGGGTCAAGGCGGGGGCCTCCTGAGGTCGGCGTGCAGTTGCGGGCCAGCGGGATGGTAAGGCTAGCGCCAGTCCTTTAGCGGTTCTTAAGCTGCGGCGGCGTGCTTTCGGTCAGGTTGAGTGCCAGCGGGAAGAGGAAGGCGCCGAGGAAGATCAGCGCGATGCCGGCGGCGACGAGCCAGCGCAGACCGGTCAGGTGGCCGAGGATGCCCGTCGCGAAGCCGATCAGCATCAGCGCGACATAGGGGCCGGCGCTGTGTGGAAGCAGCGTGGCGAGGGAGAGAGCGAGGTGGAACACCGGCGCGGATTATCATCGCCGGATGGCCGAGGCGCAGGCACCCGCATCCGTAGCCGCGACGAAGGACGCCCTGGCGGCGGCGAGCTACCTCGCCGACGAGCCGGCGGCGCTGGTCTCCTTCCTCGCCCAGCGGCTGGGCAAGCCGATCCTGGTCGAGGGTCCGGCGGGGGTCGGCAAGACCGAGCTGGCCAAGGCTCTCTCCCGCGCCAGCGGCCGCGAGCTGCTCCGCCTGCAGTGCTACGAGGGCCTCGACGAGGCCAAGGCACTGTATGAGTGGAACTACCGCAAGCAGCTGCTGCGCATCCAGGCCGGTGGCGAGTCCGGCTGGGAGGACGTCCACGGCGACATCTTCAGCGAGGAGTTCCTGCTCGAGCGGCCGCTGATGCAGGCGATCGCCAGCGCCGAGCCGGTGGTCCTGCTGATCGACGAGATCGACAAGACCGACCAGGAGTTCGAGGCGATGCTGCTCGAGCTGCTCTCCGACTTCCAGATCACGATCCCCGAGCTGGGCCAGGTATCGGCGAGCTCGATGCCGATCGTCGTCCTCACCTCGAACAACTCGCGCGAGCTGACCGAGGCGCTGAAGCGACGCTGCCTCTACCTCTGGCTCGACTACCCGGAGCTCGAGCGCGAGATGGAGATCGTCCGCCTGCACACGCCGGACCTTTCCGAGACCCTGACCCGGCGGCTGGTCGAGGTGGTGCGGATGGTGCGGGCGCTCGATCTGAAGAAGCCGCCCTCGATCGCCGAGACGATCGACTGGGCGCGGACGCTGCTCTTGATGGGCGCCGAGGACATCGACCGCGAGACCTTCGAGCAGTCGATGTCGATCATCGTCAAGCACCGCACCGACATCGACCTGGTCGCCGAGCGGGTGGGGATGAAGCT
>DASUZL010000004.1:0-10753 GCA_036376895.1 Solirubrobacterales bacterium
GTCCTTGAAGCTGGTCTCGATCACCGCAGCGCGACCGCCGCCGATCCCGGAGGCGTAGGCGAGCACGAGGTCGTGGGCGTTGCCCGTAGCGTCCTGGTGGACGGCCATCAGGCAGGGCACGCCGTTGCCTTCCTCGTACTGGCGCCGGACCAGGTGGCCGGGGCCCTTGGGCGCGACCATGCCGACGTCTACGCCGGGCGGCGGCTGGATCTGCTCGAAGTGGACGGCGAAGCCGTGGGCGAAGAGCAACAGGTTGCCCTCGGCGATCCCGTCGGCGATCTCGGCCTCCCAGATCTCGGCCTGTTTCTCGTCGGGCAGGAGGATCATCACGATGTCGCCGCGGCTGGCCGCTTCGGCGACGTCGAGGACCTCGAGCCCGGCCGCCTCGGCCTTGGCGCGGCTGGCAGAACCCGGCCGCAGGCCGACAACAACGTCGACCCCGGAGTCCTTGAGATTGAGGGCGTGAGCGTGCCCCTGGGAGCCGTATCCGAGGATCGCGACGGTCTTGCCGTCGAGCTTTCCGAGGTCGGCGTCTTTGTCGTAGAAGATGTCGTCAGTGCGCATGGGCCGGCAGGCTACCGGAGCGCCCTGCGCATCAGCTTGCCGGAGGGCGTGCGCGGCAGCGCCGCGGCCAGCTCCACCCGCTTCGGCACCTTGAACCCGGCGAGCGAGTCGGCGCAGTGGCGACGCAGATCCTCAGGCGTCGCCGCGGAGCCGCTCTCCAGCACCACCACCGCGGTCACCGCCTGCTGCCACTCCGGGTCCTCGCGGCCGATCACGGCGGCGTCGGCGACCTCCGGGTGGCGCAGCAGCACCTCCTCGACCTCGGCCGGGACGACGTTCTCGCCGCCGCTGACGATCAGGTCGTCGATCCGGTCCTCGACGTAGAGGAAGCCCTCCTCGTCGATGTGGCCGAGGTCGCCGGTGTGCAGCCAGCCGTCGGCGTCGGCGCGGCCGGGGGCGACGGTCGGGCCCTGGACGAGGATCTCGCCCTCCTGGATCCGCAGGTGGGTGGTCAGCAGCGGCCGCCCGGCCGAGCCGAGCTTGCGGGCCGCGTCGGCCGGCGCCAGCGTCGTCACCTGCGAGCAGGTCTCGGTCAGGCCGTAGGTCTGGACCACCGTCGCGCCCTTGGCGATCGCCTCCTTCAGCGGCTCCTCCGGGACCGGGCCGCCGCCGACCAGGATCGCCCGCGGGCCGGAGAGGTCGGCGCCGGCGTCGAGCAGCCGGGTCAGCATCGTCGTCACCAGCGAGAGCACGGTGATCCCGTCCTGCTCCAACGAGGCGGCGACGCGGTCACAGTCGAAACCGTCGTGGACGACCGCGGTGGTGCCGTAGATCGTCGAGCGCATGACGATCCCGAGCCCGGCGATGTGGCTGAGCGGAACGCAGCAGAGCCAGCGGTCGTCCGGGTTGACGCCGATGTTGAAGGCGGAGCCGACCGCGTTCCAGAGGAAGTTGCCGTAGGTGAGGCCGATCGCCCGCGGCGCGCCGGAGCTGCCGCTGGTCATCACCCGGGCGCAGACGGCGTCCATGTCGTGCTCGCCGAGCAGTGGCAGGTCGGCCTCGGTCTGGGTCAGCTCGCCGGGATCGTCGAGGTCGACGATCGGCTCCTCGGCGTCGACGATTGCCGCCCGCTCGGCCTCGGTCAGCCGCGGGCTCAGCGGCAGAAGCGCGGCGCCAACCTTCATCAGCGCGTGGGCGAGCACGACCTGCTCGCGGCGCGGGTGCATGGTCAGAGCGGCGGTCGAGCCGCGGCGGACACCGTGGGCGGCGAGCCGCCGCGCAACCCAGGTCGCCTCCGCCTCGAGCTCGGCGTAGGTCATCTCGGCACCGTCCGCCACCAGGGCGGTGCGGTCGGGACAGCTTTGGGATCTCTGGGCGAGCCAGTCGTCGAGCTTCATCGGCTGGATATCGTGCCCATCATGCCCAAACGCCACAAGGACGCCTTGCCCGAGTCCGAGCTCTACGCCCCAATCGGGTGGGAGAGCGCCGGAGAGTTCGCCGATATCCGCTACGAGAAAGCCGACGGGATCGCGAAAATCACGATCGACCGGCCCGAGGTCCTCAACGCTTTCCGCCCGCAGACGCTGATCGACGTCTCCACTGCGATGGAGGCGGCACGCGAGGACACCGAGGTCGGGGTGGTCATCCTCACCGGCGAGGGCGAGAAGGCCTTCTGCTCGGGCGGCGACCAGAACGTGCGCGGCGACACCGGCTACGTCGCCGAGGGCGCCTCGATCGGCCGCTTCCACGTCACCGACCTGCAGGTGCAGATGCGGCGGCTGCCGAAGCCGGTGATCGCGATGGTCGCCGGCTACGCGATCGGCGGCGGCCACATCCTCCACGTCTGCTGCGACATGACGATCGCCGCCGACAACGCCGTCTTCGGCCAGACCGGGCCCCGGGTCGGGTCCTGGGACGGCGGCTTCGGTGCCTCGCTGCTGCGCGACCTGGTCGGGACCAAGAAGGCGAAGGAGTTCTGGATGCTGTGCCGCCAGTACGACGCCGCCGAGGCGCTGGAGATGGGGCTGGTCAATGCCGTCGTCCCGGTCGCCGAGCTCGAGCGCGAGACCGTCGCCTGGTGCCGCGACATGCTCGCCCTCTCCCCCTTCTCGCTGCGCCTGGTCAAGGCCAGCTTCAACGCCCACGAGGACGGCTACGCCGGGATCCAGCAGCTCGCCCACGACGCCAACCTCCTCTTCTACGGGAACGAGGAGGCGGCCGAGGGGCGCGAGGCGTTCAAGGAACGGCGCCAGCCCGACTTCTCCAAGTTCCCGCGGCGACCATGAGGATCTGGCTGATGGCGGCGCGTCCGCGGACGCTGCCGGCGGCGATCGCGCCGGTCCTGGTCGGGACCGCGGCGGCAGTTCAGTGGGCCGGCGAGCTGCCGCGCTGGGGCGCCTTCCTCGCCGCCCTGGTCGGCTCGATCTTCATCCAGATCGGGACCAACCTCGCCAACGACTACTCCGACGCCAAGCGCGGCGCCGACACCGCCGACCGGCTCGGCCCGGTCCGCGTCACCTCGGCCGGCCTGGTCACCCCGCAGCGGGTGCTGCGGGCGACCTGGGTCGCCTTCGCCGTGGCGATCGCCTGCGGCATCTACCTGGCGACCGTGGCCGGGGTCGTGATCCTGGTGATCGGCGCCGTCTCGATCGCCGCCGGCGTGCTCTACACCGGCGGCCCCCGCCCCTACGGCTACGCCGGCCTCGGCGAGGTCTTCGTCTTCCTCTTCTTCGGCCTGGTCGCCGTCAACGGCTCCTACTACGTCCAGGTCGAGGAACTCGACGCGCTGCCACTGGGGCTCTCGATCTCCCTCGGCTTCCTCGCCACCGCGATCCTCGTCGTCAACAACGTCCGCGATCTGGAGACGGACCGCCGGGCCGGCAAGATGACCCTGGCGGTGCGGATGGGACGCGCCAACGCGGTGCAGCTCTACCGGCTGCTGATCGCCGGCGCCTTCGCGACCCTGCCGATCGCCCTGGTCGCCGGCGACTCCAGCCTGCTGCCGATGATCGGGCTGCTGGCCCTGCCGCTGGCGGCGAAACCGATGCAGGCGATGAGCGAGCGCACCGACGGCCCGGCGCTGAACGCGGCCCTGGCGGCGACCGGCGCCGTGCTCGGCGTCTTCAGCCTGCTGGTGACGGCTGGTTTGCTGATCTCCGCCTGAGTACCGCTGCAGGCGTCAAGGATGCGAAGCTGAGGCCGTGCGACTCGCCTCCGTCGAAGTCATCCCCTACGCACTCCCCTTCGCGGCGCCCTACGTCACCGCCCGTGGCGAACTGCAGCAGCGGGAGATGGTGCTGCTGCGGATCCGCGACCAGGACGGCCTGACCGGGCTCGGAGAAGCGGTGCCGCTCCTGCTGCGCGGCGGCGCCACCCTGGAGCACGTGGTCAAGGAGCTGGGGGCACTGGACGAGAGCGGCGCCCTCGACCGCGCGATCCGCACACTCGCCGACAAGGACCACTTCGAGCCCGGCAGCGAGCACTTCGAGGGCGAAGAGCTGGTCTCAACCCCGGCCCGCTGCGCGGCGCTGATGGCACTGCGGGATCTCTGCGAACGGCAGCGCGATGCGCGGGGAGAGGTCGTCGGCAGCGCCCACGACCCGAACCCGATCGAGTGCAACGCGACCCTTGTCGCCGGCGCTCCGCAGGCGGTGGCCGAGGACGCGCTGCACTGGGCCGCCCGCGGCTTCACCACCTTCAAGCTCAAGCTCGGCGCCGGCGACGACGACGTCGCCCAGGTCCGCGCCGTGCGCGACGCGGTCGGGCCCGAGGCGGCGCTCCGCATCGACGCCAACGGCGCCTGGCCGCTGCACACCGCCGCCCGCGTGCTCAAAGAGCTGGAGCCCTACGGGATCGAGTTCGCCGAGCAGCCGGTCGCCGAGGTCGAGGAAGCCGCCGAGCTCGCCTGGCAGACGACGATCCCGCTGGCTGGGGATGAGAGCGTCGGCAGCGCCCACGAGGCCGAGCGGGCGATCCTGCTGGGCGCCTTCCGGCTGACCGGGATCAAGCTCTCCAAGGTCGGCGGCATGCCGGAGGCGATGCGGATCGCGGGCATCCTCCACCCCTACGTGACCAGCGCTCTCGACGGGCCGGTCGGGATTGCCGCCGGGGCGCGGCTGGCGCAATTGATCGTCAGCGAGGCCGCCAACCCCTTCGCGCCCAGGTTCGCCCACGGCCTCGCCACCCAGCGCCTCTTCGCCGGCTCGATCGCCGCGGTCGAGTGCGAGGTCCGCGACGGGAAGCTGCACCCTCCCCCGGGCCCCGGCCTCGGGGTCGAGATCGACGAGGACGCGCTGCAGGGGCGCCGGCTCTGAGCATGGACCCGACCAACGCCAACACGGCCCTCGCCTCCGCCTTCGCCGAGGAGCTCGCCCGCGGCGGGCTGCGGCACGCCGTGATCTCCCCCGGCTCGCGCTCGACGCCGCTGGCGGTGGCGCTTTGGCGCCAGCCCGAGATCGAGGTGACGGTGATCGTCGACGAGCGCTCGGCCGGGTTCTTCGCGCTCGGCGCGGCGCAGGCGAGCGGCGACCCGGTCGCCCTGCTCTGCACCTCCGGCACCGCGGCGGCGAATTACCACCCGGCGGTCTGCGAGGCCGACGAGTCGGCGCTGCCGCTGCTCGTGCTCAGCGCCGACCGCCCGCCGGAGCTGCGCGGGATCGGCGCCGGACAGACGATCGACCAGGTGAAGCTGTTCGGCTCGGCGGTGCGCTGGTTCTGCGAAGTCGGCACCCACGAGGCCGACGCCGACGGGCTGCTTCACTACCGCGGCGTCGCCTGCAGGGCGCTGGCCGCGGCGCGCGGTGAGACCCGGCCCGGCCCGGTCCACCTCAACCTGCCGTGGCGCGAGCCATTGGCGCCGGTGCCGGTCGAGGGCGCGGTGACCGCGACCGAGCCGCTGGCGCTGGAGGGGCGCGAGGGGCGGCCGCTGACCGCGGTGACCCGGATCGACCTCGAGCCCTCGACCTTCCTCCTGGAGGAGGTCGCGGGACACATCGGCGACGCGATCGCCGGCGTGATCATCGCCGGCCGCCAGCTCGACCCGGAGCTGCGCGAGCCGCTCGCCCACCTGGCCCGCGTCTCCGGCTTCCCGATCCTGGCCGAGCCGACCTCGCAACTGCGCTGCGGCCCCCACGACCGCTCCCACGTCGTCTCCACCTACGACCAGCTTCTGCGCGACGAGCGCTTCGCCCGCTCGGTCGTCCCCGACCTGGTCCTGCGCTTCGGCGAGATGCCGACCAGCAAGCCGCTGCGGACCTGGCTCGCGGCCAGCGGCGCCGACCAGATCGTCGTCGACCCGCTCGGCGGCTGGAATGAGCCGAGCCGGCAGGCGGCGGCTCTGCTGCGAGCCGATCCGACCGAGCTGGCGGCGGGCTGGGCGGCGCGCCTCGACGACTCCGACCGCGGCTCGCCCGAGGCCTGGCTGGCGGCGGAGCGGGCGGCGCGGGCCGTACTCGATACCGAGCTCGAGGACCACGAGCCGATCTCCGAGCCGGCGCTGCACCTGGCGCTGGGCCGCGCCCACCGCGACGGTGACCTCGTCTACACCGCCTCCAGCATGCCGATCCGCGACCAGGAGGCCTTCCTGGCGCCGTCGGAGACTGACGCGGCCTTCCTCAGCAACCGGGGCGCCAACGGCATCGACGGTCTGCTCTCCTCCGGAATCGGCGCCGCCCACGCCAGCGGCCGCCCGACCACGATCGTCAGCGGCGACCTCGGCCTGCTGCACGACATCGGCGGCCTCGCCGCCCTGCGCGAGGTCTCGACCCCGGTCCGGATCGTCGTCGTCGACAACGACGGCGGCGGCATCTTCCACTTCCTGCCCCAGGAGAAGGCCCTGCAGGGGGACGAGTTCGAGGCGCTGCTGGGCACGCCGCGCGGCGTCGACGTCGCCAAGGCGGCCGCCCTCTTCGACCTCCCCCACCGCCGTCTGGAGTCGCTCGCCGAGCTGCCCGAGGCGCTCGCCGCCGGCACCGGCCTGATCGAGGTCAAGACCGACCGCGCCACCAACGTCGATCTCCACCGCCGCCTCACCGAGCGCGTCCACGCGGCGCTCGGCAGCGACCGCTAGCTAAACGGCCGAGCCGGCGCCCGGCGAGGAGGTCGCCGGGGCCGGCTCGACAGTTGACCGCTGGCAATGGCCAGGTTCGCGGGTGGTCTTAGCGAACCCGCCAGCGGTAGACGGCGGGGGTGGAATCGGGCACCCCCGCCGAGTTCTTGGCGCGCACCATGAAGGTGTGGCGACCCCGTTTCAGCCCCTTCGCTTTGAACGGCGAGCTGCAGGCTTTGTAGGGGCGCTTGTCGAGTTTGCATTCGAAACTGGAGCCGGCCTGGTCGGAGACGAACTGGAAGCGGGCGATCCGCTTACTCGTCCGTTTTGCCGGCTTCTTGGTCAGCGCGGTCGCCGGGGCGACGCCGAGGACCGGGCCCATTCCTGCGCCGGAACCGCCGGCCGCGCCTCCAGCCGCACCGCCGTTGGGTCCACCCGGGGTGCCGCCGGGTCCGCCGCCCCCACCCGGATCCTTGGGGTCGACGCCAACGCCGTTGACGAGGAGGGACGAGGTGCCGGTCGTCGTTTCATGGGTCGGACCACCGCTGTAGAAGGTGTTGAAGCGGTGGATGCCGGAGCCGACGGCGGTCGGCGTGTAGTCGATCTCGCAGGTCGCCTTGTCGGCGCTGACAGCCCCCAACACACAGACGCCGCCGTCGTTGAAGATCCCTTCGTCGATCGGTTCGAACCGCACCGTGCCGGCTGGCGTGCCGACCGGCCTCTGGATCGCTTCCAGCATCGAGAGGTCATCCACCCTCACCTCGCAGCTGGCTATCGCGCTGCCGGCCTCCAGTGGGCTGGGAGTGCACACGGCCGACATCTCGGTCGGATGCGCGTACTCATCGGCGCCGATGTCGGTGCTGATGTAGATGGTCCGGTTCTGACCCTGAACGTCCACCGTGCCCCCTGCGGGGGCGGTCCCCGCGTCGACGGTCGGCGAGGAGCCGAGCTGGGTGAAACCGTCCGCTCGCGTCTGCGGCGCCGCGACTATGTTCGTCGGGGTCCCAGGCGCGGTGATCTGGGCCGTGCCGTTGCCCGGATCGGTTGCGGTGCGAACGGTCGCGTAGCTGGAGTGGTCGACATTGACCTGGATGTCGGCTCCGGTCCCGGGGGTGTTCGGCGGATTGCTCAGGGCTTCGGCCAGGATGTCGGAGTCGCCCTGGCCTTTGGCGACCGCGTTGCGCACGGTCGCGGTGTAGTTCGCGTCCCCCTGGATCCGGAACCCGAGCCCAACCCCGATCCCGTTGCGAAGCAGCGCGGTGACGTTGACGAAGCTCGCGGCAAGGTTCGGGCCCGAGGCCGTGATCCGCGCCCCGGCGGCTGCCGCGAATTCGCCTTCCCCGATGCAAGCGCTATCGCGGAGCACGCCTTGCCTGACGTCGCAGACGACACCGCCCCCGCCCAGCGTCCGCCCGATTGCGACGATGCCCTTCGCTTCCCCCTGGACGATCACCAGCCCGGATGCGGTTTCCGTAAAAAGCCTGACCCGCGAGAGCACCCCCGTTTGGCTCACTTCAACTGGTTTGGGGGCGACCTGATCCCTGAGGGCGATCAGCGGCTGAGCCTCATCAACGGCGCCGTGCAGGTGCACGCCAGCCGCGACCGTGAGACGACCCTGGGCACCGAGGTCGCCGGCGGTGTCGGAGTATTCGCCGGGTGCCAGCACCACCTCGTCGCCGGCTTTGACCGCGCCGCCGGAGGCGAGAAAGAGTGGGCAAGGCGTCGCCTGGCTCGCGCAGGGCTCCGCCCCGGTGCCACCTGGAGCGGCGAAGCGGACGGCCGCGCTCGAACTGGCGGCGAACAGCAGGAACAAACCTACGACCGCCCCCAACACCAACGAGTTACGAGTTCCTCTGGGCATCCCTGGCTCCCTTCCTCGTGGAACGGCGGGTCGGGATCCCTGCTTCGAAATCCGACGCACCCTGTTTGCTCAGTGGACCACATTGCAAACAACTGGGTACGTAAAGCGGACAAATATCCTGCTCTTACGAGAGGAGCGGCAGCAGCGCTTCGAGCTTGACCTCGGTCTCGGCCAGCTCTGCGGCGGGGTCGGAGCCGGCGACGACGCCGACTCCTGCGAAGAGGTGTGCGTCGCGGTCGCGCAGCAGTGCGCTGCGCAGGGCGACGCAGAACTCACCGTCCTCGGTCGCGTCCATCCACCCCACCGGGGCCGCGTACCAGCCGCGGTCCATCCGCTCCAGCTCGGTAATCATGCGGCCAGCCGCGGGCCAGGGCTCGCCGCCGACCGCGGGGGTCGGGTGCAGCATCCCGGCCAGCTCGATCGCCGAATGCGGCTCCGCCAACTGCGCGATCACCGGCGTCGCCAGGTGCTGGATGTTCGCCACCTTGACGATCTCCGGCTCCGCCGCCGCCTCGACCCAGACCGCGTGCGGTCGCAGGGCGCGGACGATGCGCTCGGCGACGATCCGCTGCTCGCGCCGGTCCTTGTCGCTGCGCAGCAACTGCTCGCCGAGGTGGTCGTCGACCGCCGGGTCGGAGCTGCGCCTGGTCGAGCCGGCGAGGGCGACGGTGGAGACGCTGGCGCCGGAGCGGCGCACCAAGAGCTCGGGACTGGCGCCGATGAAGGCCGCCTCGGGGGTGCCGCAGCAGAAGCAGAAGCAGGCCGGGAACTGGGCCCGCATTCCGCCGAAGACGGCGGCCGGGTCGTGGGCGCGGCCGGCGGCGACGACAACCTCGCGGGCGAGCACGACCTTGGTCAGCTCGCCGGCGGCGATCCGGTCTGTGGCGGCGGCGACGGTCGCTTCGAACTCGCCGGGGGTGCGGACGCTGCGGATCTCGGCCGCCTCGGTCGGGTGCGGGTCGAGCAGCGGCAGTGTGGTGCCGGTGCGCAGCGAGGCCAGCCGCAGGCCGATCGCGTCGGCGCAGCGCTCGGGGTCCTCACCGGGGGCGATGACGATGTTCACGGTCAGGTAGGTCTGCTCGCCCGAGCGGCAGAGCGAGACCTCGGGCAGGACCAGCGAGGCCGGCGGCAACGAGGACCAGGTCGAGGAGGAGCCGCCGTCGGGCTCGAAGGCGAAGCCGCCGAGCCAGACCGGGCCGGCGCCGGCGGGCAGCCCGGGCGGCTCGACCAGGATCGCGTCGCGGCCGCCGCGCAGGCACTCCTCGGCGGCCTCGGCGAATCGGTCCTCGCCGCGCGAGGCGACCTCGTGGGCGACCCCGAGCCCGGCCAGGGCGAAGCCGCGGTCCGGCTGCTCCCAGCAGAACCAGCGGTCGGAGGCGAGCCGTGAAGCGAAGACGACCGCGCAAGGGTCCTCGACGTCGCTCTCGACCGTAACGCTGACCAGCGTCCGCCGCGCCCGCTGGGCGCCCTTTGCCAGCGCGTCTAGGAGGAGCTCAGTCGCTGCCACGGGCGATGGCGATCTCCCCCGTGCGGACCATTTCGACCAGCCCGTGGGGCCGGACCATGCGCTCGAATGCCTCGATCTTGTCGGCGGAACCGGTCACCTCGATCGTCATCGTGCGCCTCGCGACGTCGACGATTTTGGCCCGGAAGATCTCCGCGAACTGGATGGTCTCGGCCCGGTTCTCGACCGCCGAGGAGACCTTGAACAGCGCCATCTCGCGCGCCACGGTCTCTTCCGGCTCCATGTCGCGGATCTTCAGCACGTTGACCAGCTTGTGCAGCTGCTTGGTCACCTGGTCGATCGGGTGGACGGCGCCGTCGAGGGTGAGCGTGATCCGCGAGATGCTCGGATCGTCGGTCGGGCCGACCGCGAGCGTGTCGATGTTGAAGCCA
The DNA here is from genome assembly GCA_036376895.1 of Solirubrobacterales bacterium. Taxonomy (GTDB): domain Bacteria; phylum Actinomycetota; class Thermoleophilia; order Solirubrobacterales; family 70-9; genus VAYN01. Next base: position 10,308 of record DASUZL010000004.1, read on the forward strand.
CGCCGCGAGAAGAGGCCGGCCACGCGGGCCAGCACGCCCGGCTTGTTCTCGACCAGGATCGAGAGGATGTGCTTGCGGCCGCTCAGCTGGCCGGGGACGTGCAGGTCCTCGAGTTTGACCATCTGCGGCGTGCCCGCCTCCATCAGCTCACCGCCTTCGGCGCCTCGACCATGTCTCGCGCGGCTTCTCCCGGCGGGATCATCGGGTAGCAGTTCTCCTCCTGGGCAACGCGCACGTCGAGCAGCACCGGCCCCTCGGTCTCCAGCGCCCGCGCCATCGTGCCCTCGAGCTCGTCGGCGCTCTCGCAGCGCATGCCGGTCGCGCCGAACGCCTCCGCCAGTTTCACCCAGTCCGGGCTCGGGCCCATCTCGACCGAGCTGTAGCGGCGGCTCCAGAACAGCTCCTGCCACTGGCGGACCATGCCCATGTAGCCGTTGTTCATCAGG
>DASUZL010000005.1:0-86989 GCA_036376895.1 Solirubrobacterales bacterium
ACGGCGAGGTAGTAGATCGCGGCGTCGGCGTCCGATCCGCGCATGCTCTTGATGAACGCCGAGGTGACGTCGTAGTGGTGGTCGCCGCCCTTGTCATAGAGCAGCGGCCGCTTGCGGGCGGCGTCGATCACATGCTGCTCGGTGACGGTGCCGCCGGCGGCGGCCGCCACGGCGGCGTCCAGGATATTCAGCGCGTTTCGGGCGTCGCCGCCGGCGGCCTTCGCGATCTGCTCGCGCAGATCGTCGGCCAGCTCGACGCCGAGCACACGTTCGCCGCGGCGCAGGATCTCGGTGACGCCCTCGATGCCCAGCGGCACCAGCTCGAACAGGGCGCACCGCGAGAGCAGGGCCGAGTTGACCTCGAAGTACGGGTTCTCGGTGGTCGCGCCGATCAGCGTGATCAGCCCCGACTCGACGGCCGGCAGCAGCGCGTCCTGCTGGGCCTTGTTGAAGCGGTGGATCTCGTCGAGGAAGAGGATCGTGGGCCGGCCCGAACCCTTGCGGCGCTCCCGCGCCCGCTCGATCACCGCACGGATCTCGGCTTTGCCCGCGTTGACCGCCGACTCCTCCTCGAACGCCCCCTCGGCCCCGGCCGCAGCGATCCGCGCCAGCGTCGTCTTGCCCGCCCCCGGTGGCCCGTAGAGGATCGAGCTGTGCGGCTTTCCTTCCTCGATCGCCGCCCGCAGCGCCGACCCAGCCCCGAGCACATGCTCCTGCCCGATCATCTCGTCCAGCACCCGCGGCCGCATCCGCACCGCCAAGGGAGCGTCAGCAGGCGGCCTCAGCGGCCCCGAATCGCCGCCATCGCCCATATCGAACAACTGGTCGCCCACAGCGGCTGAGTATGAGGGACAATCGGACGATGGAGAGCGCTACGGCAGTTCAACCGTCCCTGTCCACCCTCGAGTCGTTCAACCCGGCGACGGGAGAGCTGGTCGGCTCGGTGCCGACGATCACCCCGGAGCAGGTGCAAGGGGTCGTCGACGACGTCGCCAGGATCCAACCCGCCTGGGCGGAGCTGAGCCTGAAGGACCGCGGCAGCTACATGCGGCGTGCCGCCGAGGCGCTGCTCGACGACATCGACGAGATCGCCGAGCTGTTGGTTCGCGAGCAGGGCAAGCCGCGGGTCGAGGCCTACACGATGGAGCTCTTGCCGACGGTCGACGCCCTGCACTGGTGCGCGAAGGCAGGCCAGAAGGTGCTCGCCAACGAGAAGGTGCGGATGACGCAGGCCTTCACGCTCTCCAAGAGCGCCCACTTCTCCTATGAGCCGATCGGCGTGGTCGGCGTCATCGCCCCCTGGAATTACCCCTGGTCGATCCCCTTCGGCGAGGTCGCGATCGCGCTGATGGCCGGCAACGGCGTCGTCCTCAAGCCGGCCAGCCTGACCCCGCTCCTGGGCGAGCGGATCCGCGACGTGTTCGAGAAGGGCGGCCTGCCCGAGGGACTGGTCCGGGTCGTCCACGGCGGCGGCGCCGTCGGCGAGGCGCTGGCCCGCTCCAGCGTCGGCAAGGTCTTCTTCACCGGCTCGGTCGAGGTCGGACGCCACGTCGGCGAGGTCTGCGCCGCCGAGCTCAAGGGCAGCGTGCTGGAGCTGGGCGGCAAGGACCCGATGATCGTCTGCGCCGACGCCGATCTCGACAACGCCGTCTCCGGCGCGATCTGGGGCGGCTTCGCCAACGCCGGCCAGACCTGCTCGGGGATCGAGCGCGTCTACGTCGTGCGTGAGATCGCCGACCGCTTCATCGAGCGGGTCGCGGCCGAGACCGCGAAGATGCGGCTCGGCGACCCGCTCGAGTGGGAGACCGAAATCGGGCCGATGACCTCTGACGGCCAGTACGAGATCGTCGTCGAGCTGATCGAGGACGCGGTCGCCGCCGGCGCCACCAAGCTCTGCGGCGGCCCCACCGATGTCCCCGGCCTGCCCGGCAAGTACGTCGCCCCGACCGTGCTCAGCGGCGTCACCCACGAGATGCGGATCATGCGCGAGGAGATCTTCGGCCCGGTGCTGCCGATCGTCGTCGTCGACTCCGAGCAGGAGGCGATCGAGCTCGCCAACGACTCCGAGTTCGGCCTCGGCGCCTCGGTCTGGACCAAGGACCGCCAGCGCGGCGAGCGGATCGCCCGCCGGGTCGAGTCGGGCATGGTCTGGATCAACGACCACTCCTTCAGCCACGGCGCCTGCCAGTGCGCCTGGGGCGGGGTCAAGAACTCCGGCCTCGGCCGCTCCCACTCCAAGTTCGGCTTCTACGAGTGCGTCAACATCAAGATGAACGCCTGGGAGCCCGGCATGACCCGCGACTTCTGGTGGCACCCCTACGACCGCACCCTCGGCGAAGCCGTCCGCGCCTCGGCCAAGGCCCTCTACGGCAAGGGCGCCACCCGCACCGAAGCCCTGCGCCAAGGCGCCCGCCCCCTGCTCGAGGTCGGCCGCCGCACCTTGCGCAAGCGCCGCTAGCTGGAGTCCTCTTCGAGGCGCGCTTCCAGGCGCGCCATCCAATCGCAGGTGAAGTCGATGACCTCTTCGGCCCAACCGCCGAGGAGGATCGGGTAGTGCATCTCGCCCGCGTCGAGAGCCTTGGCCGCGGCGCGCAAGTCGCCATCGAACATGTGGTCCTTCATCTCCAGCAGGCGCAGCCGCTGGCGCTGCAGCACCGCTAGCTGATCCTTCCTCGGCAGCGCGTCGCCGAAGAAGCCGCGCAGCATTCCCTCCGAGCGCAACTGCGGTCGCGCTTCGACCGGAGAGCGCAGCCAGGCGAGCAGCGCCTCCTCTCCCGCCGCCGTCAGCTCATAGGCGGCGCGCGACCGGGCGCCCTGGGAATCGTCGTGGCTGACCAGCAAGCCGGCGCCCTCGAGCCGGGCCAACTCCGGGTAGATCTGGGCGAGGGAGACCGGCCAGAAACCTTGGGTCCCTGCGTCGGCGGCCTTCTTGATCGCGTATCCCGAGGTCGCGCCGAAGCGGACCATGCCCAGCACCAGGTAGGAGATCGTCCGCAGCTTGACCGGCTTCGCCGAACTGCTTTTCAGGATCGGTTCCACGGGACCGATTGCACCAGGGACCCGCTCCGGTTTTGATGTTTCTCCTGTTACGTCGGACGAATTGGAGGAGCCATGTCGGGACGAAAGCCACACCGGACGATCCTTGCGCTGGGCCTCGCTGCCGCCCTGGCACTGACCGCGATGGCGGGGGCGACCCCGCCGGTCGAGACGTCGGTCGGCAACCTCGTATTCGAGTTCGGATTCGGCTCCTCGCCGAAAGCGCTGCCGGCGCACGAAAACGTCCCGATCAAGTTCTGGGGCTCGATGCGAATCGGCACCAAGGACGGCTCGATCCCGGCCAAAATCGAGCACGTGGACGTCGAACTCGACAAGTTCGGCGACGTCGAGACCCGCGGCCTCCCGACCTGCTCACAGGCAAAGCTCTCCGCCACGACCACCGAACAAGCGCGTCGCCTCTGTCCCGGCGCGATCGTCGGCACCGGTTCCGGGAAGGGCATCCTGGCCTTCCCGGAACAGCCGCCGATCGACGTCACCACTCCGCTGACCTTCTTCAACGGACCCCAGTTCGGCGCCGATCCCTCGGTGATCGTCCACGCCCACCTCAACATCCCGGCGCCGACCACCTACCTGGTGCTGCTGCGGGTCGAACGGATCCAAAACGGCATCTACGGGTTCCGGATCGCCTCCGACGTGCCACGGATCGCCGGCGGCAGCGGCACGATCACCGGCTTCCGCTTCCGCATCGACCGCGAGTGGAAATACAAAGGCAGGGAAATGCACTACCTGCTGGCCCGCTGCCCGATCGGGCGCCTGCAGGCGGTCCTCAACGCGAGCTTTGACGACGGGACGCTTGTGCGGACCCATTTCATCGACCCCTGCACGAGGCTGTAGTCCGCTCCCGACCTTCACAATCCCCGGGGTGGAGCCAGACACCATCCCGGGGCCAGAGCCGGCGCTGCGCCTCGCAGGGCTGCGCAAGGACTACGGCGAACGCGCGGCGCTGGACGGGATCGGCCTCGAACTCCCGGCCGGCGAGTCGCTGGTGGTGCTGGGACCGAACGGGGCGGGCAAGACGACGCTGCTGCGGATCCTCGCCACCCTGCTGCGACCCAGCGGCGGCGAGGCGAGGGTGCTCGGTTGCTCGCTGCCGAAGGAGGCCTGGAAGCTGCGCGGCCGGATCGGGTACCTCGGGCACGAGCCGCTGCTCTACCGCGACCTGACCGGGCGCGAGAACCTGCGCTTCCACGCCCGCCTGCAGGGGGTCGCTCCGGGAGCGATGGAGACCCGGATCGCCGACCTGCTGGCGGCCACTGGGATGGAGCACCGGGGGGACGAGCGCGTCTTCGAGCTGTCGGCAGGGATGCGGCAGCGGCTGGCGATCTGCCGCTGCGTCCTGCACGAGCCGGAGCTGCTGCTGCTCGACGAGCCCGATTCCAACCTCGACGCCGAGGGCCGCGAGCTGGCCCAGCGGCTGATCGGCCCCGGCGGCGCGCGCACCCGCGTTGTCGTCACCCACGATCCCGACCGCCACCTGCCAGAGGCCGACCAGGTGCTGCGGCTGGGGATCGGCGAGAGGGCGGCGGTCTCGTGACCCCTTCGCGCACCGCCTTTGCGGCGATCCTCGGCAAGGACCTGCGCTCGGAGCTGCGCACCCTGCAGTCGCTGCCGGCGATGGCGCTGTTCTCGGTCACCACCTTCGTCATCTTCCGCTTCGGGCTCGACCGCACCAGCCTCTCCGGCAGCCTCGCCGCCGGCGTGCTCTGGGCGACGCTGCTGTTCGCCGCGATCCTCGGCATCAACCGCCTCTTTGTCGCCGAGCGCGAAGAGGGCGGCTTCGACGCGATCCGGCTCGCGCCGATCGACCGCACCGCCCTCTTCGCCGCCAAGGTGGCGGCGCTGCTCGTCTACCTGCTGGCGCTGGAGCTGGTCGCGGTGCCGATCTTCGCCTTCTTCTTCCTCGACTCCGCCGCGGCGCTGGGTCCGCTGGTCGCGGTCCTGCTGCTGGCCGATCTCGGCCTCGCCGCCACCGGCACCCTGATCTCCTCGATGGCGGTCAACTCGCGCGCCCGCGACCTGCTGGTGCCACTGGTGCTGCTGCCCCTGGTCGTGCCGCTGATGATCGCCGCCACCGGCGCCACCGAGCCGCTCTTGGCCGTGGGCGGTCCCGGTTACGAGCGCTTCGGCACCTGGCTGATGGTGCTCGGGCTATACGATCTGATCTTCGGCCTGGTCGGCTATGCGGTGTTCGACTTCCTCCTCGAGGACTGACCAGGCAAGCGTCACCCACACCCCGCGAAGCATGTACGGCAAAGGACTGAGACCCCTCTCGATCGCCACCGTGGCGATGCTTGCCCTTGCGCTCTCGCTGGTCTTCTTCTACGCCCCGCTCGACGCCGACCAGGGCTTCATCCAGAAGATCTTCTACATCCACGTGCCGCTGGCGATCGTGGCGTTGATCGGGTTCATCGTCGGTGGAATCTTTGCGATCGCCCACCTGCGCACCGACGACAGCCGCTGGGACGCCTACTCCTACGTCTCGATCCACCTCTCGGTGATCTTCGGCGTCGCCGTGCTGATCACCGGGGCGATCTGGGCCAAGGCGTCGTGGGGGCACTGGTGGGTCTGGGACGAGCCGACCCTGGTCAGCTTCCTGATCGTCTTCCTCATGTACGCGACCTACTACCCCTTCCGCTACGCGATCGAGGACCGCGACCGCCAGGCCCGCTACGCCTCGGTCTTCGCGATCACCGCCGGCGCCTTCGTGCCGCTCAACTTCATGGCCGTGCGGATGGCGCAGAGCCTGGTCCATCCGCGCACCTTCGCCACCGCCGACGGCGGCCTGCCCGGCGAAATGATGCTCACCTTCCTGGTCTGCCTGGCGGCGATGGCGCTGCTGTGGACGACGCTGGTCAAGTTCGAGCTGGCGGCGAAGAGCGCGTCTGGCCAGGTCAAGCGCCTGCGCCGGGCGCTGGACGCGCCGCCGAGCGGGCCGCGCTCGCGGATCGCCCCGGAGGTGAGCTAGATGGACCTTCTGATCGCCGCCCCGGCGCTGCCGCTCGACGAGGCCGGCAAGTACGTCGCCGGCGCCTACATCGTCTTTGTCGTGCTGCTCGTCGTCTACGTCGCGATCATGGCGGCGAAACTGGGACGGATCGAGCGCGAGCTGCGCGATCTCGCCGGTTTCGCGGAGAGCCGCAAAGACGCCGAGCGAGCGTCGGGAAGCGCCGATCCACGCGAATCGACCCCCGGACGCGAAGCGGAGGAGGTCGCTTCTGATGTCTGAGCTGCTCGCCCTCGGCGTCTCCCACAAGACCGCGCCGCTCGACCTGCGCGAGCGCCTCTCACTGACCGAGGGCCGCGCCGTCGGCGCCCTGCGCGAGCTGACCGAGGCCCCGGGCATCCACGAGGCGGCGGCGATCTCCACCTGCAACCGCACCGAGCTCTACCTGATCGTCTCCGACCCGGTCGAGGCCGAGTCGACAGCGCTCAGCGTCCTCACCCGCCAGGCCGAGACCCGGCCGACCGAGCTGCTGGGACACCTCTACTCGCTGCGCGCCACCGACGCCGCCCGCCACCTGCTGCGGGTCACCGCCGGGCTCGACTCGATGATCCTCGGCGAGGCGGAGATCCAGGGACAGGTCAAACGCGCCTACGAGCTGGCCCTGGTCGAGGGCGGCACCGGGCCGATCCTCAACCGCCTCTTCCGCGCCGCCCTGACCGCCGGCGGCCGCGCCCGCGAGGAGACCGGGATCAGCCAGAAAGGGCTCTCGATCCCCTCGGTCGCGGTCGAGCTGGCGCAGCGCTCGCTCGGCGACCTCTCCGAGCGGCGGGTGCTGATGGTCGGTGCCGGCGACACCGCCGAGCTCGTTGCCAGGGCCCTGTCCGCCCGCGGCGTCCACACCGTCTTCGTCGCCAACCGCCACTACGACCGGGCGATTGGGCTGGCCCAGCGCTTCGACGGCTCGGCCGTGCGGATCGAGGAGCTGCCCGAACAGCTTGCCGCCGCCGACATCGTCGTCTCCGCGACCAACTCGCCGCACCACATCATCGAGCGCGACGACCTCGCCCAAGTGATGGACGAGCGCGAGGGACGGCCGCTCTTGGCGATCGACATCGCCGTGCCCCGCGACATCGCCCCCGACTGTCGCGAGATCGCCGGCGTCAGCGTCTACGACATCGACGACGTGCAGCAGATCGTCGAACGCAACGCCAGCGGCCGCGAGGCCGAGGCGCGGCAGGCGGAGCTGATCATCGAGGCCGAGCTCGATCGCTTCGAGCGCTGGCTCGCGGCGCTCGAGGTGATGCCGACGATCGCGGCGCTGCGCGAACGCGGTGACGAGGTGGTGCGTCGGGTGATGGCTGAGAACGAGAATCGCTGGGAGGGGTTGAGCGAGGCCGATCGCGAGCGGGTTGAGGCGATGGCGAAGGCGATTGCTTCGCGGTTGCTGCATGAGCCGACGCTGCGGATGCGGCGGTCGGCGGGCGAAGAGGACGCCTACCAGTATGTGAGCGCGCTGAAGGAGCTGTTCGGGCTCGACGTGGAGACCGAACCGGAGATGGGGGCGAGTCGGGACAACGTGACTGAGTTGCGCAAAGCTGATCCCGGTGGGGGCCCTGGTGGTCGATCCCGGTAGGGGTTCCACTTAACTTTTTCCGAAGGCCCGTTGTAGTCGTCCGCGAGCCCCGCCGCGGAAAAAGTACAAGACGTTTCACCCCTACCGGGATCGACCACCACCACACGCACTGATGATTCGGATTGCCACTCGCGGTAGCGCACTGGCCTTGGCTCAAGCCGGGCAAGTTGGCCAGATGCTGGGCGGGGCCGAGCTGGTCGAGGCTTCGTCAGACGGGGAGCCCGGGGATAAGTCGCGTTTTGTGCGGGGGGTTGAGCGGGCGCTGCTGGACGAAGCTGCCGAGGTTGGGGTGCACTCGGCAAAGGACCTACCAGGGGAGATGCCCGCCGGACTGGCGATCGGCGCGGTGTCCGTCCGGGAGGATGCTCGGGACGTTTGGATTGGGGTTGGGGGTTCGCTTGACGAGGTGCCGGAGGGGGCTCGGGTGGGGACGGCCAGCTTGCGGCGGCGGGCGCAGTTGTTGGCGGTGCGGCCGGATTTGCGGGTGGAGGAGCTGCATGGGAATGTCGATACGCGGCTGCGCAAGCTGGCAGAGGGGGAGTTGGATGCGATCGTGCTTGCTGCTGCCGGGCTGAACCGGTTGGGGCGCGAGGGGGAGATCGGGTTTGCGATTCCGGTCGAGCAGATGGTGCCGGCCGCTGGTCAGGGCGCGTTGGCGTTGCAGGTGCGGGCGGGTGACGGTGTCAGTGCTGCCGCCGTGGCGGCGGTCGGCGACGGCGTCGCGCTGCGAGAGCTGAGCGCTGAGCGCGCGGTGGTGGCGCTGCTGGATGCGACCTGCGCGAGTCCGATCGGCGTCCACGCCCGGGTCGACGGCGATGGGCTGAGCGTGGAAGCGTTCGTCGGACTTCCCGACGGCAGCGAGTGGCTGCGCGACCGGATCGAGGCCGACGCCGCCGACCCGACCACCGCCGGCGCCCAGTTGGCCGAGCGCCTGCTCGCCGCCGGCGCCCGCGACCTGCTCGACCGCGCCGAGGCACTCGGGGGCGCAGCGTGATCCGGCCCGGGGTTGTCTACTTGGTCGGGGCGGGGCCCGGCGACCCCGGTCTGATGACGGCGCGCTCGTTGGAGCTGATCGCGGACGCCGACTCTGTCTTCTACGACCGCCTGATCCCGCCGGGCGCCCTGGCCGGCGCCCGCGAGGAGGCCGAGCTGGTCTACGTCGGCAAGCAGCCGGGCGTGCCTTCGGTCCCGCAGGAGGAGATCGGCGAGCGCCTGATCGATGCCGCCAAGGCCGGCCGCAGCGTCGTCCGCCTCAAGGGCGGCGACCCCTTCGTCTTCGGCCGCGGCGGCGAGGAGGCCGAAGCACTACGTGCTGCGGGCATCGAGTTCGAGGTCGTCCCCGGCGTCACTGCCGGCGTCGCCGCCAGCGCCTACGCCGGGATCCCGGTCACCCACCGCGACGACGCCTCCGCGGTCGCCTTCGTCACCGGCCACGAGGACCCGGAGAAGCCCGAGAGCGCGCTCGACTGGAAGGCGCTGGCCCGCTTCCCCGGCACCCTCGTCTTCTACATGGGCGTCAAACGCCTGGCCGACAACGCCGCGGCGCTGATCGCCGCCGGACGCGACGCGGACGAGCCCGCCGCCGCGGTCGAAAGAGGGACGACCGCCGCGCAGCGCACTGTCACCGCGACCCTGGGCACGATCGCCGCCGCGGTCGAGAGCGAGCAGGTCGGCGCGCCGGCGCTGATCGTGATCGGCGAGGTCGCCGCCCGCCGCGAGGACCTGGCTTGGCTCGAGCGGCGGCCCCTGCACGGACGCCGCGTCGTCGTCACCCGTGCCCGCGCCCAGGCCAGCGGCCTCGCCGCCACCCTGCGCGGGCTCGGAGCCGAGGTGATCGAGCTGCCGGCGATCCGGATCGAGCCGCAGCTGGAGGCGGCCGAGGTGCGCGAGGCCGCCGCCGCGATCGGCGAGTACGCGCTCGTCTGCCTGACCAGCCCCAACGGGGTGCGGCTGCTGTTCGAGGCACTGGCCGCGGCCGGGCGCGACAGCCGCGCCCTCGCCGGCGCCACCGTCGCCGCGATCGGGCCGGGAACCGCCCGCGCCCTCGCCGAGCACGGAATCGCCGCCGACGTCGTCCCCGAGCGCTTCGTCGCCGAGGCCCTGGTCGAGGCGCTGGCCGGAGTCGAGGTCAAGGGGCGACGGGTGCTGGTCGCCCGCGCCGCCGAGGCGCGCGACGTCCTCCCCGACGCCCTGCGCGAGCGCGGCGCCGAGGTAGACGTCGTCGCCCTCTACGAGACCGTGCGCGAGCAGCCGCAAGAGGCAGCGATCGAGGCTGCCCAGGGCGCCGAGTACGTCACCTTCACCTCCTCCTCCACCGTGACCAACCTGGTCGAGGCGCTCGGCGACCGCTTCCCGGCCGCCGCCCGCATCGTCTCGATCGGCCCCGTCACCAGCGAGACCGCCCGCGCCGCCGGCCTCGAAGTCCACGTCGAGGCCGAGCGCCACGACGTCGACGGCCTGCTCGCCGCCCTGCTCGCCGACGCCAGTCGAGCGGACCCCCGTTGAGGTCGTAGTTTTGCCCGGTATGCGGGACCAACTGCGACCTCAAGCTGAGTTTGGGTGGCCGCACCGCCACTTCGCCCGCACCGACTCGACCAACACCCGCGCCCGCGAGCTCGCCGCGGCCGGCGCCCCGCACGGGACCATCGTCACCGCCGCCGAGCAGACCCAGGGCCGGGGCCGCCAGGGCCGCACCTGGACCGCGCCCCCCGGCAAGGCACTCCTCTACTCCGCCATCATCCGCCCGCTCGAGGAGCGCCACGCGATGCTGCCGTTGGCAGTCCCGCTGGCCGTCTGCGATGCGGTGGAGGAGTTAACACCAGGAGCCGAGTGCGGCGTCAAGTGGCCAAACGACATCTGGCTCGAAGGCCGCAAGCTCTCCGGCGTCCTGATCGAAGCTCGACCTCAAGACGGCTGGGCGGTGATCGGAGTCGGCCTGAACCTGACCATCGCCGCCGAGGAGTTCCCACCAGATCTGCGCGACACGGCGATCTCGATCTTCCCCGCGGCTCCCCACACCGCAACATCAATCCTGAGCCGCCACCTCGACCGCTGGGTCGGGGCCGAGCCACAGGACGTACTCGCCACCTGGCGCAACCGCGACGTCCTGCGCGGCCGCGAGGTCTCCTGGGAGGGAGGCTCAGGCGTCGCCGATGGGATCGACGACCGTGGCTATCTGGTCGTCGTCACCGCCGCCGGAGACCGCGTCGCCGTTGGCGCCGGAGAGGTCCACCTCACCGTCGGCTGAACCGGATTTCGGTTTGGCGCGGGGCTTGCGCCGTCGCCGCGGTTTCGATTTCGCCCGCGGCTGCTCGCGGCCGCCGCTCGCGGTCCCGGTCTCGGCGCCGGAGTTCTCGGGCCCCTTCCCCTTCTCCGGGGCGCCGCCGTTCTCGCCCTGGCGACCGCCACCGCCGTTGCGCTTGCCGCGCTTGCGACGGCGCTTGCCTCCTTTGGGGAAGTTCCTCAGCAGCTCCCGTGCCACCGCCGCCGGTTTCCGCGCCAACCGCATCCGCGCTCCGCGCAGGACCTCCTCGCCCTCGGGCGTGTGGGAGACGGCCGCGGCCAGCACCGACACCGCCAGCCGCCGGTCCTGTTTGCGCCCGGCGTGGACGAGCCGGCGCGCGTTGCGACCGTGGGCGCGGCCGGAGGAGTTGACCAGCAGGCCGAGCAGCCGCTTCGTCTCCGGCCAGCGCTGCACCGCGTACTCCTCGTGCAGCTCGCGGGTATAGGAGGCGAGCCGCCAGACCCACGCCTGCGCCTGGTCGCGGCGGCCGATCCGCTTGTCGACCAGCGCCTGCAGCAGCGTCTTCGTCCCCGCCCGCTTGTCCTCGCGGCTCCAGGTGCCGACGATGTCAATCGCGTCGTCGAAGGCGTCGGGATCGCCGAGGTCGGCGATCTCCCCCAGCGCTTTCAGCCGCAACTGGGCGTTGCGGTTGCGCTGCACGCAGGTCAGCAGGAAGCGGCGGCGCAGCTCTTTGGTGCGGTCGTTCTGCAGCATCGCCCGCGCCCGGCGCCAGCCCTGAGTGTTGACCCGCGCCCCGGCCAGCGCCGCCCAAGCGTGCTGCTCGGGGTAGTCGAGGTTCTCCACGGCGATGCGCCAGATCTCCCGTTCCAGCACCTCCATCCGTTTCTCCTCGACGTCGGAGACCGGGACGATCCGGCGCTCGACCCGCACCTTGCGCCCACGCCCGCGCCGCACCGGGCCGACGACGATGGCGCCGCCGCGGTAGACGTCGCGGTCGAGCAGGCTGTGCAGGGTGACGATCGTCTCGTCGTGGGTGGTGGCGGGATGGACGAAGTCGATGACCAGGCCCGCCTCCTTGCCCGGCGCCCGCCGGGTGACGCGGCCGACCCGCTGCTGGTAGATCCGGCGCGAGGCAGTCGGGGCGAGGTGCATGCAGATCGTCGCCCGCGGCGAGTTCCAGCCCTCGGCCAGCAGCATCGCGTTGCAGAGCACGTCGACGTCGCCGCGCTCGAACCCGGCGAGGATCTCCGCCAGCTCGCGCTTCGGCGTTTCGCCGGAGACCGCCTGGGCGTTGATGCCGGCGTTGCGGAAGGCCTTGGCGACGTTCTTGGCGTGCTGGACGCCGGCCGTGTAGAGGACGCCCGGCGTTTTGCTGAAACGCGACTGATAGAGGTCGGCGATGGCGACGTTGAAGGGCTCCTGGTCGAGCAGCGCCGCCAGCTCCTCCTGGTCGAAGTCCTGGTCGACCTCGCCCTTGCGCAGCGGCACCTTGGCGATCGTCCGCACCCCCGGGCCAGGCGGGATGCGCAGGCAGCGCAGCGGCGAGATGACGCCGCGGCGGGCCGCCTGGGCGAGGTCGAAGCGCGAGGTCTGGGTCGGGAAGAGGTCAGCGACGTGGCGGGCGATCAGCGCCCCGGTCGCGGTCATGCCGATGAAGACGGGGCCGCTCCAGGCGCGGATGCAGGCGCTGGTTTTCTCGCCCAGGGCGGTGTGGGCCTCGTCGCAGATGACGATCGAGTAGGCGTCGGAGACGCGCTTGTGGTTGCGGACGAACCACTGGTAGGTCTCGACGGTGACGGCGCCGTCGGGGTCGTCGCGGCCGTCGAGCAGCGGCGGGCGCAGCCGCTCCTTGTAGCCGCGGTCGGAGATCTCGCCGATGAACTGGTCGACCAGGTTGCGGCGGTGGGTGAGGATCAGGACGCCGCCGGTCTTGGTCGCCTCGATGAAGCCGACCGCGGCGACGGTCTTGCCGGCACCGGTCGCGTGCTCGAACCAGAAGCGGCGGGCGGCGCCGGGGTCCTCGGGGGCCTCCTCGACAACGTCCTCGTCCTCCTCGGAGGGCTGTTCCTCCCAGTCCTGCGGCTCCTCGTCGGCGGCCAGCTCCTCGTCCTCCACCTCGAGCGAGGGCTCGTCCTCGGCCTCCTCGTCCTCGTCGAGGTCGGCGTCGTCCTCGAGCTCGCCGCCGTCCTCGGCGTCCTCCGGCTCGGCCTCAACTTCAGGGGCGGGCTCGTCCTCGGCCTCCTCGGTCTCTGCCGGCGGCGCCAGCTCGGGCGCGGCGCCGTTGCCCTCCAGGCCGTCGGCGACGACCTGGTGCTGGGCCATCAGCTCGGCCAGCGTCCCCGAGAGCGCGTCGACCTGGTGGGGGTTGAGTTCCGCCCCATCGAGCAGTTTCGGCGGTTCGTCGGCGAGCAGGCGCTCGAGGCCGAGCAGCAGCGAGTACTCGCGCCGCCACTCGATCGAGGGGTTCTCGGCGCCGGCGTCGAGCTCGCTCAGTGCGGCGTCGAGGGCAAAGCGGCGCGCGGTCCCGGGCGCAAGCGCCTCCGGGCCCTCGCCGTCGAGCAGGAAGGGCTCGCGGGCGAACGCCGACGCACGCTCGATATCGGCGCCTGAGGGAACTGCCGCGCTAGCGGCAACGTCGCTGGTCTTGGCCATTGAGTGGCTTCTGGGTCCGCCCGCCGCGAACGTGTGATGCGGCTGGGCAAGTGAACGAGGCTGCGGAGGTCAGGCCTTCCCTTCCCCCCGAGATTCTCAGCGATCCGCTGAACTCGCGAACCGAACGTACGTATTGTAATCACGAAGAGGATGAATAGACGACTCTCACCTCGCGCGGCCCTTCTGGCACTGTGTCTTTTGGCTCTGGCAGCGGTGGGATGCGGTTCCTCAGCGAACGGCGAGGGCGACGGCACCCACCCCGACTACAAGAGCGCCCTGGCCGGGGCGCCGGCGCCACTGGCGCAGCTGCACGCACAGGAAAACGAGTTGATCTCCGGCGGCCTCGACGCCTACGAGGAGCGGATCGCGAGCCTGCGCGGCTACCCCGTCGTCGCCAACCTCTGGGCCTCCTGGTGCGGACCCTGCCGCTTCGAGTTCCCCGCCTTCCAGCGGCTCTCCGCCCGCTACGGAAAGAAGGTCGCCTTCCTCGGCATCAACTCCGAGGACTCCGACGACGCCGCCTCCACCTTCCTCAGCGAGGAGCCGGTCCCCTATCCGAGCTACACCGACCCCGACAAAGACATCTTCGACTCGCTTGGGGCCCGCGGCCTCCCCGGCACCGCCTTCTATGACAGCGAGGGGAACTTCTGCTTCCTCAAGCAAGGCCCCTACACCGACGACGCCGATCTCGAAGCCGACATCAAGGCTCTCGCCGCGCAGGGCCAGTGCGAGAGCGGATAATCGGTCCATGGACGCCTTCGTCATCGTCGCCCTGATCGGCTTCGCCCTGCTCTTCTTCGAGCTGCTGCTGCCGACTGGAGGGGTACTTGCGGCACTAGGCGTCGCCGGGGTCGTCGTCGCCGGGGTACTGGCGCTGGGCTCCGACAGCGACGGCGCCGACTACATCGGCCCGGCCCTGATCACCCTCGGCCTGCTCTCCGGCGTGACCTTCTACTACGTCACCCGCAAAGTGATCTCCGCCCATCGCGACCAGCCGGTGCGGACCGGGACCGAGGAGCTGGTCGGCGCCCTCGCCGAGGCGCGCAGCACGATCGACCCCGACGGCCAGGTCTGGCTGGAGGGAACGCTGTGGGGCGCACGCCTGGCCAGCGGGGGCTCCCCGGCACGCCTGGGGGATAGAGTCCGAGTCGAGGCGGTGGACGGGTTGACGCTGGTCGTCAGCCCCGAGCCGGAGCCCGCGGAGCAGGAGAAAGAAGGAGTCAGCTAATGGAGGTCGCGCTAGGAGTAATCGTCGTCATCCTCTTCTTCGCGCTGATCGCGGCCGGCACCTCGATCCGGGTGCTGCGCGAGTACGAGCGCGGCGTCATCTTCCGGCTCGGCCGGCTGATCGCGCAGAAGGGCCCGGGCCTGATCCTGCTGATCCCGATGATCGACCGCATGGTCAAGGTCGACCTGCGGACGGTGACCCTGAACATCCCGCCGCAGGAGGTGATCACCCGCGACAACGTGCCCTGCCGCGTCAACGCCGTCGCCTACTTCCGCGTCGTCGACCCCAACCGGGCCGTGGTCGAGGTCGAGAACTACCTGCTCGCCACCTCGCAGATCTCGCAGACGGCACTGCGCTCGGTCCTCGGCAAGGCCGAGCTGGACCAGTTGCTGGCCGACCGCGAGCGCCTCAACGAAGAGCTGCAGAAGATCATCGACGAGTCGACCGAGCCCTGGGGGGTCAAGGTCACCGCGGTGGAGATCAAGGACGTCGAGATCCCCGAGCAGATGCAGCGGGCGATGGCGCGCCAGGCCGAGGCCGAGCGCGAGCGGCGGGCCAAGATCATCAACTCCGAGGGTGAGTTCCAGGCCGCACAGAAGCTCACCGACGCCGCCGACATCATCAGCACCAACCCCGCCTCGCTGCAGCTGCGCTACCTGCAGACGCTGCTGGAAATCGGCAGCAACCAGAACACCACCGTCGTCTTCCCGCTGCCGATGGACGTGCTGGAGCCGTTCATCGGCAAAGGCTCGGCGGAACGCGCAAGGGGAACCGAGCGCCCGCCCCGGCCGCCGGAGCCGCCCGCGACCCCGGCGCCGCCAGCGGTTGACGAGCCCGACCCAGGCGACCTTCCCCCCTCCCGGTCCTGAGCGCGCCCGAGATACGCATCGACCAGCTGAGTGGGCTGAGGACGATCCTCGCCCCCGGCCGGGCCGAGCGACCGGACCAGTTCAAGGCCGCCACCGCCGACCGCGCCGACGAGGGCAACAAGGCCGATAGCTGTCCCTTCTGCGAGGGCCGCGAGGACCGCACGCCGCCCGAGCTCTACGCCCTGCGCCCGAACGGCGGCGGCGCCGATGGGCCGGGCTGGCTGACCCGGGTGGTGCCGAACCTCTACCCGGCGCTCGGCGGCCCATCGCGCGGTTCCTTATCGACCTCCGAGGCACAAAAGGAACCGCGGGACGGGGGGACGCCGGGGGCCGACGCCGGCTCCTTCGCCAGCAGTGGCGACCCGCTGCTGGCCTCGCGCCGGGCGGGCGAACCGGACCTCTTCTCCTCGCGCCCGGCGGGCGGCGCGCACGAGGTGCTGATCAACGCACCCCAACACGTCACCGCGATGGCCGAGCTGGACGAGGGACAGCTCGCCGCCGCGATCGCCACCTGGCGCGAGCGCATGCGCGCCCACGCCGACGCCTCCTGCGTGCAGGTGATCGTCAACGAGGGCGGTGGCGCCGGCGCTTCGCTCGAGCACAGCCACGCCCAGCTCTACGCGCTGCCGTTCGTCCCGGCGACGATCGCCCGCGAGCGCGAGCGGGCCGGCGCCTACGGCGAACGCACCGCCGGCTCGGGTCTGCTCAGCGACGTGCTGGTCGAGGAGGTGCGCCGCCAGGAGCGCCTGGTCGCGATCGACGACGAGGCTGCCCTGATCTGCCCCTGGGCCTCCCGCTCCCCCTTCGAGCTGCGGGTGATCCCGCGCCGCGAGGCCGCCCGCTTCGAGGACGACGAAGCCGGCGCGGCGATGATCGGCACCGCGATGCGTGTCCTCGCCGCCCGCTTCGGCGGCCCGCCGCAGCTCAACCTCTGGGTTCGCACGGCCCCCCGCGGCGCCGAGCAGTTCCACTGGCACGTCGACATCGCCCCGCGGCTGACGATCAAGGCCGGCTTCGAGCTCGGCACCGGGGTCGACATCAACATCTACCCGCCGGAGCGCGCCGCCGCCGATCTCCGCGAGTGCCTCTAGGTCGCAGGTAGGGTCACGCCGATGCCGCCGAACCCGCGACCGATCCCCCGCTTCATCGCCGACTCGACGCAGGAGGGGATCCCCCACGGCCGCTTCGCCGAGCGGCTGCGCGAGAGCTTCGTCGCCGCCGTCGACGAGCTCGGCGACCTGCCGGAGGGTGTGACGGTGCCGGAGGAGATCGACTGGTTCCCGGAGCGCGCCTGGGGCGGGCGGGTCTGGGTCCCGTGCTCGGCCCACAGCTCCAGCGAGGAGGGCGAGATCGAGCTCTTCGGCCACGTCTCCTACGTGCAGCCAGCCGGCGGCGAGCCCAGCGACTTCGAGGCCAAGGTCGACTTCACCGACGTCCTCGCGGCCGACAACCCGGAGTGGCGGATCGACCTCAACGACGACGTGATCGGCCGCTGGCGCGGGGAGAACGGGCGCGCCGGTGCGGTCACCCTGGTCTGGGGACGACCGCTGGTCCGCGGCGCCGTCGCCGCCACCGCCGAGCTCGACGGCGAGGCGGTCGATCAGGAGCTGGTCTCCCAGGAGCGCTTCACCCTGATCGCCCTCGACGCCCTCGAGGCCTACGGCGACGACATCTTCATGCAGGTCAAGCTCTGGAGCCGCCGCGGCCTCGAGCTCGCCTCCGAGAGCCTCTACGCGGCCTAGCCGAGCACTTCGATCTGCGCTGCAGTCCCGGCGCGGGCAAGGCGGGAATCGAAGGTGACCAGCGGTTCGTCCAGCATTTCTGCGAGCGCGACGTAGAGCCCGTCGTAGAAGCTCACGTTCTCGCGCAGCACCCAGGCCGAGTGGACGAGCAGCTCATGCGAGATCCGCCGCAACGGCAGCGCGTCGAGCTTCCAAAGGGCTTCGCCGGCGCTGTCGGCGTCGAGCTCGCCGCGGCGAACCGCGCGGCGCAATGCGTGCCCGACCTCGGCGTCGAGCAGCTGCGGGGCCCAGAGCAGGTGCCCCTCGCCCTGCAGCCGCTCCTCCGCCGAGTCGGCTCCGCCGCCGTCGGCGAGGAACTCGACGACCACTGATGCGTCGACGACCGGCATCAGTCGCCGCGGCCCTCGCGGATCAGGTCGACGATCCCCTGCGTGGTCAGCCCCGAGGGCGGACGGCTGCGCCGCCAAGCCGAGATCTCGTCGAGCGTCGATTGACCGGTCGCCTGAATCAATTCCCTCTTTATGTAGTCGGACAGGGTCATCCCCTCCTCCGCAGCCCGGACCTTCAAGGCCCGGTGCATCTCATCCGGCACGTTCCTGATCTGAATCATCTTGGACATGTCCTTCACATTAACCCTTGCGCTGGACATGTCGATCACCTCGGCTGCTCTCATGCAAAAGATCCTGCCGAGCCAGAACGCACGTGTGGCGCGCACTTAAGACCAATTGCGAGCCAAAAGAGCTACCAAAGCCGCAATTCCGACGGCGGCGGAGCGCTGAATTTCAGAAGTCCGGTCGGTTATTCAGCCGCCGAGGGCATATAGGGCTTGAATTCGGTCAGCGAGACAAACGCGGTTTCTCCTCCCGGCCAGCGCTTGCCATCCACGTCTAGATGGCAGGTGGTGTCGTCGCAGCCGCCCCGTGCGACGGTTTCGCCCCCCGGAGTGGCGAAGGCGATCGGACTCTGCCCCACCGAGGGGTCGTTCTCGGGCCAGTACCAGGCGGTGCGGTCCCGGATCAGCTCGAGCCAGAGAAAGGCAAGTGCCGGCGGTAGGTGGGCAAACGGACGGGCGGTCCCGGTCGCTTCGGAGCACAGCTCGATTTCTTCCCGACCCGGCTCGAGGCTCGGCGAGGGCCGAGCGAAAGCAGAGGTTCCGTCGAGGGTCTCGACTAGGTAGACGTCTCCACCGTCGGGCTCAGCCGCCTCGGCGGCGACAAGCTCGCCGTTCAACGCCGCCGACCAGGCGAAGCGGGCCGGTTCGCCGTAGAGCAGCACGGCATAGTGGCCGGGCGCGTACACAGCCACCGAGCGAAGTTCGTCCTCGCAGCTGCCAGCGGCGACCCAAGCACCGGTCCCCGGCACCTCGATGGCCCAATCACCGCAACCAGCCTTGGGCGCGCCATCGTGCCGGAACAGGCCGCCCAGGTGGTGCCCGATCTCAAGTGGGTCGGGGATTTCCGGGCACGACTCCGCATAGCTCGGCGCCGACTCCCTGTCCTCGCTCCCTTCCATGGTCTTGGGAATCATCGACAGGGTCGGCTCTCGTTCTAGTTGGGGCGACCAGTCGCTGATGTTCCTATCGGGAATGCCCGCGACCTCCGTGGCGGCGATCGCAAGAGCGAGGCTGAGGTATACGAAGAAGGCGATCGGTATCACGCTGAGGATCAGCGTTTGGAGGACACCTATTTCTCCTGGCTTGACTCTCAGATTGGCGAGGTGGACGAAGTGGCGGGCGGGGCGGAGGCGGAGGACCCCGGCGACGGTCTCGGCCAACGAGCGCACCCGACCGCACTCCTCCGCCGCGCTCCGCCCACTCAGGCCCAGCGGTTTTTCAGCGCTGGCACTGCGGTGGCTACCAGCGAGACCGTGGTACAGCAGGAAAAGCATGGCGATTGCTCCGAAGATGGCCACAACAATCGGTGGCAGCGCCAAACCGCCGAGCCCGAGCAAGATCCCCGTGGCGATCCACAATCTCGCAAAGCCAACCTCTGCCTTCAGCTGCAGCCGCATAGCGCTGTAGCGACAATCCTGCGCCCGCGCTTTGGCCCGATGGCGCTGAACGATGCCCGCAGCGATCAACAGCAAGCCGGCGGCAAGGACTCCGATCCGCGAGAGCTGGGCTACGACGAGAACGATCGACGAAAGGATCGGCAAGGAGAAGGTCGCCACCTGGCGAATAGGCCATACCCACCCTTGGGTGGATCGGGGGTTTTCCATCCGACCCATCTTTAATGCTCTTTCATTTCGGCAATATTGCCTGCAAAATGTTAGTACGTTGATACAAAAAATGCTCTACCGGTTTACTATCGGTCTATGAGATTTTTCCCAGCTTTGATTCCGACCCCTCTCTGCCGATGGCAAAACGCGAAGTAGTCATCCTCTCCAGCGGCGAACGACTGCGCGATTCCAAGCGTCAGCCGACTTCGATGGCATTGCCTTTGGCGGTGCACCATCGCCTCGACTTGCTCGCAGAGAGCGGCGCCGATGTCGGCGCCACCAGGGCCGACATCATCGGCATGCTGATAGCTGAGGCCGACCTGGACACCGAGCAGGTCGAGCGCGCCATCCTGCGCTACCGGAAGCTGACGGTCGGCGACGTGATTCCCGCCGAGCCGAATACTGACCAGGAGGCGCCGGGACGGGCAACCGAGGGCAACGTGATTTCGATCGAGCGACATGGCCCAGGCCGCCGCCGCCACGAATCCAGCTGACGAGAACCTAGCCCGGCGCAGCGCCGACCAGCCAGAACACCGATGCCCCGAGCTGGATTCGAACCAGCGGCCTATCCCTTAGGAGGGGATCGCTCTATCCAGCTGAGCTATCGGGGCCGGGGGCCGATTATCGCGGGTCCGTGGCGGGGCGGTCTGCATGGTTTCGCCCGCGCGAGAGCAACTTTCTGCCGCCTCGACTCGTTGTAGTCAAGAGTGCAGCCCGTGAGGCATCCGAACCGACCCGCGCGCCGGCTACCGGCGACGCTTGCAGTCGCCCTTTTGGGTCTGATTGCCCTGCTCGCCGGCGGGCAGAGCGCGCTTGCTGCCACCGGCCCGGAGGCACGCAGCGTCGAGTTCGATGGCCGCCAGCTGAGCTTGCCGCCCACCTGGCCGGTCTACCGGCTCGCCCAGCACCCGGGGATGTGCGTGCGCCTCGACCGCCGCGCCGTTTACCTGGGGACGCCCGCCCCGAGCCAGCGCTGCCCGGCCGATGCCGCCGTCGGCGGCCGCCGCGCGATCCTGGTCGAACCGCGCTCCGCCGCCGCCTCGCGCCAATCGACCCTGCCGACGCCGCCGCAGCGGGTCGCCACCGCTTCCTCCGGTGCCGTCTTCACCGGCCTCGGCTTCGACGCCTGCAGCGCCCCGACCTCGCGCTCGGTCACGGCCTGGGAATCCTCCCCCTACCGCGCCATCGGCGTCTACATCGGCGGCACCAACCGCGCCTGCTCGCAGCCGAGCCTGACCGCCGCCTGGGTCGAGGAACAGACCGCTCGCGGCTGGTACCTGATCCCCACCTACGTCGGCCTGCAGGCGCCCACCTCGGCCTGCTCCAGCTGCGCCAAGCTCACCACCAGCGAAGCGACGGCGCAGGGCAGCGCCGCCGCGATCGACGCCGTCGCCCAGGCGAGCGCGATCGCGATGGGCCCGGGCAGCCCGATCTACTTCGACATGGAGGCCTACTCCCAGACCTCGAGCGCCACCGCCGCCACCCTCGCCTTCCTCGAGGCCTGGACCGAAAAGCTGCACTCGCTGGGCTACATCTCCGGCGTCTACAGCTCCAGCGCCTCCGGGATCGAGGACGTCGCCGGCCAGGTCGGCACCGGCTACATCCTGCCCGACGACCTCTGGTTCGCCAACTGGAACGGCCAGGCGAACGCACTCGACGTCGAGGTCCCGTCCACCGCCTGGACCGGGCACCAGCGCATCCACCAGTACGAGGGTGGGCACAACGAGACCTACGGCGGCGTCACGATCAACATCGACAACAACTACGTCGACGCGGCGACGGTCGGCTCCGCCAGCGTCGCCGGGACCGACGACCCGGTCGGCTACCTCGACCGCACCGGCGCCCCCGAACCCGGCCATGTGCGGGTCAAAGGCTGGGCCTTCGACCCCAACCTGCCGACCCAGCCACTGGCCGTCCGCGCCTTCGTCGGCGGCAAGGCGGGCCAGCCTGGCGTGGAAACCTTCGAGCTGGGGCCGATCGCCGGCCTCTCGCGCGGGGACGTCGGCGCCAAGTACCCGGTGGCCGGCAAGCGCCACGGCTTCGACGCCACCATCCCAACCTCGAAGTCCGGGTCACAGCCGGTCTGCGTCTACGCGGTCGGGATCGCCCCCGGCGGCGACCGCCTGCTCGGCTGCAAGGCGACCACGATCCCGGTCGCGATCACCCTCTCCAACATCAGGGAGACGCCGAACGGGGTACGGGTACGGATCAGCTGCGCCTGGCCGACCGGGACCCGCTGCCCGGGCCAGCTGGCCCTGCGCACTCGCTTCAAGGTCACCCACCCGCGCCGCGGACGGCCGCCGCGGGTCCAGGTCGTCACCCGCTCGTTGGGACGGCGGCCCTTCAACCTCACCGGCAAGCGCTCCCACGCCTATGTGATCCCACTCAGCGCCGGCGGCCGAGCCTTGCTGGCGCAGCGCGGCGAGCTGCGCACGCAGCTGATCGCCGCAATCCCCGGCGGCCGCCGGGTCCAAGTTTTCGGCCTCGGCGACTAGTCGCCGAGCGAGTCGCGCAGCGCGTCCAGCTCAGAGCGCAGTGAGCTGACCTCGCGCTCCAGCGCGGCGAGCCGCTGCTCGACGGGATCGCCACCGGTAGGAGTCGGCGGCTCAACCTCACCGGGGTCCGCGGACGCGTCAACCGGGGCGGGAGGCGCATCGCCCGCTTCGCCCTCGGCGCCGCCGTCGCCATCCAGAAGTTGTTCGTAGCGATCCTCCTTCTGCCCCGGCCGGCGTCCAAGGCGGGCGACGTGGCCGCGCTCCGCCAGCCGCTCCAGGGTCCCCTGGACCTCGGCCAGGTCGGCGAAGCCGTGCAGCCGCTCGCTGCGCTGCTTCAACTCGCCCGGCGTCTGCGGCCCGCGCAGCATCAGCACCGCCAGCAGCGCCAGCTCGGCGGGATCGAGGTCGAGGGCTTCGGGCAGCAGGTGGCGGTACTTGCGGGCGCGGCTGCCGGCGCCGCTGGCGAGCCGGGTCCAGCCGCGCAAGGCCGTGCGCCGCAGCGCCTCGGAGACCGTGGCCTCGTCGTAGGAGACAACCGGGTCGCGGTTCGTCGACTGGTTGCAGGCGAGCCGCAGTGAGTTGAGCGAGAGCGGGTAGGCGTTGGGGGTCGTGCGCTGCTTCTCGACCAGGCAGCCGACCACGCGGATCTCGACGGCGTCCGGCTCCATCTCCCTCAGCCGCGGTCGGGCCGCTCCGGGTAGATCTCGTCGATCGTGACCAGGGCGCGGTAGGGCGCATCGGCCGCGGCTTCGATCTTCTCCGCCCCGCCGGCCAGCCGGTCGACGACCGCAACCACGCCGACGATCTCCAGCCCCTCCTCGCGGATCCGGCCGATCGCCTTCGCGGTCGAGCCGCCGGTCGTCACCGTGTCCTCGACGACCAGGCAGCGCATGCCGGGGCCGACCGGGCCCTCGACCCAGCGCTGCAGCCCGTGCTCCTTGCGCTCGCCGCGGACGAAGAAGGCGACGAGGTCGTCCCCCGCGGGCACGGCGATGGCGGCGGTCGAAGGTGGGATCGCCGCAGTGGCGGGACCACCGACCGCCTCGGCCCCGAGCTCGCCGGCGACGGCGGCGATCAGCTCGCCGGCAGCGCGAAACCCGGCCGGGCGCATCAGCGCCCGCCGTGCATCGACGTAGTACTGGGCGACGGCGCCGCTGGCGAGGGTGACCTCGCCGAGGATCAGCGAGTGCTCGCGCAGCTCACCCAGCAGCGTCTCCTTGGCGGCGGTGAGGTCGGTCACGGCGGCCATCCTAGGCCAGCGAGTCGCGGAACCCCTGGCGCCAGCTCGGGTGCGCCGGCGTCCAGCCGAGCTCCCGCTTCGCTTTCGCGTTGCTGGCGCCGCGCATGCTCAGCGCCGCGTCGGCCATCGCCTTGCCGGCGACCAGCCGCGCCAGCCAGGCCGGAACTCGACGCGGCCGCTTCGCAGCTATCGCCTCGGCGTAGACCGGCAGCCACTCGTGCAGCGGCGCCGGCTGGTCGTCGACCACGTTGTAGGCGCCGGATCCGCGCTCGATCGCGGCGAGAAACGCGCCGGCGACATCCTCGATGTGGATGAAGGAGAAGGTGCCGGTTCCGGCGCCGACGATCGGGTAGCGACGCTTCCGCACGTCTTCCCAGGAGGACCCGCCCGTCCCGAAATAGGTGCCGGGGCCGTAGAACCAGCCGAAGCGCAGGACCACGCCC
Source organism: Solirubrobacterales bacterium (assembly GCA_036376895.1). Classification (GTDB taxonomy): domain Bacteria; phylum Actinomycetota; class Thermoleophilia; order Solirubrobacterales; family 70-9; genus VAYN01. The sequence goes on from DASUZL010000005.1 coordinate 23,765, forward strand.
TCCAGGCCCTCCGCCTGGAGCACCTGCCTTTCGAGGTCGAGGATCGCCTCGACGGCGGCGCCGAAGTTGCCCGGTGCCTGGTCGTTGGTCGGCGCCTCCTCGTCCTTCACCCAGTCCCCCTCGGGGCGGTAGAAGAAGGCAACGCTCTCGGCGACGACTCGCTGCGCCCCGGCGGCCCGCGCCGCCGCCAGCAGGTTGCGCGTCCCCTCGGTCCGCACCCGGTTGGTCGGCGCGAGGTAGTCGCTGCGCGGGTTGAACTTCGGTGGCAGCGCGGTCAGCGCATGCACCACCGCCTGCGGTCGCGCCGCGACCACAGCCGCCTCCAGCGCCGCCGCGTCGAAGACGTCGCAGACGACCGCCTCAGCGCCAGCGTCCCGAATCTCCTCCGCCCGCTCCTCGCGGCGCGTCATCCCCGTCACCTCGTGCCCGGCAGCAACCAACTGGCGCACCAACGGCCGCCCAATAGCCCCACTGGCTCCCGCCACGAAGACCCGCATGACCCAACCTTAATTGCGTCTCCCAAAACCAGGGAGACCGGCTACCAGATGAAGATGTCCTCGCCGAAGTTGATCCGCTCGTAGATCTCCGGCTGGTCGGCGATGAAGGTGCGGATGCAGCCGTGGCTGGCAGGGTAGTCCGGCACCGATTCGTAGCCGTGCACCGCGTAGCCGCCGTAGAAGTAGAAGGAGTAGTACATCCCGTGCGAGTTGTAGCCGGGTTCCTGACGGATGAACTCGAAGTGGCCGGTCACCGTCGGGGTCGAGGTCTTGCCGGAGGAGATCGGGTAGATCGCGAACGGCTTGTCGCCCTTGGTGAAGACCAGGACCTGCTTGGAGAGCGGTGCCTCGACGTGTTCGCCGGCGTTCGGGTAGCGCACCTTGTAGCCGCCCTTGCCGGAGAAGATCGCCTTGACCAGGCCGGCGCCGGCGCGGTAGCTGCGCGACTTGTCGTTGACTTTGCGGTAGGCGAGGACGCCGCGGGCGGTCTTGTCGCCGAAGCAGCGGCCGCTGTTGGTGATGTAGCCCATCTTCCGCATCGCCTTCTTGAAGCCGACGACGACGTCGCCGCACTGCCCCTGGTGCAGGGACGGGAAGCTCACCCTCCAACTCTTGCGCAGGGTGCTGTCGCCGCCCAGCTCCGGCGTCGCCTCGTGCGTAGCCGCAACCGCGTACTTGCCGTTCTCACGAACGATGACGCTGGAGCGGAAGCTGCCGGTGCCGCCCTTGCCCTTGCCGACCGCCAGCTTGTGGCTGACCAGCTCGTGGCCGTCGAGGTAGAAGGTGACTTCGACCTGCTGGCCGGGGACGTAGGGCTTGACGGTGCCGAAGACCGGGACCTTGGAGTAGATCTGGGCGCGCCCGCCGTCGAGGTGGCCGAGCTCGATCTTCACCGTTGCCTCCGGGACCGGCGCCGCCGGTTTCTTCGTCGCGGCGGCAGCCGCACCGGGCAGCGCCAGCAGGGCGACGAGGACTACGAGCGGGGCGAGGCGGCGGAGCATGGCCGAAAATCCTACTGGCCGCGGACGGCGGCTATTGGGCCAGCAGGGCGACCGAGTTGTTGAGCATGTGCAGGAGAATCCCGGGAACGATCGAGCCGGTCTTCTCGTAGAGCAGGCAGAGGACAAAGCCGAAGACGATCAACGGCGGCACCGCGGTGATCCCGGTGAGGGCGTGGAGAATGCCGAACAGGCCGCCGGCGATCAGCGCCGCCGGGACCCGCGAGAGCCGCTCCCGCAGGCCGCCGAACAACATGCCGCGGAAGCAGATCTCCTCGGCGACCGGAGCCGCGACCGCGATCAGCAAGATCTGCACCGGCAGCACCCCGAAGCCCTCTGCGATGTCCTTCTGCTCGGGTTCGACGACCAGCGCCGAGTAGAGGATCGCAAACACCAGGTACGCCCCGACCGTGGCCGCCATCCACTTCAGCGCCGAGGGCCGGAAGCGGCGCAGCCCGAGCCGGGAGAAGATCTCCCCCAGCGTCTCGGCGCCGCGCTGGGCGGCGATCGCCATCGGCACCATCAGGAAGCCGGCGGCAGTCGCCAGTTGCACGCCGACGTTGCCGAAGGTGGTGAGGTCGCCGTCCTCCTGGTGCCCGATGATCGCCGCCGGGATGCCGAGCACGATCCCCGTGCCGATCGCCAGCAGAAGCCCGACGACCGCGGTCAGGGGACCCCAGTTCGAGTAGGGAAAGTCCCTCTCTGGCGCCTCCTCGACGGGGTTCGCGGCTAAGTTGGTGGCCATGTCGCCGGCAGTTTCACAGGTCTCCCGCTCGACCAAGACGAGGCTGCGGATCCTCCGCCGCCTGCTCTTCCTGACGATCTTCCTCGTCCTCGGGGCGATGGCGCTGAACCAGTTCACGGACCTGAGCCGGCTGGCGACCGGCATCCTCGCCTCGACCGCGGTGATCGGGCTGATCATCGGCTTCGCCGCCCAGCACACGATCGCCAACATGGTCGCCGGGGTTCAAATCGCCATCTCGCAGCCGATCCGGATCGGCGACCGCATCACCTTCGACGAAAACGAGGGCCGGGTGACCGACATCACCCTCTCCTACACCTACATCAACCCCGGCGACGGCAGCTCGGTGGTGATCCCGAACCAGCTGCTGGTCGAAGGGATCGTCCACAACCACTCGACCGAAGACACCCAGGCCTGAGATGACGCAGCGGACTCGGCGACAGAGGCGCCGGGGAATCGGCCTCGGGGCCAAGCTCCTGCTCGGCTTCGGCGCCGCCTTCGCCGTGCTCGGGATCGCCGTCATCGCCGTCACCTCCTGGGTCCTCGACGTCGCCGCCGAGGCGCCCGACCTCTCGACCTGCAAACCGGTCGGGACCGGCGGCAACTCGACCGTCTACGCCGCCGACGGGACCAAGCTCGGCGCGATCGCATCCAGCGAGGCGCGCGACCCGGTCGCGATCGAGCGCGTCCCCAAGACCCTGCAGCGGGCGACGGTGGCAATCGAGGACCAGCGCTTCTACGAGCACGACGGGCTCGACTACGAGGGCATCGCCCGCGCCGCGTTGAAGGACCTCGAAGCCGGCGAGGCGGTCGAGGGCGCCTCGACGATCACCCAGCAGTTGGTGCGCAAACTCTGCATCCGCAACCCGGAGCGGACGATCGAGCGGAAGATCGTCGAGGCGCAACTGGCGATCGAGTACGCCGAGCGCCACTCGCGCAAGGAGATCCTCGACTCCTACCTCAACGTCGCCTCCTACGGGACGATCGAAGGCGCGACCGCGGTCGGGGTCGGCGCCGCCTCACGGATCTACTTCTCGCGGCCGGTCTGGAAGCTCGATCTGGCCCAGTCGGCACTGCTCGCCGGCCTGCCCCAGGCCCCCTCCGAATACAACCCGATCCTCCACCCCCGAGCCGCCAAGGCGCGCCGCGACGAAGTCCTGCGGAAGATGGCCCAGCTCGGCTACGTCAGCCGCGAGCGAGCCGCGGCCGTCGCCAGGCGCGGCCTCGGCCTCGACTTCACCGGCGACTACTTCGCCCACCGCGAGCCTTACTTCTTCGACTACGTCGAAGACCGGCTGATCGACGCCTACGGCGCCGAGAAGGTGCGCCGCGGTGGCCTCGAGGTGCACACCACGATCGACCTCGGGCTGCAGGAAGTCGGATTGGAGGCGATGCGCTCGGCCCTGCCCTACTCGACCGACCCCTCCTCGGCGCTGGTCTCGATCGACCCGCGCAGCGGCCGCATCCGGGCGATGGTCTCCAGCTCCGCCTACGACGCCAGCCAGTTCAACCTCGCCGCACAGGGGCACCGCCAGCCGGGCTCGACCTTCAAGGCCTTCGTGCTCACCGCCGCGATCAAGCAGGGCATCGACCCCTACTCGACCTTCTACACCTCGAAACCGCTCGACCTCGACCTGCCCTACTGGGGCCACTGGGAGGTGGCGACCGCCGACGAGGGCTACCAGGGCACGGTCAACCTGCAGCAGGCGACGGTCAGCTCCGACAACACCGTCTTCGCCCAGCTCGACCTCGACGTCGGGCCTAAAAGCGTCGCCCAGACGGCAAAGTCGATGGGGATCGAAAGCGAACTGGACGGGATCCCGGCGGAGGGCATCGGCGGCCTCCGGGTCGGCGTCTCGCCGCTGGAGCTGACCGACGCCTACGCGACCCTCGCCGCCGGCGGCATCCACCGCGACCCGGTCGCGATCGAGCGGGTCGTCTTCCCGGGCGGCAAAGTCGACAAGCCGGAAAAGCCCTTGCCCCGCCGCGTCCTCACCGAACCGGTCGCCTACGAGGTGACCCGGCTCCTGCACGACAACATCACCGAAGGCACCGGCACCGCCGCCTACACCGGCTGTGCCGGACAGGCCGGCAAGACCGGGACGACCGACGAATACACCGACGCCTGGTTCGCCGGCTACCAGCCGAACCTGGCGACCGCGGTCTGGGTCGGGTACCCGCAGAACAACGACGTCTCGATGTACTCGGTGCACGGCCTCACCGTCTTCGGCGGCACCTTCCCGGCCGAAATCTGGAACGCGCTCTACACCGGCGGCAGCGTGCCCTGTGAGGAGTTCACCGAACCCGAGCAGAAGATCAGCTGGGCGCCCTACTACGGCCGCTTCGCAACGGCGAGCCCACGCGACACGGCGCGCGCCGGGCGCGGCGGCAGCAACGACAAGGGCGAACCGCTGCCCGGCTCCGACACGGTCGGCGGCTACGACCCCAACGCCTACGCGCCCGGCGCCGGGCAGGAGCCGGCGCCGCTGCCCCCGCCCCCACCGACCGGCGGCGTCGGCGGTGGCGAGTCCGCCGGCACGAACGGGTAGCCGAGCATCGACCCAGGTCTCGCCTATGGCCTGATGTGGGCGGGCTTTGCCGCCTACCTGGGAGTGCTCGCCGCGGCGCCGGCGCTCGGAGGGCGCCTCGTCTGGGGGACGATCGCGGTGCTGGTGGCCGCCTTCGCGGTGGCGCCGGTGCTGCTCTCCCACGACGTCTACAGCTACGTCGACTACGCCCGCCTCGGCGTCGTCCACGACCTCGACCCCTACGTCCACCCGCCCAAGGCGGTCCCCACCGACCCCGCCTTCGCCGACGTCACCTGGACCGAATCGACCAGCGCCTACGGGCCGCTGTTCACGCTCGCGACCTACCCGCTGGCCTGGCTCGGGGTCGGCGCCGCGGTCGCGGTGCTGAAGGCGGTGGCGGCGCTCTCGGTGCTCGGCCTGGCCGCGATCGCCGCCCGCCTCGCCGCCTGGCGCGGAATCGAGCCGCTGCGCGCCGCCGCCTTCGTCGCCCTCAACCCGCTGGTCCTCGTCCACGTCGTCGGCGGCGCCCACAACGACGGCCTGACGATGCTGCTCTCGATGCTCGCCGTGGCCGCGATCCTCTCGGCCCGCGAGGCTGCCGGCGGGGCGGCGCTTGTGGCCGCCGTGGCGACCAAGGCCTCGGCGGCCCTCCTCGCCCCCTTCGCTCTGCTGGCAACCGTGCGCGACCGCGGCTGGCAGCGACTGCTCGCCGGCACCGCCCTCACCGCGGCGCTCGTCGCGGGCGCCGCCTGCCTCGCCTTCGGCTGGGACTGGCTCAGCGGCTTCGGCCTCGCCGGCGAGAACCAGAGCCGGACCAGCCACATGAGCATCCCGATCACCTTCGCCCGCATTTCCGGCCTCGACCCTGATCTGGTTCGCGCCGTCGCCGCACTTCTCTACGCATCCCTCGTCGCCTGGCTCCTGATCTGGACCTGGCGTGGCGGCGACTGGGTCCGCGCCGCCGCCTGGGCCGCGGCGGGCCTCCTCCTAGCCACCTCCTGGCTGCTCCCCTGGTACCTGATCTGGCTCTTGCCGCTCGCGGCAATCTCCCGAGACCGCCCGCTCCAGCTACTGACCCTGGCGCTGACGGCCTACCAACTGGGAGCCCGCATCCCGCTCTAGAGGACTTCGGGCGACCGCGCGCCGGTCTCGCCTTCAGCCTCCGCCGCTTCCTCCTCGGGCGACGCATGCAGGATCCCGGTGTGGACGCTCCACCCCTCGCGGCGGCCAAGTGCGGTCACCGCCCCCACGTAAAGGATTTCGGTCACCGTCATCACCCCGCGCACGGCGATCGCGATCAACGAGCCGAGCGCGAAGCTCCCGCTGGGAAGCGCCGCCTTGACCCCCCAGGCGAAGGCGGCGTCGCGGACGCCGAGCCCGGCAGGGGCGACCAGCGTGACCAGAGCGGCGAAGTACCCGATCGCCTGCGCAGAGCCGACCAGGAGGATGTCGTCGAAGGGGATGTAGGTGACCGAGCGGGCTACGCAGTAGATGCCAAGCGCGATCACGAACCAGTTCAGCGAGTAGAAGATGATCAGGTAGATCACGCCGCGCAGCGGGATCACCACCGGCAGTGGTTCGCGCCCGAACGCTTTCAGCGCCCGGTTCGCCAGCGGCCCGAAGACGCGCGGCGAGAGGGCCGCCACCGCGAGCGGGATCAGCAGCAGCACCGTCCAGCGCACCGGCTCCCCCTGGAGATCCGGGTGGTTGATGATGAAGTAGGCGGCGACGACCACGGCCGAGGTGGCCGAGATCGCCTGTTCGTAGACGATGCTGGCGATCGTGATCCGGCGCGGGATGCCCGCCCGTTCGGAGAGCAGCACCCGGCCCAGCACGTAGAGCACGCTGCCGGGCACGTAGCGGGCCAGCATCGGCTGCCCCCAGGCGACCTGGGCGCGGCCGAACCCGAGCCGGTAGCCGAGCAGGCGCAGGATCAGCTCCCAGCCATAGGCGCCGAAGACGTAGAAGGCGGGCATGATCACCACCGCGGGCACCAGCCATCCGACGTGGAAGTGCACGCCCTCGTTCTGGATCTCCGACCACTGGTCGATGACCGTGAGCACGAGGAAGCCGAAGATGAGCACGGCGAGCCCGATCTGGAGGGCTAGGCGCACGGCGCGACTGCGCGGCGGCCTGGTCCCGATCCGGGCGCCGGCCTCTCCTACCCGGTGCAGAAATGGTTGGCGGCGCTCCACGTCCGTGGCACCTTAGTGAGGGGACCGGTGACGACCGCCCGCCGCCCGCGAATCGCCCGCGTGGAGGACAATTCGGCGGTGGGCGAGTTTGAGCTGCTGGCAAAGGTTTGGGAGCGGCTGCCGGCCGCCGGGCCGCGTTTGCGCCTCGGCGCAGGCGACGATGCGGCCGTGACCGTGCCCGGCGGCGCCACCGCCACCTCGGTCGATGCCCTGGTCGAGGGAGTTCACTTCCGCCGCGGCCAGGCGGGGCTGGCCCTGGTCGGGCGCAAGGCGCTGGCCACCGCCCTCTCCGACCTGGCAGCGATGGGTGCCGAAGCGGGCGAGGCCTACGTCGTGCTCGGCGCCCCGCCGGATCTGAGCGAGGCCGAGTGCCTGGAGCTGGTCGACGGCCTCGCCGGCCTCGCGACCGAGACCGGGACGGCCATCGCCGGCGGCGACCTGACCCGGGCTCCGGTGCTGACCCTGGCCGTGACCGTGGTCGGCCACGCCCCCGGGGCCGAGGACTTCGTCGGGCGCGGCGGCGCCAGGCCCGGGGACCTGCTCGTGCTCAGCGGCGAGATCGGCGGCGCGGCGGCTGGACTCCTGCTGCTCGAACGGCCCGAGCTGGCCGACGCGGTGCCAGCCGAGACCGCCGAACGACTGCGCCAGCGCCAGCTCGACCCCAAGCCCCGCCTCGGCACGGGACTGGCCCTTGCCAGGGCCGGGGCGACGGCGATGATCGACCTCAGCGACGGCCTCGGTGGCGACGCCGGGCACCTGGCGGCGCGCAGCGGCGTCGCCCTGCGGATCGACGCCGGGACCCTGCCCCTGGCCAAAGGCGTGGCCGAGATCGCCGCCGCAACCGGGCGTGACCCCCTGGAGCTGGCCGCCTCCGGCGGCGAGGACTACGAGCTGCTGGCGGCGCTACCTGCCGAGCGGCTGGCCGAGGCCTCGGTGGCGATCGGCGAAGCCGCGGAGACCACGCTGACGCCGGTCGGCGAAGTGCTCGCCGGCGCGGGGGTCGAGATCAGGCTGCCTGGCGGGGGACAGGTGACGGCGACTGGATTCGACCAGCTGAGTCCGCGCTCGAGCGCGGAGCGCCGAGCAACTCCATGACGCCACGCCGCTGCAGCATCGCCGTCGCAATCTGCGAAGGATCCGGCTTGTACAGCCCGGCTTCAACGAGGCTTTTCAGTTCCTGTGCCTGCATCGCCACTCTTATCGGCGAAAGACAGGAGATCCTTAGTTCTTGGTACTCGCACATGCGTCCATTCGTCAAGCACGACTAACCTTGTTTCGTGGCTAACGGGTCGGCCCGCATCCTCTTGGTTGACGACGAGCAGTCGATTCAGACGCTGCTCAGCTACCCCCTGCGCAAGGACGGCTACCACGTCACTTCGGCCCTAGACGGCAGCGAAGCGCTGCAGCGCTTCGAGGAGGGGCGCTTCGACCTGGTGATCCTCGACCTGATGCTGCCGCGCCTGGACGGGGTCGAAGTCTGCCGCCAGCTGCGCTCGCGCAGCCAGGTGCCGATCATCATGCTGACCGCGAAAGGCAGCGAGACCGACAAGGTCGCCGGCCTCGAGGTCGGCGCCGACGACTACATCACCAAGCCGTTCTCGATGCGCGAGTTCCGCAGCCGGGTCAAAGCCGCCCTGCGCCGCTCCCGGATGGGTGGCGAGGCGACGGAGGGCGGCGCGATCGAGACCGGTGAGCTGACGATCGACTTCGACCGGCGGATGGTGACCCTGCGCGAGCAGGAGATCAAAGTCACCTACGTCGAGTTCGAGATCCTCGGCGCCCTCGCCCGCTCGCCCGGCCGCGTGCTCACCCGCGAGACCCTGCTCGAGCACGTCTGGGGGGACTCCGAGTACCGCGACCCCCGCACCGTCGACGTCCACATCCGCCACCTGCGCGAGAAGCTCGAGCAGGACCCCAAGCAGCCCGAGTTCCTCTTCACCGTGCGCGGCGTCGGCTACCGCTTCCGCGAGTAGGTTCGGGCGATGCGCTGGCTCAGGCCCAGCAACTTCAGGAGCCGCATCACCCTGACCGCGGTGGCGATCAGCCTCAGCACGGCGATCGTCGTCTACCTCACGGTGGTGACCTTCGGCGGCGCCGGCAGCGGCAACTCCTCGGTCAAAGCGCAGATCGTCCTCGGCGGCCTGCTCGCGGCCCTGCTCGCGACCGCGATCGGCGCCTACTCGACGCGCGTGGCGGCGGCCAGCGTCGGCCGGCTCAAGGACGCCGCCCGCAAAGTCGCCGACGGCAACTTCGAGACGACGATCCCGGTCGCCTCCGTCGGCGGCGGCGAGCTCGGGCAGCTCGCCCGCACCTTCAACGAAATGCAGAAACGCCTGGCCGAGCTCGACAGCGCCCGCAAGCAGTTCATCGCCAACGCCTCGCACGAGCTGCGAACGCCGATCTTCAGCCTCGGCGGCTTCGTCGAGCTGCTCGAAGAGGAGGACCCGAGCCCGGAGGAGCGGGAGGAATTCGTGCGCACGATGCGCCAGCAGATCGAGCGCTTGACGAAGCTGACCGCGGACCTGCTCGACCTCTCCCAACTCGACGCCGGAGCGGTGGTGATGCAGGCCGGCCGAGTCGACCTGACCGAACTCGCGCGGGAAATCGTGCGCGAGTTCGGCCCGCGCGCGGATCTGCGCGGATCGCCCCTTGAGCTGCGAACGCCGGAGCAGCCCGCGATCGCCGACGGAGACCCCGACCGGGTGCGTCAGATCATCCGTATCCTGCTGGACAACGCCCTCACTCACACCCCCGAGGGCACCAAGGTGACCGTGACGACCTATTCCGCCAATCGCCGTGCTGAGCTGACCGTCTCCGACGAGGGCTCCGGCATCCCCCAGCGGGCCCAGAGCCGGATCTTCGAGCGCTTCTACACCGCCGACACGGCCGGCGGCTCCGGTCTCGGGCTGGCGATCGCCACCGAGCTGGCGCAGCGGATGGACGGGCAGGTCACGATCAGCTCCAGCCGCCGTTACACCGCCTTCACGCTGGACCTGCCGCCGGCGACCGGCGAGGCCGCGCAGCCTCCGCGCCTGCCGGCCAGGGCGACCAGGTGAAACGGGCGACGGCGCTCGCGGCGCTGCTCCTCGCTCTCGTCCTGCTCGCCGGCTGCGGCTCCGGCAACGGTGAGAGTGACGGCACGACCGCGTCCGACGTCGCCGTCACCGAGCAGGCGCCCCAGGTGATCGTCGAGACCGCCGGCGGCGGCTTCGACCCGGCCGAGATCTTCCACGAAGCCGCGCCCGGCGTGGTCACGATCCGCTCCGTCTTCGGCAGCAGCGGCGCCGCCGAGGGCTCCGGCTTTGTGCTCAACGACGAAGGCGAGATCGTCACCAACGCCCACGTCGTCACCGACGAATCGAGCGGCGCCCGCAAGCCGGCCAAGGAAGTCTTCGTCGAGTTCCCCGACCGCAACGTCGTCGACGCCGAGATCGTCGGCTTCGACCCCTTCGCCGACGTCGCCCTGCTGCGGGTCGACCCGGACGGCTTCGAACTGCACCCGCTGGAGCTGGGCAACGACAGCGAGCTGCGGGTCGGCCAGCCGGTGGCGGCGATCGGCAGCCCCTTCGGCGAGCAGCAGTCGCTCTCGGTCGGGGTCGTCTCCGCCACCGACCGCTCGGTGAAATCGCTGACCGACTTCCAGATCGAGGGCGCGATCCAGACCGACGCCTCGATCAACCCCGGCAACTCGGGCGGGCCGCTGCTCGACGCCGCCGCCCGCGTGATCGGGATCAACCAGCAGATCGAGACCAGCTCCGGTGCCAACGACGGCGTCGGCTTCGCCGTTCCGGTCTCGGCGATCGAACGCTCGATCGCGCAGCTTGAGGCCGACGGCAACGCCGAATACGCCTACATCGGCGTCTCCAGCCAGGCGCTCTACCCGCAGCTCGCCGAGAAGCTCGGCCTCGACACCAACTTCGGCGGCCTGCTGGCGACCGTCGTCAGCGGCGGCCCGGCGGAGAAGGCCGGCCTCGAGGGCGGCGACGAGAAACTGCGCTTCCAGGCCGGCGAATACCGGACCGGCGGCGACGTGATCCTCCAGGTCGACGGCCACGACATCGTCAGCCCGGACGATCTCGCCCATTACGTCTCGGCTCACAAGCCCGGCGAGAAGGTGACGTTGACGGTCCTGCGCAACGGCGATCGCGAGCAGATCGAGGTCACTTTGGGCAAGCGTCCCGACAGCATCGACGCAGGCTGAACCACACCACGCCGCCAAGGCGTGTAGAACTCCGGCCTTGCTTCAGGAAGTCGCACTTGGCCAGAAGTCCCTCACCGACTACACCCACATAGTCGGCCGAGAGCTGACGCAGCAGATCCGCGACATGGCGGAGCCGCTGAAGGGCAAGCGTGTCCTCCACGTCTCAGCCACCGCTTTCGGCGGCGGCGTCTCGGAGATCCTCTACACGATCGTGCCGCTGATGCGCGACGTCGGCATCGACGCGCACTGGCACGTGATCTTCGGCAAGGAGGAGTTCTTCAACGCGACCAAGCTCCTCCATAACTCGCTGCAGGGAGCGGAGGAGACGCTGAGCGAGGAGCAGTGGCAGATCTTCGACGAGATCAACGCGATCAACGCCGACGGGCTGCAGGGCGAATGGGACACGGTGATCGTCCACGACCCGCAGCCGATCGGCCTGCGCCGCGGGGCGCGGGAGAAGGGCAAGCACTGGATCTGGCGCTGTCACATCGACCTCTCGACCCCGAACCCGGCGCCGATCGCCCGCCTGCTGCCGATGATCGAGGAATACGACGCGACCGTCTGGCACCTGCCCGACTACGTCCCGGACGGGATCGACCACGGCAAGGACGGGGTCAACATCATCCCACCGGCGATCGACCCGCTCTCGCCGAAGAACATGGCCTTCTCGCCCGAGGACGCGGCCTTCGTCTGCCGCCAGTTCGGGATCGACGTCGACCGGCCGCTGATCACCCAGGTCTCCCGCTTCGACCCCTGGAAGGACCCGATCGGCGTGATCGACGCCTACCGCGAGGTGACCAAGGAGGTCCCCGAGGCGCAGCTGGCGATGGTCGGCTCGATGGCGACCGACGATCCCGAGGGCCGCGAGTACTTCGAGAAGACCTTCGAATATGCCGACGCGGATCCCGACATCAAGATCCTCAGCAACCTCAACAACGTCGGCGCGATCGAGGTCAACGCCTTCCAGTCCCAGTCCGACGTCTGCCTGCAGAAGTCGATCCGCGAGGGCTTCGGCCTGACCGTCACCGAGGCGCTCTGGAAGGGGCGCCCGACGGTCGCCGGCAACGTCGGCGGCATCCCCCTGCAGATCGAGGACGGGGTCGGCGGCTTTCTCGTCAACTCCCCCTCCGAGTGCGCCCAGCGCAGCCTCGAGATCCTCGCCGACCCGGAGCTGGGCAAGCGCCTGGGCCGGGCGGGCAAGGAGCACGCCCGGCGCGAGTTCCTCTCGCCGCGGCTGCTGCGCGACTGGCTCGGGCTGATCGGCAAGCTGGAGGCCTGAGCCCCGTCCCTTAACCTTCGCGCGTGGACAGCTCGCCTCTGATCATCGTTTCGAATCGGGGGCCGGCCCAGTTCGAGCGCGACGAGGACGGGCAGCGCACCGTGCGGCGTGGCGGCGGCGGGCTGGTCACGGCGCTGTCGGGACTGGTCTCCCACCGCGAGGCGCTCTGGATCGCCTCGGCGATGACCGACGAGGACGTCGCCGTCTCCGAGGAGCGCGGCGGCCCGGTCGAGCTCTCGATCGACGGCATCGACTACCGGGTGCTGCTGGTCGGCAGTGATCCCGACGCCTACGAGCGCTTCTACAACGTGATCGCCAACCCGATCCTCTGGTTCATCCAGCACTACCTCTGGGACCTCTCCAACGCGCCGGACATCCGCCAGGAAGAGCTCGACGCCTGGGACTACGGCTATCAGGCGGTCAACCGCGACATCGCCGACGCGGTGGTGCGGCAGATCGATGGCCGCGAGCGGCCGCTGGTGATGCTGCACGACTACCACCTCTACACGGCCCCGGGAATGATCCGCGAGGCGCGGCCGGACGTCTTCCTCCACCACTTCGTCCACATCCCCTGGTCCCAGCCCGACAGCTGGCGGATCCTGCCGGGACGGATCCGCGAGGCACTCTTCAAGGGCATGCTGGCCAACGACATCATCGGCTTCCACACCCACGCCTACTGCATCAACTTCCTCCGCTGCTGCGACGAACTGCTGGAAGCCGAGGTCGACTACGTGCAGGGGGAAGTGCGCTACGGCGGGCACACGACGCTGGCCCGCGCCTACCCGCTCTCGATCGACGCCGAGCGGCTGCAGCGCGCGGCCGACTCGCCGGAGGTGGCGGAGGCCGAGCGCGAGGTCCTGGAGCGCCGCCGCAAACACCTGATCATCCGCGTCGACCGCGCCGACCTCTCGAAGAACGTGCTGCGCGGTTTCACCGCCTTCGACACCTTCCTCACCCAGCACCCGGAGTTCCGCGAAGAGGTGACCTTCATCGCCCACCTGCAGCCCTCGCGCCAGGACGTGCCCGAGTACGCCGAGTACCTGGAACGGATCGAGGCGCTGGTCGCGGTCGTCAACCACCGCCACGGGACGACCGACTGGATGCCGATCGACCTGAAGATCTACGAGAACTTCCACGACGCCGTCGCCCGCTACAAGCACTTCGACCTGCTGATGGTCAACGCGATCTTCGACGGCATGAACCTGGTTGCCAAGGAGGCGCCGGCGGTCAACACCCGCGACGGCGTCCTCATGCTCTCCGAGAACACCGGCTCCCACGAGGAGCTCGCCGACTGCGTCCTCTCCGTCAACCCCTTCGATATCCAGGACCAGGCCGACGCGATCTACCGCGCCCTGACCATGGACCCCGAAGAGCGCCGCCTGCGGTCCGAGCGCCTGAAGGAGATCATCTACTCGCGCAACCCCGGCGACTGGGTCGACGAGCAACTCCGCGACATCGCCGAGCTGCGGGAGCAGTTGGCCTAGAGCTGCGGCGGGGAGAGTTCCCGGGGCTGGGGACTTGACGTGAGATGCGAGGGGTTCGAGTTCGGTGGAGTGGAGTCGGCAAAGCGGTCGCGGTCGTCGTGGCCGGACTGGCCGCGCTGCAGGTCCTACCCGGCCTGCTGAAGCCACCGGAGCCGCCGCCGCTGGCGGCCGACGTCGGCCTGCCGCAAGCCAACTCGCGGTTCCAAATGCACCCCAGGCGCGAAAAAGGAACCACGCGCCTGGGTATCGGCCCCGGTCGGCCCGTGCCGACTAGGCGCCCCCGCCCCGCCAGCCCACCGCCCGCACCAATGCCACCGCCTCCAACCCCGACGCCCGCACCGGCACCTCCTCTGCCCCCCACCCCCGAACCGGCGCCGGCCCCACCGCCGCCCGTCCCAAGCCAGCCCGAAGACGGCTCGGCGGAGTTCGCCCCGCACTGAGCGTGCCGCAGCCGCCCCGCCCCGTGGGAATTCCACCGCTATAGTCCTTCGCCGTTTGCCCGCCCCACGTGAATACGAGCTGGTCCTGATGTTGGACCCCCAACTTGACGCCCCCGCGCGCGACGCGTTGGCGCAGGAGGCCCGTGGGCAGATCGAAGGTTCCGGCAGCCTCAAACACGAGAACAGCTGGGGCCTTCGCAAGATGGCTTACGAAATCAACCGGCGCACGGAGGCGGATTACCGCTGGCTCCGTTTCGAGGCGCCGACCGAGTTGCTCGACTCGCTCGACCACAACCTGAAGATCGCCGACGGCGTGCTGCGCTTCCGCATCTTCAAAGTCGATCCGAGCGCTCCCGTCATCGTCCCGCCGGTCGCAGCTGCCCCCACCGGGCCGCGCGAGCGCAGCGCCCACGGAGCCCGTGACGATCACGGCGACTCCTCCGGCGACGACACCGACGAGTAGCGCCCCTCCCGCCGCGTCGCCGACGCGACGCCGCCTTTTCCCGGCCCCGCTGTTTGCGGAAATGCCCTGCCGCGGGGGGAGAACTCGCGCCGCGCACCCTCTTAGACTGGAATCCAACAAGCGAATTCAGAGGAGTGAGTGCTTTGGCAGCTTCGAACGTGAACGTGGTGGTCATCACCGGGAACCTGACCCGCGACCCGGAGCTGCGCCATACCGGCGGCGGTACCGCCATCTGCGAGCTTCGAGTAGCCGTGAACAGCCGTCGCAAAGACGGCCAGTCCGGCGAATGGGTCGACAAGGCGAACTACTTCGACGTCACCGTCTGGGGGGCGCAGGGCGAGAACTGCGCCAACTACCTGTCCAAGGGCCGCCCGGTCGCGGTCGAAGGGCGCCTCGACTGGCGTGAGTGGGAGGCCAAAGACGGCAGCGGCAAACGGCAGGCGGTGCAGATCGTCGCCAACACCGTGCAGTTCCTCGGCTCCCGCGACGGCTCCGGCGGTGGTGGGGGCGGTGGCGGGAACGCCAATGGCGGCGGTGGCTTCACGCCGCCGAGCAGCGACGTCCCCGCCGACACCTCCGACTTCGAAGGCGCTCCAGCCGGCGCCGGCGGTGGTGGGGGCGGCAGCGAAGACGACATTCCCTTCTAGCTCCGCAGGGCTACAGACCACTGGAAGCCGGTGGTCTGTAGCATCTCGCGCCGATGGCACGAGCACGAGAGAGCAATTCAGACAACCGGCGTGGTGGCCGGCGCGGCGCCGACCGTGCCCGACCGCGCAAGTACACGCGGGTCAACGCCGAGGTCGTCGACTACAAGGACCTCAACCTGCTGCGGCGCTTCCTCTCCGACAAGGGGAAGACGCGCGGCCGTCGCGTCACCGGACTTTCCCGCCGTCACCAGCGTCAGCTCTCGGTGGCGGTGAAGCGGGCGCGCGAAATCGCCCTGCTTCCCTACGTCGGAGAGCGCTGATGGCGCAGGCGATCCTGTTGCAGGACGTCGAGACGCTCGGCGAACGCGGTCAGGCCGTCGACGTCTCCCCCGGCTACCTGCGCAACTACTTGATCCCCCGCAAGCTGGCCCAGCCGGCGACGCCCGGTGCCCTGGAGGAAGCGGTGCGCCTGCGCGACGCCGCTGAAAAGGCGGAGAAGCTCCGCACCGAACGCGAAGCCGAGGCGGCTGGCCTGCTCGGGAAGACCGTGCTGACGATCCATCAGCGGGCCGGCGAGGACGGCAAGCTGTTCGGCTCAGTCGGGCCGAAGGAGATCGTCGACGCCCTGCGCGACGCCCGCGACCTGCGGATCGAGAAAAAAAAGGTCCGGCTCGAGCAGCCGCTGCGCGAACTCGGCACCTTCATGGTCGAGATCGAGCTTGCCGACGGCACCGTCGCCGCGGTCAAGACGATCATCAGCGAAGAGAAGTAGCCCTTACGCTCAACGGATGTCCTCCCTGAGGCTTCCGACCAGGATCAAGCGGCGAGCACGAGTTCGCACCCGCTTGGGATGGGCCCACGCGGAGCGGGAGACCGTCGGACTTGCGGTGGTCGCGCTTGGCGGTGCGGGGGCGGTCGTGGCAGGCCAGTTCAGCCGCCTCTTGCGGCGGCGGGCGCATGAGCGACGCAACCGGGAAGGGCTGATCGAAGCGGCGCCCGCGGCCGCGGCCGACACCGTTGGAGTCGCGGTGCGCGGCTACAGCGACGCCACCCGCAGCGAAACCGTCCTCTTCAACCTGCTCGCTGGCTTCCTCGGCTCCTTCGCCCTGGTCCGGATCTCCACCTGGGGCATCCGCGACGGCCGCAGCCCCTTCCGCAACGTCCGCATCGGCGGGCGCCACATCCACCACTTCGTGCCCGGCATCCTGATCGCTTTCACCTCCGGCACCGTCGCCCTGCTGACCGATAACGACGCGATCGAGCAGCGGCTGGCGGTGCCGATGGGGGCCGGGATCGGCCTTACCTTCGACGAGGCGGCGCTGCTGCTCGACCTGCGCGACGTCTACTGGACCCGCGAGGGCTTGCTCAGCGTCCAGCTCAGCCTCGGCGCCACGGCGATCCTCAGCATCGCCATCCTCACCCAGCGCATGCTCCGCCGCGGCGAGCGCCGCCAGGAGGAAGAGGGCCTGATCCCAGCCATTTCTCCCTCGTAGCGGGGACGGCTTTCATAACAACGGCAGCGCTCTGTTTACTAGGCCCCGATGCCGCAGCCGCCGACCAGCCACGTACCGCCGCAGAACATCGAGGCGGAGGAGTCCGTCCTCGGGGCGATGCTGGTCGCCGAGCCGGCGCTGACGCGGGTGATCGACGAGGTCAAGCTCAACCCGGCCGATTTCTACCTGGAGCGCCACCGGGCGATCTTCCAGTGCGTCCACGACCTCTACGCGGCTTCCAAGCCGGTCGACCAGCTGAGCGTCAGCGAGGCGCTGACGCAGCGCAACATGATCGAGGAGGCGGGCGGCAAACACTACGTCTCCGAGCTGGCGGCGAAAGTGCCGGCGGCCGGCAACGCCAAGCACTACGCCGAGATCGTCCAGGAGAACTCGCTGCTGCGGCGGCTGCTCGGGGCCGGCCAGGAGATCCAGGGCTGGGTGAACGAGCGGGCCGGGGAACCGCGCGAGCTCTCCGAGCGGGCCGAGAAGCTGCTCTTCGACGTCGCCCACAAAGAGCAGGCGAGCGACTTCCGGCTGCTCTCGGAGATCCTCCACGACGAGGTCGACCGGCTGGAGAAGCTCTCCACCGGCGAGATCGAGATGACCGGCACCCCCGCCGGCTTCCGTGACGTCGACGCGATCACCGGCGGCTTCCAGCCCGGCAACCTGATCATCGTCGCCGCCCGCCCGGCGATGGGCAAGAGCGCGCTGGTCGCCAACATCGCCGAAAACGTCGCGGTCAAGAACAACCAGCCGGTCGCCTTCTTCTCGCTCGAGATGTCCGAGGTCGAGCTTGCCCAGCGCTTCATCGCCTGCCGGGCGCGGATCTCCGGCGACAAGCTGCGCAAGGGCCAGGTCTCCCAGCGCGACTGGCCAAAGGTGGTGCGGGCCTGCAACGAACTGGAGGAGGCCCCGCTGTGGTTCGACGACTCCTCCGACCTCGGCATCCTCGACCTGCGGGCGAAGGCGCGGCGGCTGCACGCCCAGGAACAGGACCGCGGCGGCCTCGGCCTGATCATCCTCGACTACATGCAGCTCATGCGCTCTGACGACTCCCGCGCCAACCGGGTCGAGCAGGTCGGCCAGATCAGCCGTGGGCTGAAGATCCTCGCCCGCGAGCTGGAGGTGCCGGTGGTGGCGATCTCCCAGCTCTCGCGCGCGCCCGAGCAGCGGACGCCGCCGAAGCCGCAGCTCTCCGACCTGCGCGAGTCGGGGCAGATCGAGCAGGACGCCGACGTCGTCGCCTTCCTCTTTCGCGAGGACTACTACCGCGACCCCGACGATGAGCCCGACGGCCTCGCCGACCTGATCGTGGCCAAGCACAGGAACGGCCCGATCGGGACCAGGAAGCTGGTCTTCCTCGACCGCTTCCCGAAGTTCGCCGACTTCTCCGGCCAGGAGGCGCCGATCGAGCAGCCGGTCGGCGAGGAGCCGTACGCCGACGCCAGCGCCGCGGGACCCGAGTTCTGATGCGGGCCGCTTCCTGATGCCGGCGATCGCTCGCTCCGAGCCCTTCCGCGAACAGCCGTGCCCGCTCGGGGTCTGCGACGGCTCCGGCTGGATCCTCGGCCCCGAAGACGTGGCGCGGCCTTGCGACTGCCGGGCCGAGCGGCTCAACCGCGGCCGCAGCCGCGGCATCTCCTCGGTGATCCCGCCGCGCTACCGCGGCGTCTCCTTCGAGCGACCGCCGGTTTCCGACATGGCCCGGGATCTGCAGACGAAAGCAGCGGTGGCCGAGGTCCGGGCCTTCGTCGACGACCTCGACGCGAGGCTGGGCGAGGGGCGCGGCCTCTGGCTCTTCGGCGACACCGGCACCGGCAAGACGACGCTGGCGATGCTGATCTCCAAGGCGGCGCTGGAAGCGGGACGCACGGTCGCGATCTACTCGCTGCCGAAACTGCTGGCGCGGATCCGCCGCACCTACGACTCCGAGCCCGGCGGCGACTCCTACCTCTCCTTCTTCGAGCGGCTGACCTCGGTCGACCTCCTCCACATCGACGACCTCGGGGCCGAGAAGCGCTCGGACTGGGTCCTGGAGCAGCTCTACGCGCTGATCAACGAGCGCTACGAGACGCAGCGCTCGGTCCTGATCACGACCAACCTCCAGCACGAGCAACTGGAGGAGCAGATCGGCCACCGCACCGTCTCGCGCCTCAACCAGATCTGCGACGAGGTCCCCGTCTTCGGCGACGACCGCCGCTACGGCAAGGTGGCCTAACCGCTTCTGACTACAGCGTGCTGCAGCTCTGGAAGCCCAGTTCTTCCGTCAGTTTGTTGAATTCTGCGAAGGAGGATTTGGGACCCGAGAGTTCCCCTTTGGGTTCTTCTTCGAGGCCCTTTATCGCCGCTTCGAGCGCTGCGACGATTTCTTCGGCTTTCGCCGTTTCGCCCTTGGGGGAACCCAGTTCGGCGAGTCCTTTGGTCGCTTTCTGCAGCGGCGGGATCGCGGCTTTGGGCACGGAGATCTGTTTGTTTTCCTGCTGCTTTTTCGGCAGCTTGCCCAGAAGTTCCTGATATTCGGTCGGCACGGCGACGCAGATCGCGTCCCCTTCTTTGATGTATTTCGCTTTCGGGATCGACTTCGTGCTGACCGTCACGGGTTCGCCGCTGGACGCGGTGCCGTCTCCGCCGCCTCCGCTGCTGTCGTCGCTGCTGCTGCCGCAGCCGATCCCGATCGCCGCAATTGCCAAGACCGCAAGAACCACCCCGATGATTCGCCCGAACACGTCCGCCTCCAGATTCTTTGACTAATGGAGAGATAACACTACAGTCGGATCTGGCCAGGTCAACCGGGGAGACGCAACCGCCGTCTCCGAGCCTCGCCACTGTCCGCGCAAAGCGCCCCGCCCCCATCCCCGTCAGAATCCCCCGCTGATGCCAGGCGTGGTCATAGTCGGAGCCCAGTGGGGCGACGAGGGAAAGGGCAAGATCACCGACCTGCTCGCGGAGCAGGCGGAGGTGATCGTGCGCTTCCAGGGCGGCAACAACGCCGGCCACACGATCGTGCGCGAGGGCCGGCAGTACAAGTTCCACCTGATCCCCTCCGGGATCCTGCACTCGGAGAAGACCTGCGTGATCGGCAACGGCGTCGTCGTCGACCCGCGGGTGCTGCTGGGGGAGATCGACGAGCTGAAACGGGCCGGGATCAGCGTCCGCAACCTGCGGATCTCCGCCAACGCGCACCTGATCATGCCCTACCACGTGCTGCTGGACACGGCTGGGGAGACGAAGCTGGGCAAGCTCTCGATCGGCACCACCAGGCGCGGGATCGGCCCCTGCTACGCCGATAAGGCGCTGCGGCTGGGGATCCGGGTCCAGGATCTGCTCGACGAGAAGATCCTGCGGACCAAGATCCGCGCCGCGATCGAGCCCAAGCAGCAGGCATTGCGGGAACTCTCGGTGGCGCGGCGGAAGATCCGCAAGGAAGCCGGCGAGGACGCGAAGGTCCCCGAGGCGGCGGTCGCCGACGTTCCCGACCCGCGCCTCGACCTGCACACGATGGTCGAGGAACACGTCAGCTTCGGCCACCGCCTCGAGCCCCACATCGCCGACACCGCACGGCTCTGCTGGGACACGCTCGACGCCGGCAAGACGGTGATCTTCGAGGGAGCACAAGCGGCGCTGCTCGACCTCGACCACGGCACCTATCCCTTCGTCACCTCCTCCAACCCGATCGCCGGCGCGGCCACGGTCGGCGCCGGAGTCGGGCCGACCGACATCACCGAGGTCTGGGGGATCGCCAAGGCGTACGCGACCCGGGTCGGCGCCGGTCCCTTCCCGACCGAGCTCGAAGACGAGCTCGGCGACCACATGGTCGAGCGCGGCCACGAGTTCGGGACCACGACCGGGCGACGCCGCCGCTGCGGCTGGATGGACCTGGTCGCGCTGCGCTACGCCGTCCGCCTCAACCGCATGGACTCGCTGGCGATCACCAAGCTCGACGTGCTGAGCGGGATCGGGCCGCTGCGGGTCGCGGTGCGGTACCGCTCCAAGGAGGGCGCAGTCCTCGACACCTTCCCGTACCACCAGTCGATCCTGCACTCGGCCACGCCCGAGTACGAGGAGCTGCCCGGGTTCGACGAGGACATCGGCGACTGCCGCGAGGAGGCGGAGCTGCCGCAGGCCGCGCGCGACTACCTCGCCTACATCTCCGATTTCGTCAAGGTGCCGGTGCGGCTGGTCGGAGTCGGGCCGGACCGCGACCAGACGGTGCGAATGAGCGACTAGGGCGTAGTCGCCTAGGCGACTACGGTCGGCCCGAGGGCGGCGACCTTCCAGGTTCCGCCTTCTTTGACCATCGGCATCGCGTAATCCCTGCCGGTGCTGCCATGGTAGATGGCGATGCCGTTGGCGCTGAGGCTGGCGATCGGGCCGGTCATCGTGTTGGCCCAGGTCCCCGGCGCGAGGCGGGGGTAGATCGCGGAAAAGGTGGCGGGGCAGCCCCTGCCGGGGCCAGCGAAGCGTTCCAGCGATTTGATCCCACTCGGTGCCAACTGGGCGCAGGCGGTTGGCCAGTCCTGGGCAGCGCGGGCGGACATGTAGGCCTGGAGCACCGCGGACGCGGCAGCCGTTTCGGGGTCGAGCTTAGGAGGCTGGTTGGCCTTGGGCTTCTTTTTCTTCTTCTTGCCGGACTTCTTGGACGTAGCGTTGCCCAATCCGCCGACCTTGCCGCCGCCCGTCGAACCCTTGTTGGAGCCCCCGGAGTTGCCGTCACCGCTGCTCTGTTCTTCTTCGCCGCCGCTGGACCCGGTGAATCCCGCTTCTTCTTCGACCGGGGCAGCGCTTTCCGCGGACTTGCCCGCCTGCCCGCCGTCGCTCTTGGCACCATCCTTCTTCGACTTGCCGTCGGCGCCCTTTTTGGCGTCACCCTTCGCGTCGGCCGAGCCGGCCGACTGCCCGTCGGCGACCGTGGCGGTGCTCGGAGAAGTCGAGTCGTCGCCGTTCGTCAAGGAGACGACCAGGACGGCCACCAAAGCGGCCACCAGCACCCCCAACGCGACTTTTACCCAGCCTCCCATCGAACGATCGGGGATTCTATTGGATAAATTCGTTTTTAGGTACGTCCCGGTTCGCGAACGCGTCCTTTCTGGTCTAGAGTCTCGATGTGGCTTCCAATAGACGTGCGGCCAAGCTGAGCGAGCGGCTGCCCCGGGGAAGACATGGCTTGCCGAGGGAGGCGGTGACCGCATCCCAACGCAACCGCATTCACCAGGCGATGATCGAGGTCGTTTCCGAGCGCGGCTATCCGGAGACGCGGGTTGTCGACGTGATCGGGGTCGCCGGGGTCTCGCGCAAGACCTTCTACGAACTGTTCGACAGCAAGGAGGACTGCTTCCTCGCGGCCTACGACGTGCTGCTCGGCAACCTGCTCGGCGACACGGCGAACGGTTTCGAGTCGAAGCCGGGAGCCCCTTGGGCGGAGCGGGTCGCGGTTGGGATGCAGGCCCTGCTCGAGCATCTCGCCGCCCACCCCGACGAGGCCCGGTTCGCGATCGTCGAGGTGCTGGCCGCCGGTCCCAAGGCGCTGGCACGCCGTGACGCGGCGCTGCGCCAGTTCACCGGCTTCCTCGAGTCCGGACGTTCGGAGACCTCGGTCGAACTGCCGGGAATCACCTCGCTCTCGCTGGTCGGCGGCGTCAACGAGCTGCTCTACAGCGAGATCCTGCACGGCGCTGCGGCCCGTCTGCCGAGCCGCCTGCCGGACCTGATGTTCTGGATCACGCTCCCATTTCTCGGCGCCGACGGGGCGGCCGCGGAGCGCGAGCGGACCAAGCTCTCGATGCGAAATTCCTAACCAAACCGCGGCGCCTTGTTAAGGCGCTCTTTTTCGTCAACGCCGGGGTTTATGAGTTAGGCCATGGTGGTAGTTTGGGCCGCTGGAGGGAAATGTTTCACGGTTCCACGCAAGCTTTCAACGGCCCGCCTTGGACGGGTTGGGCCGCAAAAGGAGAGATATAGGGATATGCGCAAGTACTTGATTACGACGTTGGCCCTCGGGGCCCTCATCGCGCTGACCGTGGCGAGCTTTGCCACCGCTGAGAAGCCGGTCAAAGTCCGCGCCGGGAACCTCGAACTGACCTTCAACGGCGGCTTCACGCCGAAGACCCTGCCGAAAAACACGCTGGCGCCGATTGCGCTCAGCGTCTCCGGCGACATCAAAACCGTCGACGGCACCCACCCGCCGGCGCTGAAGGAATTTGTGGTCGAAACGGACAAAAACGGGGCCGTGACCACGGTCGGCTACCCGGTCTGCAAATCGGGTCAGCTTCAGTCCCAGGACACCTCGCACGCGGAAGCGATCTGCAAGGACGCGATCATCGGCAAGGGCAAGACCGAAGTCGAGATCGCCTTCCCCGAACAGGCGCCGATCCCCGTCCCCAGTGACCTGATCGCCTTCAACGGCGGCACCAAGGGCGGCGTGACGACTTTCTTCATCCACGCCTACATCACCGTTCCGACCCCGGCCGCAATCGTGACCACGGTCAAAATCAAGAAAATCCACAACGGTCGCTACGGCCTGGAGTCCACCGCTTCGGTGCCGAAGATCGCCGGCGGCAGCGGTTCGGTGAAGAAGTTCAGCCTCACCATCAACAAAAAATATTCCTACAAGGGCAAAAAAATGAGCGTGCTCACCGCCAAATGCCCCGACGGAAAGCTGCAGGCGCACGGTACGGCGGTCTTCTCCGATGGCACCAAGGCCTCGGCGGAAGTCATCCGCACCTGCACCGGCAAGGGCTGAGCCAAGCCTCACCAGGGACCTTCCTTGGGACAAGCAGGTTGAGAAGGGCGGCCGCAAGGCCGCCCTTCTTCGTTTTGGGGAAAGTCCGCCGGTCGCGACCGCCTAAACACGCGATTTCCTGGATATCGCCAGGCACAAAGCCAGATTCGCAGCCAGCCTTATGTCCAAAAAGGCATACTCGACTATTTTTGACTGGCTAGACTGGACAACGTGTCGTTGCCTGGCAACGAAGACCTTCGGCGCGATCTCGTTACCGCGAAGGAACGGGATCTGAACCCGCTCGTACAGGAGAGTGCGCAGTCTCTCGACCTGGACGCCGGGCAGGTTGTGCAGGTCGAGACATTCCTCAATGAGGCCTGGTTCTCGGGAACCCGCACCGGCCACGCACAGATGGTGGTGCGGGCGGTCGAACGCAAAGCCCAGGTCAAGCCGGTTGGCCTGGACCAGGTCGAAGCCGAGTTCAAAGCCCTGATGGAAGAGTCGGCAGACACGCTCAACCTGACCGTGCACCACACCCTCGACCTCTGGGATTTCCTCGGCCGCGCCTGGATCGCCGGCACCCGCACCTGCGAAACCGAGATCATGGGCAGCTTCATCGCCTCGCGCTCAGACGTCGCCCAAGAGGCGCTCGACTGGCTCGAGGAGCGCGGCCACCCGACGGACGAGTAGCGAGGCGCCGGCGCCCCAAGGACGCCGGCGCCCACTGCACCCCTAGGGGTAGACCGATTCGATTCCTGCGAGTTCGATGTCGATCTCCTGCTGGGTTTCGTTCTTGCCGGCAGCGGCCGGTATGCCTGACTGCAGGTTGACCAGGGCGTTGGCGTCGACGCCGAGCAGCCCGAGCAGGTTCAGCACGCACCCGCTCGCGCCCGGGGCGGCAAACGAGTTGTCGACGAAGAGCCCGTTGCTGAAGCGGAGGATCCCCGTTTCCGGATCCTGGACGAATTCGGGGGCGCGGCCGCTGATCGGTTTATTCGGCGGCGGCGGGTTGGTCGTCCCTTCGATCATTTCCAGACGGATCGGGTTGGCGGCGGAACCGACGTAACAGTTGTTGCCGAGCAGGGGATTGACGAGTCGGACCCGAAGCGGCAGCGTGATTCCTTCGCCGATCACCGGCTGGCCGACGAGCTCGGGAAGGGCGAAGACCTGAAGCTGCGAGACGCTCAGCAGGTCGACGAGGAAGTCGAGCCCGGTGATCCCGACCAGGCCGCCCGGCACCGGCTGTTTGACCCCGCGCAGGCCCCCGCCCGGGCCGGCCCGGAAGCCGCCGAGCTGTTCGTTGACGCCGCCGGTCAGCGTCATCGGGTTCTGGATCCCGACAAACCTGGTGCCCAGCTTGAAGAAGCCGGCCTTGATCTTCGAGCTGATGCAGATCGAGATCGTCGGGTCTTCCGCCGGGGTCGGACAACCGGCGAACTGCCCGAAGCCTTTGGCCGGAGTGGCGGCGCCGGCGGGCGCAGCAGCAGCCAGCGCGGCAAGCGTGAGAGCGGCCACGAGCAGCCGCCGTCGAAGTCTGATCGACATCTTCGTTCCTCCCTTAGAGCTGGTCGTCGGTGATTTAAAAACCACCGTGTCAACTCAACCCTCGCTGATTGCCGAAAACGCTGTCAACGCGTTTGGACGGCTATTGCGCGACGTGGCAGACGCGAGCGACCGAGAGCTCGAGCCGGCTGCCTTCGGCGAACCCGTAGGTCGCGCGAGCGAAGGGAAAAAGCGCCGAGTCGAACCCGGCTGGGGCACCGCAGGCGGCGGAGACATAAGAGCGGCGCTGGCCGCGGTACTCGTAGGTCCGGTGCAAAGTCATGTCGAAGTGGGTGAGGTAGGCCCAGTTCTGGGCGCTGGGGGGCAAGGTCGTCGTCAGCACCGTGCCGAAGACCCCCGGCTGCTCGCTGACGCGGAAGGCGAGCACGAAGGCGCCGGGCGGCTTGTGCGCGTAGGCCTGGGCGTAGATCAGCTTGGCGCCGTTGCGACGGGGACCGTTGAAGACGAGCAGGTTGGCCCGCACGGGGAAAGCGGGCTGGGGCGAGAGCCTGGCGTTGAGGGTGATGTGGCCGCGACCGACGATCGCGTCGCCGCAGATCCGCCGAGCCGCCTTCTCCCGCGCCGGTTGGATCCGCCGCACCTCGCAGACCGGCAGGCCACGATCGAAGAGCTGGCCCTGACGGTTGATCGCGACCTTGATCTGACGTAGCTGGGACAGCCGCTCCGGGTCACCGCTGGCGTCCCTGAAGTCTCCGGCGACCCGCACCGCGATCGGCGCCGGCTGCTCGCGCGGCAGGCTGCTGGGGTGGAGCTGGGCATCGAAGGTGCCGATCAGGCTCCCCTCCTGTCCGATCTCCGCCCGCGCCGGGATCGCCGCGCACAGCAGCAGCGCCGCGACGGCGAGCGAAACCCGGGCCCAGCTCACCTCAACCGAACCTCGACGGGTCGATCAGGCAGTAGTCGAAGTCGAAGCCTAGGACGGCGTTGTTCGCCGTGTTGGAGTTGCGGCGGAGTTCGACCGAGTGGGATTCGGCCTTGCGCTTGTCTTCGGCTTTCAGGGCCCGGCCGATTTTTTCGATCAGTGCCTTCTCGGTCTGCAATGCCGCGAACCACTTGCTCAGCTTCGCTTCGTCTGCGAGCGGTCGCGGTACCGCTTCGAGCTGGGAGATCGTCTTCGCGAACGCGGTCGCGGCGCGGAAGAAGTGGGTCGAGGCCGGCTTCAGCTTGCCCGCCTTCACCTCACCTTTGGCGCCCTTGAAGATCCGCTTGTTGGCGAGGACGTTGGTCTTGCAGATCGGCTCGGCCCGTTCCTTGTATTCGGTCCGGGTGAGTTCTTCGGCGGCGGTTGCCGACCCGACCAGCAGCAGGAAGCTCAGCAGCGCCGCGCCAAACAGATGCAACCTTCGACTTCGTATCCCCATGGTTCTCCTCCCTGTCTCTGTTCTACCTGAACACGGCTAAGCGTTGTGCAGACCGATCTTTGGCAGAGCCCGCTCCAGCGCAGGCGGCAGCCACCAGACTTTCTCCCCCACCAGCAGCATCAGCGCCGGCAGCAACACTATCCGCACCACGGTGGCGTCCAAGACGACGGCGATGACCAAGCCGGTGCCGAGCTGACTGACGGTGGCGATCGGCGCCGCAGCGAAGGCGACAAAGACGGCGACCATGATCGCGGCGGCGCCGGTGATCACCCGAGCGGTGCGCTCCAGCCCGTAGGCGATCGCCTCCTCGTTGGAGGCGCCGGTCTCGTGGCTCTCGCGCATCCGCGTCAGCAGGAAGACCGCGTAGTCGATCGAGAGGCCGAAGACGATCCCGAAGATGCCGGCGGCGCCGATCGAGTCGACGTAGTCGTGGCCGCCCAGGGGCCAGCCGGCGGGAACGTCGAAGAGCAGGGTGAGGATGCCGAAGGCGACGGCGACCGTGAGCAGGTTGAGCGCCACCGCGATCGCCGCCAGGGCGAGGGCGCGGAGAACCACCAGGAGGACGAGGAAGGTGGCGAGGGAGATCGCGAGGATCACCAGCGGCACCCGCGAGGAGATCGCCTCGCTGTAATCGGCCAGTTGCGCCGGACCGCCGGTGACCCCGGTCTCGAGGCCGGTCGCTCCGCCCAGGTCCTTGGCGTCCTGCTTGAGCCGGGCATTGAGCGCGTCGGAGCCGGGGGTGTTGAAGGTGTAGCGCGGGATGACCAGGATCTGGGTCGCCTGGCCGCCGTTGTCGAGGTCGATCACCCGCGAGACGCGGTCGCGCTCGGCGGGCGGAGCGCCGTCGAGCGCGGAGAGGACGAAGTAGCCGGAGTCGAAGATCCGCGGCGAGGAGCGGCGCAGGTCGCCAACCTGGTCGGAGAGGCGGGAGGCCGAGCCGGAGACCCGGACGCTCGCCCGCGCCAGCCCGCCCTGCAGCGGGCGCGAGTCCTGGAAGCCCTGAGCGAGGTTGCGCGAGAGTGCGTCGGCGCCGCCGGTGAGGCTCTGCAGGCCGCCGGCGAGCTGGGTGGCACCGTCGCGCAGTTCCTCCAGGCCGGCGGGCAGAGCCTGCGCTTCGGTCGCGAGCCGGCCGGCGCCGCGGTGCAGTTCGGCGCCGCCGTCGGAGAGCCGGTTCTGGCCGGCGAGCAGCCTGGAGGAGAGGGCGCGGGCGCGCTTCGCCTGGTTTCGGGCGAGCGACAGCGCTTCCACCAGCCGTTCGGATTCGCGCAGCTCGTCGGCCAGATCGGGATTGGCCGCAGCGGCTGCGCGCAGGTTCGCGCGCAGGCTGCGGGCCCGGGCGAGACCGGCGCGGCGCAGCACCGGCAGCAGGCCGCTGAGTTCGTCGCGCAGCGAGCGCGAGCCGAGCGCCGCCCGGCGCTGGCCGTCGGCCAGTTCGCCCGAGCCTTCGTCGAGCCGGTCGAGCGCTTCCACCGCTTCGCCGGCGCCGCCCGCGGCGCCTTCCAGCCCTTCGGAGATCTGCGCAGCCCCCTCTTCGGCCCGGTCGGAGCCGCTGGCGAGCAGGCCGGCGCCCTGCGCCGCCTTGGCAATGCCGCCGCGCAGCTGCCCGACGCCACCGGCGGCGCGGTCGAGCCGCTCGCCGAGGCGGGAGAGCCGGGCTGGGCTGGAGGGGCCTTCTTCGGCGAGAAGTTCGTTGCCGCCCCGCTTCAGGGGGGCAGTCCGCCGCTGGATCTGACCGGGGCCGATCACCGCTTGCACGCCCGGGTCGGCGGCGATTCGGCGCTGGGTCCGGCGCAACGCGGTGAGGCGTTTGTCACTCGTGATCGGGCCCTCGCCGGTCGAGGCGACCATTACGAAGGGCGCGTCCCAGCCGGCGCCGATCGCCCGGTCGACGGTTTCAGCGTCGGCGCGAGCCTGGTTCGACTCCGGAAGCTGGTTGGCGCTCGGCGGGCCGGTCTTCAGCGCCAGCACCGGAAGCGCGAGGAGGACGAGGACGCCGCCGATCAGGCCGGCGGCGAGGCGTGGCCGGGAGAGGGCACCGTTGACCACGGCCATCAGACGATCGCCGTTGTTCCCTGACCCGAGCCGCCAGCGGTCGACGTTGGGGCCGAGCAGGAAGAGAAGCGGCGGCGCGACGACGGTGGCGATGACCACGCTGATCGCGGTGACGAGGATCGCGGTGCCGGCGAGGGAGAGGAACAGCGTCCCCGGCATCACCAGCAGGATCACCCCCATCGCCAGCAGCAGCGTCGATCCGGCGTAGGCGGTCGTGCGCCCGGCGGTGCGACGCGTCCGCAGCGCCGCCGCCATCGGCTCAGAGCCGGCCGCCAGCTCCTCGCGGAAGCGGGAGACCATGAGCAGCGCATAGTCGACCCCGAGCGCGAGACCCATCATCGTCGCCACCGTCAGCGCGAACCCGTCGACCGCAAAGCCGGAGGCGACGAGGTCGAGTACGCCGCGGGTGGCGATCACCGCAGCGGCGCCGAAGAGCAGCGGAATCGCCGCCGCGATCGGCGAGCGGAAGACGAGCAGGAGGACCAGGAGGAGGATCGGTATCGCGACCAGCTCGGCGATCTGGGTGGAGTGGACCGACTCGTCCTGGATCGCCCGCGAGAGGGTCGGGAACCCGGTCTGGATCGCGCTCACCGGCGGGCGCACCGTCGCCTCGAGGATGTCGTCGAGTTCGGGAACGCTGTGCTTCACCGCCTGCTCGGAGTCGACGTGGAAGTCGACCAGGATCAGTGCCTTGCGTGGGGTCGGTCGCAAGCGATCGAGCTGCCCGCGGTCCCAGGGCGAGAGCGTGGTGACGTTCGTGTCCCTCCTCAGGGTGCGAACCAGTCGCGGCCCCTGCCGGTCGAGCGCCGCCTCGGGGCCGCGCAGGAGGATCGCGAACGGGGCGGAGTCGCCGAAGTGGTCACGCAACAGATCCTCGCCCCGGGCCGAGGAGGTGCCGGGGACGTCGATCGAGGTCGGGCGCAGCTTGCCCTCGACATCGGCCCCGATCAGGCCGAGGATCGCGAGTACGAGGACCGCGGCAACGAGAGTCGCCCGCGGATGCCGCAGCCCCAAGCGTCGCGCATCCTGGTCCCCACCCACGAATCGATCGTAACCAACGCCCTGGAGCCGGATCGTAAGGTCCGCTTAAGGCCGCTGGCGACCCCGGCGGATGCCCTCCGCCGGGGTCGTTGCTGACGCTGCTTTGGCGCCCTGGCTAGGGCGCGGTTACAGCAAAGGTTCCCTTCCCGAAATCGGCGGCCGCGGATTGGAGGAGCACGGCAGCACCTGATACCCCGGCACCGGATTCGCCCGTCGAGGGGTTGAGGATGCCGCCCGCGCCGATTTTTCCTCCGGCGTCGAACTGGCCGGCGAAAACGCAGAGGAAGCCGGGGGCCGCCTCGGGATTGGCTGCGGAGGGGGCTGCTCCCGAGCCGTTGTTGCACTCACCGGGAACGGAATCGCCCACGTTCACTCGTTTCACATGGGTGGCGTCAAGCGGCGCCGCGAGCGGGATCGAGAAGGAGATCGCGGTCGCATCTTCCGATTCGAAGACCTCGGCCCAGGTTCCGGTCTCGGTCCTTCCCGACGGGAGGGTGCCGCCGGTGGTCCACGGAGCGCCCTCGGGACCAGCGGCGCCGTTCACCCCAGCCGCACCAGCCGATCCTGCTGGACCCGGGTTCGCCACGCTCCTGGCGATCTTCTTGACTTCCTTCTTCTGCTTGCTGTTCAGCCCGGTGGCTGCGAACGCGGTCCCAGCCACTGCAGCGACCAGCGCCACGACAGCGACCACGAACCCGGCCGTGCCGAGACGGTTGTGAAGCCTCGAGAACATGGAGCCCCTCCCTTGGGTGCGTTGTCGAAGGGGCGGGGGTTCCCTGCGCCGAAACGATTCCCACCTCTTCCCGCGCCTGGAATTTTCCAGACCGGAACACGCTACTTAACCGGAAAAGAACTTGTCAAGTACCCAGACGTTGGGGTGCTGCTCTACTGGCCGCGCTTGCCTTTCTTGCCCTTCTTCCCGCACGAGTTCGCAACCTTCGGCTGCAGGGTCACCTTCTTGCCGTTGTAGCCCCTGGCTTCGACCGTCGCGCGCTGCGGGCGAGAGCAGAGGTTCTCGCTGTTGACGATCAGGCCCTTCTCCCCGCCCTGCATTTCGATCGTGACTTTGCTCAACGGAACGTCGGGCACGAAGTCGACGGTGCTGCGCAGGCGTCCCCCCTTGACGGCGTCGATGCGGATGACGCCGTCGAAGTCGACGATGCCGTGCAGCGCCAGCACCAGGTCCGGCAGCTTGTGGCTGGAAGAGCGCAGGTACATCGGGCCTTCCAGCGGCTCGTCAAGCAGGGGCGAGTACGCCCTGGCCTTGCCGTAGACCGAGCGCGCCGGGCACTGGTTCGCCGCGTACTGGACCCGGGTGCAGATGGTGCGGATGTGGGCCTGTTCGAGGAAGGCCGAGTGCGGGAAGGTGACCGAGAGCCCGCTCGGGTTGGCGTCCCCGGGCCGCGGCCGCAGAGTCGCCCGCAGCGAGGGCAGCTGCCTGCGCCTGGTGCCGCCGGTGAGTTTGAGGTCGAGGCGCGGCTTGAACTGGAGCCGCGAGCAGTTCGCCGCCTGGTAGCGGGAACTGAGCGCCACGGGCACATCGTCGGCGGCGTTGAAGACGTCGGCGAAGCCGCCGAAGAGGTTCGCCTTGACGGCCTTTTCGGCGCAACTGGTCGGGTTGAGGGTGAAGTTGGGGCGGTCCACGTACACCCGCAGATCCCGCAACTTCAGCGGGATCCCTTCGAGGATGTGCGGGATCGGGTCGGAGGCGGCGCCGTCGACTTCGACTTCGCCGGTGACCCGGTTCAGCGTCAGCGCCTCGCGGGTGATCACGGTGCCGACGTCGAATGGGCCGGCCACCGCCGGGGTGACGACGACGATCGAGAGCGGGTCGCCGCCGAACGGACCAGCCAAGTAGATCTTGCCGGGCACGTAAGTAAGGGCCGGCCCGACGCCGGCACCGACCAGGACCCGGCCGAGCTCCGAGCTCTGCGGGCAGCTCGGGTTGGCGAGCTCAGCCCGGCCGCGCTTCGCCCGCGCCGCGGCGATCGCCGCCTCCGGGCATTTGGCGATGCCGGCGAGCTTGCCGGTTACGCCCTGGGGCAGGACCGAGTCGAAGCGGGTCATGTCCTGTTCGCCGTCGTTGCGGGTCAGGCGCAGGAAGAAGGGCGAGTAGGAGCCGGCGTTGTTGTTGA
The DNA here is from genome assembly GCA_036376895.1 of Solirubrobacterales bacterium. Classification (GTDB taxonomy): domain Bacteria; phylum Actinomycetota; class Thermoleophilia; order Solirubrobacterales; family 70-9; genus VAYN01. Next base: position 55,602 of record DASUZL010000005.1, read on the forward strand.
TCGAGCCGGCTTCGAACCCGGGACGGAACGGCGGCACCCCGCCGGCCAGGCAAGGGCCTCCGTTCGGGCCCGAGGTGACCTTGAAGCTCGAGGTCGACTCGACCGGTTCGCCGCCCGACCAGGGCGTGAGAACCGCCTTGGTCGTGTAGGTGCCGCAGAGCGGCGGCGTGGTCAACGGTGCCCGCGGGCCTTCGCGGAACTGCAGCTCGAAGTGCGAGAACGGGAGCTGGGGAACGTCGTCGACGGTGGAGACGAGCCGGCCGGTCCGCGGGTCCGGCTCGACCTTGCCGGCCTGCTTGATGAAGATCCCGTTGGGAGCGCTTTCGATCAGCAGGTAGAAGGCGAGCAGCGAGTCGAACGGGTTCTCGGCCCCCGGCTGTGGGGTCGACGGATCGTTCTGCGCCGCGAGGAAGATCGAACCCTGGAGCTGTTCCTCCAGGAGCGGCGATTTCACCGAGACGGAGCCGAGCTTGGCGCCCTCCGGGCAACTCTGGTTGCCGAGCTTGGCTGCGTCGAACTGGGCCTTCGAGCAGACGGCGAGCCCCTCGGCAGCGGAAGGATTGACCGTAACCCCCTCGGGCAGGGTCAGCTCAACCTTCCTGATCTCCGATTTGGCCTTGCCGGTCGGGGAGACCAGCCCCTGGTCTTTGACGTCGAGGGAAACATTGAGCCCGCTCGGGCTCTCGCCCGAGATCGCCGTCGGCTGCGCCTCCATGGTCGGGTCGAAAGTGAGCGCGTCGCAGCCGACCATTTCCTCGGTCACCGCCTGCAGCGGCTCGGTGAAGGACCCGGGGTCCGCCCAGGAGTCCGCGGTGAAGGTCGTCTCCAGCGGGCCCTGGCAACTGCGCGGCAGGGTGAGGAACGGTTTTTCCGGCACGTCGACCGAGCATTTGCCGAGCGACACCGGCTGCGGGGTCAGTTCCAGCGGTTCGCCGACGCAGTCGCCACGCAGCAGGTCGTGTTTCTCGTTTGCCGGGTTGCCCCAGATGGTCAGGCGCGAGCCGTAGAAGAGGATCGCCTGCGGAATGTCCTCGAGGTGGGCCTCCAGGTTGAAGGGCGGCTCTTCACTGACCCCGACGTCGATCACGATCGGCACGTTCAGCGCTACGAACCCCAACTTCGCGGCACTCCCCGGCGACGGCTCCAGGTTGTAGACCGGGACGTGGAGAAATTCGTTGGTGCCTGCGGGCAGGACCGTGAATTCGGCCTTCACCGCAGAGATCCCGACCGCAGTGGAATCTGGGCATGACGGTCGTCCTTCGACGCGGTGGTTGAAGTCCGCCGAACTGCAGACTTCAACCGCAGTCTGGCTGCCGACGAGGCCTTCCATCAGTTCAATCTCGAGGTCCTTGGTTTCGCCTTCCGGCACCTCCCCCTGAGGCGTGGTCCCCGTGGTGACACCAAGCGTCGTCGTCAGCGCAAAGGGATGCGACCCCGGAATCGTGACGATCGAGTCCTGCTCGTCCGTGGCAACGACGTCCAATTCGGTCAAGCCGAAGTCCGCGTACGCCGGCGCAGCGGCGAGCAGGAGCAGGTCCCAGGCGATCAGCACTGCCAGCGCGCGCCTCATCGGTGGGTCCTCCTGTCCTTGTTGGCTTTGCCGCCGCGTTTCTTCTTCGGCTTCCTGTTCTTCACGCAGCGCGCCTCGCCGCCTTTGGTGACCACGTGCGTGCCTTTCCGGCATTGCAGCTGCTCATCGCCGGGCCCGACGAAGGTCTGACTCGACGGAGTCGGATCGTTGGGCGCCGGCGGTGGGTTCTGGCACGCTTCGCCGAGGCAGGGGGGCAATGGCGGCTCCGGCAGCGGGAAGCCGCCACCGGCGCGGGCGTCGTAGACGTCGATCAGGTCGGGGTCCTGCGGCAGCAGGCTTGCTGCCGTTTTGAAGAAGACGTCCCGCCCGTCGGCGCTGGCATCGACCAGTTCGGAGCCCTGCGGGTTGTCGCCGGAGGAGATCAGGTTGACGCAACCTCCCAGCGATTGGTGGAACCCGGGCGAACCCTCGCTGCAGTTTCCTGCCCCCGTCGCCTCCCACTCGTAGACGTCCTGCTGCGAGTTGGTGTCGCGGAGGACGAGTGGATCGAAGCTCTCGAAGAAGAGGCGGGTCCCGTCGTCGGAGAGGACGCGCGGGTAGTGGAGCTGGTTTTCGGCTGCCGGGAGCTGTCCCGCTACCCAGAGCGAGCGCCGCAGGCGGAACTCGTCTTTGATGTCCTGCCCGGCCGGCCGGGCTCCCGTCGGATTGCAGGAGACGCAGACCAGCGTTTCCGGGCCCGCCCGGTAGAGGAACACCTCGGTGTCGGCCTGGCCGCTGGCGACGTCGACGTTGTCGTAGCCGGTGAGACTCGCCGTCGACATGAAAGTGACGGCGCTGCCGTCGGGGGTCGCGCGGCCGGTGTGCCTGATTGGCCAGCGACCCACGCTCGACGGAACCAGGGTCGGCTCGTTGACGTCGGCCTCGGCCAGCGTCGCGATGTACTCGAAGGTTCCGTCCGGTGCCCCGGCTTCGAAGCGATAGAGGTTCGGCTCCCCGGCGGTCGCTCCGGGCGCCCGCGCTTCCTCCGCGACGAAATACGCCTTCGTGGCGTCATCGCTGGCGGCGACGAAGCCGCGGAAGCCGGCGGCGATCGGGCTGGAGGTTTCACTGGCCAGGTCGAATTCGAAGAGCCCAGACCCCTCCGAGTAGAACGCCCTGGAGCCATCCGCGGCAGCAGCCCAAAACTGGGCGGACCCGGTGCTGACCGCAATAGTGTCGGCGTGGTTCAGGCGGACAAACAATTTGCCCGGTTCGAGCTCCCCTTCGCTCCAGTAGATGGTCGAGCCGTCTTCGGAAATGGCATGGGAGAGGCTCGCGCTGCGGTCGGGGTGGGCCCCATTTCCGCCCGCGGATCCGGCCGAGCAGGCGGTTTTCAGGGCAGATTTGTTCGGCAGGATGCAGACCAGACGCAGCCCCCCTGGGGTGGATTCGTACAGTTGCGACGCGGTCGACGCGTTGTTGGTCAGTTTCCCGTCGGCGACGAAGATGGCCCGGAAGCCATCGGCCGAGAACCCCTGCACTTCCGGCCGGAATTCCTTTGCTTCTTTCACCGTCGGCGGGACCAGCGGCGCCAGCGCCGAGTAACCCCCCGCGCAGAGGTCGCGCCGGTAGAGATTGGGCAGGTCGGGCACCGCGCCTTCCGCTAGCGAGGCGCGCGTGTCCTGCAAGACCCAGCCGCTGCAGAGGTCCGAGGAGAAGCCTTTGTACTGCGAATCCAGGCTGGCGCCTCCTTCGTAGATCGAGACCCCCGCCCGCGGAGGAGAAATCCCCTTGTTCGTCCATCCCGAGCCGGTCCGCGTGGAGAGATATTGCGACGTGTACGGCGAGCTCTCAACCTCGCCGAAGGCGCGGAAGGCCGAGTAGGTGAGCGCGTTGCCGTCGGGCCTGCCCTGATCGAGACCAACCGGATCTTCGAGTGAGTTGAGCACGAGCGAGATGTCCGCCCCGTTTTTGTCGACCGGGGAAACCATCTCGTAGGCCCGGCAATCGGGGAGGAAGGCGGCTGCGCCAGGTCGGAAGGCCTGGTTTCCCTCGCAGACGGGCTGTTTCGGCACTACCGCGGCAGTCGTGAACGTGCGATCCGGACCGAGGACCGGACCGCCGCCGGTGCTCTCGGCGACGAAGCGGTAGTGGTAGGTGGTGTTGGGGGTCAAGCCTTTGAGCGACACCCCGCCACTCAGCAGTGGGCTGTTGACGATCTGCGACGTGAGAATCGAGCCGGGCGCCGCCGGTTGCTGCTGGCAGGCGTCCGCCGCGCAATCGGCGGTTCCGAACTCGACGTAGTACCTCGTGTCGTCCCAGAATCGTGGGTTGATCCTCGCCTTCAGCGTCGCGCTGGCGGTTCCTGCCGTCGTCGCGAACTGCTCGACGATCGCCGGCGGGATCAGCGGTGGCTGCGCGAGTGCGATCGGGGGAGGGCCGTAGGCCGCGACTGCCTGGACCAGACGAGGATCGCCGTCAAGCAGGCTGTTGGTTTTGGCTACGTAAAGATCGCCGACGCTGTTGGTGTCCATCGCGCGCAAGCTGGCGTTGTCTCCGACATTGCCTCGGAATGCACCAAATTCCTCGGCGAAGCCGATCAACTCATCTCCGCTGGCATCGAACTCGAGAATCCGCGGGGGAAATTCGCCTGAATTCGGCTCGAAGTTGGTGAAGAAGTTGCCCGCAGAGTCCGTCGCCAGCGCACTCACCCGCCCGACCTCAGGTGCGTCGACCTGGATCGTGTCGAGCAGGTCGCCCGTTTCCGGATCGAGCCGAAGGATCCCCTGGTTTTTGTCCGGTTGGATCCCGGGGGCGAGAGGGACGACGTATACGTCACCGGAGACCGGATCGATCGCCAGGGCGTCGACAAAGCTGTCGTCGGGAAGGGTGATCTCCCCTTTGAAGGCTCCGTTTGGCTCGAAGAGCTCGACCCGACCTTTATCGCCGACGTACACAGTCCCATCGGACCCGACATCGACGATGTCGCCGGTCACTGCATTTGGAAACGAAAATTGACCGGGACCGGCCCCGGCAATGCCGATGCCGCAGGTGTCTCCGCTTTCCAGCTGGCTCCGCGTGCAGACGTTTTCGCCGGTGGTCTTGTTGACTTCCCCCCCGACCATGAGCTGGAACTGGCCTGCCGAGTTGAACTTCTGCACTCGAGCATTGCCCCGTTCAAGGACGTACACGCTTCCGCCGGCATCGACAGCGAGACCATCGGGAAAGTTGAACTGCCCGGCGCCCGAGCCTCGAATGCCTTCCTGACAGAGCGTCGAGGTAGGTGAGATTTCCGCGTTGACGGGACCGCAAACCTGGAGCTCCCCAGAGCCGTCCTCGACACCCCACCCCCATGCCTTGACGAAGGCTCCCCACGGATCGAACTCGCTGATGCGGTCGTTCGAGGCCTCAGCGACGTAGACGTGGCCCGTGCCCGGGTCGGTGGCGACCGCGAATGGTGCATCCAACTGGTTCGCGCCGCCCCCCCTTGCCGGCGGTTCCGGAAACTGGGTCAGGAGCTCCGGCACCGCAGCGGCAGCGGTGGCCTGAAAGATCGCCAATGCGGTGATGAGGGCGAGCGCCCCCGAAATAGCCCACCGACGGCGAGCCTGCCCTGATCCAAGCATCCCTTCCCCCTTGCCAATACGACGATCAAACGCGAGCTTTAAGAACTCGCGTGTAGGTCCCGCGGCGACCTTATCGAAACGCCGTTGTCTTCACAAGGAACAGGCGTGGCAGGAATGCAAGAGGGGCCGGGATCGATGATCCCGGCCCCTTGCGTATCCGGTCAACCCCGAGCCGAGGCTCGAAGGTCGAAGCGGTTACGGACTATTCGACTGTAACGCCGACCTGTTTGCTGCCCGAATCGAACGCTTTGATCAGGGTGTTGCCGGTGTAGGTACCGGTAGCGGCGCCGGTGCCGGTCAGCGGGCACAGGAAACCGTCTTTGACTTTGGTCGAGGCGATGCCGGTAACCGCGGCTTTGAGAGTCATGGTTTTCGGCGAGGAGGCGACGTTTTCGAACGTCAGGCCTTTGGTGAACGACTGCGCGGCAACCGTCACTTCGCAGGTACCCGCGACGATGACGATTTTGCTGCCGGCGCCACATTTAACTTCGATGGTGCCGCCGACTTTGCCGCTTTCAACCGTGCCCGGCGCGGTCAGAACGTAGTCGCAACCGGTCGTGGTTACGGTCGAGCCGACGAATCCAAACGCGGTGCAGCCGGTGTAGACCGGGTGAACCGTGACCGAGCTGGCCGGCGATTTGATCAGACCGGCAGTTTTGAACTGCGCGGTCGTACAGGTGACTTCCTGACCTTCGATGCTGAACACGTGGGTCGTGCTCTGGTTTGCTTCGACGCTGGCTTCGACGTTGCCTTCGGACATGAAATTCGCCGCGCTGGCGGCCGAGGCCACGACCGCGCTCATCGCGAGGACCGCGACGAGAGCCAGGCCGAGAGTCTTAATGCTCTTCATTTCTGTTCTTTCTCCCTCTGGTTTGCCTATCCGAGCGGTGTTGCTCGGGTGGTCTTGACCATAAGGAGGGCTCCCCGATGGTCAAAAAGATCAAGGCATTTCCAGTGGTCCGGAGTCAGGAATCACGGAGACTCGGCCAGTTCCCCCTGCAAAAACCGTGCGACAGAAATTCGGCCGCGCCGAAGCGCGCGCTCGCCGATTCGGCGTTTGCACCGAACCGTGTCGTAAAACGCGACGCGCCCCGGGAATTCCGGGGCGCGTCGAATCGAGTCGAGATCGAGTCGGGTCGGTTACGGCGTGCAGCCCGCTTCGGGACACGCGGTTACAGCCCAAGTGCCAAATGCCCTGGGGATCGTCGTCTCCGTTTCCTCGCCCACTACATCGAACGCGAGCAGCGCACCCGTCAGCGCCGAGCTGACGTTTTCGTTTTGCCCGCCGGTTTCCGGGTTGACGAAGTTGGCCTGCTTCGATTTGACGTTCGAAAAGCCTTTGGTGTAGACGCAAAGGTGACCAGTTGGCGCGCTAGGCGCCGCGACGCTGCCGAGACAGACCGTCGAGTCGACTTCTTCTTCCTCTACTTCGGTCACCGGGTTGGCGACGATTTCTTTCCCGTTCGGATTGATGAAATGCAGGTGTCCGCCCGGCAGTTTTGCGGCCAGCGGGATCGGGAACGAGAACGAAACGAGCGACTGGTAGGGGATTCCGGATGGCGACGCACTGAGGCTCCAGACCCCGGTCTCCGTTTCTTCGGGAGGCAGGGTTTCGGTGAAGCCGCTCACGCCGGGCTCGCCCGGCTCGCCGTCTTTTCCGTTGCAGACTTTGGTCGCGCCGCTCGCGGAGTTGATTTTCACGCCGCCTTCCGGGCATTCGCCGAGCGTGGCCGCGTCAGTGGTGACGCCGGCGCCGGCAGCGCCGGCCTGTCCCGGAGCGCCATCGGCGCCTTTCGGCCCAGCCGGACCCGCTGGCCCTGCCGGTCCCGGAGCCCCAGTGCCGGCGACGCTTTTGGCGATCGATTTGACTTCTTTCTTCTGCTTGCTGTTGAGACCCGTGGCTGCGAATGCGGTACCGGCCACTGCGGCGATCAGCGCCACGATGGCGACTATGAAGCCGGCGGTACCGAGGCGGCTATGAAGCTTCGAAAGCATCGAACCCTCCCTGTCTTAGGCTTGATTTGAAGGCAGGATTCCTGGCTGAGGGCGAGCCCATCCGCGCGCTCCTCAGCGCTTTATTCCGGTAAGTCCCCCACCTCTGCAGCGCCTGGAACCCGCCAGGCGCGAATAAAGTACCCGACTGTAAAAGTCTTTGTCAAGACAAGGGAACTCCGGTGTAGGGACGCCTAGGTCGGCTGGATGACCCGGAACAGGGCTCGGTTCATCCCGCCGAGAACGGCCGTCGCCAGATCCCAGTCGCCGCCGATCTCGAGGCAGTCGGTGCCGCCCTCGTCAACCGCCCGCATCCAGCTCTTCGGAGTTCCCGATGCCCAAGCGGTCGCTTCGCCCTGGAGCCGGCAGACGCAGGAGCGCACGCGGCCTTCCTCGATCTCGACGAAGACGCCGGCCAGCCCGGGTTCGCCGCCGTTGCTGCGGATCTCGACCGCGAGGCGACAGGCGCCGGAAAGCTCCGGCGGCAGGCTCAGCAACGGCACCGCGAGCAGGAAGGAGGCCTCGATGTCGATGCGCCCGATCGCCGTCGTCTCCTCGACCACGTAGGCCCGCTCCCAGCGGGCAGCGGCCGCAAGCGGACCAACCCCGCGGCGCAGCCAATCGGTGACCGTGTACGGGGTGCCGCGCGTTTTTGCCGGACGGGCCTCGATCAGTCCAGCGAGGCGGAGGGCGCCGAGCCGGCGCTCGAGCGACGGGTAGTTGTGCTCGGAGATCAGGCGGTTGAGATCGGTCAGCGACAGCGGCCGTGCGGCGACCGCGCGGACGACCGTCGAGGACCAGCCCTCGACCAGGGCTTTGACCGCGCTCTTGGCGGCGACGCCACCGAGCGGGATCGGCCCGTCGGGCGCGCCGGCGAGCCAGCCCTGGAGGATGTCCGCCACTCTGAGCAGGTCGCGGCCGGGCCCGCCGAGCTCGAAATCGAGGGCGCCGGGGAACTCGCTCTGGCGGCGGCGTTTGAGCACGCGGATATCGGTCAGCGTCCGCAGGTGCCCCCGCATCGTCGTCTGTGGCGGCGAGCCGACCGCGCGGCGAAGGTCCGTGAGCGACCTCGATTCCTCCGCCAACGCCTGCAGGACATGGACGTTGAGCGGGACCGAGAGCAGGGACAGCGCATAGCCACCAGCTCGCACTCCGACTTTCCCCTTCCTAGAAGACCTGGAACAACGGTCAACGCGTTTTGTTTATACCAGCAAGGGGCGTGCTGTCAAAACGATCTGATCGAAGATATATGGCGCGCTCTCCAGTCCTTAAGGAAGCGCCTCCACCCAGTCCAGATCCTTCCCGCAGAGCGTCTGCGCCTGCGCAGCGGACACGTCCAACAGCGGCGGATCCTCGTTCGCGAGCGGGCCGAGGACGAGCGGGCCGATCGGTTCGGGCGGCCCGCCGCTGCCCGGGGCGAGGGACTGGCCGTCGAGGACGAGATCGATTTCGTGCAGCCCGGAGCCGAGCAGGGCGCTGCCGAAGTAGAGGAACTGCTGGCTCTCGTTCAACTGCTGCTCGACCGAGCCGATCTCGACGTCGTCGAGGACCAGGGCGAGGCGGTTGCGGACGCTGCCCTGCAGGTAGAAGCCGTAGCGGCCGTCGCGGGGGACGTCGACGGTCAGCTGCGCGGTTCCGGCGCCGTGGGGGACGAGGTCGGGGCTGCCGGCTTCGGTCGGGAGCCAGTCGGCCGGGTGGCTCGAGTCCGAGAGCGAGGCGGCGACGTTGGGGCGATGCACCGGGGCCAGCAGCGATCCCCCCGGCCCGACCAGGTCGGCGAGCCGCTGCACTTCGGCGCAGTCCGGTTCGGCGCCGGGATCTTCGAAGTCACCGAGCGGGAGGTGCTCGGCGACTTCGGCGCTGCCGGCGACGTGGCGCTGCCAGACGTCGTAGTAATCGCCGCTTCGCACCAGCGAGTAGGCCGAGGGCGGGCGGCTCTGGCCAGGGTTGCGGCGCAGCACCAGGGTCCGGTAGGTCAGGAGCGAGGGCAGGAGGATCTGATCGGTATCTCCCCAGGCGCCCTTTTCGAGTTCGCCCCCTCCGACCAGCGGCACCGCGCGGGCGCGCAGCTCCGAAGCGCCCTCGGCGTCGGCGGCGCCGAGGAAGTGGCGGACGCCGTAGGGCTGGTATTCGGTCATCAGCGTCGGCCCCTCGCCGGCGAACTCATCGCCGATGCTCTCGAGTTCGCGCAACTGCTCGTAGGGGGCGAGGCTGACGTCGTGGTAGCCGAGGGCGTTGGACCAGAGCACGCCGCCGAGGATCAGCACCAGCGCCGTCGTGCCGAGGACGCGCTCGACACGCAGCGCGAAGGCCGCGGCGCCGCCGAGGGCGAGGAGGAGGAGGGCGCAGCTGCCCGAGGCGAGCGCCTTGGCGCCGACCCAGGGCGAGGAGTAGACGAAGACGGCGAGGCTGCCGGCGCCGGCGCCGGTCGCATAGAGCAGCGGCGCCCAGGCGCGGCGTTGCCAGGCGAACACCGCTCCAACCACCGCGGCGGCGAGTGCCAGGGCGATCAGGAGCACGGTCAGGCCCATGTTGTCGGGGTCGAAGCGGAAGTCGCCGCTGGGCCAGATGCCGACGAACTGGGCGACGCTGAGCGGGCCGATCAGGTTGCCGAGCTCGTTGGCGTCGGTGAGACCGCCCTGGGTGGGCGAGAAGGCGCCGGCGGCGAAGAGCGCGGGGACGGCGAGAACCGCGGCGATCAGCAGCAGCGGCCAGGCGAGGGTGAGGACGGTGCGCAGGTCGCGGGCGCGCCAGAGGCCGATCGCGGCCAGGCCGAGGATCGGGGCGATCCAGACGACTCCGCCGGAGCCGACCATCGCCAGCAGCGAGGTGACGGCGACCGCCGCCGGCAGCGTGTCCCGCCACCCGGCGCCGTCCCTGAGCAGTGCCGGCGAGACCGCCGCGAGGACCGCGATCGCCAGCGCCACGGCGACCTCCTTGATCCCACCCCAGAGGCCGTAGGCGAAGAGCAGGGCTGACTGGGCGGCGCCGAATCCGGCCAGCGCGCGCAGCCGGGGTGACTCGACCAGCGGTCGCGCCAGCCAGTAGAGGCAGAGCGACAGCAGTGCGGCCATCGTCGCCATGTAGGGCTGGACCAGCCAGGCAACGTCGGTACCGGTCAACTTGCTGCCGACGCCGAGCGGCAGGAAAGCGCCGACCGGGTAGCCCGCGGGAAGGTTGACGTGAAGGGTGGTTTGGTAGGTGGAGGGTTCGAGGCCGGAGAGGTCGCGGCCGTGGTCCATCACCCGGTCGACAAACGCCATCCAGGTCGCAGTGTCGTCGAGCTTGATGTAACCGGTGAAGGTGGGGTCGCCGGAGAAAATCACCGGGGCGGCGTAGACGAAGAACACTCCGAGCGCCGCCGCGAGCGCCCAGCGATCGAGGGTGAGGTTCCGCCACGGACGGGTGAGCGCGATGCCGGCCAAAGCGGCGAGGACGACGGCTGGGGTGGCGAGCGAAGCCGTCTCCCCGCGTGAGGTGAGGATCCCAGTCAGCACCACCATCACCGCGAACCCGGCGGGGGCGAGCAGTACCCCCGGCAGCCGTCGTCCCACACACACCTGGAGCAGCAGTCCGCACCCGAGGCAGAGCACGGTGAGAACGATCGGGAAAAGGAGCCAGGAGACGATCATGTTCGTAGACAGTGCACTTACCGACCGCGGGAGCGAATCAACCGCGGCGGATGCTGCCGGCGCAAAGGCTGACTAAGCCGCTTGCGGTAAGTACTGCTGCCAGGCTTCGGGGATCTTCGGGCTGGCGACCTGGATGAAGACGGTCGGCGGCGGCGCCTTGGGCGAGTTCTTCGGGTGCATCTGGATCTCACGCGGGAGGCGGTTGCCCTTGCGGCGGTTGCAGGTGGCGCAGGCGGCGACGATGTTCTCCCAGACCGACTGGCCGCCGCGGGAGCGGGGGATGACGTGGTCGACGGTGAGGCCGGACTTGGTCGAGCCGCAGTACTGGCAGGTCCAGGAGTCCCGGGCGAGCACGGCGCGGCGGGTGATTTTGCGGCGGTGCGCCTCGCGCGGGATCCGCACGTAGCTGACCAGGCGAATCACGTCCGGGCGCTCGAGCGTCATGTGCTCGGAGTGCAGGGCGGCGCCCTCGCGCTGCTCGAGCAGCTCTGCCTTCTCCTTCAGGAGCAGCACTGCAGCCCGTCTCAGCGTGCAAACGTTGATCGGCTCATACGTCGCATTGAGAACCAGCACCCTGGCCATCGTGGACAGGATTGTAGGGGGCCAGGCGCCTGTCGCTCGGTTCAGCGGACGGAATAGGAGCCGAGCAGGCGCACGGAATCGGCCTTGGTCCGCAGCGCGGCAATCGCCTCGGCGACCGTCGGATCGGTCTCGGCGCCCTCGAGATCGCAGAAGAACATGTAGCGGCCGAGGCCCTGGCGCAGGGGCCGGGACTCGATCCGGGAGAGGTTGATGCCGCGGCTGGAGAACTCGGCGAGGGCATCGACCAGCGCGCCCGGGTGGTCCTCGCCGAGCTCGGAGAAGACCAGCGAGGTCTTCCACGGGCCCTCGCCGGTCGGCTCGGTCCCGGCCGGGGCGATCCAGACGAAACGGGTGACGTTGTCGGACTCGTCCTCGACCCCCTCCGTCAGCAGCGTGCAGCCGTAGAGCGCGGCCGCGGCCCTCGCTCCGAGGGCCGCCCAGGGCCGCTCCGACTCGCTCACCATGCGCACCGCGGCGGCGGTGCTGCTGACGCTCCGCACTTCGGCCTCCGGCAGCTCGGTGCGGAGGAAGCGCGCACACTGGGCGAGCGGCTGAGTGTGGGAGAGCACCGCCTCGACGTCCTCGGTGCGCACCCCCTCGCGGGCGATCAGGTGCACCCGCACCCGGTAGTCGTACTCGCCGACGATCCGCACTCCGGGCGCGTCGAAGGCGAGCGCGTCGAGGGTCGGGCGAACCGAGCCCTCGATCGAGTTCTCGACCGGGACCAGCGCTTGGTCGGCCTCGCCGCGCTCGACCGCGAGGATCGCGTCGTGGATCGTCGCCGTGCGCAGCGGCTCGAACTCCGCCGCCGGCGCCGCCTCCCCGAGCGCGTCCTCGGTGAAGGTGCCGGCAGGTCCGAGGTAGGCGATCTTCATTTTCGAAGGATCGCCTATTCGAAGGTGACCGTGTAGGTGGCCTCGTTGTTTTCGGAGATCTGCTCGCCGGGGACGGTGTCGACCTTGACTTCGAGGGCGACGGTGCCGCTCGGCGTCGGCGTCAGCGGGATCGTCACCGTCGAGACTTCGCCGGCGCTGATCGCGCTGATGTCCTGCTGCAGCTCGTTGGCGCCGTCGACGGAGACGGAGACCGTGATCCCGTTCTCGGTCGATTCGCCCTGGTTTTCCACCTGGACTTCGACTTCGACGGTTTCTTCGGCTGCCACGACTGCTTCGCCTTCCTGAACCAGTTCGGTGCCGTTGGCGCTGACGGCGCCGAGGCCGAGGCCGTGCGAGCCGGGAGCCGCGGCGCCTCCCCCGCCACCGCCGAGCGCTGCAAGCGCGTCGGCGACGGTACTTTCTTCCAGCCAGCTGGTGTCGTCGTCGGGGATGAAGCTGCTTTTCGGGACGTCGGAGTCGGTGATCCCGTTGTCGGCGAGGACGCCGTCGATTTCCGGCCGCACGACGGTTTCGTAGACGACGTCGGAGGCGAACAGCTTCTGCATCTGGTTGGCGATCGCCGCCGTCGCTTTCTCGGCCCCGGCATCGCCGAGCGCGGTGCTCATCTTGTCGGCGATTTCGCCCATCGCGGCGGCGCGCAGCTCGTAGACCAGCTCCAGCTTGCTCTGGGCGCTGCCCATGTCGCCGGGAGCGCCGAGGCCGTCGATCCGCGAGGCGTAGTTGTCCATCGCGCTGCGGTCGGCGTTGACCTCGTTGACGAAGTCGGTGACGGTGAGGTCCCCCGGGTCTTCGAGCTTGCCGAAGAAGGCTTTGCTGGTCTGTTCGGTCTCGTCGACGATCTGGCTGACGTTGCGCGCGTAGTCGCTCAGCTCGCGGTTGGCGCGGGCGTCGAGGCAGCCCTTGACCCCGAGCACGATCAGGATCAGGACGATCAGGCCGCCGCCGAGGGCGAGCCCACGCCGGAGCATGATCTGCTGGCGTTCGGGACGACGTTTCGGTCGCTCGCGTCGGCGCGACGGGCGGGGGGCTGAACTCTCCAAGAAAGCGCTCTCCAAGCTGGTTGGCTGGGCGGAGAGTATGAAGCCTGGCGGCGACGGCGCGCGAATTGAGGCCGCAAACGGGGATGTTTTTGCAGTTCGGGGGAACTCGTGCAATCCGCAGGAGAGCTGGGATTGGCGGCGAATTCGAAGGAGCTTTGGTCGGATCACTCGTCCTCAACCGCTTCCTCATCGAGCGCCGCATCGGCAGCGGCGGCTTCGGCGTTGTCTATGAGGCCTGGGACGGGCGGCTGGAGCGGCCGGTGGCGGTTAAGGCGATCGAACAGCGGGGAGAGGCCGGCCGCCGGGTGCTGCGCGAGGCGCAGGCGGCGGCGCGGCTCAACCACCCCGGGATCGTCACGCTTTACGAGATGGGCGAGGAGGACGGCAACGCCCTGCTCGTCACCGAGCTGGTCGAGGGCTCGACCCTGGCCCGGCTCGCCCACGCGGGCGAGCTCTGCGACCGCGAGATCGGCGAGATCGGCGCCGACCTCTGCGAGGCGCTCGACCACGCGCACTCGCGCGGCGTCGTCCACCGCGACATCAAGCCCCAGAACGTGCAGGTGACCGACATCGAAGGGGAGGCGCGGGCCAAGCTGATGGACTTCGGGATCGCCCGCCTCGCCGACGAGGCGGGGATGACCGCGACCGGCGACGTCGTCGGCACCCTCGCCTACATGTCGCCCGAGCAGGCCGAGGGACGGCCGGCGGGCCCGGAGGCCGACGTCTACTCGCTCGCGCTCGTCCTCTATGAGTGCTGGAGCGGCGAGAACCCACACCGGCGCGCCACTCCTGCAGCGACCGCGCGGGCGATCGGCTCGCGCCACCGCGCCCTGCGCCGCCTCCGTCCCGACCTGCCGCGCGAGCTCACCGACACAGTCGACGCCTGCCTCGCCCCGCGGCCCGGGCGCCGGCCCTCGCTGGAGGAACTCGGGACCTCGATCGAGGACTCGCTCGACCTGCTCGCCGACCACACCAACTCCAGCGGCCGCCACGTCGGCGCCCGGCTCGGCGCGCTCGCGCTCGCGGCCGCGATCGGCGCCTGGCTCGCGATCGGCCACGGCGCGCTGCTCTAGGCGGCCCGCCCCTCTCCCTTAGGATTTTCCGATCGGCGTCCTGCGCAATCTCGAGTCGAAAATCGAAGGCCTCGTCGAGGGGGTCTTCAGCCGCGCCTTCAGCTCCGAGGTGCAGCCGGTCGAACTCGCGCGCAAACTGGCGAAGGAAATGGACGCGCACAAGACCGCCTCGGTGCAGCGCGTCTACGTCCCCAACGAGTACACCGTCTACCTCTCCAAGCAGGACCGCTCCAAGCTCGAGGGCTACGAACGCTCGCTGGAGCAGGAGCTCTCCGGTTACCTGCTGGAGCACGCGCGGCGGCGCGGTTACGACCTCTTGACCCGGCCCGCGGTCGAGTTCGACACCGACGAGCGGCTGCGGCTGGGCGAGTTCGGGATCCAGGCGCGGCTGGTGAAGCCGCCGGCGCATGAGGGCGAGCCCGCCAAACAGGGCGAAGAGGGCCACACGATGGTCTACTCGGCCGTGCGCGAGCGCGACCGGGGCCGCCCGAAACGGCCCGAGCAGGCGGTCGGGGCGCTGGTCTCGACCCGGGCGGTGGTCTCGCTCGAAGACCGGCGCTACGTGCTCGACGGCCCGCGCGCCACGATCGGGCGCTCGAAGTCGGTCGAGTGCGTGCTGGCCGACCCCAACGTCTCTCGCCGCCACGCCGAGCTGCGTCGCGCGGAGTCCGGCGACTGGCAGATCGTCGACCTCGGCTCGACCAACGGGATCAAGGTCAACGGCCGCCGCGTCGCCTCGACCCGGCTCAGCCCCGGTGACCAGGTCACCGTCGGCACGACGACCTTCCTCTTCGACATCGAGCAGTAGTCCCCGCGCGGTCGGGGATCGTCATTAAGGTGCTGGCGTGGAATACGACCCGATTTCGGTCGCCCTGAAGTTCGCGTTCCTGGGCCTCCTCTATCTCTTCGTGCTGGTGATCGCGCGCAGCGCCGTCAAGGATCTGCGGCGCACGGTCGCTCCGGCGCCTGACGCGACCGGCTTCCACGCGGCGCCGGTGACCGGCGGCGGGCCGCGGGGGACCGACGCCTGGCTCATCGCCGAGCGCGGGGGCGGGCTTGAAACGGGGGCCCGCTACGACCTGATCGGAGGGCTCTCGATCGGCCGCTCGAAGGACTCCGACGTGCAGATCGAGGACCGCTACGCCTCCGGCCTGCACGCGCGGGTGTTCGAACGCGGCGGGCGCTACTTCGTCGAGGACATGAGCTCGACCAACGGCACCCTGCTGAACGGCGCCACGCTGAAGGGGGAGGCAGAGCTGATCGACGGCGACACGGTGCAGATCGGCGACACCGAGTTCAGGCTCGAGGCGTCATGACCGTGCGGATCGACGACCAGGCGTTCCGCACCGACACCGGGCGCCAGCGCAACGCCAACGAGGACTCGCTCTTCACCCGCGCGCCGCTGTTTGTGGTCGCCGACGGGATGGGCGGAGCGCAGGCGGGCGAGGTCGCTTCCAAGGCCGCCGCCGAGTCGTTCGAACGCGAGCTGCCGCAGGCGCCGCCGGAGCAGGTGCTGCGGGAGACGATCGAAGAGGCGAACCGGACGATCCACGAGCTCGCCCGCAAGGACCCGAGCCTGACCGGGATGGGGACGACGACCACGGCGGCGATCGTCGACCTCGAGGCGGAGGAGGTGGCGATCGGCCACGTCGGCGACAGCCGCGCCTACCGCCTGCGCGGCGGCAAGCTGGAGCGGCTGACCCGCGACCACTCGCTGGTCGAGGAGATGCGGCGCAAGGGGCAGCTGACCGAGGCCCAGGCCGAGGACCATCCGCAGCGCTCGATCATCACCCGGGCGCTGGGACCCGAACCGGTGGTCGAAGTCGACCTGCAGACGGTGCCGACCCAGGCGGGGGACGTCTTCCTGATCTGCTCCGACGGGCTGACGACGATGCTCGACGACGAGCAGATCGCCCGCCTGCTCGGGCGAGCCTCCTCGATGGAGACGGCGGTGCGGGCGCTGGTCGACGAAGCCAACCGCGCCGGCGGCCGCGACAACATCACCGTGATCGCCTTCAAGCTCGGCGACGCCGCTGCGCCGGCGCCGGCGGGCACCGATCCCGCGGGGGCGGACCCGGCCGGGGGCGCGACCCTGGTCGGTGCGGCCGCCGAGGAGGCGGGCCTGACGGCGACCGAGGTGCGGCGCCGGGCCGCCGGCGAGGCGGCCCGCAAACGCCGCGAGGAGCTGGAGGCGAAGCCGCGCCACAAGCGCCTCAAGACCGCCGCCAAGATCCTCCTGGCGCTGATCGTGGTCGGGGCGATCGCCTTCGGCGCCTGGTACGGCAACCGCCAGGTCTGGTTCCTCGGCACCGACGACGCCGGCCGCGTCGCCCTCTACCGCGGCCTCCCCTACGAGCTGCCGTTCGGGATCACCCTCTATGACGAGCGCTACGCCAGCCCGATCCAGACGACGGCGCTGCCGGCGAAGCGCCAGGACGCCGTCACCGGCCACAGCCTGCGCTCGCGCGATGACGCGGTCGACCTGATCGAAGACATCCAGCGCAGCCAGGGAGTCCCTTGAGGTCCGCCAGGAACCGCGAGCTGATCGCTCTCGTTCCGGTCGCCCTCCTCCTCACCGCCGGCTTCGCCGCGGTCTTCGCCCAGGAGGAAACGCGGCTCGACAACCTCAGCCTGATCTACGGCGGCTACTTCCTCGCGATCTGCCTCGCGACCCATATCTACTTGCGGATCCGGCTGCCCAACGCCGATCCCTACCTCTTCCCGCTGGTCGCGACGCTGACCGCGTTCGGCCTGGTGATGATCTACCGGATCGACGACGGCCTCGCCCGCGACCAGGCCAACTGGTTCGTCCTCGGGCTGGTCCTGTTCGCGCTGACGATCCAGTTGCTGCGCGACTACGAGGTGCTGGAGCGCTACCGGTACACGATCGCGATCGGCGGGTTGCTGGTGCTGCTGGCGCCGCGGCTGCCGGGGATCGGGCAGCAGGTCAACGGCGCCTACCTCGGGGTGAAGATCGGCCCGCTCGCCTTCCAGCCGGCCGAGTTCACGAAGATCGCGATCGTCATCTTCCTCGCCAGCTACCTGCGCGAGCACCGCGAGGTGCTGATCGTCGGCGCCCGGCGGATCCTCGGGGTGACGCTGCCGCCGCTGAAGCACTTCGGGCCGATGCTGGTGGTCTGGGGCGCCTCGATGTTCATGCTCGTCTTCATCCGCGACCTCGGCAGCTCGCTGATGTTCTTTGCCGCCTTCCTGGCGCTGCTCTACGTGGCAACTGGGCGCTTCTCCTTCGTGGTCATCGGGATGGCGATGTTCGTTGTCGGCGCCTGGTTCTTCGCCTCGACGGTGCCCCACGTCCACGACCGGGTCGAGATCTGGCTCGACCCATACAACGACCCGAGCGGGAGCGGGTACCAGATCCTGCAATCGATCTTCGCCCAGGCCGACGGCGGGCTCTTCGGCAAAGGGTTCGCGCAGGGGCTGATCACGATCCCCGGCACCGACGACGCGCTGTTACCGGCGGCGCAGACCGACACGATCTACTCCCTGATCGTCAACGAGCTGGGGCTGTTCGGCGCCTGCGGCGTCGTCCTCACCTACCTGCTGATCGCCGCCCGCGGCTTCAAGATCGCGCTGCTCGCCAACGACGGCTTCTCGAAGCTGCTGGCGACGGGACTGACCGCGGTCTTCTCGATCCAGGCCTTCGTGATCATCGGCGGCGTCACCCGGGTGATCCCGCTGACCGGCGTCACCCTGCCCTTCATCAGCTACGGCGGCAGCTCGATCGTCGCCAACTTCGTGCTGCTGGCGCTGCTGCTCTTGATCTCCGACCGCGCCCGGCGTGAGGCCGAGGAACCGGGCGGGCGCGCGCTGGCGCTGGGGGCGGCGGCGTGAACCGGCAGATCGTCAAACTCTTCGCCTTCATCGTCGTCCTCTTCGGGGTGCTGGTCGCTTTCACGTCCTACTGGTCGGTCTTCGACGCCAAGGCGCTGAAGGAAAAGCAGGCGAACAAGCGGCCGCTGCTGGAGCAGCAGCAGATCCGCCGCGGCCGCATCCTCGCCGCCGACGGCACCGTGATCGCCAAGTCGGTGGCGAAGGGCAAGGGGGACGCGCGCCGGTTCGTGCGCCGCTACCCAGAGGGCGCGCTCTTCGGGCACCCGATCGGTTACAGCTTCGTGCGCGAGGGCGACTCCGAGTTCGAGCAGTTCCACAACGACGAGCTGGTCGGCAACGAATCCGAATTCAGCTCGATCCTCGACGAGCTGACCGGGACCACCCAGGAAGGCAACGACATCGTCACCAACATCGACGCGAACGCGCAGCGGGTCGCGCTGAACGGGCTCGAGGCGGCCGGGTTCGGGGCGGTCGTTGCGCTCGTCCCCAGCACCGGCGAAGTCAAGGTGATGGCCTCGAACAAGTCCTTCGACCCCAACCGGATCCCGACCGAAATCACCAAGCTGAACCGCAACGGGATCGAAACGCCGTTGCTGAACCGGGCGACTCAGGGCCTCTACCCGCCGGGGTCGACCTTCAAGGTCGTGACCGCCGCCGCCGGCCTGGAGAGCGGCACGATCACCCCGGAAACGACGATCGACGCGCCGGGCACGATCGAGGTCGAAGGCAACCCGCTCTCCAACGACTTCAACGAGGACTTCATCGGCGCCTCGCTGGACACGGCGTTGACCAACTCGGTCAACACCTGGTTCGCACAACTGGGCCAGAAAGTCGGCCAGGACAAGCTGTTCGAGACGATGGAAAAGTTCGGCTTCAACGCGACCCCGCCGATCGACCTGCCCGACGACGAGGTCTACAACAGCGGCGTCACCGTGGAAGGGCAGACGCTGACCCGCAACGACCCGATCGACCTGGGGCGGATGTCGATCGGCCAGGAGCGGCTGCTGGCGACGCCGCTGCAGATGGCGATGGTCGCCGCCGCGGTGGCCAACGGCGGCAAGCTGATGAAGCCGCAGATCTGGAACCGGGTGATCGATCCCGACGGGCGGGTCAGCGACCGCCTCGATCCCGACGAGTACAGCGAACCGGTCTCCGAGCAGACGGCGGCAGACCTGACGACGGCGATGGAAGGGGTGGTGAGCGAAGGGACCGGAACCAACGCCGCGATCCCCGGCGTCGCCGTCGCCGGCAAGACCGGCACCGCGGAAACCCCGGGCAACAAAGCCTGCGGCGGCGGGGTCGAGCAGAACCAGGCCTGGTTCATCGGGTTCGCACCGGCCGACGATCCGCAGATCGCGATCGCGGCGTCGGTCGAGTGCACCGAACAGTTCGGCAACGACGTCGCGGCGCCGATCTTCCGCGAAGTGGCAGAAGCGACCCTGGAGGGCGAATGAGGGAGGCGAAGCGTGGCTGAGGTGAGCGAGGGCAGCGTCGTCGACGGCCGTTACCGGGTGCTGAGCAGGCTCGGGAGCGGCGGCATGGCCGACGTCTGGCTGGCCGAGGACACCCACCTGCAGCGGCGGGTGGCGCTGAAGGTCCTGCACCGCCGCTTCGCCCAGGACCGCGAGTTCGTCGAGCGCTTCCGGCGCGAGGCCGAGGCGGCGGCCGGGCTGCAGCACCCCAACATCGTCGCCGTCTACGACCGCGGCGAGTTCGAGGGCACCTACTACATCGCCATGCAGTACGTGGAGGGGGCGACGCTGAAGGAGCTGATCGACCGCGGCCTGACGCCTCCGGAGGGGGTCGAGCTGATCCGCCAGGTGCTGGAGGCGGCCCGGTTCGCCCACAAGCACGGGATCGTTCACCGCGATCTGAAGCCGCAGAACGTGATTGTCGACCCCGACGGCAAGGCGGTCGTCACCGACTTCGGGATCGCCCGCGCCGGGGTCTCGGAGATCACCCAGACCGGCTCGGTGATGGGGACGCCGCACTACCTCTCGCCCGAGCAGGCCCAGGGGCACGACGTCACCTCGGTCTCCGACCTCTACTCGGTCGGGGTGATTCTTTATGAGGCACTGACGGGCCGGGTCCCCTTTGAGGGCGAAAGCGCGGTGGCGGTGGCGATGAAGCAGGTCTCCCAGGTCCCGCAGCGGCCGAGCTCGATCAACCCGCGGGTCTCGCCGGCGCTCGACGCGGTGGTGATGCGAGCGCTGGAGAAGGACCCCGGCGCCCGCTTCCAGAGCGCCGACGCCTTCATCGCGGCACTCGACGCGGCGATAAAAGAGGGGGCGCCCGGAGGCGGGACCGCCGCCTTCGCGCCGCTGCCGCCGGTGGTGGCGACGCCGGAGGAGGATGAGGACGACGAGGAGGACGAGGGCAAACGTCGCTGGTGGATCTGGCTGCTGGTCGCGGCGGTGCTGCTCGGGCTGCTGATCGGGTGGGCGCTCTCGCGCGACACCAGCACCGACGTCCCCAACGTCACCGGCCTGCAGCAGGAACGGGCCGAAGTGAAACTCGAAAACGACGGCTTCGAGGTCGGCGAGACCAAGCAGGTGGAGCGTCAGGCCGAACGCGGGCTGGTGCTCGAGCAGGACCCGCCGCCCGACGAAGCCGAGGAAGACTGCTCCTTCCTCACCTTCTTCTGCTCGAAGCCGGCGGTGACCCTGACGGTCAGCGCCGGGCCGGGACAGAGCGCCGTGCCGGGCGTCGCCGGCCTCAGCCAGGAAGAAGCGACCGAAAGGCTGGAAGGCCGCGGCTTCGAAGTCAGCGTTAAAGCGGTCAACTCCGAGAGCGTCGAAGAAGGGCTGGTGGTCCGCTCCGAACCGTCCGGCGGCACCAGCATCACCAACGGCTCGACCGTGGTCATCTTCGTCTCGCGCGGGCCGAAGCTGACCAAGGTCCCGGTCCTGGTCGGCAGCCAGCGCGGCCTCGCCGTGCAGCAGATCCGCGGCCGCGGCCTCGAACCGATCGTGGAAGAAGAAGAAAGCGACTCGCCGAGCGGGCAGGTGATCCGGCAGACGCCCGACGCCGGCACCGAGGTCGCCCCCGGCTCGCCGGTGACGATCGTCGTCTCCCAGGGCGAAAAACAGGCAACGGTGCCGAACGCGATCGGCAAGCTGCGGCGGGAAGCCGTGGAAGCGATCCGCGCCGCCGGTCTCGTCCCTGTGGTCGAAGAAGAAGAAACCGAAGTGAGCGGCAAAGTCGGCCGCGTCGTCGACCAGTTCCCGCCGCCGGGGCAGGAAATCGAACCCGGCTCGGAAGTGACGATCGTCGTCGGCAAGCAGGCCGCGGCGGTGCCGGTGCCAGAAGAAGAAGGCACGGAATGAGGGTCGCGGTGCTCGTCGGCGGGCGCTCCTCCGAGCACGACGTCTCGCTGCGATCCGGCACCTCGGTCGCCCGCGGCCTCGAGGCGGCCGGGCACGAGGTGGTGGCGGTGACGATCACACGCGAGGGCGGCTGGAACCATGACGGGGCGGCGGTCGAGCTGGCGCCCGGCGGCGGCCTGCTCGGCGCCGGGGCCGTCTTCCCGGCGCTGCACGGCGCATTCGGCGAGGACGGCAGCGTCCAAGGCCTGCTCGAGTGGCTCGACCTGCCCTATGTCGGCTCCGACGTGCTCTCCTCGGCGATCTGCATGGACAAGCTGACGCTGAAGCGCCTGCTGGCCCAGCGCGGCATCCCCCAGGTCGACTTCGCCGCGGTCGGCGAGCCGGGCTGGCGCGAGCACTGCGAGGCGATGGGGCTGCCGCTCTGGGTGAAGCCCTCGCGGATGGGCTCCAGCGTCGGCATCACCCGGGTCGAGAACATCGGCGAGCTGGCGGGGGCGGTTGCGGCGGCGCTGCGGCATGACCCGCGGGTGATCGTCGAGGCCTCCGCCGCGGGCCGTGAGGTCGAGTGCTCGGTGCTCGGCAACGAGGAGCTCGAGACCTCGCTGCCGGGCGAGATCGTCGCCCACGCCGACTGGTACGACTTCGAGGCCAAGTACCAGGAGGGCGGCATGGAGCTGCGGGTCCCGGCGCCGCTCTCCGGCCGCGAGACCACGCGAGTGCGCGAACTCGCCGCCCAGATCTTCAAGCTCGCCGGCTGCTCCGGCCTCGCCCGCTGCGACTTCTTCGTCGAGCCCGACGGCGAGATCCTCGTCAACGAGATCAACACCATGCCCGGCTTCACCGAGACCAGCGTCTACGCGAAGCTCCTGGAGGCCAGCGGTATCGCCTACGAGGACCTCTGCGACCGCCTGGTGCGGCTGGCGTTGGAGCGCCACGCCGAGGCGCGGTCCTACGAGTTCTGAGTCGATATATAAAAACTTCTGCGTATCAGATCAGAACACAGTAATAACTAGAGTCTGAGCGGCGACGGGCAGGGGAGCCCTCGCAACCCTTGCGATGGCGCTCGTCGATTTCAGCTCTCAACTTGGTGCAGCCGGTTCGGTGCCGGACCTGGCGCGGCTGCTGGGCAAGGCGTGCATGGAGAGGGCGGACGAGCTGAGTCTCATGCGTCGCGACGCACAGACCAAGACAGAACTGGAGCGAATTGAGCTCGGTGTCGCGGAGGTGCCTCTTGCCACCTGGGAAGAGGTGATCCGGGCTCCTTCTCTCCTGGAGGAACGAATCGGGCCAGATCTGGTCGCGTTGATCTGGAGCGCCAGGGCGCGTCAGCCCCTCGACTTCTTCGGGGTACTTCGCGGCCTCTGCCGGAAACCGCTCGCGACTGTCTACGCAACGACTGTCGACCAGATTGAACTCAGCCAGGGTACGCCCGTCCGGTTCGCGACCAGGCCGCTGAAGTTCAAACCGACGACCAAGCAGATGAAGCTCAACCGCAACAGCCTGCTCTACCCATATCCCTACTCGCTTTTCCCCTACTCCAGCAGGGAACAACTCCGCGTCATCCTCGACTTCGCCCATCGCGACCGGCTCGACGACTTGACCTGGGACAAGGAGGACGGACTGTCCCGGATCGCGACCATCCACCCCGCGCGCGGCGGCGAGATCGAATACTCCCCACCCGAGAACGGTCGCATCTTCGACGTGCGTCCGAAACACTGGGACCCCGACGCCATCCTCAATCTCCTCTCCGAGGTCCGCGAGGAAGTGGCGATCGCGGTGCTGCCGGAGCTGAGCCTGCCGACCCCAGGGGCACTCGAGCAGGCCCTGGCCGAGGAGCCGGGTGCGTACCCGCCGATAGTCGTTGCCGGCAGCGCCCACTGCCGCGAGGGGGTCGGTGACGACGGGAGCGAGATTCGCGCGAACGAGTCGCGGGTGTACCTCGATGGCAGGTGCGTCGCCATCGCCCACAAGCACCACTCCTATGAGGGTGACGACGAGGGAGAGGAGAGGGAGTCGCCCCAGGAGCCGGAGGAGGAGCGGTTGGAGGAGCCGGAGGAGGAGACGCTGACCGAGGACCTGACGGAAGAGCCGAAGACGATTCTGGTCCTCTCCGGGGCAAGAACCAGGGTGGCGGTGATCATCTGCGCCGACGCGCTCGACCTGCAGATCCCCCGGCTGCTCGTATCCGCCGGCGTGAACCTGTTGCTGATCCCGGCGATGACGCGGCAGAGCGGGTCATTCAGCACCGTGCTCGGCGATATCGCCGGCTACTGTCAGGGCGTCGGCGCGGTCGCCAATGCTCGCTTCGTCGAGGACGGCGAGCCATTCCTCTGCTTCGCCGCGGCGCCGCGGCCGGAGCCCGCGAAGCAGCTGGCTCCGTTGACGGGAAAGGGGATCAAGCCGCTCCCGCAAATCGGAATCTTCGACCCGAACAGGCCGCTCCCAGGCGCTGTGAGCTGGCGGTAGAAAGCGTCCAAAAACGTCCAAATTCGAGGGGTTGACGTATGTATGGGGTATTGAAAGGGTATAAATAGGTAATTGACCGGTTATTGAACTCAATGTGCGGGCAAGCACACACATCGGATGAGGGGATTTAAGGATGGACGATTCGCACCCCACCGCGGCGGCGTTGCGGAGGGAAAAACGCGAGCTTGCCCAGATCGAGCGAAAGGAGCCGTTGCGGCGGCGGCTGCTGGTGGCGCTCGGCAAAAGTCCCTCAACGCCGACCGATCTGGCGAAGGCCGTTGGCACCCGCACGGCGTCGGTTGGCCGCAAACTGGCCGAGATGCTGGATGAAGGTCTCCTCGCCACCGAGAAGGGGAGAGACGACAGGCGCCTAACCATCTACTCGCTGACGCCCGAGGGACAGTCCGAGCTGGGCCGGCATCTCGCCTTCGGCGCGCCCACGAAGCTCCCGCCGCGGCGCAACGAGGAGGAAGTGGCCAAGTTCTTGCGGGAGGCGCTGGCGGGGGCTGTCGCGCTGCGGCGGCGACGCAACCGACTGCAGGACTCGATCGATCGACTCGAGGAGATCCTCGCCCAAGCCCGCGAGCTGAAAGCGGATGAGATCGCGCTCGAAGCACTGGCGGAGCTTGCGACCACCCAGCGGCAAAGCAGCCAACAGCTGCCGCTGAAACGATCGCTGGGGGTGCTCGAGACGATCGCGCTCGGCACTCCCGACGTCAGGGCGGATCTGGTTCTTCCCGCGATCGCCCACCTCGAATACGAGCGCGGTCGGATCGGCGAGCTGCGCGGTGAGGACCTCGCGCCGATGGCCCAGCACCTGAACGCCGCAATCTCGCTGTTTGGCCAGCTGGTAGACCACCGGCCCGCGGCCGACACGCGAGCCCTGCGCACCAGGCAGGCCTGGAGCGTCGTCGGCCTGGCACGCAATTTGCGGCGCCAGTCTCAGTACGTGGCGTCGCTGCGATACGCGGCACAGGCGCTGGAGATGTTCGACGAGCTCGAAGACGACTACGGACGGGTCCAGTGTCTCTATCTGTTTGGGTTCGGACTGCGACAGCTGCGACGATTCGACGAGGCTTGGAGCTGCCTCGACCGGGCGCACAAGATCGCCGCCGATCCAGGCCAGTCGTTCGAGCGGGCGCGAGCCAGCTGCCTGATGCAAATGGGGGACGTCAGTCGCCACCGAGGCGACACCGACAAGGCGACGGACCTGCTGGGGGAAGCGGTCGAACTTGCCGATCATCTGGATCTGGTGCTGACCAGAGCGTTCGCCACCTCTGCAATCGGGGCCGTCGAGTACCAGAAAAGGGAGTTCCAGCTGGCGCAACAGACGCTCGGATCCGCGCAGGGACTCTTCGAACAGTGCGGGCACCCTGAGGGAACGGCGCTGAATGCGCGCCGGCAGGCCACCGTCGCCCGGCGACTCTTGTTGGAGGATTTCAAGATGAGCGTGAGCGAAGTCCGAGTCTTCAAGCGACTGCTCCGCTCGGCGGAAAGGAGCTACCGGGAGATCGGTAGTGCCGCGGGCGTCGCTGCCTGCGAGGTCGAGCGCGGTTGGATGGGAATGTTGGAGCCCGACTGCGGCTCGGTCGGGCAGGCGATCAAACAGTTGAACCGGATTCTCAGCAACAACCGGGCGTGGCGGAGCCTAAAGGGGGACGCCTGGTTCCCAGAGGTCTTCAGAAGCTTCGCGAGACAGGCGAACGACGAAGAGCTGGTGGCGCGGGCAAAGGGGGTCTACAGCGCTGCCAAGGAGCAGTTTGAAGAGAGCGGAAATCAGGGCCTTGAGTACGTGCTCGAAGCCACGGGGCCGCTCGAGACCACCAAGGAGGTACAAGCCCCCAAGCTTGCCATCGAGATGGGAGGCGAGTCACGCCTGAAGGATCCGCCAGTGGCGGTGGCCGCCTAGGCCCGGCGTCCTACTCGATCAGCTTCACGTCGGAGATCTCGACCTGGTAGCGGCCGGCCTGGTCGCGGGCGGGCGAGGCCTTGTTGAACCAGATCAGGAAGTACTTGGCCGGGGAGGAAAGGCTGAGCTCGGCTTCGGCGCTATCGCCGGCGTCGGTGATCTCGCCGACCGGCTCGCCCCATTCGGAGAGTTCTGAGGGCGGGCCGGAGGCGGCGGCGTAGATCTCCGCGTCCCAGCCGGGAGTCGAGGTGCGGACGACGATCGCCGACGGGCTCGCCGCCGACTTGGCGGTGACATAGAGGCCGACCCCGGGGTTGGGGCCGGTCTTGGTGCCGGCGAAGGTGTCGGTGTCGTAGTGCTCGCTGCTCCAGGCGGTGGAGAAGTTGCCGTCGACCGCGAGTTCGACCGTGGCCGCGTCCTCTTCTTCGTCGCCCTGGGGGTCGTAGTCGGTCGCCTCGGAGATCGCGATCGGGCTGCCCTTGCCCTTCAGCGCGCCGCCCCCACCGCCGCTGTCGCCGCTGCTGATCAACTGCACCGCCAGCAGGGCGCCGACCCCGACCACGACCAGCAGGGCGATCGCCGCCCAGGAGGCGCGGGCGCGGCCGGAGAGCTTGCGTTTGGCCGGGGGGACGGCGTCGAGCACGCTGGTCGCCTCGCCGGTGGTCGAGCCGGCGCGGGCGGCCTCGACCTCGAGCGCGGTCGAGAGGTCGTCGATCATCTCGCCGACCGTCTGGTAGCGGCGCTCCGGGTCCTTGGCGGTCGCGCGCTCGACCACCAGAGCCGCGGCGGCGGAGAGTTCGGGCCGGCGCTGCTGCACGTCGGGCAGCTCCTCGTTGACGTGTTTCATCGCCACCCCGACCTGGCTGTCGGCGTGGAAGGGAACCTGGCCGACCAGCATCTCGTAGAGGACGACGCCGAGCGAGTAGAGGTCGGAGCGGGGATCGACCGGATGGCCCATCGCCTGCTCGGGGGCGACGTAGTCGGTGGTGCCAAGGACGCGGCCCGTCGCGGTCATCCCATCCTGCTCGAGCTGACGGGAGATGCCGAAGTCGGTCAGCTTGGCCCGGCCCTCGGCGTCGATCAGGACGTTCTGGGGCTTGACGTCACGGTGGACCATGTTGCGCCCGTGGGCAACGGTGAGGCCGCGGGCGACCTCGATCGCGTAGGCGAGCGCCTCCTGTGGGTCGAGCGCGCCGACCCGGTTGATCCGCTGCTTCAGGGTCTCCCCTTCGACGTACTCGAAGACGATGTAGGGGTGGCCGCCGTCCTCGCCGGCGTCGATCACGGCGACGATATTGGGGTGGGAGAGCTTGGCGACCGCGCGCGCCTCCTGGCGGAAGCGCTCCAACTGGTCGGCCTGCTCGGACATCTCCCGGTGCATGACCTTGACCGCGACGGCGCGGTCGAGGGTGTCGTCGCGGGCTAGATAGACCGTCGACATGCCGCCGCTGCCGAGCTTCGCCTCCAGCCGGTAGCGACCGGAGAGAACGGTGCCGATCATCTGCGAGCTGGTCGGGGCGGGGTCGGTCACTTGCTGCCGCGATTATCGCCGCGATTACGGCGCGTGGTTCCTTCTCGACCCCCAGCGCACATAAGGAACCGCGCGATGGGAAGGGCGGTTGTGGACACGCCTAGGTGCGAGTGACGGTGCCGGTGGCGTCGGTAGCGCGGCCAATCCGCTTCGCGGCCGGGTAGTGGGCGCGCAGCAGCTCCAGCGCGGCGGCTTCGTCGCCGGGCGGGACGACGACGCAGAAGCCGCAGCCCATGTTGAAGATGTCGTACATCTCCTCCTCGCTGACGTCGCCGTGCTCCTGGATCAGGGCGAAGATCGGCGGGACCGGGAGCGGGTCGTCGATCTCGTACCCGACCGCAGCCGCGAGGCGGAGCAGGTTGGCGGTGCCGCCGGAGGTGATGTGGGCGAGGCCGCGGACCTCGACCGCCGAGCGCAGCAGCTCGACCACCGGCTTGACGTAGATCTCGGTCGGCTCCAGCAGCACCTCGCCCAGCGGCCGGCCGAGGCGGTCGTCGTCGAGCGGAATGCCCGCGAGCGCGGAGCGGGCCAGCGTGTAGCCGTTGGAGTGGATCCCCGAGGAGGGCAGGCCGATCACGGCGTCGCCGGGCTCGACCGCGGCGCCGTCGACGATCGCGTCGAGGGCGACGGTGCCGAAGCAGGCGCCGGAGACGTCGACGCTGGAGACGAGGTCGCCGAGCTGGGCCAGCTCGCCGCCGGGTATCTCGACCCCGGCCAGCTCCGCCCCGCGCGCCAGGCCGACGCCGATTTCCTCGCAGACGGCCGGGTCGGCCTTCTGCACGGCGATGTAGTCGAGCATCGCCAGCGGCTCGGCACCGACGCAGATCACGTCGTTGACGTTCATCGCCACGCAATCGATCCCGACCGTGTCGAACTTTCCGAGCTCCTCGGCGACCAGCAGCTTGGTCCCAACCCCATCGGTCGAGAGGGCGATCCCGGTCTGATCGTCGATCCGGATCACGCTCGCGTAGTGGCCCGGCAGCGGCACCTGGGCCGAGGGCCGGTCGAGCTGGATCGCGCCCAGCGCCCGCACCAGACCGGCGACGGCGGAATCCGCCGCGCCCTGGTCGACCCCGGCTTTGGCGTAGGCGTCGCTCATCTGCCCTGCAGTTTGACGAGGACGGCGGCCGCGAGTCCGGCCCTGTAGGCGGCATAGGGCCAGAGCGCACGGTCGCGCTCGACCAGGCCGATCAGGCGCTGGGAGGCGAGGGTCGAGGCGAAGGAGGCGGCGACGCCGACCGCGAGCGAGCGGCGCAGCTCCGGGGTGGTCCCGCGGCGGGCGAGGCGGGTGCCCTTGAGCGCGGTGGCGCCGACGATGATCGGCAGCGCGATCGTGCGTGAGAGCAGGTTCGCCTGGTCGCGGGAGAAGCGTCGCCAGCGAGCAGCCGCGAGGGTGACGCCGTTGCGGGAGACACCGGGCGCCAGCGCCGCCGCCTGGGCGACGCCGAGCGCGAGCCCGTCGGCGGCGCTGGCTTCGCCGCGGCCGCGGAGCTGGGGACGGCGGTCGGCGGCGAGCATTGCCGCGGCACCCGCGAGCAGGCCGTAAGCGGTGGCGCGGGGGCCGCCGAGGCGGCGCTCGATCGGGCGCTCCAGGGTGTAGCCGGCGATCGCCGCGGGCAGGAAGGAGAGCGCGAGCAGCACGGCGCGGCGGGCGTCGAACTGGCGCAGCTCCTCGCCGATCAGCCGCCGCTGGCCGATCAGGAGCGCCGCTGCGGCGCCGGCGTGGAGGGCGACCTCGAAGCTCTTGCGCACCTCCGGGTCGACCGCCTCCCAGTCCCAACCGGCGAGCCAGGGGACGAGCACGATGTGGGCGGAGCTGGAGACCGGCAAGAGCTCGGCCGGGCCCTGGACTACGCCCAGCGCGATCGCGCGCCGGGCGGGGATCCCGGCTGCGCCGGGGTCGCTCAAGCGCCGCTCGGGTCGGTCGCCTCGGTCCCGCTGGCGGCTTCGTCGCCGCCGGAGCCACCGCCGCGGCGGCGCCTCACGATCAGGTAGGCAGCCCCGGCGAGGATCGCCACGACGACGATGTAGTCGAGGTAATGCAGGTGGTCGCGCCACTCTTCCCAGTTCTCGCCGACGCTTTCGCCGATCAGCGCCAGCATCAGCACCCAGGGGATGCAGCCGAGCAGGGTCAGCGTCGTGAAGCGCCAGAACGGCATTTTCGCGACCCCGGCGGGCAGCGAGATGAAGGTGCGGACGATCGGCAGCATGCGCGAGAAAAAGACGGTCGCGGAGCCGTAGCGCTCGAACCAGTCATCGGCCCATTTCAGGTGCTTGGGGCTGATGTGGATCAGCTTGTTTTTTTCCAGCAGGTCGATGCGGCCGTAGTAGCCGACCGCATAGGCGATCCAGGAACCGACCAGGTTGCCGAGCACGCCAGCGGCGACAACGCCGAACAGGGTCAGTTCGCCGGCGGCGACGCTGGAGCCGGCGAAGAGCATGATCGCCTCGCTCGGAACCGGCAGGCAGGCGGACTCCAAGAGCATCAGCAGGAAGACCGCCGGCAGCCCGGTGGCGCTGATGAAATCGGTGCCGGCGTTGACGATCGGGTCGAGAAAGACGTCGGTGACGCTGGCGAGCGTAAGCAGGGCGGGCGGCATCGAAGTGCCACATCGTAGGGACCAGCGGAGTCGATAGACGGCCGATCGCCCGCTCTGGCCCTAAACTGGAGCGGTCCGATGAGCCGTTTGAACCACCCTGTCTACCGCAATCGGGTGCTGCAGGTGGCGGCCGACGCCCTGCTCGTCGCGTTGGCCTACTTCCTCGCATTCCAACTGCGATTCCTCGACGACCCGCACGGGTGGCCGCAGCGCTACGAGGTGCTCTTCGCGCAGTCGGTCGGGTTTGTCGTCGCCGGCAAGCTGATCGTCTTCGCCGCCTTCGGGCTCTACCAGAAGTGGTGGCGCTACATCAGCGGCCGCGACTTCCTCCTGATCGTCCGCGCCGTCGCCGTCGCCAGCGCCGTGCTGGTCATCCTCTTTGCCGTCGTCAAGCCGTTCGACGACACCCTGCCGCGCTCGGTCGAGGTGATGGACTTCCTGCTGACGCTGCTGCTGGTCGCCGGCGCCCGCCTGGCGGTGCGGCTGATCGTCGAGCGGCCCTCGCGCGGGGCGCGGCTGCCGAAGCACGAGGTGCTGGTGATCGGCGCCGGCTCCGGCGGCCAGATGGTGGTCCGCGAGCTGCAGCTCAACCCCAACCTCGGCGCCACCGCGATCGGGTTCGTCGACGACGACCCGCGCAAGCGCGGGATGCGGATGCTGGGGCTGAAGGTGCTGGGCTCGACCAGCGAGATCGCCTCGATCCTCGACGAGTCCGAGCCCGACGAGGTGGTGATCGCGATCCCCTCGGCCCCGGGAACCCTGCGCGGCCAGGTCGTCGCCGCCTGCCGCGAGCGCGAGATCCGCGTCCGCACCCTGCCGACCGTGTTCGAGCTGCTGCGCGGCGGCGTCCAGCTCAACCGCCAGCTGCGCGAGGTCCGGGTCGAGGACGTGCTCGGGCGCGAGCCGATCGTGCGCGAGCTGGACCGGGTCGGCGCCTACCTGCGCGACCGCATCGTCCTCGTCACCGGCGCCGGCGGCTCGATCGGCTCCGAGCTCTGCCGCCAGATCGCCCAGGTCAAACCGCGGCTGCTGGTGATGCTCGACCACGCCGAGGACAACCTCTTCCAGATCGACCGCGAGATGGTCGAGGAGCGCCATTTCACCAACGTCGAGGCGGTGCTCGCCGACTGCAAGGAGGCCGACCGGATGCTCGAGGTGATGGAGCGCTTCAAGCCCGACGTCGTCTTCCACGCAGCCGCCTACAAGCACGTGCCGCTGATGGAGGCCAACCCGTTGGAGGCGGTGCGCAACAACGCGATCGCGACCCGGATCACAGCCGAGGCCGCTGCCGCCTCCAACGCCGAGCGTTTCGTTCTGATCTCCACCGACAAGGCGGTCAACCCGAAGACGGTG
>DASUZL010000006.1:0-127090 GCA_036376895.1 Solirubrobacterales bacterium
CGAGAAAGTCGGCAAAGACGGCGTCGTCAACGTCGAGGAGGGCCAGACCTTCGGCATGGAGCTGGAGTTCACCGAGGGAATGCAGTTCGACAAGGGCTACATCTCCCCGTACATGGTCACCGACCAGGACCGCATGGAGGCGGTGCTGGAGGACCCCTACATCCTCATCGCCAACCAGAAAATCGGCTCCGTGCGGGACATCCTGCCGGTGCTCGAGCAGGTGATGCAGGGTGGCAAGCCGCTGCTGATCGTGGCCGAGGACGTCGAGGGCGAGTGCCTGGCGACCCTGGTCGTGAACAAGCTGCGGGGCACCTTCACCGGTGTCGCCGTCAAAGCCCCCGGCTTCGGCGACCGCCGCAAGCGGATGCTCGAGGACATCGCCGTCCTCACCGGCGGTGAGGTGATCACCGAGGAGATGGGTCTCAAACTCGAGAACACCCAGCTCGCTCAGCTCGGCAAGGCCCGTCGCGTCGTCGTCTCCAAGGACACGACCACGGTCATCGACGGTGCCGGCGAGGGCGACGACATCAAAGGCCGGATCAAGCAGATCAAACAGGAGATCGAGAACACCGACTCCGACTTTGATCGCGAGAAGCTCCAGGAGCGCCTCGCCAAGCTGGCCGGCGGTGTCGCCGTGGTCAAGGTCGGCGCTGCCACCGAGACCGAGATGAAGGAGAAAAAGCACCGCGTCGAGGACGCGCTGCAGGCGACCCGCGCCGCGCTCGAGGAGGGCGTCGTCCCGGGTGGTGGCGTTGCGCTGCTGAACGCCCAGGCCGGTCTCGACCCGGACAAGTTGGCGGATGACGCCGACGAGGTCACCGGCGCGCGGATCATCCACCGCTCGCTGGAGGAGCCGGTCCGCCAGATCGCCGAGAACTCCGGCGAGGAGGGCTCGGTCGTGGTCAACAAGGTCCGCGACCTGAAGCCGGGCGAAGGCCTCAACGCGGCCAACGGCGAGTACGGCGACCTGATCAAGGCCGGCGTCATCGACCCGACCATGGTCACCCGTTCTGCCCTGCAGAACGCGGCCTCGATCGCCAAGAACATCCTGGTTACCGAGGCGATCATCGCCGAGCCCCCGGAGGAGGGTGGCGCCGGCGGTGGCATGCCGGGCGGTATGCCGGACATGGGCGGCATGATGTAGGCACCCCCACCTAGGGGAGTGCTCTTTGGGAAAGGCCCGGCCTCAGCGCCGGGCCTTTTCTATTCCGTCGGCGGTTCGGGTTCAGGTTCCGGTTCGGGTTCCGGCGGCGGCGGGGGTGGCGGCGGCGGAGGAGGCGGGGGCGGCGGTTTTTTCGGTTTCGGCGGCAGCGGCGGGAAGAGGCCGGCGTTGTAGTCGGCGATCGAGAGGAAGTTGGCGCGGCGGATCTTCAGCCGCAGGGTGTTGGCGGTGCGCGGGTAGAGGTTGAGGTCGTACTGGTTGCCGGCGCCGAAGCCGTTGTAGTAGACGAGCATCCGCACCCGCGGCCGCTTCACCGTCCAGGAGACAAGCTGCTTGACGAAGCGCGGGTCGTCGACGCCGGAGACCGCCCACTCGGTGATCGTGACCGGCTTGCGTTTCCACTGTTTGGCGCGGTAGAAGCGGTCGAGGTCTTTCCAGACGGGGTACTGGGAGTAGAAGTCGGTCCCGACCCAGTCGACCCAGCGGCTGCCGGGCCAGTAGTTGCCGGGGTAGTTGCCTTTGACCCGCGGCGAGCCGCCCGGCAGCGGGCTCCAGATCGTGCTGACCGGCGCCGCCGGCAGCGCCACCGGGGCCGGCCCTTTGGTGCGGTTGACCGGGGGCAGGCCGATTTCGGCCAGGGTGAGGTTGATCTGTTCGATCGAGCCGCCGCCGCGGACGATCGTGGCGATGCGGCGGAAGGCCTGTTTGTACCAGCCGGTGGTGTAGTCGCCGCCGCGCTGGGTGCCGTCGCAGTAGACCGAGGACCAGGCATTGAGGCAGCGGTTGGGCTCGCCCAGCGGGCGGATGTAGGCGGGCAGGCCTTTGGTCGCGAAGAACTCGTTCAGCTGCAGCAGGTAGTTGTCGCCGCCGCCGACCGCGATCTGGCGCGGGGTGATCAGCTCGGCCAGGGTCTGGTCGTCGGCGGTGGAGATGTGGAGGATCGGCCGCGTGCCGGTTTCGCGCCAGCGTTCGTAGGCCTCGTTGAGGCTGTTGCCCCAGGGATGGAAGGTCTCCAGCAGCGCCGGGTGCTTGCCCATCAGCGCCGAGACTTCGTTGAATTCGGTCGTCGTGCCGCGGTCTGAGACGCCGAGGAAGACGTTTGGCTTCGGCGGCGCCAGGGTCAGCGCCGAGGCTGGAACCGGCGCTACGAGCAGGACCGCGGCTGCGGCCACCAGTCCGATTGCGTTTTTAGTTGCCCTCCAAGACATCGCTCATCCTTCGCGGTTCGACGCCGAGCGCCTGCACATCCGCCGTGCCGCGCTCGCTGACCATCGAGACCTCCATCAACTCGGCCTCCTCCCAGGTTGCAAACACGGCCTCTCCGAAAACGGAGCGGAGGCCGATCAAACCCGAGCGGACCAGCGGCAGCGGCAGGTGCACCAGCGGCCGCGGGCGGCCGGCGATGCGGCTGACCAGGTCGGACATCTGGTCGTAGCTGAGCGTTTCCGGCCCCGCCAGCTCGTAGCGCGGCCGCATCTCGCCGCCCAGGGCGGCGACCACGCAGCGGGCGGCGTCGGCGGCCCAGATCGGCTGGAAGCGGGCGTCGCCGTGGCCGGAGACGGGCAGCACCGGCAGGAAGGAGAAGCGCCGCAGCAGCGTGATCCAGGGGTCGGTGCGGTCGTAGACGATCGAGGGGGCGAAGACGCTGGTCTCCAGCGGCGAGGAGCGCACCGCCTGCTCGGCCAGCCACTTGGCGCGGAAGAACCGCGTGCGCTGGGCGGCATGGGCGTCGAGGGCGCTGAAGAAGACGAAGCGGCGGACGCCGCTGCGCTCGGCCGCCCGCAGCAACCGCACCGTCGCCAGCCCGTTCAGCTCCTCGATTCGCTTCGGCGGCTGGTCGCGGATCGTCGCCGCCAGGTGGACCACGGTGTCGACCCCGCGCAGCGCTTGGCGCACCAGGTAGGGATCCGAGAGGTCGCCGAGATCGCCGAGCGCGATCTGCACGTCGACCCGTTGCTGGCCGAGCCGCCGCGGCTCCCGCACCAGGCAGCGCACGTCCTCGCCAGCCTCGAGCAGCAGCGGCAGCAGCCGTGAACCGATGCTTCCGGTTGCCCCCGTCAACAGCAGCATCAACCCATCATCCCTAAAATGTGCGCTCGCGCTTGGCCGGGGACCCCGGCGGGCACCCGCAAACCCGACTTAGGAGAACTCTCCGAATGACCTACGTCATCGCCGAGCCCTGCATCGGCCAGAAGGACAACTCGTGTGTCGAGGTATGTCCCGTCGACTGCATCCACCCGACGCCGGACGAGGCCGACTACGACTCGGTAGAGATGCTCTACATCGATCCCGACGAGTGCATCGACTGCGACGCCTGCGTCGAGGCATGCCCGGTCGACGCCTGCTTCGCCGAGGACCAGCTCCCGGCCGAGTGGGCGAAATACGCCGAGATCAACGCGAATTACTACAAGAGCAAAGCGGCGTAGCGCGTAGCGGGGGGCGGGGTCCCGGGTAGGGGCTTCGCTTAACTTTTTCGTCGGCTCGCTCTGGCCGTCCGAGCTTCGGCGCGCCGAAAAAGTACAAGACGCTTCGCCCCTACCCGGGACCCCGCCCCGGTTCGCGGAGCTTGTGGCTGACATTCGGGTACGTCATCGTTTCTATACTCAGTGGTCTCTTGGGCGCTCAGGGGATCTCAATGATGTGGTGGGGGCGCGCGTCGGCTGCGTTGTTTGCTGCGGTCGTTGCCGTCCTCCTGGTGCCGGCGGTGGCGACTGCCGCCACGGGGGCGATTGAAGGGGAAGTGAGCGCCGAAGGTGGCGGTCCGATCGGCAAAGTCTGGGCCTGTGCGTACCTCGTCCAGGACGAAGAAGAAAATGGGTGCGATTTCACCGGCAGCGATGGGCTGTACGCGGTCACCGGTCTGGTCGCGGGCAAATACAAGGTCGAATTCTGGCCTGAATCGACCAGCCCGCCCTACGTCGGCGAGTACTACGACGACGAGGCGTTTTGGGACGAAGCGGACGAAGTTGAGGTGAAAGAAGGGGCGTCTACCCCCGGCATCGACGCTGAACTCGAGGAAGCGGCGACGCTCGAAGGCGAAGTTCGTGCCGCCTCGCTCGGTGGGGCGGTCGAAGAATTCGTGGTCTGCGCTCATCCGCCGACGGGAGGAGTCCAGGAGTGCAAACTCGGCCGGCCCGATGGCACCTACACGCTGACCGGGTTGCCCGCGGGCGAATACAAGGTTCAGTTCACCCCCTCCAGTACTTACAACCTGCTCAACCAGTTTTACGACCATGAGAGTTCGTTTGAAGATGCTGACGTCGTGACGGTCGCCACGGGAGAAACGAAGACCGGTGTCGACGCGGACTTGGAACAGGGGGCGGAAATTCGCGGGACGGTTTATTCCGCGGCGACCGGAACCACGCTTGCTGGCGTGACGGTCTGTGGGCTGTATCTAGGAGCGGAAGAAGTCTGGGCGCTGAGTGAGTGCCGCTTCACCTCGGGCGGCGGCAGCTACGCGCTTCGGGGCCTATGGACCGACTCGTACAAAGTCGCATTCTCTTCCGAACTCAAAGAACTCTTCGGCGAAGAATCTTTTGTCAGCGAAGACGACGGCTACCTCACTCAGTTCTTCAACAACCAGCCGACGTTGGCCTCCGCGGACCCGCTTAGTCTCGCTGTCCCCGAAGTGAGGGTGGGAGTCGACGCTCACCTCGCACTCTCGCATCCGTCAAGTCCTCTTCAGCCGCCAACCATCTCCCCGGCGCTAGTCAAGCCGAAGCCCCGTCACCGGCCCCCCAAACGCTGCCGACCGGGATTCCGCAAGAAGAAGGTGATGGGGAAGCGGCGCTGCGTCAAGGCCCACAAGAAACACCGCCATAGCCACTTGAGATGACAGTCCGATGTGTCCATGTTCGAGCTGGGGATGCCGAGCAGGGGCCGACCGGGGTGACCTACGCTGCTGGAATCTCGGCCACGACGGCTGGTGCCCGTGGGCTCAGCCTCCAGATCGCCAGTTTGCCGCCGGGGGGCAGAGCTCGCGCACATCTCCACCCCCAGCATGAGTCGGCTGCCTATGTCGTTGAAGGCGAGGTGGTGTTGTGGTTCGGAGAGCGCTTGGAGGAGCGGATCGATGCCGGCCCAGGCGACTTCATTTATATCCAGCCCGGGGTCCCGCACCTGGTCGCCAATCCGAGTGACAGTCAGCCTGCCGTGACCGTTCTCGCCCGCACTGACCCAAATGAGCAGGAGGTTGTGACGGAGCTGCCCGAGCTTGATGACCTCCCCCATCTGAGAGCGTGACTCAGGGCTGAGGGGGCGAAAAGGGAAGGGTGGCAGTAAGATTGACACCCTATGCGGTGTCAGACTACCTCGGACCTAGGCAAAACGCTGCGTGAGGCGCGCGAACAACAGGGGCTCAGTCAGCGCCGTCTGGCCTTGCGGGCCGGGACGAGTCAGGACGCGATAAGCCGGATCGAGCGTGGGGCCGAGGCGCCGACGCTGGAGCGGTTCGCGCAGTTGATGCTGGTGCTTGGGCGGAGGCCCGTCGTCCACATCGAGACGCTCGAGAGCCCGGTGCCGGATGCGGAGCTCGCCGTCGGCGATCAGTTGACCGACGAAGAGCGACTGCGCGAGGCGATCAGCTGGAACCGCTTTGCCTCGCAGCTGGCAATCGCGGGCGAGGACGCAAGAGCCGCCGGCCATCCCGCGACGCGCAGGAGCGCGTCGTGACGGGGGCGGCTGGGGGTGGAGCGGCACGCCCGCTCGACGTCGGCGAGCTGATCGCCGTGCTCGCCCGGCACGGGGTCGAGTACCTGGTGATTGGCGGTGTGGCAACCCAGATGCATGGCCACCGCCGCACGACGATGGACCTTGACGTCACCCCTGAGCCCAGTCAGGAGAACCTGGTTCGGCTCAGCGCAGCACTGGCTGAGCTCGAGGCGCGCCCTCGCGACGCCGCGCCGGGGGAGGCAGAGATCTCGGTCAGCGACCCCGAGCGCCTCGCGATCGCTGCGATCGTTCCACCGCTGCTGACGCGGCACGGGCAGATCCACATCCTCAAGGAACCCAAGGGAGCCCAGGGGTTTGAGGAGATGCGGAAGCGGGCGCTCGTCGTTGAGATCGACGGCGCTGAGGTCGCGATCGTCTCGCTCGACGATCTGATCAGGATGAAGCGGGCCGCCGGGCGGCCCGCCGACCTTGACGACGTGGTTGTTCTGGCGGAGGTCGAGATGCAGCGGCGAGGCGGGTCCCCCACTTGAGGGGACCCGCCCATCCACTGCCAGGGATCAGTAGCCGGCTGGGTGCCTTGAGGTGAAGCCGGAGCTGCTGCGCATGTCCGTGTGCCAGCGGGGGCCGCTGCCGCCGGTGCCGGAGGTATCCCAGCGCAGGCCGGCGATCACCGCGTAGGCGTGGCCGCCGTTGGCGAATACGGTGATCCAGCTGCCGAGGCCGGCGCTGCCCCAGCCCATCAGCGAGCCCGACGGCATCGGGACACCGATCAGGCTGCCGCCGTGGAGGGCGAAGCTGACCGCGCCGGAGCAGTCGTAGCCGCTGTCGTTCCAGCGGCCATGGCCGCCGCCGTAGATGTAGGGGCGGGTGCGGATCTTGTTCGCCGCCGCGATCACCTTGCGGACGGCGGGCGGTGCGTCGGGCGGCGGGATTGCGCGGGTGCCGACTAGCGTCGCCAGGCCGGGGGTGCCGCTGTTTTCCGGCGCCGGGGTGGGGGTAGGGAGTGGGGCAGGGACAGGTTCCGGTTCGGTGCTCGCGACGCCACCTGGCGTCGCGGCCCAGGCCGGAGTCCCCGGCAGAGCCGCGATCAGGGTCATTGCGATTACCGCTAACGCTGAGCAGAGGGCGGCATAGGTGGCCGCCCTGCGGGCGATCGTCATCCAACTTCCTCCTTCGTCGGCCGGCGGAGTTAGCTGACGGGCTAGCGCTGAAGGAGCCTGCGCCCCCACCGAAGTGGGCTCGCCCCGAAAACCTGGGTCCCCCGCTCCCCGAGCAGATCCGGGGATTAGGCGTTTATGTGCTTTCGCTTATATAACGCACTCAGGACATAAATGTTGCGCCGATCGCCCTCGCAGGCGTGAAATTGGCGCTGGGAGCGCTACTGGACGACGGGAAGCGGGGTGCCGCTGACCGGTGGTGCTTCCGCCGCGCTGGGGGTCGCCTGCAGGACCGGGAGCTCCATCGGGGTCGCGGCGACGATGCCGCGGGCGGCCTGGCGGATTGCCTGCGCGGCGGGGGAATCGGGCTCGGCGGTGACCAGCGGCGAGCCGTTGTCGGCGTGCTCGCGCAGCGGCTCGGACAGCGGCACCTTGCCCAGCAGCGGCACGTCGAGCTCGTCGGCCAGGAGCTGGCCGCCGCCCTCGCCGAAGATCGTGAAGCGCTCGCCGTCGGGGGTGGTGAAGCCGGACATGTTCTCGATCACGCCGAGGATCTCGAGGTCGAATTTCATCGCCATCTCGGCCCCGCGGCGGGCCACCGACTGCGCCGCCGGTTGCGGCGTGGTGACGACGATGAATTTGGCCTGCGGCAGCAGTTGGGCGAGCGTCATCGAGACGTCACCGGTGCCGGGCGGCAGGTCCAGCAGCAGGTACTCCAGCTCGTCCCAGGCGACGTCCTCGAGGAACTGCTGGATCGCCTTGTGCAGCATCGGGCCGCGCCAGACGACCGCGGCGTTGTCCTCGACGAAGAAGCCGATCGACATCACCTTGACGCCGCTGGGGGCGTCGAGCGGGAGGATCTTGCGCTCGCCGTTGACTTCCGGCTTGCTGTTGACCCCGAGCATGCGCG
This sequence comes from Solirubrobacterales bacterium, assembly GCA_036376895.1. Classification (GTDB taxonomy): domain Bacteria; phylum Actinomycetota; class Thermoleophilia; order Solirubrobacterales; family 70-9; genus VAYN01. The sequence goes on from DASUZL010000006.1 coordinate 7,901, forward strand.
GGATCGAGTAGCCGTAGACGTCGCAGTCGAGGGCGCCGGAGGGATGGCCTTCGGCGGTCAGCGCTGCCGCCAGGTTGGCGGTCATCGTCGACTTGCCGACCCCGCCCTTGCCGGAGGAGACGCAGATCACGTTCTTCACCTTGGCCAGGGCGCCCTGCGGAAGTTTGTTGCGGCCGAGCGATTTCTGCAGGTCGCCTTTCTCCTCGTCGGAGAGGACGTCGAAGCCGACGCCGACCGAGGTCACGCCCTCCAGCTCGGAGACTTTGGCGGCGACAGCCTGTTCGAAGTGGGAGCGGATCGGGCAGCCGGCGGTGGTCAGCGATACGACCACGTCGACTCGGCCGTCCTCGTGCACGTCGATCGAGCGCACCATGCCGGCCTCGACGATCGAGCGGCGCAGCTCTGGGTCGATGACCGCGCGCAGCTGCTCGGTGATCTGGTCCTTGGTCGGAAGTGCCATCGGGCCATTCTGGCAAAGGCGCTCCCCTGGCAACCCGGCCCCGGCAGGGGGGAGAGTTTTCGCCCCCCATCCCTTGAGGCCCGGCACGCAGGCAAACGAGGGAGGGTCGATGTTGGGGACGCGAGCTGGGTTGGGACGGATCGTCGCGATCGGGATCGGGTTGGCGGTGGCGCTGCTGCTGCTCGTGGTGGGGGAGGCGCAGGCCGGCCGCTACAACGTCGCCCAGTGCGGCTGGTTCGTAGGTGCCGACGCCGACTGGGCCGACAGCACCGGCGGCGTCAAGTTCCGCCCCGACGCTTTCTGCGTGCCGCCGCCCGGCTCCGACCCGTTCGCCAGCGCCCACACCAAGAGCTTCACCCGCGACGGGCAGGCGACGGTTTCCGGGACCCGCTTCGCCCGCTGGCGCTGGGTGGCGCCGCCGGGGACTGGGATTACCGCGGTCCGCGGCACCTGGTGGCACGCCCTCCACGACGGGCTCGAGCAGCGGATCGGCGTCGGCAACGCCGCCGGCGGCTTCGAGCCCTTCCTCATCGCCTCCGCCACCGATGTCGGGCCGCAGGAGTTCACCAGGGGGTTCCCGTTCCCGATGCCGGCGCTGGAGGACCGTCTGCTCTGCGCTCGCGCCGAGAGCAAGTCGTGCTCGCTCGCCGCAACCTCCTGGTCGGCGCTGCGGGCGCTGACGATCACGATCGAAGACCCGCAGCCGCCGGTGGGCGGCATCGACGGCGAGTTGGTCGTGCCGGGCTGGCAGCGCGGGGTGCGCAGCGCCGCCGTCAACGGCATCGACTTCGGGTCCGGAGCCCGCTTCGGCGAAACCCGCCTCGACGGCACCCGCATCGCCCTGGTCGAGTACCCCTGCGCGCTGGTCCTGGCCGGTGGCGAGTGGCGAGGCGCCCGGATGCAGCCCTGCCAGAGCATCGCCGGCAGCGGCGAGTTGATCGCGACCACGACCTTCAGCGACGGCCCGCACTCGTTGGTCTACTGCGTCTCCGACTTCGCCGCCAACTCCGCCTGCACGGCGCCGCGCACGATCAAATTCGACAACAACCCGCCGGCCCATCCGCGTTCGGTCGCGTTGGTTGGCGGCGACGGGTGGCGCCGCCTCGACGACTTCGACCTGACCTGGTCGAACCCCGACCAGGGCGTCGCGAGCCCGATCGCCGGCGCCGCCTGGCGCTTCAGCCGCGCCGGTTTCGACAGCGGCGTCCGCTTTGCCGCCGGCCGCGACCGCGCCGAGCTCAGCGACGTCTCGGTGCCCGGGCCGGGCGTCTTCTCGCTGCAGATCTGGTTGCGCGACGAGGCTGGCAACGAGGCGCCCCCGACGGCGGTCACGGTGCCGCTGCGCTTCGACGACGTCGCCCCCGCGGTCGCCTTTGCCGGCAGCGAAGGCGGCGGCATCCCGGATCGGCTGATGGCCGACGTCGAGGACCTCCACTCCGGCCCTGCCGGCGGCGCGATCTTCTACCGCCGTGCCGACGCCCCGAACTGGACCGAGCTGCCGACCAAGTTGGTTGCCGGCGACGTCGCCACCCGGGCTCACCTGGTTGCGCCGCTGCCGGAGATCCTTCCCGGCACCTACGTCTTCCGCGCCGAGACGACCGACGCCGCCGGCAACACCGCTGCGACCACGCTGCGCAGCGACGGGACCCAGATGGCTCTGCGCCGGGCTGTGCCGGTGGAGGTGCAGCGGGCGAGGACGCGGCTCTTCGCCCGGCTGCGGGGCGGCCACGGAACCGGCGACTCGCTGACGGTGCCCTTCGCCGCCCCGGCGCTGCTCAGTGGCCGCCTCACCCGGGCGGACGGGGCCGGGATCGCCGGGCGGGAACTGCGTGTCGTCGCCCGGCCTTCTCGTGGCGCCCTCGTCCCCAATTCCCTTGCTTCTGTCGTCACCGGCGAGCGCGGCGGCTTCGAGCTGAAGCTGGACTCCGGCCCTTCGCGACAGATTGCGGTCGTCTTCCCGGGCGAAGGCGGGTTGGAGGAGGCGAGCCGGGGGCCGCTCGACCTGCGGGTCCGCGCCGGCGTCTCCCTGCGGGCGAACCCGCTGGAGCTGCGGACCGGGCAACTGGTGCGCCTCAGCGGCCGCATCCGCAGCCGCGGCGCGCCGATCCCGCGCCGCGGCAAGCTGGTCGCGATCCAGTACCTGGAGGCGGAGACCGGCCGTTGGCGTCCTGTTCTGGGCACCCGCAGCGATCACGGCGGCCGCTTCCACGCCCGCTATCGCTTCCGCTACGTCAAGGGCTCGGCCGCGATCCGGCTGCGCGCCACGGCTCTGGCGGAGGAGCGCTGGCCCTACGTGCCGGGCTCCTCGGCCCCGGTCACCGTCCACGTCAAGGGCTGACCGGGTGCGCCCGCCCGCTAGGGTTCCCGACCATGTCTCAAGCCACCTTTCACACCAATGCCGGGGCGATCGTGTTCGAGCTGCACGACGAGGACGCGCCGAAAACCGTCGAGAACTTCCGCAAGCTGGCGGCCGACGGCTTCTACGACGACCTGATCTTCCACCGGGTGATCCCGGACTTCATGGTCCAAGGTGGCTGCCCGGAGGGGACCGGCCGCGGCGGTCCCGGTTACACCTTCGAGGACGAGTTCAACGACCACAAGGTGGTGCGGGGCGCGCTGGCGATGGCCAACGCTGGGCCCAACACCAACGGCTCCCAGTTCTTCATCGTCACCACCGGCGCCGCGCCTTGGCTCGATGGCAAGCACACCGTTTTCGGCACCGTGGTCGACGGCATGGACGTCGTCGACGCGATCGAGGCGATCGAGACCGACGGTTCCGATCGTCCGGTCGAGTCGCAGACGATCGAACGCGTCGAGCTCTCTTAGTGCCCGAAGCTGACGTCCGGTAGCGCCCGGTTCAGCCAGGACGGCATGTACCAGGCGGCCGGGCCGGCAAGGCGCAGGAAGACCGGCAGCAGCAACAGCCGCACCAGGAAGGCGTCGAGCAGGACCGCGATCCCGAGGATCGTGCCCATCTCCTTCGGTGGCAGCGGCTCCGAGAGGGCGAAGGTGAAGAAGACGGCGACCATCACCGCGCCGGCGGCGAGGATGACGCGGCCGGAGTGGGAGAGCGCCCCGACCATCGCCTCCTTTGCGTCCCCCGATCGCTCCCAGTGCTCGCGCGCGGAGGAGAGCAGGAAGACCGTGTAATCCATCGCGATCGCGAAGATCATCGCGAAGAAGAAGATCGGCGCCCAGGCATCGAGGAAGCCCTGCGATTCGAAGCCGAGCAGGCCGGAGAGGTTGCCGTCCTGGAAGATCAATTTGGCGACGCCGAAGGCCGCCGCGGTCGAGAGCAGGTTGGCGAGCACCCCGATCGCCGCCAGCAACGGCGCCTGGAAGGCGACCAGCAGAAGCAGGAAGCCGAGGCCGAGCACGACCCCGATCGCCAGCGGTGCCTTCCCCGCCAGCGCTGCCTCCAGATCGTGGTTCTCGACCGAGGGGCCGCCGACTTGGAAACCGGCAGGCAGGGTGGAGCGCAAGCGGTCGACGGTGTCCCCGGCGGCTGCGGTCGAGGGGCCGGTTGAAGGCACGGCTCCGATCAGCACCAGGCCGCCCGGCCCGGCGGTCGGCGGCGTGGTCACGGCGATCCCCGGATCAGATCGCAGCGTCGCCAACGTCGCGCCCGATCCCTCCTGCGGACCGACGATCTGCAGCGTCGCCGGCGCGCCGGGGCCGAAGCCGGCGCTGATCTGGCGGTAGCCGACCCGCGACGGGTCGTCCTTCGGCACCACCTTGATCGACGGCATCCCCGTCTTCAGCCCGAGCACGGGCAAGGCCAGACCGATCAAGACGACCAGGGCGAGTCCGCCGAAGACCAGGGGGCGCCGCCACAGCAGCTCCCCCCAGCGGGCGAAGCGAGCGGACCGGTGCCCGGCGCCGCGAGCCCAGGGAAGGCTGAGGCGGTCGACGCGCGGGCCCAGCTTCGCCAGCACCGCCGGCAGCAGGGTCAGCGTCGCCGAGAGCACGAAGACGACCGCGACCATGATCCCGAGCGCGGTCGAGCGGAAGGCGGGACTTGGCACCAGCATCACCGCCGAGAGCGAGATCAGCACGGTCAGCCCGGAGAACAGCACCGCGTTGCCGGCGGTGTCCATCGTCTCCGCGACCGCTGCGGCCGGGTCGTTGGCCTGGTCTGAGAGGGCGCTGCGGAAGCGCATCACGACAAAGAGCGCGTAGTCGATGCCCAGCGCCAGGGCGAACATCAGCGCGAAGTTCATCGCCCAGATCGAGATCGGCGAGATCAGGGTGCCGAGGTAGAGGACGCCGGCCGAGGCGACGAGGCCGATGATCGTCAGCATCAGCGGCAGCCCGGCGGCCACGAGGGAGCCGAAGGCGAGGACGAGGATCGCCAAGGTCACCGGCCAGGAGACGAGCTCCGACTTCAGCATCGCCTCGCGGTTGGCTTCGTTGAAGCCCGACCACATGCCGGCGGCGCCGGTCAGGTTCGCTTCCGTCCCCGGTGCGGCGACCGCGGCCAACTCGGGCTTGAGGTCGGCGGCCCCGGCGACCATCTGGTTCGGATCTTCCGCCGCCGTGGCGGTGACGATCACGGTGTGGCCGTCGCGAGAGATCGAGCTTCCCGGGTGTGGCGCGACGACGCCGGCGACCGCGCTGTCGGCGGCGAGTACGCCTTCGACTCGTTCGACCGTGCGGCGGAAGGCGGGGTCGGCGGCGGTGAGGGACTGGGAGTGGACGGCGACTTGGAGTGCGTAGGAGCTGGCGCCGCCGAAGCCACGGTCGATCTCCTCCCGCACCGCGACGGACTCCGACCCGTTCGCCTGCCAGCCCGCGCCAGAAAGAGCGGTCTCCACCCGCGGCGCCAGCACCCCGAGCCCGACCGCGATCAGCGCCCAGGCGAGGAAGACGGCGCGGCGGTGGGTGGCGGCGAAGCGGCCAAGCCGCCCGATCGGTCCGAGCGCGGTGCGAGACATGAAGGCCCCTTTCACAAGTCTACAAATGAACAACTAAACAGTTGTAGATAGTAAGATAGCACGATGCAACAGGAGCCGCTGACGTCAGATGCCGCCGAGCTGATCGCTCGCCGCTTCCGCGCTCTCGCCGACCCGACGCGGTTGCGGATCCTCGACCTGCTGCGCCGCCAGGACGAGGCCTCGGTCGGCGAGATCGCGACCGCGGTGGGCGGCTCCCAGCAGAACGTCTCCAAGCACCTCGGCGCTCTACACGCCGAGGGCTTCGTCGCCCGCCGCAAGCGCGGTACCAGCGCGCTCTACCGGATCACCGACCCCGGCGTGCACCAGATCTGCGACGGCGTCTCGGCCGGGATCGAGTCGCAGCTGGCGGCGATCGAGGCGGCGCTCTCGCGCTAGGAGCTAGGAGTCTCCGAGCGCCCTGCCCGGCGCCGGCGTACTGCCTCGCCCGGTCGCCAGAGGCTGACCAGGCCGGCGACGAGGGTGACCAGGAAGATCTGGCCGATCATCATCTCCAGGCCGGAGATCATCCGGCCTGGCTGGCCGCCGGGAACGAGGTTGCCGTAGCCGGTCGTGGTCAGGGTCGTGTAGCTGAAGAAGAGGAAGTCGCCGCCGCCGGGGTGCGGAACCCCTTCGAAGAAGGCGCCGCCCTGGATCCGCTCGATCGTCCCGTAGAGGAAGGTGAAGAGGATGCCGAGCACGGTGTAGACGCTGATCGCGCCGAGGATCGTGCGCGAGCCGACCTCGGGGGCGGTGACCACGCGCAGCAGTACCGCGCCCATCGCCACCGCCAGCAGCGAGATCTGGATCGCCGAGGCGAGGTTGAGGAAGGTGTGCTCCTCGGTGGCCGCCGCGATCGCCGCCAGACCGACGGTCAGCAGCGAGAGCCAAAGCGCCGTGCGCACCAGGCGCGGGCGGGCGCGGGAGCTGGTCAGGGCGACAATCGAGGTGGCGCTGGTCGCCACCGTCAGGACCACCGCCGACCAGCCGCGGTTGGAGAGCAGCGAGGTCAGCACGTAGGTCGCCAGCACCAAGAGCAGCACCAGCCCGAACTCGTCCCTGACCCGTTCGGCCCGCTGCATCCAGCGCTCGCGCCGCTGGGCACGGATGGCGGCCCTTTCCATCTCCGCTCGTTCGGCCGCCGCGCCCTGTTTCCTGCTCGCCGACAGCCCTGAGAGCCGCAGGGCGTCTCGTCAAGGCGTTATCGAGGGAGCAGCCAATGCATTAGCCGCTCCCTCGAAACTGGGTGGCCTTCCGGGCGGAACCTGTCCTAAGGAGAGGACACAAATGAACCTGATTGGCACGATGGGAAAACCAACCATATGGAACGTGACACACCACACCCGTGGACGCAAGAAAGGGTCCGATCATCTTGTAGTAACAACTCGATTGAAACACTAGGTCGTTTTTGAGTGAACACCTAGGATGGCTGGCCCTGATGAAGATTGCCTCCGCCATAGCGGTCCTGATCTCGTTGGTGTTCGCACCGGCCGTCATCTTGGGCTGCGGTGACAGCGACAACTCGACCGCCTCTTCCTCCGCTGGCCTTCCTGAGGAAATTGTGATCGGGGCGGCGATCGCCAAGACCGGCTACCTCGCCCCCTACGACGCCAACATCGCCGCGATCGAACAACTGGTCGACGAAAAGAATGCGAGCGGAGGGATCAACGGCCGTCAGGTGAGGATCGTTCAGGCCGACAGTCGCTCTGACCCACAGCAGGCCGCGGTGGCCGCGCAGCAGGTGATCGAAGAGGGAGCCGATGTCCTGCTCTTGAGCTGCGAGGCGCTGACCGCAGCGGCCGCCGCGCCCGTCGCCGAAGAAAACAACGAGCTCAACTTCACGATGTGCGCGAGTGAGCCTGGCTTCGGGCCGCCGAACACCGGCCGCCTCTCATTCGGCGCCAACCCGAGCCTGATGAGCGAGGCGAGCGCCCGGGCCAGCTTCCTCTTCGAAAGAGGGATCAAACACCCGTTTCTGTTCCGCGACACGACGATCCTGTACGGCAAGGCGGACTGCTCGGCCTTTCAGCAGACCTGGGAAAAGCTGGGCGGAACGATCGCCGGCTCCGCCGACTTCAAGAACGAAGACGAGTCGGTCGCAAGCCAGGTGAACGAGCTGGAGAGCTCCGATGCCGACGCGGTGATGATGTGTTCCTACCCGCCGGGAGGAGCGGCCGCGATCAAGCAGATCCGCGCGGCCGGCATCGAGGTCCCGATTGCAGTGTCAAGCGCTTTCGACGGAACCTTCTGGCTGAAGGGCATCTCGAACACCGACGATATCTACGCGAGCTTGAACGGCTCCGCCTACGATCCCGCCAACAAGGCCACCGCAAAGCTGTTCGGCAAGCTCAAGCGCGCTAATGTAAACACCGATGTTTCCGGTGTCCTCTTGGCCTCCTACGCAGCCGGTCAGTTGATCCTCGACGCGATCGAGGAAACCGGCACCGTTGACGGGAACGAGCTGGCGGATGCGCTCGAGGCGAAACCTCACAGGACGATCATTGGAAAGATCAGTTACACGAAGAGTGACCACTATCCGACTCGGACCTGGCCTATCTACGTGTACTCAAACGGGAAGCCGAAACTGGTGACGGAAGTGAAGCCCAGGTTCATTCCCGACTACGGTGGTTAGGCAGACATCGGGTCCGTGCGCAGGCAAGCTGATGTCCTTCAGTGATGGGCAATTCCGAGAAACCAGCAGGGGGCCGGCGCAGGCGATCTACTGACGTTGCCCTGACCGGCAATGCGGAGTTGAATCGCAAAAGCTTCGTGCCGCTCTATTTCCAGCTGGCGGAGGCGCTGAAAAAGATGCTGGAGACGGGCGCCTGGCGCCAGGGCGCGCGTTTTCCTTCCGAGCATGAGATCGCCGAACAGTTCGGCGTCTCGCGAACGGTGATCAGGCCGGCACTCGATCTCCTGGTCGGCGATGGCGCCATCGTCCGCACCAGGGGCTCCGGCACCTTTGTCGCTCCGCCCAAGCGCGAGGTGCCGATCCTCGGTTTGGTCAAGGCCCTGGCTGAGCCTCCAGAGAGGCTGACCGTCACTGTGTTGACGGCGAGCGAGGAGTCCCCCGGCTCCGGGGTCAGGCACTTCCTCGAGATGGATCACAAACCGTCCCCTGTGGTGCATGTGACCGCGGTCCTAGGGGTCGATGGACAGCCGGCCTGCCTTGTCGACTCCTACTCCGTGGCCGCCTACGTCCCCTGGTTGCTGCCGATGACCGCTGCGCTCAAATCCGGAGCAGAGCCGCCCGTGCCCGCCAAGCTCGACCTGACTCGAGCTACTGCGTGGATCGAGGGCACCTTCCTCGGGCAATTCAGTGCGTCCCAGCTACGCGCCTCGGCGGGGGAGCCGGCGCTCCTCGGGCGCCTGGTTCAGTTCGGCAAAGTCAGAGGGGGGAAACGGGAGCGTTCAATCGAGTTCGCCCGCTTGATCTCCTCCACCGGTGGCGCGCAGCTCTCCGCCGAGCTGTACTGACTGGGCGAGCGCGCGGTGCACGAACTCGGTGAATGCCCGCCGGTAGGCGAGCGTGTAGCGGTCGGCGAGGGTGTTGACGTCGGCATTCGGATCGAGGGAAAGTTCCGGCGGCACGATCGCCGAGGCTATGGGTATGTCCTCGGCGTAGACGCGTGCGTCGTAGGCGATCAATTTCTCGAGGCTCTCCTCGTCGAAATTCTCCAGGCCGCCCTCGATCCAGTAATGCGCCGACTCGGTCGCGCTGATCGCGCGTGCGGCGTGGAGCAGGCAGCGTTCACCATCCTCGGTGAACAGCCGGACAGAGATGAAGTTGGGCGCGATCGCGTAGTAGCCCATTTCCCGCACCGAACCGAAGGCGGCTTCCGCCTCGGCGCCGAACTTCATCTTTCGGCGAAGGGTCACTTCGAGCCCGTGACGTTCCGGCTCGAGCGGCTCGATCACCTCTGGGAGCACGCCGAGGGTGGCCTGGTGGACAAAGGCGAAATGGGCGACGTCGCGGAAGTTCTCGATCATGACCCCGAGCGCCACCGGCAGCTCGAACGGGGTGCCGTGGCCCCAGGTCCACTGCTCGGTGTCAAACCACGGCAGGGTCGGCGGTTCGCCAAGGGGTTCCTCCAGCGCCGTCCACACAAGTCCCCAGTGCTCGCGCGCCGGAAAGGCAGGGACATGAGCCCGGGGTGGGATCTGGTTCTGATCGGGCAGTGAGGGGATTCGCGTGCAGGCGCCGTCCCGGCCCGCCCACTCCCAGCCGTGGTAGGGGCACTGGACCGACTCGCCCCGGACCTTGCCCATCGAGAGCGAGGCCCCGCGGTGAGCGCAGCGGTCGGCGACCACAGCGGGCTTGCCGCTCTCGGTGAGAAAGACGGCGAGGGCCTCGCCGAGCAGCACCGCTCGCTGAGGCCCGTGCTCCAGATCCTGGACTCGTGCGACCGGTTGCCAGCAGCGGCGCATCGCCAGGGAAACGTCCTCGCTGGTCGGGACAGGAAGGGAACGGTCGTCGAGCAGTTTGGTTCCTCCGGATTACTTAGGTGACGCCGTGCAATAGTCCCACATGCGAACTTCTTGAGTGCCACCAGATGACCGAGCTGGGTCAAAACCTGATCGATGCGCTTGCCCTTGGGAGCCTCTACGCGCTGATCGCCGTCGGCATCACGCTCGTGTACACGGTGATGGGAATGATGAACTTCGCCCACGGCGAGTTCATAACGCTTTCCGCCTACGCCCTATACGTACTTGCGGGGTTGCCCTTTGCCGCGGCAGTCGCTTTTGCCCTCCTGGCCGGGAGTGCGATCGCGCTGGTCACCGAGCGGGTCGCTTTCCGGCCGGTGCGAAATGCGGACATCTCGGCCCAACTCGTCACCTCCCTGGCTGTGGCGACGATCCTTCAGAACGTTGTTGTGGTGGCCGTCGACGCGCGCGCCCAATCGGTGCAAGCGCCAGCCTCGTTCAGTGAGTCGACCAGCATCGGCGCTCTTGCGGTGCCGAACCTGGAGTTCGTCACCCTTGGCCTCACCGTGACCGTCCTGGCCGCTCTTGGCTGGTTGCTGTACCGAACCCGGACCGGTCTGGCGATGCGGGCGGCGGCGGAGAACTTCGAGATGGCGCGACTCCTCGGCGTCCAGGCCGATCGCGTAATCGCCATCGCCTTTGCGATCAGCGGAGCGCTCGCCGCCGCGGTCGCGGTCCTGATCGTGATGCAAACGGGCCAGGTCTCCCCGACGATGGGCCTCACCCCGGTGCTGGTCGGGTTCGTCGCGGTGGTGATCGGAGGCTTCGGCAAGATGTTCGGTGCCGTCGTTGGTGGCCTGCTGCTCGGGGCTCTCTCTTCCCTGCTCGGGGCCTATCTCCCGGACGGTCTGGTCCCGTTCCGGGATGCGATCGTCTTCACCTTCCCGGTGCTGATCCTGATCTTCAGGCCGCGGGGCCTGCTCGGGGGAGCGACCGGAGAGGCTCGGGTATGAGCGGCGCGCGATTCCGCACTCGCCCATCCTTCGCCACCTCGTTGCTGGTGCCCCTCGTCCTGATTGCAGTCACCGTATTGGTCGGAGTGAACGGCACCCCCTCCTTCCAGGGCACCGTCACCCTGGCACTCTGCAACCTGATCATCGCCCTCGGCCTCCAGGTCTTCATCGGCAACAGCGGCGTCTACTCGTTCGGGCAGCTCGGCTTCGCCACGATCGGCGCCTACGTCGCCGCGCTCCTCACCCTGCCGGCGGCCTTCGTCCTGTTGCAGACGCCCGGCCTGCCGGATTTCATCGCCGAGGCCGGGCTCGGTCCGCTCTCCTCGACCTTGATCGCGGCGGCGATCTCCGGCCTCGTCGCGATCGTGGTCGGCCTGCCGTTGATGCGGACCTCCACGCTCGCGATCCCGATCTCCACCTTCGCCTTCCTGATCGTCGTCTACAACGTCGTCGCCAACTGGGATCGCGTCACCGCGGGCAGCAGTGGCCTGGTCAGCATCCCGACCACGACCAGCGTCGAGACGGCGGGGCTCTGGGCGGGCGCGGCTGTCGTCCTTGCGCTCGCCTTCAAGTGGTCGCCGAGCGGCTATCGGCTGCAGGCAACGCGTGAGGACGAGGTGGCCGCCCGCTCGATCGGAATCAGCGTGACCAAGGAGCGGCTGATCGCGTTCGGCATCAGCGGGATGCTGTGTGGAGTCGGTGGCGCGCTGATGGCGCACCAGTCGGGCGTCCTCAACCCGACCACCTTCTATTTCGGCGCGACCGTGACGACGGTGACGATGCTGGTCGTCGGCGGTGCCCGCGGCGTCCTCGGAGCGGTGGTCGGGGCGCTCGCGATCTCAGTCGTGAACGAGATGCTCCGCGGTCTCGAGGATGGCGCCGACCTGTTCGGTGCGATCTCGATCGGCGAAGCCCCGGGCCTGGCCGCGATCGGCCTCGGCTTGATCCTGCTGGCGACGATGGTCGCGATGCCGAACGGGCTGAGCGGCGGCAAGGAGGCCGGTGAGCTGCCGTGGGTCCGCCGGCTGGGCCCGATGCGCCCTCCGCCCCTGCCGAAGTCCGATCGCGCGGACGCCAGCCGGCTGCCCACCGGGCGCGTCAGGGACGGCGGCCTCGATGCGGCCGGAGTATCGCTTGCCTTCTCCGGCCTGCGGGTCCTCAAGGGAGTCGACCTGGCGCTCCAGCCCGGCGAGGCGCTCGGCTTGATCGGACCGAATGGCGCCGGCAAGACGAGCCTGGTCAACGTCCTCAGCGGGTTCCAGAAGCCCGACGCGGGCGCGGTCACGCTGGACGGCGTCGACGTCACCGGACGCTCCCCGGCGCGCCTCGCCCGCGACGGGCTCGGCCGCACCTTTCAGGCCGCCCTCCCGTTCCCCGACCTGACCGCCCTCGAGAGCGTCGCCGTCGGCGCGATGGGCATGGGGGTCGGGAGGCGGCGCGCGGTGAGGGCTGCGGCCGAGGTGCTCGGCCGCCTCGGCCTGCTCGAACAGGCGGAGCTGCCAGCCGGCTCCCTGCCTCCCGGAGTTCAGCGTCTCCTGGGAATCGCCCGCGCGCTCGCGATCGGGCCCCGCTACCTGCTCCTCGACGAGCCCGCCGCGGGCCTGAACGAGAGCGAATGCGAGGAGTTGGTGGTGATCCTCCGCAGCGTGCTGGCGGACTTCGGCTGCGGAATCCTGCTGATCGAGCACGACATGGGCACGGTCATGGATCTCTGCCCGAGGATCCAGGTACTGGACGACGGCGCCACCTTGCGGGTCGGCACCCCGGAGGAGATCCAGGCCGATCCCGCCGTGGTCGAGTCCTACCTCGGCAGCTCCTTCCTCACGGTCGCCGATGCTTGAGCTGCGCGGGATCGAGGTCAGCTACGGACGCATCACGGTGGTCCACGGAGTTGACCTGAGAATCGGCCAGGGAGAAGTCGTCGGGATGATCGGTCCGAACGGCGCCGGCAAGAGCTCGATCCTGCGATCGATCTGCGGCCTGGTGCGCCCGAGCGCGGGAGAGGCCGTGTTCGAGGACCGCGTCCTCAACGGCATGGCGCCGGAGCGGATCGCCCGGCTGGGGCTGGGGTTGGTGCCCGAGGGCCGGCACATCTTCAAGACCCTGACCGTCGCCGAGAACCTCCGTCTCGGCGCCCAGGGCAGCAGCGATGCCTGGGTCGAGCGCACGCTCACCCGCTTCCCGATCCTGCGCGAGCGGGGCGGCCAGCGCGCCGACCGCCTCTCCGGGGGAGAGCAGCAACAGCTCGCGATCGCTCGCGCCCTGCTCGGCAGGCCGAAGCTGCTGATTCTCGACGAGCCATCTCTCGGCCTTGCGCCGAAGATGATCGACGTCATCTACGAGCTGCTCCAGGCCCTGCGCGAGGAAGGGGTGACGATGCTGCTGGTCGAGCAGAACGCCGCCCGGACCATCGCCTTCTCCGACCGCTGCGTCGTCCTCGGCACCGGCAAGATTCGCGCCCAGGGCTCGCGCCAGGAGCTGCAGGGCAACCCCGACGTCCTCCGCGCGTACCTGGGGAGGCAGCCGTAGGCGGAGGGGGTGGGACGGTCCGGGCCACCGGCCTATCCGCATCCGCGCCGAAGACGCGCACGCGCCGATCGGCAGATTGACTCCGTGTTCAGCGAGGAGGACTCTCCGGGCACCTAGCGCTCGCCTGGTGGCGAGCCAACCCAAAGGAGAGTCATCAAATGAATGGACGTAGAGCCATCGGCCGCCTCTGCATGCTTTGCGCGCTGCTCGTCAGCGCCTTCGCAGCCCAGAGCGCCTCGGCGACCATCGTGATCAGCGGCACAACAGCGTTCACATGCGTGAATGGCGGGGGAGCGAAAAACCTAAGAGGTGAGCACTGTCTGACCACGGGCAGCGCCGCGCAAACCTTCGGCCACGTGGCGATCGCCGAAAACACGAAAACAGAGTTGACCGGTACTAACGCGAAAACGGCCAACGAAACAAAAGAAGCGGCTATCGGCACGCTGAAAGTGACGATCGCGGGCGTTCCGCTCGAACTTTCGGCGACCGGAGTCAGCGCCTCGGGATCGATCCAAAATACAAAAACGCTGTTCGGATTAGAGCATTACATCGACGGCAAAGGCACGATCACATTCACCGGGGTCACCGTGAAAGCTCCGGCGGGAAGAGGCTGCAAAGTCTTCACAGACGTTGAAGCCACCAAAACGAAAGGAGAACAAGGAGTCGTTCACACGAGAGAACTGACAGTGTCGACCGAAGGGCGGGGCGACCATCTGAATCTCGAACCTGTGGATGGTGGGCTTAAAAGCCTCGTGAACTTCTTCGTCGAATGCGAAGCCGGCAAACAGATCCCGGCGATCGAAGGCACATGGGAATGCCTCGGGAACGTGGAGGGTGTCCCGAATGGGGCGACAACCGGCTTCACGCATACCGCGACCACAGAACAGAACACCCTGAAATGTAAAGGGACCAAATCCGGGCTCGAAGGACAGCTGACACTGAGCGCACGGGAAACCGGCAGCACCGGCGCCTTCACGCCCTTGTCAGCGACAACAATTTTTTAAGCGAGATAGGTAGCTAACCCTTGCTCGGTTGGGGGCTGATCGAGCGGAAGAGACGAGCACCTGGGCCGTCTAAATAGCCGGCCCAGGTGCTGGCGGTTTCCAGTCCACCCACGTCGGAGCGGTAAGGCGGAGAAGCTCTCCCGGCCACTGGCTCAAGCCCCATTGGCTTCCAGCAGCGCCAGCGGCTCCAGTCCAAGCTTGGCGGCGATCTTCTCCACGTTCTTGAGCGTCAGGTTGCGCTCGCCGCGCTCCAAGCCGCCGACGTAGGTCCGGTGGAAGCCGATCACTTCGGCGAACGCTTCCTGCGAGAGTCCTCGGGCTTCACGGTACGCCCGGAGATTGCGGCCGAGGGTGCTTTGCAGGTCGCCTTCCATCCAGAGAAGGAACGCTCCCGTGCCGCTACTTGACAGTCTACAGACCTATGAGTAGCATTTCGCCTTCCTGACTGGGCTTTGCCACCCCGCTCGGTCAGGTCCTCACGCTGGGCGAGCTAGGGACGCCCGGGTGTCATCACGGGCAGAAAGGCTGGTCCTTTTCGGCGAGAGCGGCCCTGATCCAGGGGCGTTCTCGCTGCTTGCGGCAGCCGTAGGCGGAGGGGGTGGGATTCGAACCCACGAGACGCCTTACGACGCCTAACGGCTTTCAAGGCCGCCGCATTCAACCGCTCTGCCACCCCTCCGGGGGTCGCGTAGGCGAATGCTAGACGGGTCCGGCGGCGCTCAGAGCCGCTTGCATTGATTGGATGGGGGACATGCGAAGGCTCCTCTTGCTGGCATCGGCGATGATCTTCTTCGACGTCGCCTTCTTCGCTGCGATCGCGCCGCTGCTGCCGGACTACGTCGACGAGCTCGGTCTCAGCAAGGCGCAGGCGGGGGTGCTCTCCGCTGCCTATGCCGCGGGGACGCTGCTTGCCTCGCTGCCGGCCGGCTTTGTCGCCAGCCAGGTGGGTCCGCGCAAGACGGTGATTTGGGGTTTGCTGCTGCTCGGCTTCTCGAGCCTTGCTTTCGGCATCGTCGACGACATCAACCTGCTCGATGCGACCCGCTTCACCCAGGGCGTGGCGGGGGCGCTGATCTGGTCTGGGGCGCTGACCTGGCTGATCACCGCCTCGCCGGAGGATCGCCGCGGCTCGGTGATCGGGACCGCGTTGGGGACGGCGGTCGCCGGGGCGCTGCTGGGCCCGGCCCTGGGTGCGGCCGCGGCCTCGATCGGGACCGAGCTGGTCTTCGGCTCGGTGCTGGTGATCACCGCCGGCCTCGCCTTCGGCGCTTCGCAGATGCAGGATGCGCAGGCGCCCGAGCGCCAGGACCTGCGCGAGGTCTTCACGGCGATGCTGAGCAGACCGGTGCGCGACGCCGCCCTCTTCGTTGCCGTTCCCTCGGTGATGTTCGGCGCAATCGAGGTGCTGGTGCCGCTGCGGATCGACGCCCTCGGCGGCGGCCACGGGGTGATCGCCGGCGGCTTCATCGCCGGTGCCGCCCTGGAGGCGTTCCTGGCGCCGATGGCCGGGCGCCTCTCCGACCGGGTCGGCCGTCGAACTCCCTACGTGATCGGGCTGACCATCTGCGCCGCGGCGATGGTCGCGATCGCGCTCGCCCAGGTCCTCGGCACGGTCCTGGCGGCGCTGATCGTCACCTCGCTCGGAGCCGGCCTCTGCTTTGCGCCGGCGCTGACCCTGCTCTCCGACACGGCCGAGGCCAGCCGTCTGCACCAGGGCTTCGCCGCCGGACTCTCGAACATGGCCTGGGCCTCAGGTCAGGTCATCGGCGGCATCGGCGGTGGCGTCGTCGCGACCCTGACCGGCAACGCCCTGCCCAGCTTCGCGATCGCGGTGCTGCTCCTGGTCACCGTCGTCTACGCCTTCCACACTCTGGCGCCGGAGACCGAGGCGCAAGCGGGCGAGCCGCGGCCGGCGGAGGGCTAGGCGGACGATGGCTCGGCGTGGAAACAGCGACCCCCGCCAGTGGGTGAACTGGGCCGGCGACCAGTCGTGCGTTCCGGCGGAGATCGCCACCCCGCGGAACCGGGACGAGCTGGTGGAGGCAGTCGCCGCCGCGGCGGCGGCGGGTCGCAAGATCAGCGTCGCCGGTTCCGGCCACTCCTTCACCGAGGCGGCGATGACCGATGGCGGCCTGCTGCTGCGGGTCGAGGCGCTGCGCGGCGTGCTCGACGCCGATCCCGGCTCGGGCCTGGTCCGGGTTGCCGGCGGCACTGTGCTCGCCGACCTGAACGAGGAGCTGGCTCGGCTCGGGCTGGCGATGGAGAACCTCGGCGATATCGACGTCCAGACGATCGCCGGCGCGATCTCGACCGGGACCCACGGCACCGGCGCCCGCCTGCGCAATATCTCCGCCCAGGTCGAGGGCCTGGAGCTTGTCATCGCCGACGGCAGCGTCCGCTCGCTCGACGCCGACACCCCCGAGCTGCTGCGGGCGGCGCGGGTCGGGGTCGGAGCGCTGGGCGCGATCTCCGCGGTCACGCTGCGCTGCGTCCCCGCCTTCGCGCTCGAGCGGGTCGACGAGCCGCGCCCGCGCGAGCAGGTGCTGGACGCCTTCCAGGAGCAGGCCGACTCCCACGACCACTTCGAGCTCTTCACCTTCCCCTACGCCGACAGCGCCCTGGTCCTGGAGCGCAACCGCACCAGCCAGCCGCCGCGCCCGCGCGGCCGCACCGCCGCCTTCCTCAACGACGTGGTGCTGGAGAACTGGGCGCTGGAGGCGCTCTCGGCGACCGGCCGCGCCTTCCCGGGCAGGATCCCGGCGCTCTCGCGGCTGGCCGGCCGGCTCGCCTCCGGCAGCCGCACGGTCGACCGCAGCGACCGCGTCTTTGCCAACGACCGCCGCGTCCGCTTCACCGAGATGGAGTACGGCGTCCCGCGCGAGCACGGGCCGGAGGCGGCGCGGCGGGTGATCGAGTGGGTGCGCTCCAACCGCTACCCGGTCTTCTTCCCGATCGAGATGCGGGTCGCCGCCGGCGACGACGCCTCGCTCAGCCCCTCGCACGGCCGCGACACCGCCTACATCGCCGTGCACCAGTACCGGGGGATGGAGTGGCGGCCTTACTTCGAAGCGGTGGAGGAGATCATGGACTCCTACGGCGGCCGCCCCCACTGGGGCAAGCGCCATTTCCAGACCGCCACCACCCTCGCTCCGCGCTACCCCGCCTGGGCCGAGTTCCAGCGCGCCCGCGACGAGCTCGACCCCGGCCGCACCTTCAGCAACGAGTACGCCGAACGCGTTCTTGGTCCCTAGCTAGAGGAAGTTCTTGCCCTCGCCGCGGTAGGTCGGGACCTCGTCGACGATCGCCTCGCCTTCGACCAGGTGCAGGCTGTCGAAGCGCTCGCAGAGCTCGCCGGCCTTGGCGTGGCGCAGGTAGGCGCGGTCGCCGACCTCGAGGCCCTCGGCGGCGGCGCCGAGCAGCGGCGTCTGCACCTCGCCGGCGCCCTCCTCGGGGTCGAGGCTGAGGCCCGCGGGCAGCCAGGGGGAGGGGAGCCGGCTGGGGTCGCCGCTGCCGGAGGCGAGGTAGCCGCCGCCGAGCGCGGTCGCGACCCGGGCCGTCGGCTTGCGCACGATCGGCAGCGCGAAGGCCGCCGCCGGGGTGAGGCTGAAGCGGCTGTAGTGGTCGAAGAGGGTGGGGGCGTAAAAGCCGGAGCCGGCCGTGACCTCGGTCACCGCATCCTCGGCCGCGGTCAGCTCGAGGCTGCCGGTGCCGCCGCCGTTGACGATCGTCAGCTCGCAGAACTCGGAGATCGCGCCGACGATCGCGCCGCGCCGTTCCGCCAGCTCGGCGGCCGAGCGGCGCTGCATGAAGCGGATCGCGGTGCCGCGCATCCGCCGCCCCGGCGGTTCGTCGCCGACCCCGGCGATCTGCCCCTCGTAGGCCATCAGCGCGTCGAGTTCGAGCTGCGGCCGCTTTTCGATCTCGCGCGCCAGTGCCACCGCCTGCTCGACGCTGCGCACCGGCGAGCGCTTCGGCCCGACCTTGGTCCGCCCGCCCAGCGCCCACCAGCCGGCGTCGATGTCGATGCAGACCCGGACCGGCTCGGCCCGATTGCCCAGCACCGACTCGATCATGTCGAGGTGGGCGGCGCAGTCGACCATCACGATCGGCGCCCCGGCGGGGTCGGCCGCCGAGCGCAGTGCCAGCTCACTGAGCGCGGCGACGTCGGCGGTCGGATAGGCGAGCAGCAGGTCGTCGAACCCCTGCTCGGCCAGCCACAGGGTCTCCGGCAGGGTGTAGGTCATCAGCCCGGCGAAGCTGGCGTCGGCGTCGAGGATCCGCTCCAGCAGCGCCCGGCAGCGGATCGACTTGCTCGCGACCCGGATCGGCTTGGCCCCGGCGCGCCCCAGCATCGCCGTCGCGTTGGCCGCCATCGCGTCGAGGTCGACAAAGGCGAACGGCGCCTCCAACTCGGCGAAGATCCGCTCGTAGCGCTCGTGTGACTGGGTGGTTGGACTCGACACCCGCCCCAGCCTATCCCCGCGATGCCCCGTTAGTTCCTACAATCGAGCCCGTTGCCCGGAGAGGTGGCCGAGTGGCTGAAGGCACTCGCCTGCTAAGCGAGTAGGGGGCGCAAGCTCTCTCGAGGGTTCGAATCCCTCCCTCTCCGCTAAGAGGCTCCTATTAGAACCCAGGGCCAAAGAAGCAGGCTCTGGCATTCCGCCCGTAGCCGACGCGGCGTCCCGGCGGCCGGCAGCACTCGGCTCGCGAGCTTAGCGACGGTGGATGGGGCTGCAGGTTGCGGTCCGGAACCGGGGAGGGACTACAGGTGAAGCGGGTCGACCGGGGTGAAGTCACTTTGACTTTCGGGATGTGCGATACGCGTTCCAACGGTCATGTCGATCAGCTCGGTCTCTCGCGTTGGATCGATGCCGTGGCTGTCCGTTGCCTGTGGATACGTCAGCCAATTCTCCGCGAGCGGCCAAAGGGGCGTATGGGACTGGCGACTAACGACTACCGACCAGTTGGGATCAGGCCAGAAGCAGACGGCGAGCAGCAAGCGCCCGACCGTTAGAACGGTCTTGTGCGAGGTTCCGACGAGTTCGGTCGCGTCGTCGAAGGCCGATTCCGGATACGAGACCAGCCACCGCTGGGTGGAAAACCAGCTGAGCCCCATGTCGACCGGCGATTGTCGGCCGACGACATGCACCGGCGGTAGCCCTCCGTCGACGAGTGCGCTGGCCTGTTGTGGGTCCACCAGCGACGGACCAGGATCGGCACTGCGCGCGGCAAAGGCGGTCTTGACGGCCCATCGAACGATGAGACGACGTTCCTCTGCGGTCAGGAAGCGGAGGCGCCGCTCGGTAGAGGCAAGCGGCAGGAGAACGGCCGAGACGGCTTGCTCTAGCTGGCTCATCCAACCGTTGTTGCAGCAGGTGCAGACGCGACCGGCAACCAGGTTCCCCATCGAGAACTCACGTTGCTCCCGCACCTCGTCGTCGGGGTCGGACATCCAGGTAACGTGGAACGGTGCGCTCGCCGCCTCGTAGTGGCCCAGTAGCCATCGAGGAAAAATATGCTCGCGGGAGCGCCGGCCAGTCAGGGTCTTCGCGCAGAAGATGCACCGAGTCGGATCGGTTATCTGTTCCGTCGTTGGAGTGACAAAGAGCCTCTGGCCACTGCCACCGAGGCTCGCAGCCTCGACGTTCAAGCCTTCGTCCGGACTGGCGCTCATCGCATTTGATGTTAGGACGCCGATCTAGGACGCCGATCAGCTAGCCGTCAAGTCTGTCCTTGACCTCGGGGTTCCAGTACCGCCTCATCAGGCCAGCTTCCCGCGCCTGCCTGTCGGCAAGCTCGCGCGATGCAGTACTCCTCTGTCCCTGGACCGATAACCGACGCCCTCGACCCCCTAAACGTCGAGAACGGCTGCACGCTCTGATGTAGCGGTTATGTTCGTTCCCAGCCCGGGGTGAGTCTCCCTCTGGGCGGGTTGTAGCCAGGGAAAACATTGGGAAAGGACGTTGGATGACCGCACGGTCGAGGGACCTCGCGGTGGCGCTTTTCGCCGCTGCTCTGTTGACGATTGCGATGGCTTTTGCGCTCACGGCCGAGCGGGCGAGCGCTCTGCTGCAGCAGCCGCCCTCCGACGTGACGATCCTCCACGTCGAATGGGACCGGGCCGAAACCAGCCCCGGTGTGATCAGCGAAGGCGTCAAATCGGTCTTCCCGCAGAGCGCCTTCACCGAGGTCTCCGGCAAAACCTCTGACTTCTTCAAACAAGCTTCCTACGGGGTCTTCACAGGCTGGACCACCAACTTCGGCGGCACCTTAAAGATCGCCGCGCCCCGCCTGCCCTCCGGCCAGGGCGGACGCAGTCAGCCCTGCGACACCCGCTTCTTCGAAGACATCGTCTCCCGCGCCGACGCCGCGGCCCAGGCCAAAGGCGTCTCCCTCGGTTCGGCCACGGTCTACTACTTCGACGAAAAGCTCTGCGCCCAGATGCCTGACGCTGGCGCCGAAGCGGCCTTCATGACCACCGGCAAGAAGGCGGTGATGCAGATCACCCGCACGATCGGCCCGACCCGCCACGAGCTGGTCCACGCCGTCGGCCACTTCATGAAACTGCCGCACGCCGACTCGCTTAACTGCACCGCCAGCGGTGCTCGTGTCCCCTTCAGCGACCAATGCACGGTCGAGGCGGCCGGCGACCCCTACGACTCGATGGGCGAAGGCACCGGCACCTTCAGCGCCGGGGCGATCAAGGCCCTCGGCTGGCTGAAAGACGAACAGCACAAAGAAGACGTCGCCCCCGTCAACGACGTGCGCCAGACCTACGCGCTCGGCACGATCACCGATGGCGGCTCCATCACCCCGCTTCCGACCCGGGCGATCCGCTTCACCGACGGCGGCACCAACTTCTGGGTCGAGTTCCGCGGGCGGACCGGCCTCGACGCCACCGAGCCTCCTTTCCCGGCCCAGGGCTCGACCGGGGTCCTCATCCACAAAGAAATCAAAGCCCCCTTCGGCCGCGAGCCGATATTCCAGCTGATCGACCTCTCGCCCTCGACGCCGCGCAGCGATGCCGGCCTCAAACTCCCGACCCAGTCCTGGACCAACCCGCTCGGTCGAGCGAAGATCAACTTCGTCAACTTCACCACCGGCGGTGCCTTCGTCTCGATCGGGCCGAAACCGGAAGTTCCGCCGCCGCCTGCGGAACCCACTCAGACCAACCTTGTCGTCCAGGTCGGTTGGCAGGGGCAATCAGGTGGGACCAAAGCGCCAGACGCATTCGCCCCGCAGGCCCGCCTCACCGAAGCCTCTGGGCTGGCGAGCAAATGGATCGGCGAAGTGTCCAGCGGACGTGAGGGCTGGAGGACCACCTACGGCGGTGAGATCACGATCCCGGCTCCCCGCACCCAGTTCGTCGGGGCAGGGCTAGCGAACCGCTGCGATGCCCAGACCTTCACCGACATCAACAGCGCCGCTGAAGCCGCGCTCAAAGCCAAAGGCGTCGACCCGAGCATCTTCGACAACGTCGTCTATGTCTACAACGGCACGGTCTGCGAGCAGATGCCCGACGCGCGTGGCACCGCTCTCCCGGTGGCCAAACGGGTCGTCGTGCAGGCGACCGGCGCCAACTTCGGGGCTGCGCAGAGCGGCTCGCGGACCCTGATCGAGGCTGTTGGGAACCAGCGGGGCCTGAATCACTCCCCGGCTCTCGTCTGCATCGCGGACGCCGATTCCCGGATCCCAGTCCCATTCAGTCGCACCTGCATCACCGAGAGCGATCCATACGGCGTCATGGGCGGCGGCACCGGATCCTTCAGCGCCCCGGAGCAGGATCAACTCGGGTGGATGAAACGGCCGAACCGCTTTGATGAAGTCATTCGCGAAAACCTGCCCGGATACGTCATCGCCCCGCTCGAGACCGTTCAGGGACCCACGTCATTCAAGCGCCGAGCCGTCTTCTTGCCCGAGGGCCACGGTGGTTTCTGGGTCGAGTACCGGCGGCCGATCGGCGTCGACGCTCCGAGTGTCAGTGGAAGCCCAGAAAACGTTCTGGGGTTGCTGATCCATCGTGAAGAGCAGCGTCAGACCCCCGACGGAATCGTTCGGAGCTTTCACCTGATCGACGCGACCCCCGGAACTCCGAGGTCCGATGCAGCCCTTCCGATTGGAAGGAGGGTCCGGGTCGGAAAGCGGCTGTTCAAGCTCGAACGCGCCGACGAGAACGAGGCCGAATTCTCTGCTGTCGACACCGAAGGGGAAGCAGTGAACTTCCCCGACCCTCTCCCTCACCCGGTTCCGCCCTCGAACCCAGACCCCGAGCACTCGCTCCTGGTGCTGAACGTGGGCTGGGAGTCCGCAGACCCGGACGCCTCGTCGCTACTCGAGGAGGAACTGCTCGACAAGACGAGTTACATGGTCAACGGGCCGGTGAACCAATGGTTCCGGGAAGTCGCTCCGGCCGGGCTGTTCGAGGACTGGCAGGCCTACTCTGGCGGCAACTTCATGATCGCCTCACCGGTTCTCCCCGGTACCGAAGGCGCGGAGATCGAATGCGACCCTGACGCGATCTGGGCTCGTGCGGAACGCGCGGCAGAAGGCGCCGGGCTCCAACCTGGTCGCTTTGGTCACGTGATGGTGTCGCTCTCCTCGAACCCCTGTGGCTTTGCCGGGCTCTCGCATATCCGTGGGCGTCAGTCGATTGTCACCGGGTACGCGAAGAAAATCATCGTGCATGAGCTCGGACACACCCTCGGCCTACTCCACGCGCAGTCGGTGCGTTGCTACGAGGGCGCCGGCGAGGCACGGCGAGCAGTAACCCTGAGCCCGGTTTGCGACGTGACCGAGTACGGCGATCTCAACGACGTGATGGGCCTTGGCAGCGGGCCCTTTAATCCGGCGTTCGCCAACCAGCTGGGCTGGCTCAGGAACCAGTTCATCTCGCTTAACGCCGGCAACTACGAGAGAACCTTCAACTTGCTTCCGTATGCAGGCCAGGAACCGCCGATCGAAGGGCAGATGCGGGCGATCCGCCTCATTGACGGACCGACGACTCTGTGGATGGAGTGGCGCGAACCGGTCGGTCCCGATAGCGGGGTGAGGAGCGGTCTGTACATCCGCCGCGAGCGGATGGCCGGGACGAACCTCTTTTCGCAGCTGCTCGACATGACGCCGGCGACCGATGGCACCTTCGATGCCGCCCTCCCCGTCGGCCAGACCTGGGTCAACCCGCTGGGGACGATGGAAATCACTCTCAACGAGGGCGGCCCCTCGGGGGCGACCGTGACGATCAAAGGGCACAGCACGCCCGTTGGCACCCCCGACGTCACCATGCCCGATCTCACCGGGGACAACATGGCCGAAATCGGGGCTGAGCTGGGGCCGCTTGGCCTCTCCCTCAACAGCGTCTCCGCCCTGGTAGACGACTGCCTCGGCACGTCCATCGACCGGGTCATCGACCAGAACGTCGCACCGGGAACCCGGGTCTTCCCCAGCACCAAAATCACTGTGCGGATGGGGCAGAAACCGCGGAACATGAGCACCTGCCAGTAGACGGCTGGTCGGGACGCGCCCGTCCCACCCGTGTGAACCGGCGCCCCGATCGGACCCCCCGATCGGGGCGCCGCCACACGACCTTCACAAGCCCCGGTTCGCCCGGTCTCTACAGTCACCATCCGTGACTGAGAACCCACCGATAGACAGGCGCTCCGCCCACATGGAGCGCCGCACCAAGATCGTCGCGACGGTCGGGCCGGCGAGCTGGGACGCGCCGGTGCTGGAGAGGATGATCGAGGCCGGCGCCGACGTCTTCCGGCTCAATTTCTCCCACGCCGGGCCGGAGCGGCAGGCGCAGACGATCGAGACGATCCGCGGCGCCGCCGAGCGGGTCGGGCGCGAGGTCGCGGTGCTGGGCGACCTGCCGGGGCCGAAGCTGCGGATCGGCGAGCTGCGCGACGACTTCGCCGAGCTGGAGACGGGGACGCACGTGACCCTGACCCCGCGCGAGGTCGAGGGCAACGGCGAGACGATCCCGGTGCCGTGGCCGGGCGTGACCGAGCTGCGCGAGAACCAGCTTGTGTACCTCGCCGACGGGGCGATCCGGCTGCGGGTGCGGGACCCGGAGGCCGACGGGGTCGAGTGCGAGGTCGAGGTCGGGGGCACGCTCTCCTCCCACAAGGGCATGAACATCCCCGGCGGCGCGGCGCTGCCGGCGGCCACCGACGGCGACCTCGGCTGGGTCGAGTTCGCGACCAAGCACGGGGTCGACGTGCTCGCGGTTTCCTTCGTCTCCTCCGCCGCCGACCTGGTCCCGGTCCGCGAACGGCTGGAAGCGCTCGGCTCCAACATCCCCCTTATCGCCAAGATCGAGCGCCAGCAGGCGACCGCCAACATCGAGGAGATCGTCGAGGAAGCGAGCGGCGGGATCATGGTCGCCCGCGGCGACCTCGGAATCGAAGTGCCGCTGGCCGAGGTCCCGGTGATGCAGAAACGGATGATCCGCGCCGCCGGCAAACGCTCCAAGCCGGCGATCACCGCGACCCAGATGCTGGCCTCGATGGTCACCGCCCGCCGCCCGACCCGGGCCGAGGTGACCGACGTCGCCAACGCGATCTTCGACGGCACCGACGCGATCATGCTCTCCGAGGAGACCGCGGTCGGCCAGCACCCGGTCGAGGCGGTGCGGGTGATGGACCAGATCGCCCGCGCGACCGAGCCCGACCTGCCCTACGGCGGCTGGCTCTTCACCCGCACCGACCAGGGCACCCAGGACATCGCCGACTCGGTTGCCCAGAGCGCGGTCGGCGCCGTCTACCGGCTCAACCTCAAGGCGCTCGTGGTCCCGACCGACAGCGGCCGCACCGCCAGGCTCGTCTCCGCCCACCGGCCCAACGTCCCGATCCTGGCGATATCGCCACGCACAGAGACGGTGCGGCGGCTTAGTCTGCTCTTCGGCGTGACCGCGGTGCTGAACGAACACGAGGACGACGTGCGCGGGCTGCTGAGCGATTGCGCGCGGCTGGCTGCTCATCATGGGATCGCCGAGTCCGGCGACCTGATCGCGATCACCGCCGCTCTGCCCGACCAGAAGCTGGGCACGAACCTGTTCGAGGTCCACCGTGTCCCCTGAGCAGGGGCCGGCCGCGCGGCTCGAGCGCGGCGAGGACGGGCTGGCGGTGCTGACCCTCGACAGCCCGCCGCTGAACCTCTTCGACCAGCGCATGATCGACGACTTCCGGGCCGCGGTGGAGGACGTCGCCGCCGCGCCGCCGCGGGCGCTGCTGATCCGGGCCGAGGGCCGCGCCGTCTCCGCCGGCGTCGACGTCCACGTCTTCGACGGCCTCACCCCGCAGCAGGGCGGCGAGCTCTGGACCGAGCTGCTGGGGATGATCGACGCGCTGGAGGAGCTGCCCGCGCCGATCGTCTTCGCCGCGCACGCGCTCACCCTCACCGCCGCCTTCGAGATCGCCGTCGCCTGCGACCTGATCGTCGCCTCGCCGAAGGCGGAGTTCGGCTTGGTCGAGAAAGTCGTCGGGCTGACGCCGTCGATGGGCGGGACCCAGCGGCTGGCCGAGCGCGCCGGCAGCGGCCGCGCCCGCGAGTTTGTGATGACCGGCGACATCTACTCCGCCGAGGAGCTGGAGCGCTGGGGCGTGGTCAACAAGATCTACCCGGAGGACGAGTTCGAGCAGCGCTCGCGCCAGCTCGCGACCGAGCTCGCCGCCGGCCCGACCAAAGCGCACGCGATGACCAAGCACGTGCTGAAGCGCTTCCGCGAAGGCGGCATCCCCGCCGCCGACGAGTCGATCCGCACCGAGGCCGGCGAGCTCTTCGCCAGCGAGGATCTGCGCAACGCGGTCCGCACCTTCCTCGAGCACGGCGGGCCCGGGCACGCCGAGTTCAAAGGTCGCTGAACCGCCGCCTGGCGGGTAGGGTTCTGCGATGGACGTCGATTACGACGCAATCGCCAAAGGGATGTCGATGGCCGTGCCCTTCGCCGGCCACCTCGGGCTGGAGATCACCAGCATCGCCGAGGGCGAGGCGACCGTGGTGCTGCCGGAGCGCCAGGACTTGACCAACCACGTCGGCAGCCAGCACGCCGGCGCTCTCTTCACCGCCGCCGAGACCGCCTCGGGTGCCGCCTTCGTCGGCGCCTTCGCGGCGCGGATGGGCGACGTGACGCCGCTCGCCAAGAGCGCCGAGATCTCCTACGAGAAGATCGCCGCCGGGCCGATCACCGCCAGCGGCAAGCTCGGGATCGACGCGAGCGAGGCGCTCGCCACGCTCGACTCCGAGGGCAAGGTCGTGTTCCCCTGCGAGGTCGAGCTGACCGACGCCGAGGGCAACCGCGTCGCCAGCGCCACGGTGCACTGGCACGTGCGGCTCAAACAGCCAGCCTCCTAGCTTTCGCGCCGCGGTGGGATTGATGAATCCCACAGCCCGCTGCCGGTTCTGATTTCGCGCCCGGGCGCGGCCCCGGGAGAATTCGGGACAACCGACCGAGGGGGTTGTGGTGAGTCTCATTGGAAAGGTCGCCGTCGTCACCGGCGGCGGCTCCGGGATCGGCGAGGCGTGTTGCGTGCGCTTGGCTGAGGATGGCGCTCGCGTCGCCGTGCTCGACATCGACGAGGGCGCGGCGCGGCTGACCGCGAAGCTCGCCGGCGAGGGCCTGGCGGTGGTCGCCGACGTCAGCGACGCCGCCGCGGTCGATGCCGCCCTGGAGACGGTCGAGGCCGAGCTGGGACCGGTCGACGTCTGGGTCAACAACGCCGGCATCTCCGGCGGCGAGCACTCCGACCGGGTCAACCCCCGCGCCGAGCAGCAGCTCGCGGAGCTGGCCGAGGGCGTGGTCACGACCGCGCTCGAAGGGCTGGTGCGGATGACCGACGAGGAGTGGAAGCGGATGCTTGCGGTCCACCTCGACGGCACCTTCCACGGCACCCGCGCCGCCGCCCGCTCGATGGCCCCGCGCGGCGCCGGCGCGATCGTCAACGTCGCCTCGATCTGCGGCATCGAGGGCTGCACCGGGCACCCTCACTACTCGGCCGCCAAGGGCGGCATCCTCGCCTTCACCCGCGCCGTC
The DNA here is from genome assembly GCA_036376895.1 of Solirubrobacterales bacterium. Classification (GTDB taxonomy): domain Bacteria; phylum Actinomycetota; class Thermoleophilia; order Solirubrobacterales; family 70-9; genus VAYN01. Next base: position 35,293 of record DASUZL010000006.1, read on the forward strand.
GCCAAAGAGCTGATCGTGCAAGGGGTGCGGGTCAACGCGATCGCCCCCGGCTTCGTCGAGACGCCGCTGGTCACCGGCTCCCTGACCGAGCCGCTGATCGGCGCGGTGGTGATGGGCACCCCGCAGGGCCGGCTCGGCCGCCCCGAGGAGGTCGCCGCCGCGGTCGCCTTCCTGGCGGGTGAGGAGTCCTCGTTCTTCGTCGGCGACACTGTCAGCTTCAGCGGCGGATTCGTGACTGTCTGATGGCCCACATCGAGTTCATCGACCAGACCCTGCGCGACGGCCAGCAGAGCCTCTGGGGGATGCGGATGCGCGCCCACCAGGCGACGCCGGCGCTGCCGCACCTGAACCGAACCGGCTTCCGCATCTGCGACCTCACCGGCGCCACCTTCTTTGTCGTCATGCTGCGCGAGTCCGGCGACGACCCCTGGGCCGCGCTCGACCACCTGATCGCCGGCCTGCCCGACGTCGGCCACCGCGCCGGCATGCGCCCGGTCGCGGCCGGCAGCTTCGGCTTCGTCCCCGACTCGATGCTCGACCTCTGGGTCGAGACCCTGGTCAAGCACGGGATCCAGACCCACTGGCTGTTCGACTGCCTCTACGACATGCCGGTGATGAAGGCCAAGGCGGAAGCGATCCAGCGGGTCGGCGGCGAGGTCGTGCCGGCGATCATGTACGGGCTCACCGACCTCCACACCGACGAGTTCTTCGCCGACCGCGCCCGCGAAATGGCGAGCTGGGAGGGGGTCAAGACGATCTACGTCGAGGACGCCCCCGGGGTGCTGACGCCGGAGCGGGCGGCGACGCTCTTGCCGGCGCTGCAGGAGGCGACGCCGGGCGTCCGCCTCGAGCTGCACGTGCACAACACCACTGGCCTGGCGCCGCTGGTCTACGTCGAGGGCATCAAGGCCGGGATCGAGATCCTCCACACCTGCTCGCTGCCGCTGGCCAATGGTCCGTCGCTGCCCTCGACCGAGGCGATGGTGCAGATCATCGAGGAACTCGGCCACACCCACGACCTCGACAAAACCCAGCTGCCGCCGGTCGCCGAGCACTTCGAGCGCGAAGCGAAGCGGCTCGGGTACGCGACCGGCGTGCCGAACGAGTACCGGATGATGCCCTACCGCCACCAGCTTCCAGGCGGCATGACCGGGACCCTGATCAACCAACTGAACGAGTACGGGATGCCGGAGCGCTTCCCGGAGGTGATCGACGAGATCGTCCGCGTTCGCGAGGAGCTCGGGCAGCCGGTGATGGCGACCCCGTTCTCGCAGTTCGTCGGCATCCAGGCGGTGCTGAACGTGGTCCTCGAGGAGCGCTACAAGGTCGTGCCCGAAGAAGTCATCCACTACGCACTCGGCCACTACGGGCCGCTGATGCGCCCAGTCGAGTCCCACGTGGCGGACAAGATCTTCTCCCAGCCGCGGGTCAAAGAGCTGGAAAAGTGGGAGCGCGACCAGACCTCGCTGGAGGAGTTCCGCAAGCGGCTGGGGCAGAACATCTCCGACGAGGAGCTGCTGCTGCGCTACTTCTGTCCCGAGGAGCAGGTCGACAAGATGCTCGCCGGGCCGCCGCTGCGGACCGAGCCGGCGGCCGCGACCGACGGCGTCGGCGCGGAGCTGACGCGGCTGATCGAGGAGGCCAACGCGCGCCCGGTCTCCCACATCTCGCTCAGCCTGCCCGGCGTCAAGCTCGACCTGCGCCGGAACGGAGCCGAGTAGCCGCCGCCTCGATCACCTCCTCCTGGTGGGGCTGCAGGTCCATGTACTGCATGCCGCGGAACGCCTCTATATATGGGTCCTCGACCTCGGTCTCGATCCGCAGCAGCCCCTCGATCACGGCGGCGCCGCAGAAGGGGACGTAGGAGGACGAGTAGCCGCCCTCGTGGATCGCGACCAGCTTGCCGTCGCAGACGCGGTCGGCCAGCTCGACCATGATGTCGGTGAGGCGGCGGTAGCCCTCGCTGGTCACCATCATCATCGCCAGCGGGTCCATCATCGAGGCGTCGAGGCCGGAGGCGACGATGACGATCTGCGGCTGGAAGGCCTCGATCGCAGGGACGACGACGCGTTCCAGCGCCGCCTCGTAGGCGCCGTTGCCCGACCCCGGCGGCAGCGGCACGTTGACCGCGAAGCCCTCGCCGGCGCCTTCGCCGGTGTGCTCGACCAGGCCCGATTCGGCCGGGTAGAGGCCGGCCTGGTGGAGGGAGATCGTCAGCACCCCGGGGTCGTCGTAGAAGGCGTGCTCGGTGCCATTGCCGTGGTGGACGTCCCAGTCGACGATCGCGATCCGCTCGAGGCCGTGGACGGCGCGCAGGTGCTCGACCGCGATCGCGATGTTGGCGAAGACGCAGAAGCCGCGGCCTTCGTCGCGCTCGGCGTGGTGCCCGGGCGGGCGGTTGAGCGAGTAGGCGCTGTCGAGCTCGCCGCTCCAGACCGCGTCGATGGTGGTGATAACGCCGCCGGCCGAGAGGGCGCAGATCTCATAACCGCCCGGCCCGAACGGGGCCAGTTCGCCACCGTCGCCACCGCCCTCGGCGCTTTCGCGCTTGACCCGCTCGACGTACTCGGCGGTGTGGACGCGCTGCAGCTCCTCCTCGGTCGCGGCGCGGCCGGGGACGGCGACGGTCCGGTCCAAGAGGCCGGTGACGTCGAGCAGGTTGCGCAGGCGGCGCTTGGTCGCCGGGCTCTCGCCGTGGGCCTCGGGCTCGACCAGGCCGCCGGTGCTGAGGAAGCCCGACCCGGTTCCGGTGTCATGCCATGCGTACAGCTCGTTCCAGTGAAAGCCGGTGCTCATCGCTCCTCCATCTCGATCGGATCGATTCGGATTCGGCCCCCCACACGACCCTAGGTCGGGGTCGGGCGCGCGACAGGGCGCCCGGGCTCGTGGCTTTGAATTCCTCCAAAGTGGGCGCCTGGCGGGGGCGGCCGTTTCGTCCCCGGCCCGTAGCGTCGGAGCAGCGTGAGGCGAACGCTTTTCGAAGACGAGCACGAATGGTTCCGCGAGTCCGTCGCGGCCTTCGTCGACCGCGAGCTGATGCCGAACCGCGAGCGCTTCCGCAGCCAGCGCTCGATCGACCGCGAGGCCTGGCTCAAGGCCGGGGAGGCGGGCTTCCTCGGGCTCGGGGTGCCGGCCGAGTACGGCGGCAGCGGCTTCGAGGATTTCCGCTTCAACGCGGTGCTCGGCGAGGAGCTGGCGCGGGCCGGCTTCGCCTACAGCTCCAGCTTTGGGATCCAGACCGACGTCGTCGCCCCCTACCTGCTGCGGCTGACCGACGAGGGGCAGCGCCGGCGCTGGCTGCCGGGCTTCTGCAGCGGCGAGCTGATCAGCGCGATCGCGATGACCGAGCCGGCCGCCGGCTCCGACCTGAAGGGGATCCAGTCGGTTGCGCGGCGCGACGGCGAGGGCTGGCTGCTCTCCGGCTCCAAGACCTTCATCACCAACGGCTTCAACGCCGACCTGATCGTCGCCGCCGCCCAGACCCCCGACCCGGGCGGCATCAGCCTCTTCGTGGTCGAAGCCGGGGTGGAGGGGTTCAGCCGTGGCAGCAAGCTGGCGAAGCTGGGCCAGCACGAGGCCGACACCGCCGAGCTCTTCTTCGACGAGGTGCGGGTGCCGGCGGAGAACCTGATCGGCGAGCCCGGCCGCGGCATGGCGCAGATGATGGCCCACCTCTCCCAGGAGCGGATCAGCACCGCGATCGTCAATGTCGCCCATGCCGAGGTGGCGCTGCGGCTGACGCTCGAGTACGTGCGCGAGCGCCGCGCCTTCGGGCAGCCGATCGGCGGCTTCCAGAACACCCGCTTCGCGCTCGCTCAGGCCGACGCCGAACTCGACACCGCCCGCGTCTACGTCGATCGCTGCGTCGAGGCCCACGTCGCCGGCGAGCTGACCGCGGTCGAGGCGGCGAAGGCGAAGCTGGTCAGCTCCGAGACCCAGAACCGGGTGATCGACACCTGCCTGCAACTGCACGGCGGCTACGGCTACATCGAGGAGTACGAGGTCGCGCGCTCCTGGGTCGACGCCCGCGTGACCCGGATCTGGGCCGGCACCAACGAGATCATGAAAGAGGTGATCGGCCGCTCGCTGGAGCTCGGGTGATCCGCATCCGACCTCGTTCCTCGAGCCCGGCAAGCGCGCCGCCAGCTTCCTCTCGGCGGCGATCGTCACCAAGTCCGGCCAGCACCGGGCGATGCCGCCGCTGACCCTGAAGCAGTTCAAGAAGCCGCGCAAGCGCAAGCGCCACAAGAAACGCCACCACAAGCAGCCCGCGGCGAAGGTCTCCAACGTCAACCCGCGCGACGGGCGGTCCTACGACGGCGAGGCCTACGCGGTGAAGGAGTTCGACGCGGTCGGCGGCGGCGACGTGGCGATCCTGGGGCGGGGGATGGATGACATCGTCATCACCGACATCGTCATCACCGACATCGTCGGCAGCAGCGAATGCAAATTCACGGTGGTCGAGTGGACGCACCGCGACCTGATCGAAAATGAGATCAACCTGCAGCAGAGTGAGTACTTCGACCCGGCGACGCGGGTCGAGCAGGGCCACCTGATCGATCCGGAGATCTTCATCCGGGGGCGGATCGAGGAGCGACGCGGAACGCCGCCGCGGGTGGCGATGGTTGCCTGGCTCGAAGACGCCAAGACGGGGGCGAAGATCTCGCCCGAGGTCAGCGTCGTCGATCTCGGAACCGGGTTCTTCGCGGCGGTGGAGCGCTTCACCACGCTGATCGTCCGTGACCTGATCTGCGCCCGCGCCAAAGGCTCGCCCCCGCCCGCCTCCGTCCCCGGAAAAGAAGGCGGCGAAGGCCCAGGCAAACCAACCGGCCCCAAACCGGTCGCCAACACCTACAGCGGCTCCTTCTCGGGCAGCGCCAACGCCGAGGACGTGCACTGGGAGTGGAGCGGCAACGTCCTCCTCGATGCCGCCCAGGACCACCAGAGCCCGCCCGGTGGCGCGCCACCGGGCGACTACCGCGACTTCACGGTCACCGAGGGCTCCGTTTTCGCCAGTGTCGAAGGCGAAACCGACGAAGAATGCGTCTACTCCGCCAGCGGCTCGGTCGAGCTTGAACCCGGCTTCGCCAGCGGGCTGCTGACCGTCCAGGTCGACGTCCCCAACCCCGCCTACATGCTCTTCCTCACCAACGCCCTGGGCCAGATCGAAGGCACCAGCACCTGCGACGAAGACGGCATCACCCTGCCGATCTTCCCTACCTGGCCGTGACCAAAGAAGCCCGCATCTCCGACACCACGACCCTCGCCGGCTCCGAGACCCAACTCCCCTTCCCGGACGAGTTCGAATACAGGTCGCAATGGAGCCTCGCTCCCGGCTGATCCCCCGCGCCGATCCCCCAGCGCCCCACCCCCTAGAATCCGCGATCCCGCGCCCGTAGCTCAGCCGGATAGAGCGTCGGTCTACGAAACCGAAGGTCACAGGTTCGAATCCTGTCGGGCGCGTTCCCCCTCGTTCCGGCCTACGCCAGCAAAGTTCCGGCGCAGAGCCAAATCCTCGGCTTCGAAGGGAATCGCGGTTCCGGGCCGCGCCGCCCGCTTCCGCCGTGTTCCGGCCCGTCGAGGTCTCATTTTGGTCACATCCCGAAGCCATCGCGTGGAGTCAATAGGGTCTGGCGGAATGAACGACAAAGCCCAGGCCAAAGCGCGCAAATCGGTTCGCCGGGCACAGTCCGAGTTCGAGCGAGGCCAAGACAAGCTCGAAAAGCTCCGCCACGCGCGGCGCGAGAGCTTCGAAGCTGCACGAGCTGCCGGCCTCTCAACGCGAGACATAGCCGAGGAGACCGGAATCCACTTCACCCGCGTCGCCCAGATCCTCCGCAAGGGCTAGACGGAAATCCGTAGATAGGGGTCTACGGACCCTGCTACGCTCGGCCGATCCAGAAAAAGCGCCCCCGCGCTGCGCTAACAGCCGGGGGCATGGCACAGGAGAGTGACCTCCCATGCACGACAAGCCTAAGGGCGCGAGCGACGATGAACGCGCCCCGACCGCCGCCCAGGATCTCCGCGACCAGGCGCGGGTCCTCGATGAAGTTCTCTCCCTCTATCCGCAGTCGCTGACGGTCGACGAGGTTGTTGGCGAAGTGACGCGGGCCTCGGTCGAGTTCGATGAGCGGGATCGGGTTGAGCGGGCCGTTCGTGATCTGGCTGGTGGGGGTCTGCTCCATCGAAACGGGGATCTCGTTTTCCCGACCCGGGCGGCTGTCCTCTTTCACGCCTTGGCCCAGCGCTGATGGCCGGGCATAGGAGCGGGCGAAGGAACCCGGCAATCGCCGAGCGATTTGGCCGCAACCTGTTCAAGGCTCGGCGGGACGCCGGTCTCAGCCAAGAAGCGCTCGCGGCGCTCTGCGCACTGCACCGAACCGAGATCGGCTACCTGGAGGGCGGGAAGCGGGTGCCGCGGCTGGAAACGCTCCTGAAGCTCGCCACGGCGCTGGAGATGCCCCTGGACGACTTCACCGAGGGCATCGAGTGGGTCCGGGGGGAGAAGAGTCAAGGGGGATTCCTAGTTCGCCCACAAGGCACCTCTATCCCTACGAAGGTCGACCACCAAGACGCATCTCAGAAGGCCAGCAGCAGAAGCCCGAGGCTCAGAAGTTGACAACGAGAAGGAGCCCGAGCCAAGCCTCTTCTAACCTCCCCAGAACAGCCCGACACATTATGAACCCCAGACAGTTGTCTTCATTTCGTGTCTGAGCGGAAGGCTGTCGACCGAGAGGGCGGTTTGACCTTCGGTCGGGCTCCCCACGGCCGATTTTGGCGCGGCTTCGCCGCGCGTTCGGCTTGTGGGATCGCCCGGCCGAAGAGTGGTTCCGGGTTGGCTCGGCGAAATTCCCCGGGCCGCCCACTTCCCGCTTGGCATATCGGTGGAATGGAGCGGAAAGCAGCGGAGCCGCCTTTCTTCACTGAGCGAACCCTGGCCGACTACCTCGCGGTCAGTGACCGCACGATTCGCAACTGGATCAGAAGGGGCGAGCTACCCAGCTACAAGCTAGGCGCCGCCAGGCGGATCGATCCCGCCGATGTCGAGGACTTCCTTGCCCGCCACCGGGACGAGTCCTCATGAGGCGCGAGTCCCCGATTAAACGCCGCAACCCTTCGGGCGAGGTCGTGTGGCTTGCGCGCTATACGGGCCGCGACGGCAAGCGCCGAGTCGCGAAACCGTCCTGGAACCGCGGCAAGGGAACGTTCAGGAGGAAGGGCGAAGCCCAGAAAGCGATTGACGAGGCCTACGGACTCTCGGATCGCCCCGACACCCTCGGCGAGTACTTCGCCACCTGGACCGAGCGCCATCCCAGGTCCGAGCGAACCAACGCCACCAACGAGCATCGGATCAGCCGCGTCACCAGCGTGGCGGTTGAGGGCACCCCCTTGAAGGACTGGCCGATGCACGAGCTACGCCGCCGCCACGCCCTCGCCCTGGTGGACCACATGCTGCGAGTCCAAGGCCGAGCCACCACCGGAGCCGTCGGCATCCTCCGCTCGCTTTCGGCGATGGCCGAGGACGCGATCACCGACGAAGTCTGCGACCTCAACCCGTTCAAGGGTGTCCGCATTCGAGCCAATGACCCACGAGCGAAGAAGAAGCCCCGCCCGATCCGCATCTTCACCTTCGAGCAGATGCACACCTTCGCCAAGGCAGCCGGTCGCTACGAGACCTTCGTCCGTGTCTTCACCGACACCGGCATGAGGCTGGGGGAGGTGTTACCGCTGAAGCGCGAGGACTTCGACGGCGAGACCCTCCAGGTCAGGCGAACCGCCCACGAGGGCGTGATCCTCGACGGCACCAAGACCGACCACGGCGAGCCCGACGCCGGCCGCGTAGTCCCAGTCCCGGCCACCCTCGCGTGGATGATCGAAGCCCAGATCAACCTCAACGGCCCCGACTGCGATCTCCTCTTCATGACCCCAAACGGCCGGATCTGGCGCGAGCGCAACTTCTACCGCGACATCTGGCGACCGACCCAGGAAGCCTCCGGCCTAGACATTCGCCCCCATGAGTGTCGCCACTCCTACGTCACCCATTTACGCGCCATCGGTGTGAACGACGCCGATCTAGCCGAGGTGGCCGGCCATCGCGTGGAGACGATGCTGTCGCGGTACACGCACGCGGTGGGAGGGGGCTTCGAGGTCATGCGGGGAGCGATTGATTCCGAGGTTTCGGGCTAGGGACTGGTTCGGGGGAAGCTAGTCCATGTCCCGCAGACCAAGATGGAGGTCGCGCATCAGGTCAGTGCAGATCGAGACCAGGGCCTCCTCTGGATCGGAGATTGGCCTGGGGGGCTCTGCGCCGCGCGGTCTAGCTAGCTCCTGGTGCATGCGATACAGCAATCCGTAGGGGTGCTCCCGCACGATCCTGTCCCGATCAAAGGCGTACTTCAGCGAACGAGTCATCAAAGCGCCGCCAGCCGCAGCATTCATTGCGGGGTCAATTGGTGCGAGCGCGAGACTCGTTGCTCCGAACAGCGTGCTGACAAAGTAGCTCAGACGCCCTCGATCAAGGGCCGAAGCCATGTCGCCAAGAAGCGGGGTAATCCGATTTCTCATAAGGGCATAGCCCTGCTCGGCACCCCTCGTTGGGGTGTCTGCGTCAATGGCTTTCGAAAGATCAACCAGTGCGCCCCGGAATCGACCCATGAGATCGCGATTCTTGTCTCGAAAGCGGAGCACCGCTTTTAGGTCCGTTGATGAATTGAGGCGCATGCCGTTTATGGTGGCCTGGATCATGGTCGCCTCGCTGACTGCGGCGACTTCGTCCGCAGGCGGTAGCGAAGACGCGAGGTCGGCTAGCTGCGTAGTAGATAAGGCCGCGAAGCCTTGGCGGGTCGCTCGCGACTGAGCGTCTCGAACGCTCCGGAGGATGCCGGAAGCCAGCACTAAGCCATTAGATCGCGCTAGTTCCTCGATCTGTGCATCGCTTTCATCGATCGATAGCGTGGGATCGACCCTCGGCTCGAGCTCGAATGGTGGTGGGAACTCTTGGACAACACCGGCCTCCCTTAGTTCTTCGCGGAACTCTCCGTAGTCCAATGGTGAACCGGGAGCGATGCGACACCTTTCTAACTCAATTTCGTCCCAGACAAGAAGAAGGGAAAGGAGGCTCTCTGGGCTTGGTGCGAAAAGATCCGGGAGGATCAATGCGCGGGCAACCTCGGTCATTGGTCTAGCACGGTAGGTAAAGCCGCTGAGCAAACGTCCCTGAGGATTTCAAGGCGCGGAGGAAACTGTTCCCCGCGTTCCGGTGGAATGAGGTGGCGGCTCATCGTTGCCCGGAACCCATTCCGGGCACTACCGTAGAAGTCTTCCGGCCATTGCGGATCGACGACCGTGATGGTTCTTGCTGCGTCCTCTGCGGTCCAACGCTGAACGATCTCGTTCACGTGCTCGTCACGGAATGAATACCCAATGATGACGAGGCGGGATGCTCTGCTGATCAGGGTTTCGAACTCTCCAAGGAGACTCAAGAAGGGACCCTCGGCGCGCAGCTTCCCCCGCTGTCCGAAGACAAGGGCCGGCTGATGTCGATCGATGTCGTCGAGTTCGTGCTCCAAGAAGATCGCGCGCTGTGGCATATGCCCGAGCCTGTCTTGAGTGTCTGCCCAGACCCAATCGATGGAACCATGAAGCTTAAGAAGACGAATCCCCTCTGTCGGCCACTCCCACCGTCCTGACCGAAGCCAGCTTTCAACGCCCGTAGTGCATGGGCAACCCACTGCCTCAGCCGACTGCTCGATGCTCAGGTCGTAGTTGAGCGTGGCAATCGTGAGCCCTTGGTCTCGACCGCGCTCCGTAAGCGGCGTCAAATAGCCGACATCCTTGGGGGTCGTGGCGACTAGTTGCCTGAGTTGCGCGAGCATCGTGACCGCTAGTTCTCGATAAGTCGAACCATCGGCTGCCGATCCGGTTCGCGCGTCTATTAGGTCCGTGATCAGTTGGCTGGCATTCCCGAAGCTGGGAGAGCCAACGATGGCCCGTTGAAGGTTGTCGTCGAAGAAGGCCGGGGTCGCACGTGACTGGGTGTCCCAAGCATCCACGGCCGGATGCCAAGACGCGACGAATGGGGTGACCTCCAGCTTGCTGCGTTCTGAGAGTAGTTCCACGGCGGTGAAAACGCGCTCGACATCAAGGCCCGAAAATGGACTCTGTCCTTCCGTTGCAGCGTCGTGGGCCATTAGGGAGGCGCAAACGAAATGCAGTGCTGATGGGCCGGGTCCCAGCATCATTGCGGAGTCACTCACACGCTTCACCAGCTTCTCGGTCATTTCAAACGTGGTCGGGACTCTGGCCTCCTGCGACGCCCCTGCGCCTAGAAGTACGACGGTTTCCTGATCGGGTGCCATCGCATGATCGTTTCGAACGCTGATGACGGATTCACGCCTTAGAGGCGCTGGTCCGGATAGCTCTGCCAAGGTGACCGAGCCCAGAGTTGCTGGGGTCGGACGACTTAGCGTCCGGATTGCGGCGGAGAATCTGCAAGATGGAGGTTGTCCTGATTGTGCTTGGTGCCGTGATCGGGGCTGCATCCACCGGCGGGGTGCAGGCCTGGGATGCACGGCGCAGCCGGCGGCTCCGTCGCATGGTTGCTGCACGGGTTGTCCAAGGTGACCTCTACATCACCGAGGCCATGCTCGAAATCGTCCTCAAGTACAAGGCGTGGCCTGATCGTCTTGACCTCGATTCACCGATCTCGACGTGGCGGCAGTTCCGAGCTGACTTCGCCGTAGGTGTGGAGGCATGGGAGTGGGCGAAGGTGGATTCCTTTTACAGCAGCTTGCATCGGACCTCGCTGATGGTGCGGGCCGGCCAGCCGTGCACCGATGGCGACCTAGCCGTTGCGGAGGAGCTTCTGGAGGCGGCGAGGGCGGCCCGGAACGTGGTGACTCCATATGCGGTCCCGGGCGAGGGAGAACGGCGCGAGGTGATTGAGCAACTCGCCGGATCTACGCATGCGCTCGAAGGTCGGGGGCTACCAAGTGATTCCGCTTGAGTTGTTCGGCGGTCTGGTTGCATTCTGGTCACAGAACCGCTGCGGGTCGCTCTAGCCCGCCCCCAACTCCCAGCCTACGAAACCGAAGGTCACAGGTTCGAATCCTGTCGGGCGCGCCTATGAGGCCGGTGGTCGATGACAGCCTGATAGCCGAGGCAGGTGCGCGGCTTGCCACGGCAGCGCCTAACTCGCGAGTGATTCTGTTTGGCTCATATGCGCGGGGAGAGGCCGATTTGGGCAGCGATGTGGACTTCTTGGTCGTTGAGCCGGATGTTCAGGACGAGGCTGGCGAGTCTGTGCGGCTGATGCGCGAGCTGCGAGACCTTCGGATTCCGGTCGACGTGGTGGTCGTCGGTCAGGCCTATGCAGAGGAATGGGGCGGCGTGCGGGGCAGCGTCGTTCATGCGGCCATTTCCCACGGTCGCGTCATGACTGGCTGATGTCGGGCCAGGCGGACCTTGCGAATCAGCTCCTCGCTCTGGCTCGGGAAGACCTGGCGGCTGCCGAGGTCGGCTAGTTCGCTTCTCGGGTCGTATCCCGGTTACGACCACCAGAACGCTTTACACACTCTTGGGATACGCCTATGTACCTTGATTACACCCCATCTTCTATATACAGTCGCTGCGATGCGAGCCTTGAGGTCGTTATCGATCGTGCTGTGTGTGCTGGTTGGCACTCTGACGGTGTCGCCTAACGCTATGGCGGGAGGTACGGGAAGTGGCCTTCGCGTGCAACCCTCGCCTGGTGACCTCCCCGATGAGTGCACTTTCGAAGACGGAGATCTGGGTCACTACATCGTTCTGTTGCAGGATTGGGTCGAAGATCCGGGGGTTGTCGCGCGTGATCAGGTCGAGCGATATGGGGGGAATCTCGGCTTCGTCTACACGTCCGCGATCAAGGGATACTCGGCCGAATACCCGCCCGAGTCGGCGCGAGTCCTTCAGGCGGAGCCCACCGTGGACCACATCTCGATAGACCAGTTGATTTGGATGGATGAATCGTCCGGATTCATGCAGTGGCATTCGTGTCCGTTAGCCCCGCCCCTGGACCCGCCGCCGGAGGAACCGGAACAGCCGGAAGAGCCGGAAGAGCCGGAAGAGCCGGAAGAGCCGGAACCAGGCGTCCCGGGGTCGGCGGCCGAGGGCTCGCCGCAACCATCACGACCGAATGACGACAGCATCCAGTCCAGTGGCTATATGCCTCCCTCTGTGACGAGTGGTTTGCTGCCGGCGGCATTGAAGGGGGCGCCCCCGGCGAAGCGCTGCGGTAAGGGCAAGAAGAAGCCCGTCAGGAAGAAGAACGGCCGCTGCGCTCGAAAACGAGCACACGCGGTGCGGTAGGGGCCGGCAAGGGGTCCCGGAGCCGCAGTCTTCCGGTCTACAAACCGAAGATCACAGGATCAGTCGAGCGACTCGTTCTCCGCGCCCTCGACCGACAGGTCTGCAGGGTCCGATGACGCGCATGACTCGCACCACGGTTGATATCGATGATCGAGCGCTTGCCGTCGAACTGGAATGACCCTGAGAGGATCCGGGCGACGGTCCGGATCCTCTTAAAATGACCGAGAGGGCAGGGGAAGGGGTTAAGAAATGAACGCTGTTGCGACCAAGAAGGTGGTTCCGGCGATTTCGATAAGCAAGCCGGCATAGGGCGCCGGGGAGCGGCCGGTCGTCCGAACGAAGACCGGCCGCTCCGCACTCCACCAACCTGCCCGAAGAACCTCTCCGGATTACTTAGAGAAAGTTGATCCAGCGCCAATCCTGTGAGAAGTTGGCGAATCGATGTCAACTTGGTGGAAAGCGGCGATCGGGGCGCTTGGTTTCGCCTTCGTGGTGCTGCTCGGCGTGTACGTCATCGAGTCGGGGTCGGAAGGCACCAGCGCCTTCCAGCCGGTCTTCCCGGAGGGTGGGCCGGCTGAGTTCCTCTACCTGGACACGGCGCGGGTCGCGACCTATCTGTCCCAGGTCGAAGGGGGCGAGGTCGAAAGCGAAAAGCTCAGTCGCAAACTGACCCAGAGCTTGAACGCGAAGGTTGCACTCGAAGGTAAAGGGGAGATCGGCGCCACTCAGGCCACCGAGTTGGCTGCCGAACGAATTCTGAAACCGACGGCGGCGAGCAGTTTCTTCGCGCTGCAGACGCGGTTGATGGATGTCCCCGATGTGGTGAAGGAAATCGACTCGGAGCATTTCGAAAGGGACGTCAAAGGCCTGAGGGAGGGCCAGTTCGTCGACTTCACCACCGACGCCCTGCAGTCGCCGATCTACCTCAACGCCTACTTCGCGGTACTGCACGCTGGCACTCTCGCCGCAATCTTCCCCGGCTCGCACGATGACCGTGAAGCGGCAAAAAACTTCTTCGAGAAGGTCGGACCGACCGCGAGGGCCGTCTTCTCACTGCAGCAGCCCGCCCCCTCTACCGGGGGTGTCGCCAGTGGCGATTCGCAAGACCCGGAGTCGGAATTCGTCTTCCTGCTGCCGGTGACGGCTCCGCTGCTGAGCTCGGAGCGCAGCTTGCTGAAATACGGCGGCGGCGAGTTCAAGGTCTTCGGCAAGCTCGTCCGGCGCTTCCCGGAGCCGGAGCAGGACTTGCGTAAGGTCGCCTACGTCGATTCGGCGACGAAGGAGACTTGGGGGCCTGCTCTGAAGGGAGCTCCCGGGGAATTGCTCTGCCGCACCGCGCCCGATTGCGCCGGAGAAATTCGGGGAGAGGAGGCGTCGGAACGCGATGACGAGATCGCCAGGAACCGGAGGAAAATCCTCGAAGCCCTGGGGGAACAAACGATCATCCCGGAGCGCGGCGCGGTGATCCTCCCGATCGCGATTTACAAGTAGCTAGCGCGCGGCAGGTGCCCACACCGGCGAGCGGCCGAGCAGGCCGGTCATTGCCTGCGGGTGCTTCGGGTCGGTGAGGGAGATGCGGACGAAGCGCGGCCTGACGCCGGAGCGGGCGACCGCGATGAGTGAGCCGCCGGACGGGGCGAAGGCCGGGTTGTCGTAGCCGCGCTCGCGGGGGAAGACGCGGCCGCCGCGCGGGCCCCGGTTGGTGAGGGCGCCGAGGTGGGCGCCGTTGGCGCGGACGGTGAACACGTCGGCCGCGATCCCGGGCCCGACCGAGAAGGCGATCAGCCGGCCGTCGGGGCTGAAGTCGGGGTCGATCGCGGGCTGGCCGTCCTTGAAGCGGGGCGTGAGGTCGCGGCGGTGTGAGCCGTCGGGCCGGATCGAGCAGATGTGCTCCCAGCTGAACTCGAGGCCGTGGCGGAAGTGGCGGCACTCGAAGACGATCTGGCGGCCGCTCGGCGAGACCGCCGGGGTCCGCACTTCGGCGTAGCCCGAGGTGAGTGGCCGCAGGCCGGTGCCGTCGAGGCCGACCGAGTAGAGGCGCCCGCGCCCGTCGGGATCGCCGGAGCCGCCGACCCGGACGAAGACGATGCTCCTCCCCGAGGGGTAGAAGGTCGGCTCGATGTCGCTGGCGCCGGCGGGACCACCGTCGGTCACCTGGGTCAGCCCGGTGCCATCGATGTTCATCGTGAAGATCGCCGAGATCGATTCCCCGGGGGCCGAGCGGATCGTGCGGGAGAAGACGATGCGGCGGCCGTCGGCGGAGACTTTCGGGTCGCGGTCGGTGGGGTCGGCGGTCAGCTGCGTGGGCGGCCCGGTGACCCCGGGGTCGAAGCTGCGCAGGCCGGTGGCGAGGTAATCGGCGACTGAGTGGATCGGGTCCGGCGTCGGGTCGAGGCCGACGTAGACGACCGGGCCATTCGGGCCGGGCCAGGCGGCGCCGGGCCCGGGAGCAACAAGGGCAAGGAGGGCGAGCGAGAGGAGGAGACGGGAGACCTGAATGGATCGCCTGCGGAGCATGCCTCCAGGTTGACACCCGAATCTGGCCCGAGACGGGACAACCTTGGCACTGCGGCTGGCCTTAGCTAGCGACCCGCCCCAGCAGTTCCTCGCTGGCGCGGTAGTGGGTCGTGCGGCCGCGGCCCAGTTGGGTGAGGAGGCTGGCGTCGAGCAGGCGTTTGAGGTCGGTGCTGGCGGTTGCCGTGGAGACTTCGGCCCCGGCGGCGTAGCGAGCGCGGTCGGTGTCGCCGCGGAGGCTCTGCTCGAGGGCGATGATCAGGCGGTCGGGCCAGTTGCGGCTCTCGGTCAGCTCTTCGAGGACGCCCCAGCGGGCGGCGGCGGCATCGATCTGGCGCAGGCGCTGGCGGGCCTGGGCGAGGTGAGCTTCGAGGCAGAACTCGATCCAGCCGGTGGTGTCGCGGTCGGGCTGGTAGCTGCCTCCCTGGGTGTCGCGCAGGGCCTCGTAGTAGGCGGGGGTGTGGGTGCCGAGGTACTCCTCGATCGAGGCGAACTCCGGTGAGACCAGGCCGTCGAGGGCGAGTACGAGCGATTGCACGATGCGGGACACGCGGCCGTTGCCGTCGCTGAAGGGGTGGACCGAGGTGACGTGGAGGTGGGCCATCGCGGCGCGGATGACGACGTGCGCGTCGAGGTCTCCTTTCGCCAGCCAGCGCACCGCCTCCGCCATCAGCTTCGGGACCTGCTTCGCCTCTGGCGCCCGGTACTCGAGCGAGCCGTCTTTGCCGGTGACGCCGATCGGGCCCTGGCGCCAGTTGCCCGGGCCCTGGTCGCGCTGGAAGTGGCAGGCGTCGAAGTGGAGGTCGAGCACGACCCGCTCCTGCCAGCGGAAGCGGGGATCCGCGGCCATCGCGCCGACGTGCTCCATCGCCCGCGCGTAGGCGGCGACGGCCTGGCGGTTCTCGTCTTCGGAGGCGCCGGCGTCGGCAGCGGCGACCAGCGCTTCGGCGGTCTGCTGGGAGACCGTGAAGCCCTCGATCGCGGTTGAGCCGGCGACCGAGCTTGCTTGCACGGAGCGGCGCAGCCCGCCCATCCACGGCTTCGGGGCGCCGACATCCTGGTGCAGGCGCTGGCGCAGCTCGTCGAGCTCGCTCAGTTGCGACTTCAGCTTTCGGCTTGGCTTTGGGGTGGCGAAGAGCATGATTAGGTGATTATACGGTTATACGTATAAACGTGATATAGGTCCTCTTCCTTCGAGGTCGAGACCTACGAGTAGAGACCGACGGCGCGGTTTGCTTCAATCGTTGGACCAGAGAAAGGAGGTGGTCCTAATTTTGAGTCACATGCTTGGAGGGACTCTGGAGGTGCAGGGCCGCTAGGCGCCGCACTGGTTTGGGCGCCCGGCGGAATCCACCCCGGGCACCGGCGGGTGAAGGGAGACCGGGCTTTGTCCCACCCGGCCGCTGTTCCCCAGCTCGTTTCCCAGCACCAGCGCAAGGGCCGCCTTCGGGCGGCCCTTGCTATTGCCGCGGCACTCCGTCCGGGGCGAGCTCGGGCTCCGGTGCCGGTACCGCACGGGTCGGCGCGCCCGGCGGCCGGGCGGCGTCTTCGGCGCTGGAGAGCAGGTCCGCGCCCTGGCGCCACTTGCGCTGCAGCTCGGGTTCGATCGAGGACGACCGGCAGCCGGGAACCTCGACGCACTCGCCCCACACGTTCGCCGCTTCCAGGTACTTGTTGAGGGAGCGCTCGGCCGGGGCGGCGGCAGCCGTCAGGCACTCCGCCGCCAGGCGGCCGACCGGGAGCTTGTCGTACGGCACCCGGACCGCTTTCAGTTCGCCGATGTACTGGCGGTAGCTGACGCCGACCACCAGCCGTTCCCGCAAGCGGTCCATCGAGGCGAGGAAGCCGCGCAGCTGGGTGGCGCAGCGGGCGGCGGGGGAGGGTGCGCTGCGCGTCGCCGCTCCGGCATCTGCGGTCGGCCCGGCGAGGGCACTCGCGTCCCCGGCCGGTTGGCCCTCGCCGCCGCACCCGCTCGCGCCCAGCGCCAGCACCGCCAGGGCGGCTCCGAGCAGGAGCAGCGGCCGGGTGCTGTAGAAAGTCCGGCGATGGCGAGAAGTTGGGGCAAGCTCTGCACGGCCGTCGCGACGGCGCTGGCGAGTGCCGCGCTCCTCGCCCCCGCGGCCCCGGCCGCCAGCCCGCCGAACGTGCTCGTCGTCGGCGACAGCCTCGAGGAACTGACTGCGCCCTACCTGGAGCGGTACCTGCGAGGGGTGCCGGTCACGATCAACGCGGTCGGCGGCTCCAACAGCTACGAAATCTTCGATCTCTTCGAGGAAAGCTATGACCCGTCCCAAACGGTGATCGTCTTCGACGCGGGGACCAACGACAACCCCAACTATCCCCAGATCCTGGCGGAAAATCTGCAGAAAGTGGAGGCGACGGTCGGCAACCGCTGCCTGGTCGTGCCCACGATCCACGGCTACACGGTCGAAGGCACCGACAACAGCGGCAAGAACCAGACGGTGATCGAGTTCGCCGCCTCCCGCCCCGGAACCCAGGTGCCCGACTGGGCCGGGGCGATCGCCGCCGACCCCAGCCTGCTGCAGTCCGACGGCCTGCATCCCACTCCCGAGGGCGCCGACTACCGCGCCCAGTTGATCGCCCAGGGCGTACTCGCCTGCCTCTCCTACGCGCAGACGGTGGTGCCGCCGAGCACGCCGGGACCGACGATCGAGGCGACCCGGATGCGGCTGGTCAGCCGCGTCTCGGACCGCGCCGCGGCGCTCGAACGCCGCCGCGAGGAGAACGGGATGCGCCGCGCGGCCAGGCAAGCCTTCGCCCGGCTGCTTCAGCCCGGCGGCTGAAGCCGGCTGGCCGCCTGGCCAGCGGCACGTAGAATCCAGCGCTGTGAGCCACGTCTCGGACGACAAGCGAGCCTCCGAGGCAGCGGAGTGGAAAGAGCGCTACGAGGCGACGCCCGAGCGCGACGCCGAGTTCACGTCCATCTCCGGCAAGCCGATCGAGCCGCTCTACACCGAGGAGGACGTCGACGCTGACGGCGGCGAGCGAGTCGGCTACCCCGGCTCCTATCCCTTCACCCGCGGTCCCTACCCCTCGATGTACCGGGGGCGGCTGTGGACGATGCGTCAGTTCGCCGGCTTCGGCACCGTCGAGGAGACCAACGAGCGCTTCCACTACCTGCTCGACCACGGCCAGACCGGGCTCTCGACCGCCTTCGACATGCCGACCCTGATGGGCTACGACTCCGACCACGCACGCAGCCTCGGCGAGGTCGGGCGCGAGGGGGTCGCGGTCGACACCCTCGCCGACATGGAGGGGCTGTTCGCCGGGATCCCGCTCGGCGGCGTCACCACCTCGATGACGATCAACGCGCCGGCGGCGATCCTGCTCGCCTTTTACGTACTGGTCGGGGAGAGCCAGGGAGTGCCGGCGGAGAAGCTCGGCGGCACGATCCAGACCGACATCCTCAAGGAGTACATCGCCCAGAAGGAGTGGTGCTTCCCGATCGACCCGGCGCTGCGCCTGGTCACCGACATGATCGAGTGGTGCACCGAGAACATGCCGCGCTGGCACCCGGTCTCGATCTCCGGGTACCACATCCGCGAGGCCGGATCGACCGCGCAGCAGGAGCTCGCCTTCACGCTCAAGGACGGCTTCACCTACGTCGAGCGGGCGATCGAGCGCGGTCTCGACGTCGACGATTTCGCGCCGCGGCTCTCCTTCTTCTTCAACTCCCACATCGACTTCTTCGAGGAGATCGCCAAGTACCGGGCGGCGCGCCGGATCTGGGCCCGCGAGCTGCGCGACACCTACGGCGCCAAGAAGGAGGAGTCGATGCGGCTGCGCTTCCACACGCAGACCGCCGGCGTCTCCCTGACCGCCCAGCAGCCGCTCAACAACATCGTCCGCACCGCGACCGAGGCGCTGGCCGCGGTGCTCGGCGGCACCCAGTCGCTGCACACCAACTCCTACGACGAGGCGCTGGCGCTGCCGACCGAGGAGGCCGTCCAGGTGGCCCTGCGCACGCAGCAGATCCTCGCCACCGAGACCGGGGTCGCGAGCACCGCCGACCCGCTCGGCGGCTCCTGGTTCGTGGAGAAGCTGACCGACGACATGGAGCGCTCGGCCTATGAGTACTTCGCCCGGATCGACGAGCTGGGCGGGATGGTCGAGGCGATCCGCCGCAACTTCCCCCAGCGCGAGATCGCCGACGCCTCCTTCACCTACCAGCAGGAGCTGAACGAGCGCCGCCGCATCGTCGTCGGCGTCAACGACTTCACCAACGAGAACGAAGAGCCGACGCCGATCCTGAAGATCGACCCGGCGCTGGAGCGCAAGCAGGTCGACCGCCTGGCGGCGACCAAAGCCGCGCGCGACTCTGCCGCGGTCGAGCGGGCGCTGGCGGACCTGAAACAGGCCGCCGCCGGCGAGGGCAACCTGATGCCGCCGATCATCGAGGCCGCCCGCGTGCAGGCGACCGAGGGCGAGATGATCGCGGCGATGCAGGAGGTCTTCGGCACCTACACCGAGTCGCCGGTCTTCTAGCGCCGGCGCCCACGAGAACGAGGAGAACGAATGACGACGAGTGTCGACGAGAGCGTCTACGCGATCCCCCAGGACCTGCTCGACTTCCGCGAAACGATCCGCCAGATCGTCCGCGAGCGGGTCTGGCCACGGGCGGCGGAGATCGACGAGACCGGCGAGTACCCGCGCGATATCCGTGAGCTGTTCGGCGAGCACGACATCCTCGCGCTGCCCTTCTCCGAGCAGTACGGCGGCACCGGCACCGGCACGCTGATGCAGCAGATGGCGGTGGAGGAGATCGCCAAGGCCTGCGCCTCCTCTGCCCTGATCCTGATGGTGCAGGAGCTGGGCTCGCTGCCGATCGCGCTGTTCGGATCCGACGAGCTGAAACAGCGGATCCTGCCGCGCTGCGCCTCCGGCGAGTGGTCGCCGGCCTTCGCGCTCTCTGAGCCCGAAGCGGGCTCCGACCCTGGCTCGATGCGGACCAGCGCCGTGCTCGACGGCGACGAATGGGTGATCGACGGGGCGAAGAACTGGATCTCCAACGCCGGCATCGCCGACTACTACGTCGTCTTCGCCGTCACCGACCGCGAGCAGCGGCGGATCACCGCCTTTGTCGTCGAGGCCGATCGGCCCGGCTTCTCGGTCGGCAAGCTCGAGCACAAGCTCGGGATCCACGGCTCGCCCACCGGCTCGCCCAGCTTCGACGGCGTGCGGGTGCCGCAGGAGAACGTGATCGGCGAGGTCGGGCGCGGGATGCGGGTTGCCCTGGGCACGTTGGAGCGGACCCGGCTCGGCGCCGGCGCCCAGGCGGTCGGCATCGCCCAGGGGGCAATCGACTACGCCCGCGACTACGCCAAAGATCGGGTCGCCTTCAAGCAGCCGATCATCGAGTTCCAGAACACCCAGTTCAAGCTGGCCGACATGGAGACCGGCACCGCCGCCGCCCGCGAGCTCCTCTACAAAGCCTGCGCGCTGGCCGACCGCAACGACCCCCAACTCGGCAAGTACTCCTCGATGGCAAAGCTGTTCGCCTCCGACAACGCGATGAAGGTGACGGTCGAGGCGCTGCAGATCCTCGGCGGCTACGGCTACGTCAAGGAGTACCCGCTGGAGCGGATGATGCGCGACGCCAAGATCACCCAGATCTACGAGGGCACGAACGAGATCCAGCGCCTCGTGATCGCCCGCTCGATGGCGTGAGCGCGGGCGCCGCACGGAGCGGGCCGGCGCGCCTCTTCGTCTACGCGGCGCTGCGCAGCGAGATCGTCAGCGCCGAGCTGGAGCCGGGGGCGAAACTGTCCGAGAACGAGCTGGCCGAGCGCCTCGGGGTCAGCCGCACGCCGATCCGCGAGGCGCTTGGCCGGCTGCGCGAGGAGCAACTGGTCGAGGTGGTGCCCCAGCTCGGCACCTTCGTCTCGCCGATCAGCACCGAGGCGGTGACCGACGCCCAGTTCATCCGCGAGGCGCTCGAGTGCGCGGCGATCCGGCCGGCGGCCGAACGGGCCGGCGACGCCGACGTGGCGGCGCTGGAGGAGAACCTGGGCGCCCAGGAGCGGGCCCGCGACGACGGCGACATGGACGCCTGGTACCTGCTCGACGACGCCTTCCACCGCGCCCTCTGCGACCTCAGCGGGCACCGCGGCGTCTGGGCGGCGAACGAGCGGGCGAAGTCCCACCTCAACCGCTTGCGCCGGATCAGCCTGACGATGCCCGACTACATCCCGGAGATGGTCGCCGAGCACCGGGCGGTTGTCGAGGCTGTCGCCGCCCACGACCCCGACGCGGCCGAGCAGACCCTGCGCCACCACCTGCGAATGGTCCTGCGTGAGGTGCCGACGATCCGCGAGCAGCACCCCGAGTACTTCACGGAGGCCTAGCTCAGCTCGGGGCCTTGGCCGGTGCGAAGTCGCACTCGGCCTCGCGGGCGGGGCGCAGGGGTGGGCCGTTGACGCCGCAGCTGTAGTCCTCGGCGAGGCGCTCGGGGGTGTCGCCGCCGGGCTCGGGTTCGGTGTGGAGGACATTGGGTTCGATCGTCAGCCAGGCGAGCACGCCACCGGCGGCCGCGAGGGCGGCGCAGGCCATCATTGCCATCTGGAAGCCGTCGGTCATCTTTTCCGGGTTGTAGAAGGCGTCGCCGGTGAGGCCGGCGATCACCGGCAAAACTGCGACCGCGAGCAGGCTTGCGACGCGGGCGACGGCGTTGTTGACCCCGGAGGCGATCCCGGAGTGACGGCTGTCGGCGGCGGCCAGGACGGTCGCGGTGACCGGCGCGACGACCAGGGTGAGGCCGAGGCCGAAGACGATTATCGGTGGCAGGATCGCCGAGACGTAGGAGTCGCCGGGTTCGACCTGGCTGATCCAGAGCAGGCCGAGGGCGATCACCAGCGGCCCGACCGTGAGCGGGATCCGCGGCCCTATCCGCTGCGCCAGCATCCCTGCCCGGGCGGAGAAGAGCAGCATCAGGAAGGTCACCGGCAGCGAGGCCGAGCCGGCCTCGATCGGGGTGTAGCCGAGCGAGATCTGGAGGAAGGCGACGAGCAGGAAGAAGAAGCCGCCGAGCGACGCGTAGACGACGAAGGTGACCGCGTTGGCGGCGCTGAACTGGTGCGAGCGGAAGATCTCCAGCGGCAGCATCGGGTTGCGGGTCCGCGCCTCCCGGAAGAAGAAGGCGATGAGGGCGGCGATGCCGAGGACGGCGCTGAGCACGACCGCCGCCGAGGCGCCCTGGCCGGGGGCCTCGATCAGCGCGTAGGTGGTGCCGGCGAGGCCGATCGCCGCCAGTGACGCGCCCCAGAGGTCGATGCGGCCGCTGGCGTCGGGGTCGCGCGACTCCGGTACGTGATTGCGGGCGGCCCAGGCGACGAAGATGCCGAGCGGCAGGTTGATGATGAAGATCGCCCGCCAGGAGATGGCGCCGATCAAATAGCCGCCGAGCAGCGGCCCGATCGCCGTGGCGACGCCGCCGAGGCCCGACCAGGCCCCGATCGCGCGGGCGCGGTCGGTCGGCCGGAAGCTGGCCTCGATGATCGCCAGGCTGCCCGGAGTCAGGAGCGCGCCGCCGATCCCCTGCAGCAGCCGGGCGGCGATCAGCATCTCGACGTTGGGGGCCGCGGCGCAAAGCAGCGAGGCGAAGGTGAAGAGTCCGATGCCAAGCACGAAGATGCGCCGCCGCCCGTAGCGGTCGCCGAGCGAGCCGCCGAGCAGGATCAGCGAAGCGAGGGTCAGCAGGTAGCCGTTGAGGATCCACTGCAGGGCGCTGGTGCTGGCGTCGAAATCGCGGCCGATGTCCGGCAGGGCGACGTTGACGACGGTGCCGTCGAGGAAGGCCATGCCCGAGCCGAGCACCGCGACCGCAAGCAGCCAGCGCCCGGCGCCGCTCGCGTAGGCGACACCGGAGGGCTGCGGCTGTGCGGGCGCCTCGGTCGCGATCCCTACCGCTCCTCCAGCTCCGGCGGCAGCGCTTTCGGGCCGTCGGGGTACAGGTCGCGGAGCTGCTCCTCACTCATCTCCAGCGTGTTCGCCGCTTCCTGCGGCGCCCCGACGACGAGCCAGAGCGCATCGGACTCGGTGTCGTTGAAGACCTGGCGCAGCGAGCGCGGCTCGACCAGGAGCGAGTCCAGCGGCAGCAGGGTCAACAGCTCGTCGTCGACCCGCACCCGCCCCTCGCCCTCGAGCAGTACGTAGAGCTCCTCCGTCTCCCGGTGGCGGTGCCTGGTCGAAGCCTGTCCCGGGGCCAGCCGCCACAGCCGCGCGCCCATGGTGGTCGCCTCGAGCTGCTTGGCGAGGTCGGTGTTCTGCACCGACATCTGGTTCGACGGCCGCCAGAACGCCTCGGTCGCCTTGAGCAGGCGGTACGCCATCGGTTGATTATCGCGTGACCGACATTTGGTCCCCCCTGGGGGACTGAAAGTCGGCTACGCCGCGTCTTCGGCCCCGTAGCGTTCCAGCAGGCGCTTCTCCTCGTCCCCCTTGGGGAAGCAGAAGAAGACGAGGGTGGCGCCGAGCAGGACGGCGACGATGCCGGCGGTGTAGGCCCAGTCGCCGCCCTCGAGGAAGGACTCGCGGGCCGCGGCGACGATCTGTTCCGTGTACTGCGGGTACCGGGTGGCGGTGTCGGCGGCGCTGGAGAACGACTTGGTCAGCTCGTTTTCGACGTTTTCGGTGACCCGTGCCTGCTGTGGCGAGCTGGCGATCGCGGCGCTGGTGGCGGCGGCGTAGCCGGCGGTCAACAGGGCGCCGAGGATCGACTGCATGATCGCCCCGCCGAGGTCGCGCTGGAGATCTGCGGTGCCCGAGGCCATCCCGGCGCGGGTGACCGGGACCGAGCCGGTCAGCGAGTGCGAGGCGGGGGTGCCGGCGAAGCCGACCCCGATCCCGACCAGGCCGTAGCCGAGCGCGACCTGCCAGTAGGGGATGCCTTCATCCCACAGGATCAGCATCGTGAGGAAGCCGAGCAGGCAGAAGACGTACCCGATCAGGAGCGTGAAGCGGGCGCCGTGGGTCTCGACCAGCTTCGCCGAGCGCGGGGCCACGATCACCATCAGGACGGCGGCCGGCAGGATCGCCGCCCCGGAGCCGAGGGTCGAGTACCCGAGCACGTTCTGGAGGAACTGCTGGCCGACGAACATCGCCGCCATCAGCGAGCCGAAGACGATGATCCCGGCGCAGGCCGCGACCCAGAAGATCCGCCGCTTGGCGACCGCGAGGTCGTACAGCGGCTCCGGCGCCCGCCGCTGGCGCAGGACAAACGCCCCGGCGGTCGCCAGCGCGACGACGATCAGGCCGATCGCGAGGCCGAGTTTGCCTGGCGCCGGCGCCAGGCTGATGCCCATCACCAGCGTCGCCACCATCACGATCGAGAGCACGCCGCCCGGGTTGTCGACCGGCTCGGTCGTCTCGTTGACGTGGGCGGGGACAAAGCGCCAGGCCAAGAACAGGGCGAGCGCGGCGAGCGGGAGGGTGACGAGGAAGACCGAGCCCCAGTCGAACTGCTCCAGCAGGGCGCCGGAGATGACCGGGCCGAGCGCGGCGATGGCGCCGCCGAGCGCCGACCACAGGGCGATCGATTTGGTCCTCGCCGGGCCCGCCCAGAGCGCCGTGATCAGCGCCAGGGTGGTCGGGAAGGCCATGCCGGCGGCGACGCCGCCGAGCAGGCGGGCGGCGAAGAGGACCTCGATCGAGGGCGCCAGGCCGGCCAGCAGCGAGGCTGGGATCGAGAGCCCCATCCCCAGCAGCAGCATCTTCTTGCGCCCGTAACGGTCGCCGAGGGCGCCGAGGTAGAGGACCGAGGCGGCGAGGCCGAGCGAGTAGCCGACGGCGACCAGGTTGAGCGTCGTCTGGCCGGCGTCGAAGGCCTTGCCGATGTCCGGCAGGGCGACGTTGGCGACCGCCAGGTTGAGGTTGGCGACGGCGGCGACCAGGATCAGCGCGCCAAGGACCAGCCCGGCGCGCTTGGGGCTGGCCGACTCCACCGCGCTGGCCTAGATCTCGATCCAGGTGCCGGTCGGGCCGAGGTTGCGGACCGGCGTGCTGCCGACCTCGCTCTCGCAGCCCCAGGACTCGTGGATGTGGCCGCAGACGGCCAGCCGCGGTCGCTTCTGCTCGATCGCGGCCAGCAGTGCCGGGCTGCCGAAGTGGGTGCCGTCGCCGCCTGAGTCGCAGTGGCCCTGCGGCGGCGAGTGCAGGATCAGCGCCGCGCCCTCGGGGCAGGGCGCGAGCAGGGCCGCTGCCTCGTCGTCGGTGAGGTCGAAGCTCCATTCCCAGGGCGTGGTCGGGACGCCGGCGCCGAGGCCGAAGAACTCGACGCCGTCGATCGCGGTCGCCTCGCCGTGCAGCACCGTCGCCGCGGGCCAGGACGCGGCGACGGCGGCGCGCAGCGCATCGGCGGTCTCGTTGTTGCCGGGGACGAGCACGGTCGGGGTCGTGATCGCCGCCAGCGCGTCGATCGTTTCCGCCAGGCCCTCGTGCACGGAGGCGAAGTCGCCGGCGCCGATCACGACGTCGGCGTCGGCCGACATCTCGACCAGCTTCTCCGCCTGCCCGAGGTCGCGGTGCAGGTCGCTGAAGGCGAGCAGTTTCACGCCGCCAAACCTAACCGCTCGGGGCGACGCCGGGGGCGGCTTCGGGCGCCTTGGCAGTGCCGCGCGGCCGCCACCACTGCCAGCGCGCGCTGCGCGGCTTCAGCGGTTCGGCCTCTCCCCGCGCCTCCAGGTCGAAGTAGAGCAGCGTCTCCCCGAGCGCCACGAAGGGGATCAGCAGGGCGAAGATCAGCGAGCCGAAGAAGTTGATCCAGATCAGCGGCAGGGCGGTGAAGATCAGGGCGAAGGTGAAGACCGGGCCGACCACGATCGAGACTACGAAGAGGAAACCGGCGACGCGGACGGTGTGCCACCAGCGGCCGCGGACCAGGTCGGAGCTGGCGTGGAAGGCCTCGCGGATGCCGCGGTTCTCGAAGACGATCTCCTGCTTGACGAAGCTCCAGGCGACGTACTTGTAGATCGCCACCGGCAGGCCGATGATCGTGATCGCGAGGCCGACGGTGGCGAGGACAAACAGCATCTGGCCGCCGACGACGCGCCAGAAGCAGTGGCGCATGCCGCTGAACGCGGCCCTGAATCCGGGCCCGCGGTCATCGACCAGGAGCCGCACGAAGACGACGACGACGGAGGCGACCACGGCCATCGCAGCCGGCCGGGCGAAGCCTTCGACCAGGTCGCCGAGCGCCAGGTTGAAGCCGCCGCGCCCGGCGGCGTCGTCCACCCCCTTGCCTCCCGCCAGCAGACCGGCGAGCAGGTTGGCGCCGCCGACGATCGGCACCGCGGTCAGACCGATCGCGACCATCGGCCGCCAGTGGCGGCCGTAGAGCTGGCGGGCGGTGCGGACGAGCTGGCCGAAGCTGCGGCGGGCTCGCAACCGCGTCAGGTCGACCGGGCCCCAGCGGGTGAGGCCGACGAAGAGGGCGATCAGCAGGACGATGCCGGCGATCGTCGCGATCGCCGCCGGTCGTGACTTCGCGTCGAGGTTGATCAGTTCGGAGATCGAGGCGACGGTGCTGCAGAAGGCGCCGCTCACCTGTGGGCCGACGACCGAGCCTCCGGGCAGCCGCGGGCTGGTCGAGCGCTGCGCGGACATCCAGGTGAACGGTTCGCTCCAGACCGTCTTCGTCTGCGGTCCGGTCGGGCCGTTGTTGTAGCCCCCTTCGCGTTCGCCCCAGCGGCCTTCGTAGCTGAGCCACTGGAAGGGGCCGGTCAGTTGCGGCCGCTGCGGCAGCAGCACCGGCGTCGGCTGCACTTCGCGCAACGGCTCGGAGGTGTTGTCGCAGCCGAGGCCGGAGCCTTCCTGACCGTTCTCGACGTAGACGGCGGAGTCGTAGAAGGTCGCGTGCGAACCGGCCGCCGGGAAGACGATCGGGTGCGTGCCTTCCTTCTGCACCTTCGAGTCGTCCCAGTTGGCGCGCTCGCCGCCGGCGTGCTGGAAGAGGATGATCTCGCTCGGTTCTTCTTCGGCCGCCAGCGCCGCCGCCGGGCTGTCGGCTTCGAAGCTGAGCTGCATCCCCTCCCAGTCGCCCTCGTGCAGGTCGTTGAACTGGTTGAAGTACCAGAAGAACCAGTACTGCAGGGCGAACCCGGAGTGGCCGGACTCGCGGGCGATGTGGGCGTAGGTGGTCGCCGGCGCCTTGCCTTCCTTCACCAGCTTGGCGAAGTCGCGGGCGTAGACGCAGGTGTCCTCCAGCACCTCGCCCCGCAGGTTCAGGTAGTAGCCGTCGGCGAGGCCGGCAATGTCCTCGGCGGCCGGCGCGTCCTTTACGTCTTGAAGTCCCTGTTTGTCCTTCTTCGCCAGCGGGCCCTCGTCTTCGACGAACCGCTGCAGCACCACGTCGGGGTTGCCGAGGACGGTGTCGACGCTGGTCGGCTCGTACTGCTCGGCGGTGGTTTCGCAGGGCGGGTCCTGCTCTTCGCGCAGCATCGCGATCGGCGCGTAGGCGTCGGCCAGGCGCTGCGCAGCGTCGCCGCCGGAGGCGGCCTCGGCCACGGCCGGGAGGGTGAAGAGGACGATCGCGAGCGCCGCTGGGACGAGACGCAGCCGGGCCATCACCCGGGTGAACGTACCAGCGTCAGACAGAACTCGCCGGAGGCGCGGGCGTCTCCTCTGGGGTTTCCTCGACTTTGCCCGCCGGCATTTTCGCTAGGGCGATGACGAAGGCCAGCGCCATCACGCCGGCAAAGGCGTAGAAGACGGTCTGGGTGGCGAGGGCGAAGTCGTGGGGGACGGTGGAGAACAGCTCGCCGGCTTTGCTGCCGGCGCTCTGGGCGACGTTTTCGCAGGTGGTCGCGCCCTGGCTGACGCAGTCGGCGACTTCGTCCGCCTGCTCCTGGGAGAAGCCCTTGGCGCCGAGCGAGTCCTCGATGTTGGCCTGGTTCTGCAGGACCAGGACCGAGCCGAGCACGGCGAGGCCGATGCTGGAGCCGAAGTTCCGCACCGTCTGCGTGATCCCGGTCGCCTCCCCGTAGCGGTCTTTGGCGACGCGGTTGAGGGCGTCGGTGTTGGCGGGGGAGAGGACGAGCCCGACCCCGATTCCGGCCAGGACGATGTAGTACCACTGGTCTGAGACCGAGAGTTCGGTCAGGGATTCGCCCCAGAGGTAGAAGCCGACGGCGGCGATCGCGCAGCCGCTGACGACCGTCTGTCGCGCCCCGACTTTGTCGAGCACCCGCCCGCCGCGCTGCGAGGCGACGGCGAAGCCGGCGAAGAAGATCAGTAGATAGAGCCCGGTTTCCGAGGCACTTTCGCCGAGCGAGATCTGCGCGTACATGCTGGCGAAGAAGAACAGCGGGACGAACGGGATCATCAGCAGGAAGAGGATGATGTTGTCGACCGCGAAGGCCCGGTCTTCGAAGATCCGCAGCCGCAGCAGCGGGTTCGCGACCCGCAGCTCGTAGACGACGAAGACGGCGAGCAGGGCGATCCCGGCGGCGATGCAGATCCAGGTCGTGGCGCTGCCCCAGCCCCAGACGGCCGCCTGCTGCAGGCCCAGCACCGCCAGCCCCATGCCGCCGGAGACGAGCACGGTGCCGCGGTAGTCGAGTGGCGCCGGGTGCTTCTCGTTCTCCGGTTTCGATTTCCAGGTGAGGAAGAGGGCGATGATCGCGACCGGGACGTTGACCCAGAAGATCGCCCGCCAGGTCCACTCGGTCAGGTAGCCGCCGGCGAGCGGGCCGATCGAGGTGAGGCCGCCGGCGACGGCGAAGAAGATCGCCATCGCTTTGCCGCGTTCGCGCACCGGAAAGGCGTTGAGGACGATCGCCAGCGCCGCCGGGAACATGATCGCCGCGCCGGCCCCCTGGATCACCCGGAAGGTGATCAGCCAGGCCTCGTCGAGGCTGCCGGTCGGGGTGGCGCCGCAGAGCGCGGAGGCGGTGGCGAAGACGATCACGCCGAGCACGACCATGCGCCGGTGGCCGGCGATGTCGGCGAGGCGGCCGCCGAAGGCGAACAGGGCCGAGAGCGAGAGCAGGTAGCCGTTGATGATCCACTGCGCCCCCGTGGTCGAGAGCGAGAGGTCTTCCTGCAGGGTGGGGATCGCGATCGCGACGATGGTCTGGTCGATGAAGGTCATCGAGACCGCGAAGATCATCGCCGCAAGGATCAGTTTGCTTTTCTTTTTGTCGGCCGAGGTATCCATGCCGTGGCGTTTGATGCAGCCGGCCCGATTCCTCCCACTGCTTCCGGTAATCTGCCCCGCCTCATGCCTCCCGTCTTCTGGATCGGCCTCGGTATCGCGGCGTTCATCTTTCTCGTCGGCGTAGTCGCCGGCGCCCGCTCGCGCGACACCGGCCTCCGCACCGGCGCCGCGATGGGCGCTTACCTCGGCGTGATGTGCGCCTTCCCGTTGCTGGCCATCGGCCTGGCGACGAGCTAGCGGCGCGGGCGATGGCACCGGTTCCGAACGTCTCGCTCCACGACGGAGTCGAGATCCCCCAGCTCGGCTTCGGCGTCTTTCAGGTGCCGCCGGAGGAGACCCAGGCCGCGGTCGAGATGGCGCTGGCGACCGGCTACCGCCACATCGACACCGCCGCCGCCTACCGCAACGAGGCTGGGGTCGGGGCGGCGCTCGCCGCTGCCGGGCTTCCGCGCGACGAGGTCTTCGTCACCACCAAGCTGTGGAACGCGCATCAGGGCTACGACTCGACCTTGGAGGCGTTCGAGAAAAGCCGCGGCCGGCTCGGCCTCGACCACGTCGACCTCTACCTGATCCACTGGCCGCTGCCGGGAGAGGGGCGCTACCTCGACACCTGGCGCGCCTTCGAACGGATCCGCGAGCAGGGCGGCAGCCGCTCGATCGGCGTCTCCAACTTCCGGGTCGAGGACCTGGAGACGCTGAAGGCCGAGGCCGGGCAACTGCCGACGGTGAACCAGATCGAGCTGCACCCGCAGCTTCAGCAGGCCGAGCTGCGCGCCTGGCACGCCGAGCACGGCGTCGCCACCGAGGCCTGGAGCCCGCTCGCCCAGGGCGCCCTGCTCGACGAGGAGACGATCGAAGCGATCGCCGACCGCCTCGAGCGCACCCCGGCCCAGGTGATCCTGCGCTGGCACCTGCAGATCGGCAACGTCGTGATCCCGAAGACGGTGACCCCGGAGCGGGCCCGCGAGAACTTCGAGCTCTTCGACTTCGAGCTCTCCGAGGACGACCTGGCGGCGATCGCCCGCCTCGAGACCGGCGAACGCATCGGCCCGGACCCGGCCGAGTTCGAACTGCAGTAGTAGCGTCGCGTCGCGATGGGCGCGATCGATCGGCGTACGTTGCGCAAGCGCGGGGCGCTGGCCGTCGCGGGCGAGAGTGCGCACGCGCGGGCCGACGCGGCGACCGAGCGGCGGTTGCGGCTGATCAACGCGGTGGCGGCGACCGCCTTCGTCGTCGGCGGCTCGCTGTTCGCGGTCGGGGCCCTGCTCGCGCAGGGTGACGTCGGCGGGCCGCGACTTGCTGCCGCGGTCTACGCCCTCGGCGGCGTCTTCTTCAGCACCGGCGGCTACGCCTCGGTCCTGCAGGTGATCGACGCGCCCCGCGAGGCCGGCGCCGACGGCATCGTCCGCGCCGCGCCCTGGCGCTGGTGGGCGACCGAGCCGGGGCGCCTGGACTGGTGGAGCGCCGTCGCCCTCTTTGTCGGCACCCTCTACTTCGGCGCCAGCCTGCTGGCCGGGCTGATCGGCGACCTCAGCGACGCCCAGCTCGACCGCCTTGTCTGGTCCCCGGAAGTGATCGGCTGCGTCCTCTTCCTCGCCTCCGGCCACCTCGCCCTGACCGAGATGCACCGCGATCGCCCGCGCGGCCGCCGCGCCGACCTCGGCTGGTGGATCGTCGTCGTCAACCAGGCCGGCTCCGCCCTCTTCATGCTCGCCGCGATCGCCGCCTTCGTCCGCCCCGAGAGCGGCGACGAGCTCGCCGTCGGCATCGCCAACTGGGGCACCTTCGCCGGCGCCCTCTGCTTCGCGGTGGCGGGCGTCATGCAGGAGTTCGAGCGTCCCTGACCAGTTCGCTAAGAGACACCGGGGCTCTGGTTTTCCTCAAAAGTCGGTATAGCCAAAACAGTCCTGAGCATGGAGGACGCGGTCCCTCGTAGGTCCCGAGCGGTGGGTCGCCGCTCCAGAGACGATGCTCGCGACTAGAACAGTGAAACGGTTCACGGCGCTTCTTGCTGCTGTGGCTCTTGCCGCCCTCGTTTCTCATGCGGGGGCCAAGGGTCTGTCGCATGCGGCAGAGGCGAGTGGTGCCAGCGGCGATCGGTGGTACCACGCCGCACTGGAGCATGGTGAAACGCAGGGCTTTCGCTGGGGGGTAGGCGCCAAGCTGCCGAAGCACGAGCCCTTGGACGAGATATGCCTGCTGGCTGTGTACCTCGTGCCTCCTGAGCCTGATGTTCCGTATGTGGAAGAGAGCGACCTGACTGTTTGCGGGAACCTGAAGCGGCCAACTGAATCCGTGTCTCTGGGCATTATGCTCGGCGCTTCCGGCGCGCAGTTTCAGGCGGCGTTGTATTCGCCGATCGTGCGCAAGGTTGTTTTTCTCCTCAGCACCGGAGAGCGAAGGGTGTTCCGCCCTCAGGCTCCGCGGATTCCGAACCGAAAGGCGATGGGCATCCCATCCTTCGGCTACGTCATCGCACCAATCGATAGAGGCGCATGCGTCCGAGCCGTCACCACCTTCGATAGAAAGGGAGATCGCGTGTCGCAGGTCGGCGAATCTTGCTCGGGTCGGGCGCCAGCATGACGAACTATGGAGGCCATGGCAGGAGGCGCCAAGCCGTCGCTTACGTCGTTCTCAGCATCGCGTTCTGGGCCCTCGTCTGGGCTGCGGGAGGTGAAGTCTCCACCGACGGCGGAACCTCCATCATTCGAATCGATGCGATGGGAGCCGTGATCAACTTCGCATTCCTTCCAGCGGCATTTCGTGGCTCGAGACTCGCGAAGGGTGTGTTGGTTGCCGAGGCGCTTGTCCTCACCCTCGTGATTGCCTCGATCGGTGTCCCGCCCTTCGGTCCACCCTTAGGACTTTTGGCCGTTTTCCCGGCCGCCCAGGCGGTACTCCTCAGCATTGGATGGACCGGCCGCGCCCGAGAAATCAAGGACTCGGTGCCTGCGCAGTCGAGATAGGCCAGTCGCGCCGTTGGCTCGGCCGACTCGCCGACGGCGCTCCCTGAGAGGATGCCCCCGTGGCCGCGAAAGCACGACCGGAGGCGCCCCGCACGGAGCGCATCGTTCCGGGGGTCTGGCGGCTGCGGCTGGCGCTGCCCTGGCCGGGCGTGCCGCACGGCAACGCCTGGGCGGTGGCGGCGGACGGCGGCATCGTCCTCTTCGACACCGGGATCGGTGGCAAGGGGCGGCTGCGGCAGCTCGACCTCGCGCTCGGGCAGGTCGACTTCGGGCTCGAGGACGTGCGGCTGGTCGTCTGCACGCACTCCCACACCGACCACTACGGGCTGGCGGCGCCGATCTGCGAGGCGGCCAGTTGCGAGCTCTGGATGCACCCGCGCTGGGAGCATGTGCGGCTGCTCGCGGACGACCCGGCAGCGGCGCTTGAGCAGCGGCTCGAGGTGGCGCGCCAGAGCGGCGTGCCGCCAGCTTCGCTGGAGCGCTACCGGCAGGCGCGCAGCGACCCCAGCGACACCGGGATCGACGCGATCAAGGTGCCCGACCGTGAGCTCGTCCCCGGGGTCGAGATCGAGACCGACCTCGGCACCTGGCAGGTTCACGAGACGCCGGGGCACGCTCCGTCCCATGTCGTCCTCCACCAGCCCGAGCGCAAGCTGCTGATCTCCGGCGACCACCTGCTCGGCCGCACCGTGCTCTTCTTCGACCACGGCCACTCGCCCGATCCGGTCGGCGAATTCCTCTCCAGCCTCGACGAGGTCGAGCCGCTCGACGTCGAACTCGTCCTGCCCGGCCACGGCCGTCCCTTCCGTGACCCGGAGGCGAAGATCGCCGAGGCGCGGCGCCAGGTCACCGAGCTCGACGCCAAGGTGCGCGAGGCGATGGCCGAGGGGGAGATGACCGCGTTCGGCATTGTCGCCGCGATCATCGGCGACGAGAACACGAAAACCCCGGCCAGCGCCTGGGTGCTGCAGATCGTGCTCTCGTTCCTCGACCACATGTCCCTGGCCGGCGAGGTCGCCCCGGTCGAGGGCACCGATCCGCAGCGCTGGGCGCTGGTCTAGCCTTCCCCGATGGCCAGCTTCACCTACGAGCGCCAGGTGTCCGCGCCGCCGGAGACCGTTTTCCGGGTGCTGACCGACCACCGCCGCTACTCCGAGATCACGCCGATGCGCAAGGCGGTGCTGGAGCGGGAGGGGGAGCCGTCGCCCAACGGCGTCGGCGCGATCCGCGTGCTCTCCTCGGTCGGGCCGCCGCTGCGCGAGGAAGTGCTCGCCTACGAGGAGCCGCAGCGCTTCTCCTACACGCTGCTCTCCGGGGCGCCGGTCCGCGACCACGTCGGCACCGTGCAACTGAGCGCGCACGAGGGCGGCACGCGGATGGTCTACGCGGTGCGCACGACGCCGACCCTGCCCCTGGTCGGGCCGCTCGTGGTCGGTGTCGTCAAGCAGGGCATCAAAACGCTGATCAACGGGATCTCGGCCGAGTCCGAGCGGCAGGCCGCGGCGAATGGCTGAGGGCGGGCCGAAGGCCCGCCTGCGCGACGCGGTGACGCTGCTGCGCCACCCGAAGCGGCTCTGGCGCGAGCACCGGCCCTGGGCGATCGGGCTGGTCGTCGGCGCCGTCGCCCTGGTCGTCGGGGCGATCGTCGCCTACGACTCGCTGAAGCGGCCCGGCGACGTCCACAACCAGGAGGCGATCGAACGCTTCCAGCCGCAGCAGCCGAAGAAGGTGGTGCGGGCGAGAACGGTCAACTGGCCGGTCTTCGGCTACGACCTGGCCCGCACCCGGTACCTGCCGGCGAAAGGGATCAGGCCGCCCTTCGACAAACTCTGGCGCTACATCAACCGGCCGCTGCTGGAGTTCCCGCCGATCTACGTCGCCGGCCGCCTCTACGCGGTCGACAACAACGCCAACGCCTTCTCGCTCGACGCCGACACCGGCAAAGTTCTCTGGGAACGCAGCATCGGCCGCCTCAACGCCTCCTCGCCGGCCTACTACCGGCACCGCCTCTACATGGTCAACCTCGTCCCCGGCCACATCGTCAAGCTCGACGCGAAAACCGGGAAAGTGATCTGGAAACGCTCGCTTCCGGGCCGGGCCGAGTCCTCGCCGCTGGTCATCGACGGCACCATCTACTTCGGTTGCGAGAACGGCGAGCTGTTTGCACTCAGCACGGTCAACGGCAAAGTGCGCTGGTCGACCTCGCTCGGCGGCCCGATCAAGGCTGCCCCCGCCTACTACGGCGGCAAGCTCTTCGTCGGCGACTACGGCGGCTACATGAACGCGGTCGACGCGAAGAGCGGCAAGGTGGTCTGGCAGAGCGGCTCGCTGGGGCCGGGCTTCGGCGCCGCCGGGCAGTTCTACTCGACCCCCGCGGTCGCCTTCGGCCGCGTCTACGCCGGCAACAACGACGGCCGCATCTATAGCTACGACAGCGGCGACGGCACCCTCGCCTGGAGCTACTCGACGGGCGGCTACGCCTACTCGGGCCCGACCGTCGCCACCACCCGCCACAGCCCGCCGACCGTCTTCATCGGCTCCTTCGACGGCAACGTCTACGCGCTCGACGCCAAGGACGGCAGCCTGCGCTGGAGCCGCGGCGCCGGCGGCCAGGTGATCGGCTCGCTCTCCGCCATCGGCGACATCGTCTACGTCGCCGAGTTCACCCACAAGTCGACCTCCGGCTTCATGATGCGCAGCGGCCGTCGCGTCTTCCGCTACCCGAAGGGCACCTACACCCCGGTGATCTCCGACGGCCGGCGGATCTACCTGACCGGGTACTCGAGCATCACTGCGCTCCAACCCCACCGGGCGGTGGTGGCGGTAGCTGAGGGGCGCCCGGTGCGTAGGAGGGGAAAAGCGGCGAGTGGAGCCGGTCCTTGAGGACTTCGAGGCTGGCCGAGTAGTTCTGGATCCGGTAGCTGCTGGTGGGGCCGAAGTCCTGGTAGTAGACGAGCATCTTGCAGCGCGGGTGGCTTTCGACCCAGGAGAAGAGCTTGCTCACAAAGGCCGGGTCGTCGCCGCTTTCGATCCCCCACTCGGTGATCGCGAAGGGCTTGCCGGAGAAGCGTTTGTAGAGGCCGTTGAGGGCTTTCCATTCGGGGTAGCCGGCGTAGAAGTCGGTGCCGGCCCAGTCGACCCAGCGCGAGCCCGGGTAGTAGTGGCGGGGCCGGTTGTGGGGGACGGTCGGCGAGCCGGCCGGCAGCGGGCTCCAGACGACCGCGATCGGCGCTTTCGGCAGGCCGCCGATTTCGAGCTGCAGCGGCGGCAGCCCGGCTTCGGCCAGGCGGCGGTTGATCGTGCGCGCCTTGCCGCCGCCGTGGACGATCACGTAGATGCGGCGGAAGGCGCGTTTGTAGGCGCGGGGGCTGTGAGCGGCGTCGCGGCGGGCGCCGGCGCAGTCGTAGGAGGCGTATACGTTGAGGCAGCGGTTCGGCTCCCCGAGCGGGCGCACGTAGGCGGGCATTTCCTTCTCGACGAAGAGCCGGTTGAGTCGGACCAGGTACTCGTCGCCGGCGCCGGAGGCGATCCCGGCCGGGCTGATCAGCTCGTGGCCGTCGCCGGAGTCGGCGGTGGTGATGTGGATCATCGGCCGCGCGTTGGCGGTCTGCCAGCGCTGGATCGACTCCGGGAAATCGCTGCCCCAGGTGCGGAACGACTCGATCACCGCCGGGTGTTTGTCGAGCGCGTCGGAGAAGGCGCCGAAGTCGGCCGGATCGCCGGTGTCGGAGATCCCGAACCAGACCCTGTCGCCCCGCGGTTCGAGCAGGCCGGCGCCGGCGCCCGCGGGCAGGGCGAGCCCGGCCAGCAGCAGGCTGGCGAGCACGGCCGCGACGGCGGCTTTGGCTTTGGGCAGGAAGGTCAAACGCCGGGAGCGACCCATGCTTGCTGAGGCGTGCTGGGATGGCCCGCCCACGCCTGGGCTGCAACGCCGGTTTCACGATCTGGGAGCCGGGAACCATGGTGGTGCACCAGGAATCCGACGAAAGGAGATGCAATGTCGACGCTTGCAGTCATCGCCATCATCGTGGCCGTGCTGATCGTCGTGGCGATCCTCGTCGCGGCTTCCAGGCGCGCCGGGCAGCGCCGCGAGCTTGGGCGCGAGCAGACGGCCGCCCAGCACGACGACGCCCGCCACCACCGGGAGCGGGCCGACGAGCGCCGCACCGAGGCGGCGATCGCCGAGGAGAAAGCGAAGCGGGCCAAGGTCGAGGCCGAGCTCGACGAGGAGCGGGCACGGAGCCGCGAGGAGGAGCTGGACCGGGGCTAGGCGGCCAGCGCCGCGGGGTGCTCGGCGACGATCGCCAGCACCTCCGGCGCGAACTTGGAGATGAAGCTGGGACCGACGCCACTGATCGCGATCAGCGCTTCGGGGTCAGCCGGCCGCACCGCCGCGATCGCGCTCAGGGTGCGGTTGTTGGCGACGGTGTAGGCGGGCTTGCCGGCGGCGGCCCGCAGTCGCCACGCTTTCAGCGCCTCGAACAGCGGCGCGTCGGCGGGGGAGAGGTCGGGCGGCGGCGCGGCGCTGCTGCGCGAGCCCGCCGGGCGGCGGACCGCGATCGTCTCCGGGTCCGGCAGCCAGCTCTGCGGGTTGCAGACGTCGCAGCAGCGCTCCAGCGGCGCGCCGGCGGCGCGGTCGCCGAAGTGGTCGAGCAGGGAGCGGCGGCGGCAGTTGCCGGAGTAGATGAAGGCTTTGATCGCGTGGTAGGCGCGCCAGCCGCGCTCGTGGGCGATTGCCAGGTCGGGGTCGCCGGCGCGCTGTTCGTTGAAGCGGACGAGCCGGCCGAGGTCGGCCTTCATCGCCAGCAGCACCGCCCGCGCCGGCAGCCCGTCGCGGCCGCCGCGTCCCGCCTCCTGGTAGTAGGCCTCGACGCTGGTCGGGATCGCCATGTGCCAGACCGAGCGCACGTCGGCTTTGTCGACTCCCATGCCGAAGGCGTTGGTGGCGACGATCACGTCGGTCTCGCCGCCCATGAAGCGCTGCTGTACCGAGCTGCGTTCCCCGCCGTCCATCCCTGCGTGGTAGGCGAGCGCGCCGAGCCCGGCTTCGCGCAGGGTCGCGGCGACCTCGTCGGTGTCTTTGCGGGTGCCGCAGTAGACGATCGCCGGCCGGTTCGCGGGGTCGCCGAGCCCCGCCTCCAGCAGCGCCTGGCGGCGCGCCTTGGAGCCCTTGCCTTCGAGCGGGACGACGTCGAAGGAGAGGTTGGGACGGTCGAACCCGGCCCGCACCTGCAGTGGGTCGCGCATCCCGAAGCGGGAGGCGATCTCCGCCGCGACCGGCTTCGTCGCCGTCGCCGTGCAGGCCATCACCGTCGGCCGCCCGAGCCGGTCGGCGATCTGCGGCAGCCGCAGGTAGTCGGGGCGGAAGTCGTGTCCCCACTCGGAGACGCAGTGCGCCTCGTCGACCGCGATCATGTCGATCCGCCGGGTCGAGAGGGCTTCGAGGAAGACGTTGGAGGCGAAGCGCTCGGGCGCGCAGTAGACGATGCGGGCGTCGCCGCGGACGTGGGCCAGGGCTTCGCGCACCGCGCCGTCGTCCATCCCCGAGGAGATCATCGTCACCGGCTGTCCGGTCGCGGTCAGCCGCGTCCACTGGTCCCGCATCAGCGCGATCAGCGGGCTGACCACGATCGTCAGGTCCTCACCAGCCAGGCCCGGCAGCTGGTAGCAGAGGCTCTTGCCGCCGCCGGTCGGCATCACGATCAGCGAGTCGCGACCCTCCAGCGCCGCTTCCACGGCCTCCTTCTGGCCCGGGCGCCAGTGCTCGTAGCCGAGCTGGGCCAGCAGCTCGTCGGCTTTGCGGGAGGTCTCGATCATCGTCGCCAGGCTAAGGGCCGGGGCGGCCGTTCTCGCCCCCCGGCAGCCACGGCTCGGCCCACTGGGCGATGCCGCGGGTCAGCTCGTCGGCCTGCTTCGGTCCCCAGGTCCCGGGCGCGTAGGGATGGACCGGGCCGGGGTCGTCGAGCAGCGGCTGCACCACCCGCCAGGTCTCTTCGATCGCGTCCTGGCGGGTGAAGAGTTCGTGGCGACCGGCGAGCGCGTCGCCGAGCAGCCGCTCGTAGGGCTCGGGCTCCTGCCCGGGCTCTTTCTCGAACAGCACCTCGAGGTCGGCCGGCTCGAACGCCTCCTCGCCCGCCTTCTTGGCGAACAGCCGCATCCGCGAGCCCGGCATCGGCTCGATCCGCACCGTCATCCGGTTCGGTTCCGGGGTCTTGCCGTGGCCGATCCCCAGGTTCGGCGGCCGCTTGAAGAAGATGCTGACCTCGCTCGACTTGGCCGGCATGCACTTGCCGGCGCGGACGAAGAAGGGGACGCCGCTCCAGCGCCAGTTGTCGACCTCGAGCTCGATCGCGGCGAAGGTCTCGGTGGTCGAGTCGGGGGAGACGTCCTTGACGTCGAGGAAGCCGTCGTACTGGCCGCGCACATAGCGCTTCGGGTCGGCGGCGCGCATGGCTTTGAAGAATTCGAGCTTCTTGTCGCGGATCGAGTCATGGTGGGTGCCGTTGGGCGCCCCCATCCCGACCAGGGCCAGCACCTGCAGCGCGTGGTTCTGGATCACGTCGCGCATCGCCCCGACCGCGTCGTAGAAGCGGCCGCGGTCGTCGACCCCGAAGTTCTCGGCGATCGTCATCTGCACGTGGGAGACGTGCTCGCGGTTCCAGACCGGCTCCAGGATCGAGTTGACGAAGCGCAGGTAGGTGATGTCCATCACCGGCTCCTTGCCGAGGTAATGGTCGATGCGGAGGATCTGGTCCTCGCTCAGCACCGCGCAGAGCTCGCGGTTGAGCGCCCGCGCCGATTCGAGGTCGTGCCCGAAGGGCTTCTCGATCACCACGTGGGCGTTCTCGGTCAGCCCCGCTGCGGCCAGGCCCTTGACCACAGTGGCGAAGAGGGAGGGCGGGACCTCCAGGTAGAAGACCGGCCGCTTGGCGTCGCCCAGTGCCTTGCCGACCTGCTCGAAGGTGGCGGCGTCGGCGTAGTCGCCCTGGACATAGGAGAGGCGGCCGGCGAGCCGGTCGAGGACCTCGTCGTCGGGCTCGGAGACGGTGCTGGTCACGGCCTCGCGGGCGTGGCCGCGCAGCGCCTCGTCGTCCCACTCGTCGATCGCCACCCCGACGATCGGGCACTGGAGCTTGCCCGCCGCCTCCAGCCGGTACAGCGCCCGGAAGGTCATTTTCTTCGCCAGGTCGCCGCTGATCCCGAAGATCGCCAGCACGTCGGCGCCTTCGGTGTGCGTCTGCGCGTGCGTCCCCATCGGCCGTCCAGGCTATCCAAGCCGTGGGTTGACTGACGAAAGTACGATGGGCCGGTCCAGTCCCTACAGCGGAGGTAGTCGATGCAACTCGGAATCGTCGGGCTCGGCCGGATGGGGGCGAACATGGCTCGTCGCCTGATGCGCGATGGGCACGAGATCGTCGCCTACGACGTCAACCCGGAGGCGGTCGCGGCGTTGGCCGGCGAGGGCGCCCAGGGGGCCTCCTCGGTCCAGGACCTGGTCTCGGCGATGACCGCGCCGCGCTCGGTCTGGGTGATGGTGCCGGCGGGGGAGATCACCGAGCAGACGGTGAGCGAGGTGGCGGCGGCGCTGGAGGAGGGCGACGCGATCGTCGACGGCGGCAACTCCTACTACCGCGACGACATCCGCCGCGCGGCCGAAGTCGGCAAGCGTGGGATCGACTACGTCGACTGCGGCACCAGCGGCGGCGTCTTCGGCCTCGACCGTGGCTACTGCCTGATGATCGGCGGCCCCGACCGGGCGGTCGAGCGCCTCGACCCGATCTTCGCCTCGCTGGCGCCGGGGGTCGAGTCGGCCGAGCGCACCCCGGGCCGCGAGGGC
This sequence comes from Solirubrobacterales bacterium, assembly GCA_036376895.1. Lineage (GTDB taxonomy): Bacteria > Actinomycetota > Thermoleophilia > Solirubrobacterales > 70-9 > VAYN01. Next base: position 75,125 of record DASUZL010000006.1, read on the forward strand.
GATCCCTCTCCGTCCGAGAACGGCTACCTGCACTGCGGGCCGAACGGGGCCGGGCACTTCGTGAAGATGGTCCACAACGGGATCGAGTACGGAATGATGGCCGCCTACGCCGAGGGGCTGAACATCCTCAAGAACGCCAACGCCGGCAAAGTCAGCCGCGAAGCCGACGCCGAGACGGCGCCGCTGGAGCAGCCCGAGTACTACCAGTACGACCTCGACCTGCCAGAGGTGACGGAGGTTTGGCGCCGCGGCAGCGTCGTCGGCTCCTGGCTGCTCGACCTGACCGCGGCGGCGATGCAGGAATCCCCCGACCTCTCCGACTTCAGCGGGCGTGTCTCCGACTCGGGCGAGGGGCGCTGGACCTCGATCGCGGCGATCGACGAGGGAGTGCCGGCGCCGGTCCTCACCACCGCGCTGTACGAGCGCTTCTACTCGCGCGAACTCGGCGACTTCGGCGACAAAGTGCAGTCGGCGATGCGCAAACAGTTCGGCGGCCACGACGAGAAGCCGAGCTGAGGCGGGGATGGCGCCGAAGCTGGAGGTCCTCGCCGACGAGCGGGCGGCCGCCCGCCGCGCCGCCGAGCTGATCGCCGCCGCCGGCGCCGAGGCGGTGGCCGAGCGCGACGCCTTCGCCCTGGCGATGAGCGGCGGCCGCTCGCCCTGGGCGATGCTGGCGGTGCTCGGCGACCTCGGCGAGATGCCGTGGGAGCGGACCGAGCTGTTCCAGGTCGACGAGCGCGTCGCCGCCCCCGGCAGCGAGGACCGCAACCTGACCCACATGGTCCTCGGCCTCTCGATGGCGCATCAGTCGACCCTGCGGCCGATGCCGGTCACCCAGCGCGACCTCGAGGCCGCCGCCCGCGAGTACGAAACCTCGCTGCCGGAGCGCTTCGACCTGGTCCACCTCGGCCTCGGCCCCGACGGCCACACCGCCTCCCTGGTCCCCGGCGACCCGGTCCTGGAGGCGCAGGACCGCCGCGTCGCGATCACCGGCGGCGAGTACCAGGGCCACCCGCGGATGACCCTCACCTACCCCGCAATCGACGCCGCCCGCCAGGTCCTCTGGCTCGTCACCGGCCCCGAGAAGCGCGACCCCCTGGCCAAGCTCCTCGCCGGCGAGGACTCGATCCCGGCCGGGCGGGTGAAGAACGAGCAGATGATCGTCGTGGCCGACGAGGCCGCGGCTGGGTAGTGTGCTTGGTTGTTAGCGAATTCGCTAACATTCTCGTATGGCAACGACCCCCGCTGAGGTCAGCAACAGCACTTCGGCATCTCTTTTGGCTGAGATCCAGCGGCGGAGTGGCCTCAGTCAGGCACAGCTGGCGCGACGGGCGGGGATCCCGCGCTCGGTCCTCAACGTCTATATCCGCGGTCACCGGGAGCCAGGGGCCGATGCTCTGATGCGGCTCGCGTCCGCCGCCGGCTTCCGCCTCGACCTCCAAGAGCGCAAGCCGCCGGTGGATCCGGAGCGCGCTGGCCGCATCCTGGTTCAAGTGCTCGAGCTCGCCGAGGCGCTGCCGTTTCGGCCCCGGGCGGAGATGCAGTATCCGCCGCTGGTGGAGAGGCTCGGGAAGGCTGGGGCGGCGGCGTGAGTGAGCTGGTCGAAAAGCTCCACGCGATCCACTCGGCGCTCGAGGCGAAATCTCTCCCGCATGCCTTCGGTGGCGCGATTGCCCTCGCCTACTGCGTCGAGGAGCCGCGGGGCACCCGCGACCTCGATGTCAACATCTTCTGCGACGCCGCCGATGCGGCCGAGATCCTCGCCGCCCTGCCCGACGGAGTCCGCGTCACCCCCGAGGACGTCGAGGCCGTCCGACGCGACGGGCAAACGCGCTTGGACTGGGACGGCGTGCCGATCGACGTCTTCCTCAACAACCTCCCCCTGCATGAGGCCGTGTCCAACGCGGTCGTGTGGGTGCCGCTGGAGGGTCGCCAGGTGCCGGTGCTCGATTGCGCCTCGTTGGTCGTCTTCAAGTCCTTCTTCGACCGGACCAAGGACTGGGCCGACATCGAGGCGGTCGCCATGGCGACTCCCGAGGACATCGATACGGCGACGCAGATGCTTGCGGATCTTCTCGGCGAGGACGACCCCGCCTACCGGCGGTTGTCCTCGATCAGCGTCGCAAACCCCCCCTGATTGGGGGGACCGCCAAGCGGTTTGTCCGTTCGGTGTTCCCCGGCGAGGTCTGGGACGTACTCTCATTGAGCCGAATGGGAAACCCGGTTATCGCCACTCCTGCCGCAGCGCCACGGGCCGGTACCGTCGAGGTGCTGGTCGGGCTGCTTGCACAGTTGGACGTGGCGACCGAATCGGGGGTCTTCTACGACCGGGTCTGTCGGGCCGTCTGCTCGCTGACCTCGATGCGCCGCGCCGCGCTGCTGCTGCATGACGACACCTACCGGGCGGTGATCCCGGCGGGCTCGCACGGGGTCGACCCGGAACTGGTCAAGCGCCTCGAGGGCACCCTCGACGAGACCCCGGTCGCCCGGCTGGCGCTGGAAGAGGACCGCGTGGTCGAGGTCCAGGGCAGCCTCGTCGGGCACGTCCCCGCCCGCTACGCCGAGCTCGCCGACACCTCCTGCATCACCGTTACGCCGATCTCCGCGGCCCGCCGTTGGCTGGGCGTGATCTTCGCCGACCGCGAGGGCGAGGACTTCGTGCTCGAGGACGAGGAGCGGGAGACGATGCTGACTCTGGGACGGCTGGCGGCGCTGACCGCCAGCGTCGAGCAGTCGACCGAGCAGCGCGAAAGCGAGCGGCGGCTGAGCGAACGGGTCGAGCTGACCCGGGAGCTGCACGAGAACGCGATCCAGCGCCTCTTCGGCGTCGCCCTCGCGCTTGGCTCCGAGCGCGACCTCTCCTCCGAGGAGCGGCGCCGCTGCCAGGAAGAGCTGCGCTCGGTGGTCGGCGACCTGCGCACTGCCCTGACCCGGCCGGTCGGGGGGACGCGGCGGGCGCCGAAGTCGAGCCTGCGCGAGGTCGTGGCGCGGACGGTCGAGCGGCGGCCGGAGCTGCGGGTCACCTGGGAGAAGGGGGCGGAGGTCCCGACCGATGTCGAGCCGCTGGCCCAGTCGGTCCTGGTCGAGGCGCTGCGCAACGCCGACCGCCACTCCGCCCCGAGCGAGATCGCCGTCCGCGTCTACTCCGACGGCGAGACCTTCACCTTGGCGGTCGAGAACGACGGCGCCGGCGACGGCAAGACGACCAGGGGCGGCGGGCTTGGCCTGCGCCTGGCCGCGCTCGAGGCCCTGCGCTACGAGGGGCTGGTCGAGTTCGGGCCGGCGCCCGGTGGTCGCTGGCGGGTCCGGCTCGTGGTCCCGGTGGCCTCCTGATGGCCGGCGAGGAGCGAAAGCTGCGGGTCCTCGTGGTCGACGACCACGACGTCGTCCAGTGGGGATTCCGGCTGCTGCTGGAGCGCCAGAGCTGGGTCGAGCGCTGCCTCGCCGCCTCCGACGGCGCCGAGGCGGTCGACGTCTGCCGCCGCCTGCAGCCCGAGGTGGCGCTGGTCGACATGCTGCTCGGCATCGAGTCCGGGGCCGAGGTCTGCGAGGAGATCCGCGCCGTCAGCCCGCGCACGCGGGTGCTGCTGATCTCCGGCGCCGGGGTGATCTCCCCCTTCGTCGCCCGCTCCGCCGGCGCCTCCGGCTTCATCTCCAAGGACTGGTCCGCGGTCGACGTGGTCAAGGCAGTGCGGATGGTCTCGCTCGGCTCCGAGGTCTTCGCCGACCAGACCGCGCTCGACTCACCGCTGTCCGAGCGCGAGCAGGAGGTGCTCTCGCTGATTGCCACCGGCTCGACCAACAAGGAGATCGCCGGCCACCTGCACCTCTCCCCGCACACGGTCAAGGAGCACACCAGCGCGATCTACCGCAAGCTCGGCGTCCGCAACCGGGCCGAGGCGACGCGCCAGGCGCAGCGCCTGAAGATCCTCGTCTGACCCGCGGTTCCTTTTGCACCCAAGGGGTCCATAAAGAACCACGAGTGGCGGCCACCCCCCGACCGTCGCCTTAGATCCCCCGAATGGAGGGATTCACGCCTGAGTCGCGTGACGGGCGTCGCTCGCCGGAGAACTATCGGGTTAGTGACACCGACCCACGCACGCACCGCGGTTCTCTTCCCCGGCCAGGGGAGCCAGACCTCGACCATGGCCGCGATCGCCGCGGCCCAGCGCCCCGACCTGCTGGAGCAGGCGCGGGCCGAACTCGGCGCCGACCCCTTCGAGCAGATCGGCGAGGGCACCCACTTCGCCCAGCCGGCGCTCTACTGCGCCAGCCTCGCCCATTTCAAGCAGGCCGGCAGCCCCGCCGCCGACCTGGTCGCCGGCCACTCGCTGGGGGAGCTGGCGGCGCTGGTCGCCGGCGGTGCGCTCGCCGCTGAGGATGGCCTGCGCCTGGCGGTCATCCGCGGCCGCCTCATGGAGGACGCGGCCAAGGCCAGCCCGGGCGGAATGCTGGCGGCGCTCGGCGGCGAGGAGGAGGCGGTGCGGGGGATCGCCACGAGCTTCGGGCTGACGATCGCCAACGACAACGCTCCCGGCCAGGTCGTTCTCTCCGGCGCCGCCGACAGCCTCACCGAGGCGCGACGCGAGCTCCGCGCCCAGGGGGCGAAGGCGATCCGACTGCCGGTCGCCGGCGCCTTCCACTCGCCGCAGATGGAGGTGGCCGTCGCCCCCTTCCGCGCCGCCCTCGACGCGGTCGAGTTCGCCGAGCCGCGCGTCCCCGTCTTCTCCTCGACCGCCGCCGCCCCCTTCGCCGATCCCCGCGCCGGGCTCGCCGCGGCGCTGACCCAGCCGGTGCTCTGGCAGGCGACGCTGCGGCGGCTCCACGACGAGGGCGCGCGTGCCTTCCTCGAGACCGGCCCCGGCGACGTCCTCACCGGCCTCGTCCGCCGCACCCTGCCCGAGGCCGAGGCGCGCTCGCTGGCCGAGCCGGAGGCGGTCCATGCTTAGGGAGCCGGAGGCAGCCACCCTGCCCGCCGCCGCGCCGGCTCGCCAGCTGCGCGGCTCGGAGATCGTCGGCCTTGGCGTCGCCGTGCCGGAGACGGTCGTCGCCAACGCCCCGATCGCCGCCCGCCTCGGCATCGACGAGGAGTGGATCGTGCAGCGGACCGGGATCGAGGAGCGCCGCGTCGCCGAGCCGGATGAACGCCTCTTCGAGCTCGCCGCCCGCGCTGGCGAGCGCGCCCTCGCCAGCGCCGGGGCCAGCGCCGCCGAGCTCGACCTGGTGATCGTCGCCACCACCAGCAACGACGAGCTGATGCCCGGCGCCTCGCCCCGGGTCGCCGCCGCGCTCGGCGCCACCGACGCCGGCGCCACCGACGTCAACGCCGCCTGCACCGGCTTCGTCTACGCGCTCTCCCTCGCCTGCGGGCAGATCGAGTCCGGTCGCGCCGCCAGCGTGCTGGTCGTCGGCGCCGACCTGATGGCGCGGATGATCGACCCCGACGACCGCGCCACCGCCGCGGTCTTCGGCGACGGCGCCGGCGCGGTCCTGATGCGCGGCGCCGCTGCTGGCCGGATCGGCCCGATCGTGCTCGGCGCCGACGGCGCCAACGCCGACCTGATCCGCACCCCGAAGGAGACCGGGAAGACGGAGATGCAGGGCCACGAGACCTTCCGCTTCGCCGTCGACCGGATGGCCCAGGTGACGACGGAGGCTGTCGCCGCCGCCGGCCTCGAGTTGGCCGACATCGACCTCTTCGCCTACCACCAGGCCAACGGCCGCATCCTGCGCGCGGTCGGCGAGCGGCTGGGGCTGCCGGGCGAGCGGGTGATCGACTGCATCGACCGCTTCGGCAACACCTCCGCCGCCTCGATCCCGCTGGCCCTGGAACAGGCGCGGCTGGACGGGGACCTCGTCCCCGGCGCCAAAGTCCTGATCGGCGGCTTCGGCGCCGGCCTCACCTGGGGCGCCACCGTCGTCGAGTGGGGGTCGGCCGATGTCTGACCGTGATGTCGCAGTTGATCCCGCTATGCGGGACAAAGTGCGACCTCAAGAGGGGTGTGCGCTGGTCACCGGGTCCTCGCGCGGGATCGGCGCCGCGGCGGCGCTGGCGCTCGCCCGCGAGGGCTGGCCGGTCCGCGTCAACTACCGCGCCGACGAGGACGGGGCGCGCGAGGTCGTCGCCCAGATCGAGTCCGAGGGCGGCAGCGCCCGCGCCGTCCAGGGCGACGTCGCCGATCCGGCCGCGGTCGCCTCGCTGCTGGAGCCGGGCGAGGAGGGGCCGGTGCTGGTCCTCGTCAACAACGCCGGCCTGCGTCTCGACGGTCTCTCCCCGCAGCTCGCCGACGACGAGTGGCAGCGGGTGATCGACGTCAACCTCAGCGCCACCTTCCGCGCCACCCGCGAGGCGCTGCCGCAGATGCTGCGCGCCCGCTTCGGCCGCATCGTCAACGTCGCCTCCATCGTCGGCACCCGGGCCAACGCCGGCCAGGCCAACTACGCCGCCTCCAAGGCCGGGGTGATCGGCTTCACCAAGACCGTCGCGGTCGAGGTCGCGCGCCGCGGGGTGACCGTCAACGCGGTCGCCCCGGGGCTGATCGAGACCGCCCTGACCGAGGGCATCGTCGGCGGCGAGATGGAGAAGGCGATCCCCGCCCGCCGCGTCGGAACCCCCGACGAGGTCGCCGCCTGCATCCGCTTCCTGGCCTCCGAGGAGGCCGCCTACGTAACCGGAACGACGCTGACCGTGGACGGCGGACTCAGCGCATGACCCCAGAGAAGGAGAGCTGAATGGCAACGCAGGTAAGCACGGAGAACGTCGAGAAGACGATCTACGACGGACTGGTCGAGCTCGGGACCGAGCGCGACGAGCTGTCGCGTGAGGCCTCGCTGGAGGACCTCGACATCGACTCGCTCGACCTGGTCGAGCTGGCCCAGATCGTCGAGGACGAGTTCGGTGTCGAGCTGCGCGGCGACGACGTCAAGGACGTCAAGACCGTCGGCGAGGTCATCGACCTGGTGGTGAGCAAGGCGGCATGAGCAGGCGCGTGGTCATAACCGGGGTCGGCGCCGTCACCCCGCTCGGGGTTGGCGCTCAGCCGCTGATCGAGCGCTGGGCCGCGGGCGAGTGCGGGATCGAGGACGGCTTCGGCCGCTGCCGCGAGTTCGAGCCGCTCGACTTCCTCTCGAAGAAGGAGTCGCGCCGCGCCGACCGCTTCACGCAGTTGGCGATCGTCGCCGCTGCGGAGGCGATCTCCCAGGCCGGCGGCGAGGATGGGCTGCCCTACGAGGCCCACCGCGTCGGCTGCGTGATCGGGACCGGGATCGGCGGCCTGCCCTCGCTGGAGGAGCAGACGCGCAAGCTGATCGAGAGCGGCGAGAAGGCGGTCTCGCCGCTGGCGGTGCCGCTGATGATGGGCAACGCCGCCGCTGCCGCGGTGGCGATGCGGCACGACCTCCACGGCCACACCTACGGCGTCGTCTCCGCCTGCGCCGCCGGCGCCCACGCGCTCGGGGACGCCTCGCGGATCATCCGCGCCGGCGACGCCGACGCGGTCGTCTCCGGCGGTGCCGAGGCGGCGATCACCGGCGTCGCCACCGCCGCCTTCGGGGCGATGGAAGCGACCTCGCCGACCGGCATCTCCCGCCCCTTCGACGCCCGCCGCGACGGTTTCGTGATGGGCGAGGGCGCCGGCGTCCTGGTCCTGGAGGAGAAGGAGGCGGCGGAAGCCCGCGGGGCCGAGATCCTCGGCGAGCTGCTCGGCTACGGCGCCACTTGCGACGGCTTCCACCTGACCGCGCCGCAGCCGGAAGGCACGGAGGCGGCGCGGGCGATCGGGTTGGCGATCGCCGACGCCGGACTCAACGCCACCGATGTCGACTACGTCAACGCCCACGGCACCTCGACCCCGCTCAACGACCGCTCCGAGACGGTGGCGCTGAAGGCGGCGCTGGGCGAGCGCGCCGGCGACATCCCGGTCAGCTCGACCAAGTCGGCGATCGGCCACCTGCTCGGCGCCGCCGGCGCGGTCGAGGCGATCGCCACGGTCGAAGCGCTGCGCCGCCGCACCGCGCCGCCGACGGTCGGCTGGGAAGAGGCCGAAGAGGGCCTCGACCTCGACTACGTGCCCGGGTCCGCGAAACCGATCGAGAACGGAGACGGCCCGCTGGTCGCGATCTCCAACTCCTTCGGCTTCGGCGGCCACAACGCTGTCCTCTGTCTGGCGGCGTGATGACTGCACCCGCCACTCTCACTCCCGTTGTCACCCCAGCAGAGGCGCCGCTGCGCCAGCTGGAGCTGCTCTGCGATCCAGGCAGCTTTCGCTCCCTTCGCAGCGGCGCCTCTTCAGTCCGCCTCGGCGAGCGCGCCACCCCGGGCGACGGCGTCGTCGCCGGGGCCGGCGCGATCGGCGGCCGGCCGGTCTTCTGCTACTCCCAGGACCCGACCTTCCTCGGCGGCTCCTTGGGCGAGGTCCACGCCGAGACGATCGTGCGCTTGCTGCGGATGGCCGGCGACGCCGGCGCCCCGGTGGTCGGCTTCGTCCGCTCCGGCGGCGCCCGCCTGCAGGAGGGCCACGCCGCCCTCGCCGGCTACGGCCGCATCTTCCGGGCCAGCGTCGAGCTCAGCCGCAAGGTGCCGCAGATCTCCATCGTCAGCGGCATCTCCGCCGGTGGCGGCGCCTACTCGCCGGCGCTGACCGACTTCGTCGCGATGACGGCCGAGTCGCGGATGTTCCTCACCGGCCCCAAGGTCGTGCAGGAGGCGATGGGGGAAGAGATCAGCATGGAGGACCTCGGCGGCCCCCGCGTGCACGGCCGCAACGGGGTCTGCCAGCTGGTCGCCGCGGACGACGACGCCGCGGTCGCCGCGGTCCGCCACCTGCTGGGTCTGCTGCCGCAGCAGATCGGCGGCCCGCTGCCGATCGGCGAGGTGGTCGAGCCTGACGGCGGCGACCCCGGCTCCCACGTCCCCGAGAACCAGCGCAAGGTCTACGACGTCCGCGACGTCGCCGCCTCGGTCCTCGACGCCGGCAGCTTCCTCGAGCTCTCGCCGCGCTGGGCGCCGAACATGGTCACCGGCATCGCCCGCCTCGAGGGCCGTCCGGTCGGGCTCGTCGCCAACCAGCCGAAGGCGCTCGGCGGCGTGATCGACGCAGCCGCCTCGGAGAAGGCGGCGCTCTTCGTCGCCTCCTGCGACCGCTTCCGGCTGCCGCTGGTCGTCTTCGTCGACACCCCCGGCTTCATGCCCGGCAAGCTGCAGGAGGAGGCCGGGGTGATCCGCCACGGCGCCTCGCTGCTGCGCGCCTTCGCCGGCGCCAGCGTGCCGAAGGTGACGCTGGTCCTGCGCAAGGCCTTCGGCGGCGCTGCGATCACGATGAACTCCAAAGACCTCGGCGCCGACCTCGTCTTCTCCTGGCCCGGCGCCCAGATCGGGATCATGGCCGCGCGCCAGGCGGTCGGGATCGTCCACCACCGGGCGCTGAAGGAGGAGGGCGGGCCCTCCCGCGACGAGCTCGCCGACGCCTACGCCGCCGAGCACCTGACCGCGCCGGCCGCCGCCGCCAGCGGCTGGGTCGACGAGGTGATCGACCCGGCTTGGAGCCGCGACCGGCTGGCCTGGGCGCTGCGCTCGCTGGAGGGACGGTGAACGCGCTGGGACCGGTTGCCCCTTGCAGCCCAGAGGGCGACAAACGACAACCGGTGGGAGCTGACCGCGTCGTCTCGACCTACGTCGCGCTCGGCGACAGCTTCACCGCGGGCCGGGAATCGATCGAGGCCGAGCGCTGGGCCGATCGCCTCGCCGGCTGGCTGCGCGGCGCCAACCCCGACCTTGCCTACCGCAACCTCGCGGTCGACGGCGCCGGCAGCGCCGAAGTGCTGGAGCAACTGCCGGCGGCGATCGAGCTCGACCCCGACCTGGTGACGGTGATCTGCGGCGCCAACGACGTGCTGCTGACCACCCGCCCGGACGTGGCCGGCTACGAGCGACGCTTCGGGCAGATCCTCGAGCGTCTGCATTCGGCCCTGCCGGAGGCGGCGATCCTGACCACCACCGCGCCCGACGGCTGGAACTTCATGGAGCTGCGCCCGCGCACCCGGGCGCGCCTGGCGACCGCTCTCTCCGACCTCAACGAGGTGACCCGCAAGGTCGCCGCCACTCATTCCGTCCCCTGCCTCGACGTCGCCGGCCACCCCGGACTCGCCGACCCCGCCAACTTCTCCGCCGACGGCCTGCACCCCTCGACCCTGGGCCACGAACAGGCAACGCGGGAGATCGCACTCGCGCTGCAGGATCGGTTCGGCATCCAGGGCGCATACCAAGGAGGTCAGTGATGTCCACCCTCTCCCGCGACTTCGACCGGCTCGAGATCGGCGACCGCTTTTGCTCCTCCGGGCGCACGATCACCGAGACCGACCTCGTCTCCTTCGCCGCCCTGACCGGCGACTTCCACCCGCTCCACACCGACGCCGAGTGGGCGCAGGCGAGCGAGTTCGAGGGGCGGATCGCCCACGGCATGCTGCTGCTCTCCTACAGCGTCGGGCTGGTGCCGCTGGACCCCGCGCACGTGCTCGCCCTGCGCGGGTTCGAGCGGGTCGCCTTCAAGCGGCCGGTGCGGATCGGCGAAACGATCCGGGTCGAGGGCGAGCTGAAGGAGAAGAAGGAGCTGGACGGGGCGAGCGGGCTGGCGACCTTCGAGTGGAAGATCGTCAACCAGCGCGACGAGACCGCGGCGATCGCCCGGGTGCGAGTGGTCTGGCGTCGCGCTGTCGAGCGGGCCGAGGAGCCTGAGCCCGCCGCGCAGGACGAGTCCCCCGCCGCTGAGCGCCAGGAGGTCTACCTGTGATCCTCGAGGGCAAGCGGATCCTCGTCACCGGCGTCGTCAACCGCCGCAGCATCGCCTTCGCGATCGCCGAGCGCGCCCAGCAGCAGGGAGCGGAGGTGCTGCTGACCAGCTTCGGCCGGATCCGGCGGATGACCGAGCGCTCCGCTGCCCGCCTGCCCTCGCCCCCCGACGTGCTCGAGCTCGACGTCAACGAGGACGGAGACCTGGAGGCCCTGCGGGCTGAGCTCGAGAGCCGCTGGGGCCGGGTCGACGGCGCCGTGCACGCGATCGCCTTCGCCCCGCCCGACGCGCTCGGCGGCGAGTTCATGGCGACGCCGCGGGCCAGTGCCGCCGCCGCTTTCGAGACCAGCGCCTACTCGTTCAAGGCGCTGGCCGAGTCGGTGGCGCCGCTGATGAGCGAGGGCGGCGGCCTGGTCGGCCTCGACTTCGACGCCACCGTCGCCTGGCCGTCGTATGACTGGATGGGCGTCTCCAAGGCGGCGCTGGAGTCGGTCAGCCGCTACCTCGCCCGCGACCTCGGCCCGCAGGGGGTCCGGGTCAACCTCGTCGCCGCCGGCCCGATCCGCACCGCCGCCGCCTCCGGCGTCCCCGGCTTCGACGGGCTGGAAGCCGCCTGGGGCGAGCAGGCCCCGCTCGGCTGGGAGGTCGACGACCCGACGCCGGTCGCCGACGCCGCCCTCTTCCTGCTCTCCGATCTCTCCCGCGCGATCACCGGCGAGATCGTCCACGTCGACGGTGGAGTCCATGCCATCGGCGCCGCGACGCCGGCCGCGTAGGAGGGACCTAGGCCAGTTCGTGGTTGGCCTGGAAGAGGCCGTCTGGGTCGTACTTGCGCCGCGCCGCCCGCAGGCGCTCGCAGGTCTCGTCGGAGAAGGCGGTCTCGAACTCGGTCGGCTCCTCGCAGAAGCTGAGGTAGCGACCGGCCTCGTAGCGGACCAAGGCGGAGTGGAGCTCGCCGAGGCGCTCGCGGGTCGGGGCGACGGCGGCGGGGTCCATGGTCGAGCCGACGGCGAACACGTTGAAGCCGCCGGGCAGGCTGGAGAGGGCGCCGCCGTCCGCGGGCGGCCGCGAGAGCGCGCCGCCGCCGTGGCGGACCTCGACCGAGGTCAGGGTCGAGCCGGATCCCGGTCCGGCGGCTGCGAGCAGATCGTCGATCGCCGCCGCCGGCAGGTCCTCCAGCAGCAGGTGGCCGGTGATGCCGGAGACCGGCCCGGGCGGGTCCATGTGCAGGTCGGCGATGCCGGCCGGGGGCACCGCGGCGAGGCTGCTCATCACCGGGCCCAGGTCCGTCAGCGGCGCGGCCAGCTCGGCCCCGGTCGTCTCGTCGCCGATGTAGATCGTCTCCAGGATCGCGAAGGATTTGCCGCGGACCGGCTCCGGGACGTCCTCGATCGGCGGGAACTGCATCAGGCGGCCGAGCGAGGTCATCTCCTCCGGCACGCCGGCGGTCCACTCGCGCCAGGCGTGGAGGACCTCTTCGGCCCGCTCGAAGGGGAAGAAGAGCGCCCCGGCGTAGACCTCGGGGATCTCCAGCAGCTCGAACTCGACTCCGGTGACGACGGCGAAGCTGCCGCCGCCCCCGCGCAGCGCCCAGAACATCTCGGCGTCGCTGGCGGCATCGACCCGGCGCGCCTCGCCGCCGGCATCGACCACGTCGAAGGCGCTGACCCGGTTGCAGGCGATGCCGTGGCGGCGCGAGTACCAGCCGACCCCGCCGCCGATCGTGTAGCCGACGATGCCAACCCCGGGGGCGGAGCCGTGCAGGGCCGCCAGGCCGAGCTCGGAGGCCTGCGGGACGAGGTCGTGCCAGGTGTCGCCGGCGCGGGCGTAGCCGCGGCGCCGCTCGGCGTCGATCTCAACACCCTTCATCGCCGTCGTCCGCAGCAGGATTGAGTCCTCCAGCGAGGCGAGGGCACCGGCGCCGTGCGCGGTTCCCTGGGCGGCGACCCGGAGCCCGGCCGCGGCGGCGAACTGCACCGTGGCGGCGACGTCGGCGTCGCTCTGCGGAACCGCGATCAGCGCCGGCCGCGGGTCGAGTGCGAGGTTGAAGCCGGTGCGGGCGTTGTCCCAGCCCGGGTCGCCGGGCGCGAGCAGATCGCCCTCGAGCCGCTCGCGCAGTCGGTCGATCTCACTCGGGTCGGCAGACATTCGCCGACGAAACTATCCGAGTAGCGGTCGCCTTTCCACCGTCTCGCCCCTGCCGACCAGGATCTCGGTGACCATCGAAGGCGGGAAAAGCCCGTGGGCGGCGACGCCTGGATCGGCCTCGAGCCGAGCCGCCAGCGCGGCGGGGTCGCCGATCGGCCCGCTGTAGTCGGCGATCAGGCCGCGGTCGGGGCTGGGGGGGACATCGCGCAGGGCGACCTCGGAGCCGAGCCGGGCCAGGGTCGAGGCGGCGCCGAACCCGAACAGCTCCAGCGGCACCGGCCCGCCCAGCACCTCGACCGGCTTGCTGGAGTCGGCGATGACGATGAAGCGCTCGGCCGCTGCGGCGACGACCTTCTCGCGCAGGTGCGCGCCGCCGCCGCCCTTTATCAGCCAGCCGTCCGGGGTCACCTCGTCGGTGCCGTCGATCGCGATGTCGAGCCGCTCCAGCTTGTCGAAATCCTCGACCGGGACGCCCAGTTCGCGCGCCTGTTCCTCGGTCGCGACCGAGGTGGCGACGCAGCGGATCTCGGAGAGCCCGCGGCGGGCGATCGCCGGCAGCAGGAAGGCGACGGTCGAGCCGGTCCCGAGGCCGATCGTCATCCCGCTCTCGACCAGCTCGGCGGCGGCCTCGGCGGCGACCCTCTTCTCCGTGTCGGCTGCGCTCACGGCCGGGAACCCTATGCCTATAGTCGCTTCGGTGGATGCACGAATCTGGGTCTCGAGTGGCGGCGAGGCGCCGCGGTCGGTTGCGCTGAGCGGCGAGCGGACGGTGATCGGGCGCTCGCCCGAGGCCGACCTGCAACTCGACGACGAGGCGGTCTCCTGGAACCACCTCGAGATCGAGCGCCGCGGCGACGTGCTGATGGCAACCGACCTCGACTCCCGCAACGGCACCGCGCTCAACGGCGAGCCGCTGGAGCGGCCGCGCCGGCTCGCCGACGGCGACACCCTGATCCTCGGCGCCCACCGGCTCGAAGTCGCGACCGGGAAGGTGACGCCGGTCGGGGCGACGGTGCCGAGCGGCGAACCCTCGGTGGCGCTGAGCGAGGAGGAGCGGGCGACCGCGACGGCGCTCGTCTCTCCGTACCGCAGCGAGGGCGCCTTCGCCGGTCGCCCCGCGACCCGGGCCGAGATCGCCGCCGAGCTGCATGTCTCAGAGCGCACCGCCCAGCGCCGCCTCGACGCCCTCGCGAGCAAGCTCGGCATCGCCGGCGAGGCCGGCCGCGACCGCCCGCGCCAGATCGCCGCCCGGGTGATCGAGCTCGGCCTCGACCGCCCGCGCTGAGCGCTGGCCTGGTCCGGGCCAAAGGTGGCCCGGTAGGGGGCGGCACTGGCGTTGGTGGGCACGCTTCCGACCCCGAGCATTGGTGGCGCAATCACCGATCGCTCGGAAAGGAGCGCCACCATGTTCAAGAAGACCCTGATCTCACTGTTCGCACTGCTTGTCCTCGCCGTCCCCACGGCCGCCTCGGCCGCGTCGGGAGGCGCCGTCGTCTTCTCCAAAGCTTCCGGCTCCGGGGACGACATCAAAGGCGGGCTCTTCGCGGTCAACGACGGCCGCCTCAACCAGCTCACCGAAGACCCGACCGACACCGAACCCGCCTTCTCCCCGGACGGCCGCACGATCGCCTTCGCCCGCGGCGGCGACATCTTCTCGGTCCGGCCCGACGGCTCCGGCCAGCGGCAACTGACCAGCGGCGCCGAGCTCGACTCGGTCCCGGTCGTCTCCGCCAACGGCCGCTTCGTCGTCTTCGAGCGACGTGCCGGCGCAGGCGCCGCCGCCGACCTCTACACCGTCGGCGTCATGGGCGGCGGCCTGCGGGCCCTGACCAGGGGGGCGGAGAACGACCACGAAGCCGCCTTCTCCCCGGACGGCAAGGCGCTGGTCTTCGTCCGCGGCATCGTTCGCCCGGGCGGCAGCAGCGAGGATCTCTACTCGGTGCGCCCGACCGGCGGCGGCCTGGCGCAGCTGACGACGACCGGCGGCGTCGACGAGTTCGCCCCCCGCTACTTCGCCGGCGGCATCCTCTTCAGCCGCGGCGAGAGCACCGAAGGCCCGGCCGCCTACGCCGACGTCTTCACCATGCGCCGCAACGGCACCAAGGCGAAAGCGCAGGTCGCCGGAGTCGGCTCGGCCTACGTCGAAGACGTCTCCCCCGACGGCCACCTGCTGCTGTTCCGCCGCGACCAGGGTCTCTGGGCGAAGCGGATCGGGCCGGCCAAAGCGCGCAAGCTCTGCCAGCTCCCCGACGGTTCGGAGACCAACGGCACCTTCTCCTCCGACGGCAAGCGGGTTGCGGCCTTCGTCGCCTCGGAAGAGCGCCAGCAGTTGGTCGCGATCACCGTCGCCAGCGGCCGCCAGTCCGAGCTGGCCGAAGGCTTCGAGGTCAGCGAAGGCGAGGGCGGGACCTCACTCGGCCCCGTGATCGCCTGGCAGCCGCGGCGCTAGCCGCTTCCGTCCCCCGCCTGGCGGTATAACCGCCGGGTGGGGGAACCGTCCATTGGATCCGAG
This sequence comes from Solirubrobacterales bacterium, assembly GCA_036376895.1. GTDB lineage: Bacteria > Actinomycetota > Thermoleophilia > Solirubrobacterales > 70-9 > VAYN01. The sequence goes on from DASUZL010000006.1 coordinate 90,572, forward strand.
CTCGCCGGGTACCGGATCGACGAGCTGATCGCTCGCGGTGGCATGGGGGTCGTCTACCGCGCCACCCACCTCGGCCTCGAACGGCCGGTGGCGCTGAAGGTGATCGCCCGCGAGCTCGCCGACCGCGACGGCTTCCGCGAGCGTTTCCTGCGCGAGTCCCGCCTCGCCGCCCGCCTCGACCATCCCTCGGTGGTGCCGATCCTCGACTCGCGCGAGGTCGACGGCGAGCTGATCGTCGCCATGCGCCTGGTCGCCGGCGGCGACCTGCGCAAGCTGATCGATCGCGAGGGGCCGCTGCCACCGGCCCGGGCGGTGGCGCTGCTGGGCCAGGTCGGCGAAGCGCTCGACGCCGCCCACGCCGCCGGCATCGTCCACCGCGACGTCAAGCCCCACAACATCCTGGTCGAAGGCGACCGCGCCTTCCTCTCCGACTTCGGCCTCGCCAAGGCGCTGGGGGAGAGCGGAGTCCTCAGCGGCACCTCGATCGTCGGCACTGCCGAATACATGTCGCCGGAGCAGTGGCGGGGGGGTGAAGTCGGCCCGGGCGCCGACGTCTACTCGCTCGGCTGCGTGCTCTACGAGGCGCTGACCGGGATCGTCCCCTTCGCCCGCGGCGAGGCCGACACCGAGCCGGAACTTCCGGCGGGCCTGGACGAGGCGATCCGCCGCGCCGTCGCCAAAGACCCCTCCGACCGCTACCCCAGCGCCGGCGCGCTGATCGCCGCCGCCCGCGAGCGCCAGGGCTCGGAGATGCGCCCGACCCGGGTCCTCAGCCGCGGCGAGGAGGCGGCGACCCAACCGTTGCGCCGCCGCCCCGCGCTCGGAAAGCTGAATGGCCGTCGCCTCGCCTGGGCCGGCGCCGGCCTCGCCGTAATCGCGGCGATGGTCGTCCTCGTCGCGGTCCTGCTCGGTGGCGAGGGCATCGAGGTCTCCGCCCCGATCGCGATCGGCCAGGCGCCGCTGCGCATCGACGCCGGCGCCGACGCGGTCTGGGTGACCAGCGAGCGCGACGGCACCCTGACCCGGCTCGACCCTGAGAGTGGCGAGCCGTTGGGCCAGCCGCTCGATCTCGGCGTCGGCGTCTCCGGCGTCGCCGTCGGCGGCCGCTGGACCTGGGTCACGAACCCGCGCCGCGGCGAGCTGCTGCGGCTCGACCCCGACGACGGGCACGTGCTGCAGACGATCGCCCTCGGCGGTGCCCCCGGCCCGATCGCCCTCGGCGGCGGCCGCGCCTGGATGGCGGACGAACGCGGGGCGGGGATCACCGCAGTCAACGTCCAAGGGGGCCGCGTCTACCGCCGCGGCATCGGCCCCAAGGCGGCGCCCCTGCGCCTGGCCGTCGGTGCCGGCGGGCTCTGGGTCAGCAACGCCTCCGGCGGCGCCGTGCGCCGGATCGACCTCAGCAGCCTCGTCAGCGTCGGCCCGATCGCGGTCGGCCGCGGCCCCGCCGGCGTCACCGTCGCCCACGGCCTGGTCTGGGTCGCCAACAGCCGCTCGGGCACGGTGACCAGGGTCGATCCCTCAATCCGCGAGGTCGTCGGCACCCCGATCGAAGTCGGCGGACGGCCGGGCGGCATCGACGGCGGCACCAGCGTCGTCTGGGTCGCCTCCGCCGGGGACGACGCGGTCACCCGGCTCGACGCCGGCAGCGGCGAGCGAATCGGCGCCCCGATCGAGGTCGGCCCCGAACCCGGCGCCGTCTCCGTCGGCGGCGACGCCGTCTGGGTCGTCAACAACGGCGACGGCACCGTCACCCGGATCGAGCCGTGAAGCTCTACGACTACGCCGCCTCCTGCAACTGCCTCAAGGTGCGCCTGCTGCTTTCGCAGCTCGGCCTGTCCTACGAGCGGGTTGCGGTCGACATCTTCGACGGGGACACGCTGACCGACGCCTATGCGCGGATGAACCCGCTGCGCACGACGCCGGTGCTCGAGACCGAGGACGGCCGTTTCCTCACCGAGTCGGCGGCGATCCTCTGGTACCTCGCCGAGCAGACGCCGATGCTGCCGGAGGATCCGCTCGAGCGCGCTCAGGTCCTCGGCTGGCTCGTCTACGAGCAGACCGACGTGATCCCCGCGATCGGGGGCCTGCGTTTTCGCCTGCAGACCGGGCGCCTGCAGCTTGCCGACCCTGCTGCGCAGGCGCGGCGCGAGGCGGGTCTGGAGGTGCTTGCGCACCTCGACTCGCATCTGGACGGACGCTCCTACTTCGTCGGCGACGCTTACTCGATCGCTGACGTCGCGCTCTACGGCTACCTCCACGTCGCGCACGAGGCGGGCTACGAGGTCGACGATTACCCGCGCTTCGGCGCCTGGCTTGCCCGTGTCGCCGAGCAGCCCCGGCACTCGAACGACCTCGAGCCCTACCCGCCGAACGCGCGGCCGGGCGCCGGGCACTCGACCTACGGCTAGGCGCTGCTTCGGTCCCTCCGCGCGTCCACCCGGCCGTCTGCCTGTAGTAGCTAGGATCGGCCCAGATGCCGCACGACATCGACCAGCTCGCGATCAACACGATCCGCACCCTCTCGATCGACGCCGTCGAGAAGGCCAATTCCGGGCACCCCGGGACGCCGATGTCGCTTGCTCCGGTTGCCTACACGCTGTGGCAGCGCTACCTGCGCTACGACCCGGCTGACCCGACTTGGCCCAACCGCGATCGCTTCGTGCTCTCGGCCGGGCACGCCTCGATGCTGCTCTACTCGATGCTCCACCTCGCCGGGGTCCGCCGGGTCGACGACGAGTACAACCTGCTCGACGAGCCGGCGGTCAGCCTGCACGAGATCGAAAACTTCCGCCAGCTTCACTCCAAGACCCCCGGCCACCCCGAGTACCGCTGGACCTCGGGAGTCGAGACGACCACCGGGCCGCTCGGCCAGGGGATCGCCACCGCGGTCGGGATGGCGCTGGCCTCGAAGTGGCAGGCGGAGCGCTTCAACACCGCCGAGACCACGCTCTTCGACTTCGACGTCTACGCCATCGCCGGCGACGGCTGCCTGATGGAGGGCGTCTCCCACGAGGCCGCCTCGCTGGCCGGGCACCTCAAGCTCGACAACCTCTGCTGGCTCTACGACAACAACCACATCACGATCGACGGCGACACCGCGCTCGCCTACGACGACGACGTCAAGGCCCGCTTCCAGGGCTACGGCTGGAACGTGCTCGAGGTCACCGACGCCAACGACGCGGCGCTGCTGGAGCAGGCGCTGGACGGGTTCAAGTCCGAGAGCGGCCGCCCGACCCTGATCGTGATCGACAGCCACATCGGCTGGGGCTCGCCGAACAAGCAGGACACCGAGTCCGCCCACGGCGAACCGCTCGGCGAGCAGGAGGTGAAGCTGACCAAGAAGGCCTATGGCTGGCCCGAGGACGCCCAGTTCCTGGTGCCGGACGGTGTCAAGGAGCGCTTCGCCGAGGGGATCGGCAAACGCGGCGCCGAGCTGCGCGCCGCCTGGCTCGCCGCCCTTGAGTCCTACAAAGGCTCCGAGCCGGCCTTGGCGGCCGAGCTGGAGATGATGCAGCGGCGCGAGCTTCCCGACGGCTGGGACGCCGACCTGCCGAGCTTCGAGGCCGACGAAGAGAAGGGCCTCGCCACCCGCAAGGCCTCGAACAAGGTCCAGAACGCGATCGCCGAGCGCGTGCCCTGGCTGATCTCCGGGTCCGCGGACCTCACCGACTCGACCTCGGTCCGGCTCAACTTCGACGGCGTCACCAACTTCGAGCCGGGCGAGTTCGGCGGCCGCCAGGTCCACTACGGGATCCGCGAACACGCCGCGGTCACCGCCAGCAACGGGCTCTCGCTCTGCAAGCTGCGGCCGATGTGGTCGACCTACCTGACCTTCTCCGACTACGCCCGTCCCGGCATCCGCCTCTCGGCGCTGATGGAGATCCCGGTCATCCACCTTTTCACCCACGACTCGATCGGGCTCGGCGAGGACGGCCCGACCCACCAGCCGATCGAGCAGCTCGCCTCGCTGCGGGCGATCCCGCACCTCGACGTCGTCCGCCCCGCCGACGCGAACGAGGTCGCCGAGGCCTGGAAGCTGGTGATCGGCCGCACCCACAACCCGGTGGCGCTGGTCCTCACCCGCCAGAACGTGCCCGTTTTCGACCGCTCCCGCTACGCCTCCGCCGCGGGGGTCCAGAAGGGCGGCTACGTGCTCGCCGACTGCGAGGGCGAGCCGGAGCTGATCCTGATCGCCACCGGCTCCGAGGTCCAGCTCGCGATCGCCGCCCACGAGCAGTTGAGCGGCGAGGGCGTCGCCTCGCGGGTCGTCAGCATGCCCTGCTGGGAGGTCTTCGACCGCCAGGACGTCGATTACCGCCACGAGGTGCTGCCGCCGGGCTGCGCTGCCCGGATCGCGATCGAGGAGGGCTCGCCGATGGGTTGGGAGCGCTACGTTGGAGAGGCCGGCAAAATTGTCGGCATGGAGACCTTCGGCCAGTCGGCGCCGTTCAAGGACGTCGAGGAGGAGTTCGGATTCACGGCTGAGAGGGTCATCCAGGTGGCGCGCGAGCTGCTCGCAGGCGCCGCCGTCCAATCGTCAACGACCTGAGAGGGGGTCGCTCGTGAAGGCAACGGCACGACTGCACGAGGTGGGGCAGAGCCTCTGGCTCGACAACATCACCCGCACGATGCTGGCCGACGGCACGCTCAAGGGCTACATCGACGAGCTCTCGGTCACCGGCCTGACCTCGAACCCGACCATCTTCGACAAGGCGATCTCCGGCGGAGAGACCTACGACGAGCAGATCGCCGAGGTGGCGCCCGCCGCCGATGCCGGCGAGGGAGTCGGCGCCAACGCTGAGGAGCGCATCTTCTTCGAGTTGGCGCTTACCGACCTGCGCGGCGCCACGGACCTCTTTGCCGACGTCCACCGCCGCACCGCCGGGGTCGACGGCTTCTGCTCCCTGGAGGTCTCGCCGCTGATCGCCGACGACGCCGAGGCGACGATCGAGGAGGCAGCGGCCCTGCACGCCAAGGCCGAGCGCGAGAACCTCTTCATCAAGATCCCGGGGACCGAGGCGGGACAGAAGGCGATCGAGGAGTCGATCTTCGCCGGGATCCCGATCAACGTCACCCTGCTCTTCGACCACGCGCAGTACCTGGGTGCTGCCGAGGCTTACATGCGCGGGATCGAGCGCCGGATCGAGGCCGGGCTCGACCCCGACGTCGCCTCCGTCGCCTCGATCTTCATGAGCCGCTGGGACGTCGCCGTCGCCGGCGATGTCCCCGACGACCTCCACAACAAGCTCGGGATTGCGATCGGCGGCCGCGCCTACCGCGCCTACCGCGAGCTGCTCGACTCCAACCGCATGCAACGGCTGATGAACGAGGGCGCGCGGCCGCAGCGGCTGCTCTGGGCCAGCACCGGGACCAAGGACCCCGACGCTTCCGACACCCTCTACATCGAGGCCTTCGCCTCGCCCTTCACGGTCAACACGATGCCCGAGCCGACCCTGCTCGCCTTCGCCGATCACGGCAATGTCGGCGACCTGGTCCCGGCCGACGGCGGCAACGCCGAGCAGGTTCTGGCCGAGTTCGACCAGACCGGGATCGACGTCGCCGCCCTGGCGGCGCGATTGCAGGAGGAGGGCAAAGCCAGCTTCAACTCCTCCTGGGAAGAGCTGCTGAAGTCGATCTCCTCCCAGCGCGGGGTCACGGCCGGGTGAGCGAGCCGGCACCGCTTCGAGAGGTGCCGGCCTGGGCCGAGCTTCAGGCCCATTACGAGAAGATCCGCGGAACCCACCTGCGCGAACTCTTCGCCGGCGATCCCGAGCGCGGCGAGCGGCTGGTCGCCGAGGGCGCCGGCCTCTTCCTCGACTTCTCCAAGAACCGGGTCACCGACGAGACGATGCTGCTGCTCGGCGAGCTGGCCCGGCAGCGCGGGGTCGAGGAGCGCCGCGAGGCGATGTTCTCCGGCGAGCACATCAACGTCTCCGAGGACCGCGCCGTCCTCCACGTGGCTCTGCGGATGCCGCGCGAGCGCTCGCTGATCGTCGACGGCGTCGACGTCGTAAAGCAGGTGCACGAGACGCTCGACCGTATGGCCGCCTTCTCCGAGCGGGTGCGCTCGGGCGAGTGGCGCGGCCACAGCGGCAAGCCGATCCGCAACGTCGTCAACATCGGCATCGGCGGCTCCGACCTCGGCCCGGTGATGGCCTATGAGGCCCTGCGCCACTTCAGCCGCCGCGAGATGACCTTCCGCTTCGTCTCCAACGTCGACGGCACCGACTTCGCCGAGTCGACCCGCGACCTCGACCCCGAGGAGACGCTCTTTGTCGTCTCCTCGAAGACCTTCACGACGCTGGAGACGATGACCAACGCCCGCTCCGCCCGCGAGTGGTCGCTGGCCGGTCTCGGCGGCGACGAGGCGGCGGTCGCCAAGCACTTCGTCGCCGTCTCCACCAACGCCGAGGAGGTCTCGAAGTTCGGGATCGACACCGACAACATGTTCGGCTTCTGGGAGTGGGTCGGCGGCCGCTACTCGATGGACTCGGCGATCGGGCTCTCGACCATGCTGGCGATCGGCCCCGCCCGCTTCGCCGAGATGCTGTCCGGGTTCCACGCGATGGACGAGCACTTCCGCGAGACCCCCGCCGGCGCCAACCTGCCAGTGCTGATGGGGCTGCTCTCGGTCTGGTACGGCGACTTCTTCGGCGCCCAGACCTGCGGCGTCTTCCCCTACGACCAGTACCTGCACCGCTTCCCCGCCTACCTGCAGCAACTGACGATGGAGTCCAACGGCAAGCACGTCACCCTCGACGGCGGCCACGTCGACTGCGACACCGGGGCGATCTTCTGGGGCGAGCCGGGGACCAACGGCCAGCACAGCTTCTACCAACTGATCCACCAGGGCACGCGCCTGATCCCCTGCGATTTCATCGGCTTCGCGAACTCCAACAACCCGCTCGGCGACCACCACGACCTGCTGATGTCCAACGTCTTCGCCCAGGGCGAGGCGCTGGCCTTCGGCAAAACGCCCGAGCAGGTGCGCGAGGAGGGCACGCCGGAGGCGGTCGTGCCGCACCGGGTGATGGAGGGCAACCGTCCCTCGAACACGATCCTCGCCGAGCGGCTGACGCCGCAGACCCTGGGCGCGCTGGTCGCTCTCTACGAGCACAGCGTCTTCACCCAGGGGGCGATCTGGGGGATCGACTCCTTCGACCAGTGGGGGGTCGAGCTGGGCAAGGTGCTGGCGGTGCGGATCATCCCCGAGCTGAAGGCGCGTGAGGAGCCGAAGCTGCGCCACGACAGCTCGACCAACGCGCTGATCCGCCGCTACCGAGGCGCGAGGCGCGCGGAGTAGCAATGCTCCCGCTCGACCCGCTTCCACTGGCGGCGTCGGCATCGAATCTGCTCGCCGCGCGCGAGCTGATGGCCTTCACCCTGGCCTTCCACATCGTCCTCTCCTGCCTCGGCGTCGCCCTGCCGGCGACGATCCTCGTCGCCAACTTCCTGGGCCTGAAACGCGACGACGCCGACGCGATGGAGCTGGCGCGGCGCTGGTCGAAGGCGATGGCGGTCACCTTCGCGGTCGGCGCCGTCACCGGCACCGTGCTCAGCTTCGAGTTCGGGCTGCTCTGGCCCGAGTTCATGGACCGCTTCGGCTCCGTCTTCGGGGTCGCCTTCGCGATCGAGGGCATCTTCTTCTTCATCGAGGCGATCTTCCTCGCGATCTACATCTACGGCTGGAAGCGGCTCGGCGGCTGGGCCCACTTCTGGTCCGGGGTGCCGATGGTGATCACCGGCATCGGCGGCGCCTTCTCGGTCGTCGCCGCCAACTCCTGGATGAACCAGCCGCAGGGGTTTGTGCTCAACGCCGCCGGCAAGGTTGTCGACACCGACCCGCTCGAGGTCCTCTTCAACCCGGCGACCGGCTACGAGGGGCCGCACATGATCCTCGCCGCGTACATGGTGGTCGGCTTCCTCGTCGCCTCGATCTACGCGGTCGGGATGCTGCGCGGGCGGCGCGACCGCCTGCACCGGCTGGGCCTGCTGATCCCGCTGGCGATCGGGTGCATCGCCACCCCGATCCAGCTCTTCGTCGGTGACACCGCCGCCCGCGAAGTCGCCGACCACCAGCCGGCCAAGTTCGCGGCGATGGAGTGCATCGACAAGAGCGGCGACCACCAGACCGAGTACCTCGGCGGCATCTGCACCTCCGACGGGGTCAAGTGGGCGATTCCGATCCCCGACCTCGACTCCTACCTGGTCGGGTTCAGCGCCGACACCGAGGTGACCGGGCTGAACGACATCCCCGACGACGAAGAGCCGCCGGCCAACACGATGCTGCACCTCGCCTTCGACGCGATGGTCGGGATCGGCACGGCGCTGCTCGCACTCGGCGCCTGGTTCGGCTTCGTCTGGTGGAAACGCCGCGACATCCCGAAGACGCCGTGGTTCCTGCGCGCGGTCGCGGTCTCCGGGGTGGGATCGATCATCGCGCTGTGGTGCGGCTGGATCGTCACCGAGGTCGGCCGCCAGCCCTGGATCGTGCAGGGCTACATGCGGACCTCCGAAGCGGTCACCGAGGCTGACGGGATCTGGTTCGCCTTCGCCGGCGTGCTGCTGCTCTACGCGGGCCTGGGGACGACCGCGATCCTCGTCCTGCGCGGGATGTCGAAGCGCTGGCGGGCGGGGGAAGACGAACCCGAGGGGGCGCCGTACGGGCCGGCGGCGGCCAACGAGGGGCCGGCGTGAGCAAGGCCGACGCCGCCGCGGCGATTCTCTGGGTCGGGGCGACCTTCTACGCGCTCTTCGGCGGCGCCGACTTCGGCGGCGGCCTCTGGGACCTGATCGCCGGCGGGCCGGAGCAGGGGGCGCGGCCGCGGGAGCTGATCCAGCGCTCGCTGACCCCGGTCTGGGAGGCCAACCACGTCTGGCTGATCTTCGTCCTCGTTGTGCTCTGGACCGCCTTCCCGCCCGCCTTCAGCGCGATCTTCTCGACCCTGTACGTGCCGATCGCTCTGGCGGCGGTGGGCATCGTCCTGCGCGGCGCCGGCTTTGCCTTCCGCAAGTCGATCGAAGGGCTGCAGGGGCGCCGCGCCGCCGGCGCGACCTTCGCCTTCTCCTCCGTCCTCACCCCCTTCTTCATGGGCGCGGTGGTCGGCGCGATCGCCTCCGGCGGGGTTCCGGCCGACGGTAACGGCGACGCCTTCTCAAGCTGGATCCAGCCGCTGCCGCTGCTGATCGGCGCGATGTTCGTCGCCACCGGCGCCTACCTCTCCGCCGTCTTCCTGGTCGGCGACGCGCGGCGGGCCGGGGAGGAGGACATGGAGCGCTACTTCGTCCGCCGCTCGCTCGCTGCCGCGGCCCTCGCCGGCGCCTTTGCCCTCGCCGGCCTCTTCGCCCTGCACTCCGAAGCCCGCTACGTCTTCGACCGCCTGGTCGAGCAGGGGCTGCCGCTCGTTGTCCTCTCCGGGCTCTGCGGCATCGGCCTGCTGGCGGTCCTGCTGCGCGGCGGCAGACGGCCGCTGCGCCCGCTCGCTGCCGGCGCCGTCGTCGCCGTGGTCTGGGGTTGGGGCGTCGCCCAGTTCCCCTACCTGCTCCCGACCAGCCTGCGCATCGACCAGGCGGCGGCGCCGGACCCGACGATGACCGTGATCTTCGTCGTCTTCGCGATCGCCGCCGTCTTTGTCCTGCCCTCGCTGGCGCTGCTCTACACGCTGACCCAGCGCGACCTGCTCGAGGGCGAGCACTAGAAAGGTCAGGCAGGGGCCAGGCGTCACCGCTCATAGAAGTTTGCGGCGCTCTGGGTGGGTGCGCCCAGCCAAAACTACGCCTGTAGAGAGGCGGTGGCCGATGAGGCCTCATGTCCGCCATGTCAGCCCGTGCCGCCCTGGTCTTCTCCCTCGCCGTGCTGGCGCTGCCGATGCCGTGGGTCACGGAGCCGGCCGAAGCCGCCCCGCCGCCCGGGGACGAAGAGGTGCCATCACTCACCTTCCAGCCCGGTGACTACGACTTCGGCATCCAGCGGGTCAACGGCGGCTACGAAACGAGCTTCCAGCTCGCCAACACCGGCGCCGCCCCCGTGCAGTTCAACGGCTTCGAAATCGCCGGGCCCGACTCCAACGTCTTCTGGACCGGCTCCAGCAACTGCTGGGGCCAGTGGCTGGAACCGGGCCAGTCGTGCACGGTCCAAGTCGGCTTCAACCCGCGCGACACCGTCTCCTACGCCGCCACCTTGCGCGCCAACGTCAACGGCGCCAGCTTCACCGCCGGCCTCGTGGGGCGCGGCGGCCGGGCGGTTGTCGAAGCGGCCTCCAACCCCTTCGACCTCGGCGCCGCGACGGTCGGCTCCGACGGTGGCCTCGCCACCGTGACGATGACCAACTCCGGTGACCTGCCCGCCCTCTTCTTCATCGCTGTCATCGCCGGCGGCGACGCCGGCAGCTTCCGCCTGCTCGACGAGGACTGCTCGGCCGAGCCGCTGCAGCCCGGCGCCAGTTGCAGCGTCCACGTCCGTTTCCTCCCCCAGCGCCCCGGCCCGCTTGCCGCCCGGCTCGCCTTCTTCGGCGACGGCGACAACGGCACGATGGTCGTGCTGCGCGGCGAGGGCCTGGAGCCGCAGTTGAGCATCGGCCCCGATCACGACTTCGGCCGCCAACGCGTCGATTCGCGTGGGGCCCCGCACACCTTCGCCGTTCGCAACGCCGGCTCGGCCCCCGTCGACCTCGGCGCCGTCTCCCTCGGCGGCCGCGACCCCGACCAGTTTGTCGTCTCCGGCGACTCCTGCGCCGGGGTCACCCTGGCCGCCGGCGAGTCCTGCACGGTCGCGGTCCGCTTCGGCCCCGACAGCCGCGGCAACAAGAGCGCGCTGCTGCGAGTCGGCGGTGGCTCCGCGACCCTGACTGCGTCCCTCAGCGGCACCGGCCTCGATGAGGGCGGCTCGGCCCGGGCGCGGCGCGCCTTCGTGCGGCGCACCGGCCTCAACGCCGCCCGCGCCCGCTGCAACGGCGTCAAGCGCTGCCAACCGCACCTGCGGCTGTCTCGGGCGACCCGCGTCGCCGGGCGCTGACCAGCCCGCTCTATACGCTGCCGCCGGCGTGATCGAGGCGATCCTCTTCGACATCGACGGGACCTTGCTCCACACGGGAGGAGCGGGCGCCGTCGCCTGGCAGCGGGCCTTCATCGAGCTCTACGACGTCGAAGCCAACATCGCCGAACACACCCACGCCGGGATGACCGACCCCGAAATCGCCGCGATCGTCTTCCGTGAGGTGCTCGGCCGCGACGGCGCCGATACCGAGTTGGCGGAGGCGATCGGGTGCTACCTCGGGCACCTCGGCGACGCCGTCGCCGAGTCGGAGGGCTACGAGATCATGCCGGGGATCGAGGAGCTGCTGCCGCGGTTGGCCGGGGAAGGCGTCCTGCTCGGGATCGTCACCGGCAACATCGAGCCGGCGGCGCGGATCAAGCTCGCCCGCGGCGACCTCGACCGCTTCTTCCGCTTCGGCGGCTACGGCTCCGACTCCCACGACCGCACCGAGCTGACGCGGAAGGCGCTGGAGCGGGGCGCGGACGTGGCCAACAAACCGCTCGACGACGGGAACGCGATCGGCGTCGGCGACACCCCCCGCGACGTGATCGCCTGCCACGGCGCCAAAATCAAAGTCGTCGGCGTCGCCACCGGCTCCTACACCGTCGCGCAGCTAACCCACGAGGGCGCCGATTGGGCACTCGAGGACGTCACCGACGGCTTCCCGGCTTAGCCGAGGGTGCAGCGCGCCTGGTAGATCGAGGTGAAGCCGGATTCGAAGCCGTTGCGGGCGGCGCGCAGGTAGAGGCGCCAGACGCGGATTCGTTCCGGGCCGGCGAGGCGGGTTGCCTCGTCGAGGTTGCGGTCGAGGTTGGCCGCCCAGTGCCCCAGCGTCTCCGCGTAGTCGGCGCCGAACTCCTCGAGGTGGCGGACGACAAAGCCGGCGCGTTCCAGCGCCAGCAGGTTGCGCGAGATGTGCAGCGGGGCGGCGTCGGGGAAGACGTAGCGCTCGGAGAAGGCGCCGGCCTCGGCGTCTGAGTGGCGCAGGCGGGTGATGCCGTGGTTGAGCAGCCGCCCGCCCGGCTCCATCAGCCCGGCCAGGGTCTGCGCGTAGAGGTCGATGTTGGCCGAGCCGACGTGCTCGACCATGCCGATGCTGGCGATCGCGTCGAAGCGTTCGCCGGCGAGGTCGCGGTAGTCCATGACCCGGATCTCGACCCGGTCGCCGACGCCGGCCGCCTCGGCCCGCTGCCGGGCTTTTTCGGCCTGGGGAGGGGAGAGCGTGATGCCGACGACGTTGGCCCCGTACTTGGTCGCCGCCCGCAGCGGGAACCCGCCCCAGCCGCAGCCGACGTCGAGCACCCGGTCGCCCTCTTTCAGCGCCAGCTTGTCGGCGACCATGTCGAGCTTCGCCTCTTGGGCCTCCTCCAGGGTCGTCGCCCCGCGCGAGAAGATCGCGCAGCTGTAGACCATGCTGGGGCCGAGGAAGAGCTCGAAGAACTCGTTGGAGACGTCGTAGTGGTGGCGGACCGCGCGGGCGTCGCGCTCCTTGCTGTGGCGGCGGCCGCTGGGGCGGAGCTCGGCGGCGGGACGCGGCGGCGGCTTGGCGATGCCGGTGGCGCGGACGGCACCGAGCAGCAGCGCCCGCTTGTCGGGCCCCTCGAGCGAGGGCGGCTGCCAGGAGTCGAGCAGCGCGATCACCGCGTCGATGTCGTCGACCTCGAGCTCACCGCTGACGTAGGCGCGGCCGAGCCCGAGCTGTCCCGGCGCCCGCAGCACGTGGGCGGCGGCGCGGGGGGAGCGGACGCTGAAGGTGGGACCGCCGCCGGTGGTCGAGGGCACCCTGGTGCCGTCCCAGAACTCGATCGTGAACGGCCGTTCCGGCAACCGGTTCTCGATCTCACGGCGCAGCGGCGCGGTGTTTGCGAGCGGCATCCGCGCGACCCTACACAACCGTCGCTTCAGGTTCGACCCGTATGATCGCGCCTGATGGAGAACGCCGGACCACTGCCTTCCGACATACAGCCGGTCGAGAACGAGACTCGTGACCGGATCATCACCGGCCTCGTCACCCTGATTCCCTTCGTCGCCATCGGCTTCGCCGCCTGGCAGGTCTGGGGCAAGGCGCTGCACTGGAGCGACGTCTTCCTCTTCCTCGGCATGTATCTGTTCACCGGTCTGGGGATCACGGTCGGCTTCCACCGCCACCTCACCCACCGCGCCTTCAAAACCTCGAAATGGCTGCACGGCCTGCTGGCGATCCTCGGCTCGGCGGCGATCGAGGGCCCGGTCATCTCCTGGGTCGCCGACCACCGCAAGCACCACGCCTTCTCCGACGAGGAGGGCGACCCCCACAGCCCCCACGTCGACCACGGCCACGGCTGGAGCGGCGCCATGCGCGGCCTCTTCCACGCTCACATGGGCTGGCTCTTCATCCACACCCAGCGCGGCAACAAGGAGCGCTTTGCGCCGGACCTGATCAAAGACCCGGTGATCAGCTGGGTCGACCGCACCTTCATCCAGTGGGCGATTCTCGGCCTGCTGCTGCCCTTCGCGCTCGGCTGGATCATCGGCGGCACCCTCTTCGCGGGGGTCACCGGCCTGCTCTGGGGCGGCCTCGTCCGAGTCTTCGTCCTCCACCACTTCACCTACAGCATCAACTCGCTCTGCCACGTCTTCGGCAACCGCGACTTCGAGACCACCGACCAGTCGCGCAACCTGGCGCTGATTGCGATCCCGACCCTCGGTGAGGCCTGGCACAACAACCACCACGCCTTCCCGACCTCCGCCACCCACGGCCTCGGCCGCTTCCAGGTCGACGTCTCGGCGATAGTCATCGACGGCCTCGAGAAGGCCGGACTCGTTTGGGATGTGGTGCGCGTCTCACCCGAGCGCATGGCGGCCAAGGCCGCCGCCTGACTCAGGGCGCTTCGGAGGATTCGTAGGAGTCGATCCACGAATCGCAGGCAGCGGCCAGCGCCACCTCGCGGTGGGGCCCGACCGGGACCGCGACCAGCTCGCCGATGTAGGCCTTGCCGTCGTAGCTGCTGAGGCTCTGCAGGGTCGTCGCCTCGGCGCTGGAGACGGTGAAGCGGGCGGGGCCGCCGTCGCTCTGGAAGCGGCCGGCGGGCCAGAACTGGCCGCTGTTGCCGAGGCTGATCGTGTTCGGCCGCTGGCCGTCGAGTGCCGGCACCAGCTCTTCGCGGAAGCCGGGGCCGGTCAGGGTCAGCTCGAACGGCGCGAAGTACTGCAGCGAGAGGTTCCACTCGCCGGCCGGCAGATCGAGCTCCTGCGAGGTCTCGGCCCCGTTGCCGAGGATGCTGCCTTCGTCCCAGGCGCCTTTCTGGCCGATCACCGCGCCGGGGAAGAGCGAGGCCCGCCCGGGGTTGGCGAGGAGGATGCGGATCTCCGGCGAGGCGCAGCCCGCCAGCGCCCCTGCCTCGGTCCCCTCGAGCAGGACGTGGCGGTCCTCGGGGGTCGGGCCGGTGCGGCGCCAGAGCACGTAGGAAGGGGTCGCGGCAACGCGCTTGAAGTTCGGCGGCGGCGCACTGTTCCAGGCGGCGCGGCTGGTGATCACGTAGGGGAAGTAGTTGAGCGTCTCCTCTGAGAAGGAGTCGAAGTCGACCGGGCTGTAGGCGTCGCCGGTGTCGAACGGCTTCTCCGGGTTGGGGGAGACGAGTTCGTCGGGGAACTCGACCAGCGGCACGTGGGTGTCGGCGCCGAGCAGCCCATAGGCGGCGTAGCGGTCCTGGCCGGCGTAGAGCACGTCGCGCCCGTGCACGATCGGCAGGAAGGCCTCGAGCTCGCCGCCGTGCCCGGCCGGCCCGACCGGCGCATCGCGCAGGACCAGGAGGCTGGAGTAGATGCTGCCGCCGATGAACGCCACCGCCAGCAGCGCCCAGCCGAGCCGAAGAGCAGGCGCCGCCTCTCGACCTCGGCCCGGGAATTCGGTGACCAGCGGCCGGACCGCGACCAGCATCGCCAGCGGCGCCGCGATCATCAGCGCCTTGGCTTGCGAGTAGTCGCCGCTGAAGGGGAGCGAGGCGAGGTAGAGGGCAGCGCTGGCGC
The DNA here is from genome assembly GCA_036376895.1 of Solirubrobacterales bacterium. Taxonomy (GTDB): domain Bacteria; phylum Actinomycetota; class Thermoleophilia; order Solirubrobacterales; family 70-9; genus VAYN01. Next base: position 105,618 of record DASUZL010000006.1, read on the forward strand.
CGAGGGCGATCGGGATCGTCGCCTCGCGCCGCTCGACCCACCAGGCGACGCCGACGAGCAGGGCGAGGACGGCGATCGTCCCCGCCACCCCGGTCAGCTCGGCCCCGCCGGCGGCGTCGAGGCGGTAGTTGGATGCGGGCCAGACGCCGAGTGCCTCCAGCGGCGAGACCGGGCCGTAGGTGTTGCTGCCGGCGACCTTGTTGAAGCCGCGGGCGAAGCCGAAGGGCCCGACCAGGGTCAGCACCACCGCCAGCCCGGCGAGCAGGGCGATGCCCAGCAGGGTCGTCGGCCGCAGCAGGAAGCGCAGCAGCGCCCGCGGCCGCAGCGCCCGTCGCACCGCCGGCAGGGTCAGGCTCCAGAGCACGCCGATCGCGACCGGCCAGGCGAGCCCGGCGAAGCTGTAGGAGAAGAAGATGCCGCCGGCCAGGGCCAGCGGCGGCAGCACGAATCGCAGCCGCGCCCAGCGCCCGTCGTCTGGCTGTCCGGGCGCCAGCAGGAAGACCGCGAAGGCGAGCACGAAGAGCGCCTCGGCGGTCTCCTTGAAGGCGGCCTGGGCGAAGTAGGAGGCGGCGAGATAGGGGAGGGCGACCATCGCCGCGGCGAGGACCCTGCGCCAGCCGCCGAGCTCGCGCAGGGCGCCGAGCGCGGTCAACCCGGTGAGCACGCCGATCGCGACGATCTCGCCGAGGAAGGCCTGGCCGAGGCCGATGCCCGGCACCGCCGCGGTCGCCACGGCGAGCCCGTGCGGGCCGAGCGGGTAGCCGACGTCGGGCGCCGGGCCGAAGCCGCTGCGCAGCCACTCGGCCCAGGCCAGGTGCAGGCCGAGGTCGTTGTTGAAGCCGACGCCGAGCAGCCCCCAGCGGGCGCTGACCGCAAACGGGATCGCCAGGACCAGCGCCAGGACCAGCGCCACCGGCCACCCGGCCCGCAGCGCCCCGCGGGTGTCGTAGTCCTGCCGCCAGACCACCACCGCCGCTGCCACGACCAGCAGCGCCAGCCCCAGCGTGGCGCTGGCGCCGTGCCCAGGCGCGCGCGCCAGCCCGCCGGTCACGGTCAGCACCGCGCCGAAGCCGACGGCCGGCTCCAGCCAGGACCAGCTCCGCCGTCCCGCCAGGGAGAGCAGGGCGCGGCCGACCAGCAGCGAGACGGCACAGATCAGCGCCGCCGAGGCGTACGTCCCGATCATCAGGGCTGGGAACTTATGGGATCAGTACTTCTCGGCGGCGCGTTCCAGCGTCTCGCGCAGGTTCTCGCCGCGCAGCGGGTGCTCGTGCCCGGGGCAGACGACGCGCGGTTCCAGCGCCGCCAGCCGCCGCACCGACTCCTTCGCCTTGGCGTGGTCCCAGGCCCAGGCGGGGTGGGGCACGCTGGCCTCGCCCTCGGGCAGCGGTTTCAGCCGTCCCGAGTCGACCAGGTAGACGACGTCACTGACCAGGGCCACGCCGTCGCTCTCGCGCCAGAGGCCGATCAGGCCCGGCGCATGGCCGGGGAAGTGGATGACATTGAAGCCGGCGACCTCGTCGCCTTCGATCACCGTTTCGGCGATCTTCACCGCGCCGCCGTCCCAGCGCCGCAGCAGGAACGGGTAGAGCCGCCGGATCCAGGCCACCGGCAGCTGCTCGAGGTGGAAGTAGGGCGCCATGGCCGAGTCGCTTTCGGCTTCGGACACCTCGTCGGGATGGCAGGCGACGGGCACCTCCATGAAAGGGGCGGTGCCGCGGTGGTCGGCGTGGGCGTGCCCGAGCACGACCCGCTTCAGCCCGCCCAGCTCCTCTGCGGCCGCCCGCGCCTTCTTGCGCATCGACTTGGTGCCGGCATCGAACTGGACGACGCCGTCGCCGTCCTCGATGAAGTAGATGTTCATCGCGCCGCGGAAATCCCCCCGCAGCAGCCAGACCCCGTCGGCCACTTTCTCCAGTCCCATACCCCCGCAGCCTAGCCCGGAAGCGACCATCTAGGGTTCGCCCGTGCCGTGGCTCTGGAAAGTCGGGATGCTGATCCTCGTCGTCTGTCTGATCGCCTCGATGACGATCGCGATCTACCGTCTGGCGACGACGCCGACGGAGATCCTCGGCGACGGCTTCCGCGACCTGCCCCAGAAGCAAGCCGACCGTTTCGTGGTTCCTTAATTGCGGCCTGGGAGAAAAAGGAACCACGCGCGTTAGTATCGAGCCCGTCCGGCGGCTGAAGCTGAGCGAAGGAGGCGCGCGTGTTCACTCGTATCGTGGTTGGGACCGACGGCTCTGATTCCGCCGGCCAGGCAGTTGCACAGGCGGTCCAACTGGCGAAACTCACCGGCGCCCAGCTCAGCATCGTCAGTGCTTACGCACCGGTCTCCCACCGCCGCGTGCAAGGGGAGAGGGACGCCGCTCCAGCCGACGTCCAGTACGAGATCGGCCCGCGCGAGGACGTCAACCTCGTCCTCGATGCCGCTGCGGCCGAGGCCCGCCAGCAAGGCGTGGAGGTGCAGACGCACCCGGTCGAGGGCGACCCCGCCGATGGCATCATCGACGTCGCCGAACAGACCAAAGCCGACCTGATCGTGGTCGGCAACAAGGGGATGAAGGGCACCCGCCGGTTCCTCGGCAGCGTCCCCAACAACGTGTCGCACCACGCCCCCTGCAGCGTGATGATTCTGCGCACCACCTGAGGAGCGCTTCAGGTGCCCGGGTCGGTTGCCGCGCCGACGTCGAGCAGTCCTGCTCCCTGCTCGCTCGAGGGCAAGGTGAGGTCGCGGGCGGTTGCTCGCAGGCGTTGGGTCGTTGCCTTGACCAGCCCTCTGCCCTTGAGTTCAGGGCCCAGCACGCCGCTGGCGAGGACCATCGCGGCGGCGCCGGAGACGTGGGCGGCGGACATCGAGGTGCCGATGTAGTTGCCGGGGATCGCGAAGATGCGGGTGCTGCCGGTGCGCAGGGTCACCTGGTAGATCGCCCGCGCCGAGATCGATGGGCAGCCCGGGCTGGGGGCGCCGCCGCCGGGAGCGACCAGGTCGATCGCCTTGCCGGCGAGCGAGTAGCTGCCGAGACAGCCGCCCTCGGTGGTGCCGCCGACGCCGATCACGCGCGGGCCGGTGGCGGGGGCGGAGACGCAGGTCTCGGAACCGAGGTTGCCGGCCGAGGCGACCGTGACGACGCCGTGGGAGTAGGCGTAGCGCAGCGCTTCGTCGACCTCGGGCACCTGCTTGCCGCAGCCGAAGTTGAAGCTCATGTTGATCACCTGGGCGCCCGTGGCGACGGCGAAGCGGATGCCCTTGGCGATCGCGACCGCGTCGCCGCGCCCGTGTTTGTCGAGCACCCGGACCGGCATCAGTTTCGCCCCGTAGGCGAGGCCGGTCAGCGCCACCCCGTTGTCGGTCTTCTCGGCGATCGTGCCGGCGACGTGGGTCCCGTGGCCGTTTTCGTCCAGCGGCAGGCGGTCGTGGTCGACGAAGTCGGAGCCGGGCACGAACTGGCCCAGGGTGAAGTCGGGGCTGCGCCGGAACCTGCCGCCGTCGCTGCGGTAGGCGATGCCGGTGTCGAGCACGGCAACGACGATTCCTTCGCCGCCGGGGCGGCCGGCCGCTTCGAGGTTTGCCCAGGCGCCGAGCGCGTCGATGCCGCCGGGAGAGACCGGCAGCCGGGTTCCGGCGACTTCTTCCCAGGGCAGGAAGTTCCACTGCTTGAAGGACCAGTCCCCGGCCGAGGCGGCCGCTTCGGAGGTGCCGGGGAGGGTGCCGGGGTCGTTGGGCAGGGTCTCCAGGCTGGGGCTGACGGCGGACGCGGTGGCGATGTAGTTCGGCACCGCGTAGGCGACCCGCGGGTTGCGCCGCAGCGACAGCGCGGTGCGGCGCACGCTCTTACCCGCCGGCAGTGTGACGGTCCGGGCGCGCTCGCCCTCGAACTTGACCACCAGCTGACGGGGGACGAACCCCCGCGCCGGTGAGAGCCCGGTCTGGGCCTGGGCCGAGCCGGCGCAGACGAGCAGCGCTGCGAGCAGGGCCAGGGGCGCGAGGATCGGAAGCAGTCGTCTCATCGGGATCGTGTGGTTCGTGCTCCCGGCATCGCCGCGAGCTTTACCGCTAACACAGCGAAACCGGCGAAGTTGTAGGCGACATACTCCCGGATCGATGAACCCCGATACCCCCACCGACGGCGCCGCGGGCGTCGACGCCCACGCGCAGGGGATGGCGCTGGCTCTGAAGCAGGCGCGTCTGGCGCAGGAGCACGGCGACGTCCCGATCGGCGCCGCGGTGCTTCGCGATGGCGAGCCGCTGGCCCGTGCCGGCAACGAGCGCGAGCTGCGCCGCGACCCCACCGCCCACGCCGAGATCCTCGCGATCCGTGCCGCCGCCGAGGCGCTCGGCGGCTGGCGCCTGCCTGGGACCGTGCTCTACGTGACCCTGGAGCCGTGCGCGATGTGCGCCGGCGCGATCGTCCTCGCCCGCATCCCCACCGTCGTAATCGGCGCCCCCGACCCGAAGGCGGGCGCGGCCGGCAGCGTCCTCGACGTGCTCGCCGAGCCCGCGCTCAACCACCGGCCGGAGGTCGTCCGCGGAGTCGGCGAGGCGGAGTCGGCTGCGCTCCTGCGCGAGTTCTTCGCCGCCCGTCGCTGAGCGCCGGCTCAGCAGTGGGCGTTGAGCGTGTCGGCGACGGTGCGGACCTTGAGTTTGCCCCCGAGCTGGAGGCCGCGCACGTGGTCGACGACCTGATCGAATTCGTCGTCCTCGAAATCGGTCGGGGCCCCTGGGGCGCCGGGGACGAGATTGTGGAAGGTCAACATCAGCCAGGCTTTGTCCTCGACCGCGGCGTCGATCTCCTCGATTACCGAGTCGGCGTCGTCCTCTTCACCGTTTATCGACCAGCCGCGCATCGTGAAGTGGTCGCGGGCGGGGACGGTTTCCGGGCCCCGCGCGGTCGAGCGCCCGGCGCAGTAGTCGCGCTCGGCGAGGTCGCGCACGTCGTGGCCGGCGGCGCCCTTGGGGTAGGCGAAGGTGTCCCGTTTGAAGCCCTTCTCGTCGAGCCAGTCGCGCAGGTTGTCCATCTCCGCCTCCAGCGCCGCCGGGTCGAGGTCGTCGAGCCCGTTCGGCTGGTTGTGGGCGGCGAGGGTGAAGGAGTGGCCGGCGATCTCCCAGTGGTGTTTGTCGCGCAGCGTGTAGAGCTGCTCGAGGCTGAGCCGGCCGGGGTCGTCGATCAGCTGGGCGATCACGTAGGCGGTCGCCGGGTAGCGGTAGCTGGAGAGCTTGGTCAGGCCGTCGTTCCAGGTCGAGTCGTAGCCGTCGTCGAAGGTGAAGCTGATCGTCGCCTTTTTGTGCGTGGTCGGGACCGCGTAGATCCCGGCGGTGTAGAGGGTCACCGGGCCGATCCCGTTGTCGGTGAGGACGATCTGGGCGCGGTCGATCGCGGACCAGTCGACGCTGCCGTGGAGGTCGAAGGCCCCGATCGGCTCGGTCTGGAACTCGAAGCTCGAGGCGAGGATGATCGGATCCTCTTCGGCTTCCCAGAGCGTCACCTCGGCGTAGTCGGTGGCGATGTTGCCGGAGGCGAGGCGCAGCTTCACCGTCCCCAGCCGTGAGCTGAAGCTGACCTGGGACTGGAGGCTGACGTGGGAGTGGGTGAGGTCGACCGGCGCCAGCGGCGGCGAGGTCGCGACCGACTCGTGGGTGAGGCCGTCGCTGACGATCCGGAACGAGCGGTCGCCGTTGACGACGAAGGGCGGTCCGGCGTCGCCGAAGCTGCCGACACCGTTGCCGGTCCAGCCGTGGCCGGCGGGGAACATCGCCAGCGGCTGCTCTTCGAATTCGGGTTCCCCTTCTTCTTCGGGCTCCGGTTCGGGTTCTGGTTCCGGCTGGGGCGTGGGCTGGATGGGGGATGCGGGCGCCGGCGGACCGACGACGGCCGGCGTCGCCACACGCCCGGGCCCGGCGACCTGCTCGCAGCTGGTGCCGACCCGGTCGAGGGCGTCGGCAATGGCGACGTCGCCATCTCCCGGGCCGCACTCGACCTCGTCCACGACCCCGTCGTTGGCCAGCAGGGTGTCGGCACCGCGGCCGCCGCGCAGCGTGTCGCTGCCGCCACCGCCGCTGAGCTCGTCGGCGCCGGGACCGCCGTTGAGCCGGTCGGCGCCGCCCTTGCCGGCGAGGAAGTCGTTGCCGCCGGCGCCGGAGAGCCGGTCGGCGCCCGGGGTGCCGAGGAGCGTGTCGGCGCCGGCCCGGCCGCGTTTGTCGGCGGCGACGCCGGTCGCGGGCGCGACCAGGTCGCAGGCCGCCACCGCCAGTGCCGCGACGAGCAGCAACTTGACCGCCAGTCCCTGCGCGGAGCGGAGAGGGTGGGATTCGAACCCACGAGGCGGGTTAACCCCGCCCACGCGATTTCCAGTCGCGCTCCTTAAGCCACTCGGACACCTCTCCAGGTGTCGGTGAAGGGTAGCTAGAGGGCTCGGGCCGGGGAGGCTCACGCCTGCTCCAGCAAGGGGACTGGCGCCAGCTCGGGCACGTGGCCGCGGTAGTCGTCGAGCGAGATCACGATCGCTTCGGCGTCGGCGATCGGGGCGCTGGGGCGGCGGCCGCGCAGGCGCTCGTGGCTGCAGACCACGTAGCACCACTCCATCAGCCGCAGGCGCGAGTCGGGGTCGATGTCGGCGATCGTGGCCCCGACCAGCCAGCTGCCGCCCTGCTCGCGGCAGCTGCGCACCTCGACCTGGGCCGAGACCTCGTGCAGCTCGCCGGCGGCATCCTCCAGCCGCAGCAGCACCGCCGGCCGGCTGCCGACCTCGAGCGGGCCGGCGGCGACCAGGCCAAGGCCGGAGGCGCTGGCGTCGACCATCCAGGCCAGGGTCTTGCCCTGTGGCGAGAAGCATTCGGCGGCGGCGTCCCCGGCGAAGCGGTAGACGAGCCGCCGCTGGCGCCGCCGCCCGACCGCGAGCAGGGTCGCGAACAGCCGCCGCAGCTCGATCAGGCCCAGGGCGACGACGATCACGGCGGCGACCCCCGGCATGTCGGGAAGCGGCCCGACCCCGGCCAGATCGAGCGCCCGCAGCAGGGTTCCGACCGCCAGCAGGACGGTGCAGAAGAGGACCAGGTGCAGCTTGCGGATGGCCTCCCAGCCGCCGCCGTCGCGGCCCTGCTTGGGGGTCACTTTGAAGGCGGTCCGGCCGGGACGGAAGGCGCAGCGCAGGGCGCGGGTGTAGATCTCCATCGTCAGCAGCTCGTAGTGGGCGGTCTCCGGGATCCGCATGAAGCCGCGGGCCAGCGCCGCCCCGGCGCCGAGGTTGAGCGCCACCGCCGGCAGCCAGAGGGCGGCGAGGGCGGCGACGCTGACCTTCATCGGCAGCTCCCCGGTCAGCATCACCGCGCCCAGGGTCAGCAGCAGCAATAGCCGCACCGGCGGCGCCAGGTAGGCGAGCAGGCTGGCGAGGTAGGAGAGCCGCTGCAGCGGGCTCAGGGTGCGGGCCCGCAGCGGCGACTCCGGCAGGGTGAAGACCGCGAGGTTGCCGCGGGCCCAGCGGTCGCGCTGCAGCAGGTAGCCGTCGAGGTCGTGCGGCGCCAGCCCCTGGACCAGCACCTCGTCGTGGTAGCGGCTGCGCCAACCGTGGCGCTGGAGGCGGATCGTCGTGTGGAAGTCCTCGGCGATCGTCTCCGTCGCGACGCCGCCGATCGCCAATAGCGCGTGGCGGTTGACCAGCGCTGCCGAGCCGCACCAGTAGGCGGCGCCGTGGCGGTCCTTGCCGGGGCAGACGACGCGGTAGAAGAGCGACTGCTCGTGGCGGCCGACGACGTAGTGCTGGACCGAGTCGTGGTTGAAGAAGTCGTGCGGGCTCTGGACCAGGGCCATGCGCTCGTCGTCGAAGTAGCCGACCATCGCGTCGAGCGCGTCGGGCATCGGCACGTGGTCGGCGTCGAGCATCAGCACCAGGTCGCCCTCGGTCCGCGGCAGCGCCGCGTTGAGGTTGCCGGCCTTGGCGTGGGAGTTGTCGGCGCGGGTCAGGTGGTGGGCGCCGGCCAGCTCGGCGATCTCCCGCATCTCCTCGCGGCGGCCGTCGTCGAGCAGGTAGGTCGTGTGCGGGTAGCTCAGCGCCCGGCAGCCCGCCAGGGTCGCCATCACCACCTCGACCGGCTCGTCGTAGGTGCAGACGTAGACGTCGACGCTGCGGCCCGGGGTCGGGTGCGGCCGGTGGGCCGGCGGCCGCGACCAGGAGAACCAGGTGAGGATCGCGAGCGCGTAGAAGCCGTAGATCTCGGTCGCCAGCAGCATCGCAAACAGCACCGGGCTGGCGCCCTGGCCGCTCCAGCCGACGCGCCAGGTCAGGTAGCCGACGCCCCAGAGCAGGGCAATGAGCGCGAGCGCGCGGAGCAGGCGTGGATGGGCGTCAAAGAACCGCCCTGCTCGGGTTTGCCCAGTGGGTTCCACACGGTTTGATCGGCATCCCAGGGCGGTTCTTTAAGCGGGAAAGGGGCGATTCGCCCCCACTGTGCCGTGCTAGCTGCTCGGGCCCACGTCCGCTGGCGCGTAGCGGTTGTGCAGCATCAAGGCGTTCCCGTCCGGATCGCGGAAAAAGGCCATGTGGCAGACGCCCGAATCCATCGTGTCCTGCTCGAAGGAGACCCCCTTGGATTCCAGCTCCCCGCGGGCCGCCCCGACGTCCTCGACGTGCAGCGCGATCGGGTGCCCATGCGCGTGGAAATCGATCCCGAACGCATCCGACTGCATCACCGCAATCGTCAGGTTCCCGGTCTCGAACTCCCCCGCCGGCATCTCGCCCCAGCGCTTCGAGAACGGCAGCCCCAGCACCTTGCCATAGAACTCGGCGGCGGCGTCGTAGTCCTGCGTGGGGACGGTCATGAAGTCAGTGCCGGTGACAAGCGACGTATCGGTGCCCATGACAACTCCTTTGTAGAGATTCACGCCCTGTTGGCTGAAGGTTCGCAGAGCCGGGGATGGGGAGGGGAGAGTTTCCTCCGCCGCCGGCTTAGCGGTGGGTGAGTGCTGCTTACTGGCAAGTTCTCGACCTTGCTCGCGGCGTCAGGATGAGGGTCGACTTCACCACTGTGGGACCGGATGTGGTCGACTACGCGATCGTCCTGCTGGTCGAGCTCGGCGAGGAGACTGCGACCGTTCGCGTCGTCGACAGCGCTCATGGTTTCAACGAGATGCACCGGTACACGCGGAGCGGCGGAAAGCAAGCGGCAGTCGCGTTTCACTCCGGTAGCCTCGGTGAGGGAATGCGGGCGGCAATCGCCGATATCAAGCGAGGCTACGTCCAGATGATCGAAGGATGGGAACGATGAATCCAGCCGAAGAATCGCCAGCAGGCAAAGTGATGGACGAAGCGATCGAGCTTGCGATCGAAGAACGCTCGCCCTATCCCGAAAGGGCTGCTTTCCTCGATGCCGATATGCCCTCACTCGAGAAGGAGATGCGCCGCGCCGCATATGACGGGATGTCGGTCGTGCTCGTTTCGGCCAACGGTGACAAGAAGGTGCTGTTGCCCGAGACCGTTCTCGGCAGCTAGCCGCCGGACGCAGGGCGCAACGGCTGGAAGCAGGCCGTCGCTAGGCTTTCGATTTGCAGTGCCCCGGAGGGGTGCCGGAGTGGTTGAACGGGGCAGTCTCGAAAACTGTTGGCGTCGCAAGGCGCTCGTGGGTTCGAATCCCACCCCCTCCGCTCCGGCCCGTATGGCGGCGCAGTGCTGCGTCATCGAGCGCCCGTCGTGCAAAGCACTGCCGGGCACCCTCTTCCTTGCACTGCTTGCCCTACGGGTCGGAGTCGGTGGTCTGCGAGGCGTTACCAGCGCGGGACGGGGATTTCCGCTGCGGTAACGGGGCGTAAACAATCTGGTTTCCAGATTGCCACCAGGTCGATACGGCGGCGACACAACTCCGGTCCTCTGTCTGCGGAGACTCGCGAAGACAGAGAAATTTCTAGGACGGAGGAATGAATGAAGTCTCGACTTCTTTCTATCGCCGGCGCCGCGTTTTTAGCGGTCCTGGCGGTTGCGGCGGTCGCGATCGGTGCTGGTAGGAGCGACGATCAGTCGGCCGCTCTCGCCGAAAAGATCGATCCGGCAAAGCCGAAGAACGTGATCCTGATGGTCGGCGACGGCATGGGCGAATCGGAGATCACGCTCGGCCGCTACTACGGCAAGGGCGCGGCCGGCCGCCTCAACATGGACGACCTGCCCTTCCGCGGCAGCTCGATCCACTACGTCCTCAACTACGGCCCCGGGCCGAACTACCGGCCGAATTACACCGGCGACTCCGCCCCGACCGCGACCGCCTGGTCGACTGGGAAGCGGACGACCGACGCGCGCCTCTCGCAGGGGCCATCGGCGGATCCGTTCATTCCCGGCTCCAACGCCGGCTTCCGCACCTTCCTCGAGATCGCCCGCGACCGGGGCAAGGCGACCGGCAACGTCAGCACCGCTGACATCACCGACGCGACCCCGGCGGCGCCGAGCTCGCACATCTCGTTGCGGCCATGTCAGGGCCCGAACGACACCCGCACGATCTGTCCGACGGAGACCAAGGCCGCCGGCGGCCTCGGCTCGATCGCCGAGCAGCAGGTCGACGAGCAGTTCGACCTCTACCTCGGCGGCGGCAGGAACCAGTACACCGAGACGCTGGCCCCGGCGGCCGGCGGCCCCAACGTGCTCGACTACGCCGGCCAGAACGGCTACGACGTGATCGGGACCAAGGCCGAGCTGGCGGGCATCGACGAGCTGGAGGAGGGCCAGAAGGTCCTCGGCCTCTTCACCGGCGGCAACATGGCGACCGAGTTCGCGTCGCTGATCGCCCGCTCGGACAAATTCCAGACCGACAACGCGGCCCTGCCCCCCGCCCAGCGCGGCGGCAGCGAGACCACCCGTTGCCAGCCGAACAACCGCGGCACGCAGCCGACCCTGGCGGAAATGACCAGCAAGGCGCTCGACCTGCTGGAGGACGACCCCGACGGGTTCGCGCTCCAGGTCGAGGGTGCCTCGATCGATAAGCGCGACCACGCCGCCGACGCCTGCGGGCAGATCGGCGAGCTGCTCGGCTTCGACGAAGCGATGGGCGTCGTCCTCGAGTTCCAGCGCGAGCACCCGGACACGCTGATCATCATGACCGCCGACCACGCCCACACCTCGGAGATCATCAACAGCGACGCCAAACCGGCCACCGGCGCCAGCTACGCGACGCTGCAGACGGTCGACGGCGCCCCGATCCGGGTCGCCTACACCACCGGCGACCCCGAAACCGGCCGCGACCAGTCCCACACCGGGGCCGAGGTTCCGGTCTGGGCGAGCGGTCCGCAGGCGGCCAACATCCAGGGCACGATCGATCAGACGGACATCTTCGATGTCCTGATCGGCAAGACCCCGAGTCGCATCCCCGGTGCCGGCATTCCCGGTCCGCAGGGTCCCGCGGGTGAGGACGGAGAGGACGGCACTCCGGGTCAGGACGGCCAGGACGGCGCCCCCGGTACTCCGGGTCAGAACGGCGCTCCCGGCGCCCCCGGAACGCCTGGCCAGAACGGTGCGCCAGGCACCCCCGGCCAGAACGGCGCTCCCGGCGCTCCCGGCACGGCCGGGAAAGACGGTGCCGCGGGCAAAGATGGCGCCCCCGGCAAAGATGGCGCCCAGGGACCCGCTGGCCCCGCCGGAGCTCCCGGCAAATCCAGCGTCGTCACCTGCGTGCCGAAGAAGGGCAACAAGGTCGTCTGCACCGTGCGCGATGCAGCCGCAGGCGCCCGGGTCCGGCTCGTCCGCAACGGCCGCACCGTGGCCAGCGGCGTCGTCGACCGCAAGGGACGCGCAGTCCTGCGTCTCCCCGCCGAGGCGGCGGGCTCCTACCAGGCCGTGATCGGCCGCAGCCACACCAGGGTGAGCATCGGCTGACCCGTCCGCGGGGGCCGGGGCATCCGCTCCGGCCCCCGACGAGCTCGAACCAGAACTCTCAACACATCTCAGAACGGAGAAACAGATGAAGTCTCGACTTCTCGCCGCCGCAGGGGCAGCCCTGATGACGGCCATGGTTGTCGCGGCGGTCGCGATCGCAGCTCGGAGTGACGACCAGTCCGCGGCCCTCTACGGCAAGATCGATCCCTCGAAACCGAAGAACGTGATCCTCCTCGTCGGCGACGGCATGGGGGACTCCGAGGTCACCCTCGGCCGCTACTACGGCAAGGGCGCCAACGGCCGCCTCAACATGGACGACCTGCCCTTCCGCGGCAGCTCCATCCACTATGTGCTCGAGTACGGGCCCGGCCCGAACTTCCTGCCCAACTACACCGGCGACTCCGCCCCGACCGCGACCGCCTGGTCGACCGGCAAGCGGACCACCGACGAACGGCTCTCGCAGGGACCGTCGAGCGCCAAAAACGTGCCCGGCTCCAACGCGGGCTTCCGCACCTACCTGGAGATCGCCCGCGACCGCGGCATGGCAACCGGCAACGTCAGCACCGCCGAAATCACCGACGCGACCCCGGCGGCGCCGAGCTCGCACATCTCCCAGCGCGCCTGTCACGGACCGGTCAACGCCGCCGCGACCTGCCCGCTGGAGACGAAGGCAGCCGGGGGTCTCGGCTCGGTCGCCGAGCAGCAGGTCGACGAGCAGTTCGACCTCTACCTCGGTGGCGGCAAAGCGCGGTACGCCCAGGCCCTGAACGGACAAGCGGCTCCCCCCGCCGGTTCGTCGACGGTCCTCACCTACGCCGAGGAAAAGGGCTACACGCTGGTTGAAAACGCCAACCAGCTCTCGGGCATCGACGAGCTCGCCGCTGGGCAGAAGATGCTCGGGCTCTTCACCAACGGCAACATGACCACCGAGTTCGGCCCGCTCTTCGCGCGGACCGAAAAATTCCAGAAAGAGATCGACACCGATCCGAACGACCAGAACAGCGGCAGCCCGACCTTCCGCTGCAAAGAGAACAACCGGCCGGCGAACGAGCCCTCGCTGCCGGCGATGACCGAAAAGGCGATCGACCTCCTGGAGGAGGACGAGGACGGGTTCATGCTCCAGGTCGAGGGTGCCTCGATCGACAAGCGCGACCACGCCGCTGACGCCTGCGGGCAGATCGGCGAGCTGCTGGCATTCGACGACGCGGTCGGCGTCGCCCTCGCGTTCCAGCGCGAGCACCCGGACACCCTGGTGATCGTCACCGCCGACCATGCGCACACCTCGCAGATCGTCAGCGCGACCGAAGTCGTCGCCGGCGAACCGGCTCCCGCCGCCCCCGGCGCGAGCTACGCGACGCTGCAGACCGTAGATGCCGCTCCGATCCGGATCGTCTACGGAACGGCCGACACCGGCGACAACCCGGCGGCGACCGGCGGCAGCCAGGCTCACACCGGCGCCACCGTCCCGGTCTGGGCCGGCGGCCCGCAGGCGGCCAACATCCAGGGCACGATCGATCAGACGGACATCTTCGATGTCCTAGTCGGCAAAACGCCCAGCCAGGTCGGTTAGACAGGAGCTCCTGCCGCGCGGTTCCTTTTTCGCCTCACAGGCGCGAAAGGAACCGCGCGTTCAGGGCTCGGGCTTCGCGACTGCCCACAGCGCCACCGGCGGCGGCACCAGCAGGAACGCCAGCGAAGCGATCTCGGCGATGCCGTCGGCGGTGCCGAAGCCCTCGAGATGAGACGCGTGGAAGAGCAGGTGCAGCGCTGCGGCGAGCAGCCAGGCGCTGCAGACGGCTTGGACCAGGGTCCTGTCCAGGGTCCGCCAGGCCCAGGCGAAGAGCACCGCGAAGCCGAGGTAGAGGCCGCCGACGTCGGTGACCAGGTGCTCGTTGTAGGGCGGCAGCAGGTTGACCCAGTGGGTGATGAAGGGGAAGTCGTCGTAGAAGCTCTCCGGCGCCAGAGCCGCCGGCAGCCCGACCGCGAGGGCAGAGACGAAGAGGACGCTGAGCGCGGCGCGGGCACTGCGGGGCGATCTCACCGCCGGGAGCCTATTTGGTCAGCCAGCCAAGGCGAGCTCCTCGCTCGCCGCCTCGTGTCCCTCGTATGGGAGCACGGCGAAGTACATCATCGAAGGCAGCAGTTCCTCGATCCCGTCGAACTCGTCTTTGCAGAGGCGCGAGTAGAGCAGCGCTTCGACTCCGCCGACCACGCCGGAGGCGGTTACCTCAGATCGTTGCGAAGTCTCGGGAAGCAGTTCGCGGGCCTGGGTGTCCAAACAAGTGGAGAAATGATCGAGCAGCTCAACCCGCCGCATCACCGCGTCTGCGCTGGCCGCCCGCGCCTCGACGATGATCGTGCGCGCGGTGTCGGGTTCGGCGCGGACGAAGCTGAGCACGGCTTCGAGCCCGAGGCGGACCCGGTCGCGCCAGCTCTCGCCGGCGGCGACTGCGGCCTCGACCTTGTCGCGCAGCCGCTTGGCGCTGGTGTCGAAGGCCGCGAGGAAGCAGTCTTCTTTGTTCGCGAAGTGCTCGTAGAAGGTGGGGCGGGAAACGCCGGCCCGTTCGATCACGTCCTGGACGTTGGTGCCGCGGTACCCGAGTTCGGAGGCGGCCCGCAGCATCGCCACGATCAGCCGCTCGCGCTGCACCGCCCGGACCAGCTCCGAGGGCAGTTTGCGGACGCCCGAGGGGAACTTTCCTTCGCTGCTGGCGAGCAGCTCCATCGCAGCGTCGACCTGCTCGGAGGGCCAGTCGTCACCGATGGCCGCGAGCAGGATCTCTTGGCTCAATTGGATTCGATCTAGAGGCACCGAGATACCTGTGAGTTTCCAACAAAAACAACTGGAGTTTCTTCACGGTACCAGACTGGATGGAGGCTCGCGCGGGTTTTCGAGGGCCATGGCTATTCTTCGATTCATGCTTCCAGCCGACCTTGGGGAGGCCGGATGAAGCCATCTCGGCCCGAGCTTCCCCGAGAGTTCGTCGCCGTTCACAAGCGGCGGCGAATGATCGATGCAATCGCCGAACTGAGTGCCGAACAGGGCTACGAGGCGACCAAGATCGCTGACATCGTTCGCCGCGCCGGCGTTGCTCGCAAAACCCTGTACGACAACTTCGACGGCAAGGAAGATCTCTTCCTCGCCGCCTTCGACCTCTACCTCGGCGAGGTGCGAAAAGAGGTCGAGCAGGCGTGCGACGCGACCGGCGGCGCCTGGCAGCAGCGAATCGAATCCGGGCTCGCAGCCTTCCTCCGCTGCGTGGCGGAGCGGCCTGCAGCCGCGCGCATGTGCATGATCGAGGCGCTTTCGGCGACCCCGGCGGCGTCCACTCGCTACGACGCCGCGGTGCGCGAGTTCGTCGCGATGCTGAAACAGAATGCCCCCGCGGGCGCGCTGCCGGAGACGATCGAGGAGACCCTGGTCGGTGGCGTCTGCTGGATTCTCAACCAGCAGATTCGTCGCGGTGAGGCGACGCGGGCGGCTGACCTCCTCCCCGAACTCTCCGAGTTCATCCTTTCTCCGTACCACGGTGTAGAAAATTCACCAGTCAAAGCCGGGAGGCGAAAGTGACAGTACGGTGGCAGACTCCAATGCTGGTATGGACCGATTGCCACGTGGACGCCACGGCCTTTCGCCTGAGTTCGTCGCTCAGAATCAGCGCGAACGGCTGATCGCCGGACTGACCTCGGCGCTGTACGAGGTGGGCTATCAGAAAACCACCGTCTCTCTGATTGGTCAGCGCGCGGCGGTCTCGAAGAGTGACTTCTACAAACACTTCGAGAGCAAGGACGACTGCTTCGTCGCCGCCTACGACGCCGCTATCGAACGGATTCGCGATTGCGTGGTCACGGCCTGCGGCAAGCACGATGACGAGGAGTGGGCGGAGCGGGTTCGCGACGCGATCAACTCCCTGGTCACACTGCTGCAGGAGGATCCCGCCCTGGCCGGCATCGCGCTGGTCGAGGGCCTGCGCGCCGGGCGCGGCGTCTACGACCGCTACCAGGCTGCGGTCGAGAGCTTCATCCCCTATCTGCATCGGGGGGCACCACCGGCCCCCGACGGCATCGCTGTCCCGGAGGCCACCGACGAGGCTGTAGTCGGTGGCATCGCCTCGCTGCTCGGCCGGCGGGTGCTGGCGGGCGAAGCCGAACAACTGGAGCAACTGGTACCCGCGGTTCTCGAATTCGCCCTGACGCCCTACCTGGGCAGCGCCGAGGCGCGGCGAATAGTCTCTGCTGGATGAGCGAGGCGGCAAGCGCGGGCGGTGGCGCCCTCGGAGAGCGGGAGGCCGCGGTCGCCGGTGTCCTGCCCTCGCAGGAGCTGAACCGGGCGATCGAGGCCGAGTGGGTCAGCTCCGGCGATTACCGGATCCGCCCCGAGGCCGTGCAGCCGGCCAGCATCGACCTCCGCCTCGGCGACTTCGCCTGGGCTCTGCGCTGCTCCTTCCTGCCGGACGTCGAGTCCACGGTCGAGGAGAAGATCGAGGGGCTCGCCTTCCAGCGGGTCGACCTGCGCGACGGCGCCGTGCTCGAGCGCGACCGGCCCTACCTGGTGCCGCTGATCGAGGAGCTGGCGCTGCCCGAGGAGGTTCGCGGCAAGGCCAACCCGAAGAGCTCGACCGGCCGGCTCGACGTCTTCACCCGGGTGATCACCGACCGCCACCACCGCTTCGACGACATTCGGGCGGGGTACCGGGGCAAGCTCTACCTGGAGATCGTCCCCCGCTCCTTCGCGATCCAGGTCCGCACTGGCCTCTCGCTGAACCAGTTGCGCCTGGCCCGCGGCGACGTCCGCCTCGATGACGCCGAGATCCGCGCCCTGCAGGACGACTTCCCGCTCCTTTATATGGACTCACAGGCGCTGGGCCAGTCGGAGCTGGCAGTTGCCGACGGGCTCTTTCTCAGCGTCGACCTCTCCGGCCCCGGCGACCGCACCGTCGGCTACCGGGCGAAGAAGAACAGCCTCCCGGTCGACCTCTCGAAGATCCGCGCCTACCGCTGGACCGACTACTGGGACCCGGTCTTCCCCGAGCCCGGCGGCAGGGTCGTGCTGGAGCCGGAGATCTTCTACCTGCTGCTCTCCGCCGAGGGCGTCTGCATCCCGCCGCAGATCGCCGCCGAGATGATGGCCTACGACCCGACCGCGGGCGAGCTGCGCACCCACTACGCCGGCTTCTTCGACCCCGGCTTCGGCTACGACCCGGCCGGCGGCCGGCATGGCAGCCGCGCCGCGCTCGAGGTCCGCGCCCGCGACGTCTCCTTCATGGTCGAGCACCGCCAGCCGGTCTGCAAGCTCGGGCTGGAGCGGATGTCGGCCCCGGCCGAGCGGCTCTACGGCGCTGATCTCGGGTCGAACTACCAGGGCCAGGTGACGATGCTGAGCAAGCACTTCGAGGAGCAGACCGCCGGCACCGCGCCGGCCGCGGAGGGCTGATGGCGGAGCGTGTTTGGCAGGTCTACCTCTCGGGCGAGATCCACTCGGACTGGCGCGAGCGGATCGAGGCCGGGGCGGGGGAGGCCGGGTTGCCGGTTTCCTTCTCGGCGCCGGTCACCGACCACGCCGCCTCCGACGACGCCGGCACCGGCACGCTCGGCGATGAGAGCGAGGCCTTCTGGCGCGACCACAAGGGTGCCGGGGTCAACGCGATCCGCACCCAGACGCTGATCCGCGAGGCCGACGTCGTGGTCGTCCGCTTCGGCGACAAATACCGGCAGTGGAACGCCGCCTTCGACGCCGGCTACGCCGCCGCGCTCGGCAAGCCGATCGTCACCCTGCACGACGGCGAGCTCGACCACGCGCTGAAGGAGGTCGACCGCGCCGCCCAGGCGACGGCCCGCACCTCCGAGCAGATGGTCGACGTGCTCCGCTACGTGATTCGCGGCGACCTGCCAGGCTGACCCGGTGTCCGCGGAGGCGAACAAGGCGACGATCGAGCGGTTCTACGCCGCCTTTGCCGAGTGCAACGGCGCCGCCATGACTGCCTGTTACGCGCCCGGCGCCCACTTCCGCGACCCTGCCTTCGGCGACCTCGAGGGCGACGACATCGGCGCGATGTGGCGGATGCTGACCGGCCGCGCCACCGACCTCGAGATCACGCTGCAAGAGCACGAGGCCGGCGAGGAGACGGGCTCCGCCCACTGGATCGCCCGCTACACCTTCTCCACCGGCCGCCCGGTGGTCAACGACATCCGCGCCAGCTTCCGCTTCGACCAGGCGGGTCTGATCGTGGACCACGTCGACGATTTCGAGTTCCGCCGCTGGGCCAGCCAGGCGCTCGGACCGGCCGGCCACCTGGTCGCGCTGTTGCCGCCACTGCGCCGCAAAGCCCGCGCCCAGGCCCTCGACCAGCTCGCCACCTACAAGAGCGAAGAGACCGGCTCCAGCATTTAGTCGTCCACCACAAATGCGAACATACGTTCGTATGAGATGGGACGAGCAACGAGTCGAGAACGATCTCCGTCTCCCCGGTGTCGGCG
Source organism: Solirubrobacterales bacterium (assembly GCA_036376895.1). Classification (GTDB taxonomy): domain Bacteria; phylum Actinomycetota; class Thermoleophilia; order Solirubrobacterales; family 70-9; genus VAYN01. Next base: position 123,945 of record DASUZL010000006.1, read on the forward strand.
ACGGCAGCGTGGTCCGGACCTTCGACGTGCCCGAGGCGATGGGCATCAACTTCCACGAGGTCCGCGCCCGCTCCGCCCTCAACCACGTCGCCGGCGGCCGTTTCGGCTTCAACCACACGATCAACCAGTACAGGGGCTGCACTCATGCCTGCGTTTTTTGCTTTGCTCGAAAAACTCACACCTATTTAGGTTTCGATGCCGCTCGAGACTTCGAGCGCGAGATCGTGGTCAAGGTCAACGTGCCGGAGCTCTTGCGGGCGGAGTTGGCGCGGCCGAGCTGGAAGCGGGAGCTGGTGGCGCTGGGCACGAATACGGACCCCTACCAGTGGGTCGAGAGTCGCTACCGGATGATGCCGGAGATCCTCGAGGCGCTGGAGGCGGCGCAGACGCCGGTCTCGGTCCTGACCAAGTCGCCGCTGGTGATGCGCGACGTCGAGATCTTCGCGCGGATGGCGAAGAAGCTGCCGGTCTCGGTCAATCTGTCGGTTCCGACCCTTGACGAGGACGCTTGGCGGGCGACCGAGCCGCACACGCCGAGCCCCGCCGCGCGCCTCGACGCGGTCGCCGAGCTGCGCCGCCGCGGCATCGACTCCGGGGTCCTGATCGCGCCGCTGATGCCGGGCATCAACGACGACCCCGAGCAGGTCCGCCCGATCGTCGAGAGCGCCCGCAAGGCCGGCGCCAGCTTCCTCGGCGGCGTCGCCCTCCACCTTCGCGACGAGGTCAAAGACGTCTTCTTCGCCTGGCTGGAAGAAAAACGCCCCGACCTCCTCCCCCGCTACGAGGCGCTATATCGCGATCGCTCGTACCTGAAGCCTGCTCAGCGGAAAAACGCCACTCGTGCTGTCAAAGGATGGGGCAAAGGCCGCGGATCTCGGCCTGTTGTTTCGCCGCCGCCGCCTCCGAGGCCAGCTCTGCCGGCTCAGAGCTCCTTCTTCTAGCCGCCCTGATCTAACTGCTCGAAAGTGCACTCCCGCGGCTGTTTGTCATCTCGGAACGCGTGGAACCGGGCCCCGTGCCTGATTCTGCCGGCCGCCGCGTGGTCGTAGCCGACCTCGATCACCAGCTCGGGCCGCAGCTCGACCCACTCGAGGTCGCGACCGCCGGTCCAGCGGCTCGGCTCGGCGCTGCCGCTCTCGCCCGTCTCCAGCGGCGCCAGCATCGCCCGCATCGAGCGTTTGGCGGCGGCGCTGAAGCCGGAGATGTGGCCGACGCTGCGCAGGTGCTCGCCGTCGTAGAGGCCGAGGATCAGCGAGCCGACGGTTCCCTCCTCTTTGCCGGGGCGCCAGCCCATCACCACGCACTCGATCGTGCGCTCGCGCTTCACCTTCGCCATCCCCTTGCGTTTGCCCGGGAGGTAAGGGGCGTCGAGCTGCTTCGCGATCACGCCCTCGATGCTGCCCAGCCAGGTCTCCGCCTGGTCTTCGTCGGGGGTCAGCGGCGTCAGCTCCAGATCCACCTCCGCGGCGATCCGCTCCAGGCGCTGCCGCCGCTCCGACAGCGGCGCCTCGAGGAGTGACTCGTCGCCCTCGGCGAGCAGGTCGAAGACGATGTAGTCGGCCGGGATCTCTTTCGAGAGCAGCTGGATCCGCGATTCGGCCGGGTGGATCCGTTCCTGCAGGGCGTCGAATTCGAGCACGCCGTCGGCGTCGCGGATCACCAGCTCGCCGTCGAGGACCCAGCGCCCGGGGGCGAAGCTGAGCTCCGGGAAGTAGCGGGCCAGGGCTTTGCCGCCGCGGGACTGGATGTAGAAGTCCTCGCCGTCGACGAAGACGATCGCGCGGAAGCCGTCGAGCTTCGGCTCATACGCCCACTCCTCGCCGCTCGGCAGCTGTTTGCGGGTCAGCGCCAGCTGCGGCTTGATCGGCGGCGAGAGCGGCAGGCTCACGCGCCCAGGGTACGCCAGCGCTCAGTCGCGGGCGGGCTCGCGGCGGGCGCGGCTCTCGCGCGGGTCGGGGATCGGCACCGCCGCCAGCAGTTTCTTCGTATACGGGTCGGTCGGGCGCTCGCAGACCTGGTCGGCGCTGCCCTGCTCGACGATCTTGCCGTCGTTCATCACCGCGATCTGGTCGGAGATGTGACGGACGACGCCGATGTCGTGGGCGACGAAGAGGTAGGTGAGGCCGAGCTCGTCCTGGAGGTCGTCGAGCAGGTTGACGATCTGAGCCTGGATCGAGACGTCGAGCGCCGAGACCGGCTCGTCGCAGACGACGAATTCCGGCTGCAGCACCAGGGCACGGGCGATGGCGATGCGCTGCCGCTGCCCGCCGCTGAAGGCATGCGGATAGCGGCCGAGATGCTCGATCCCGAGGCCGCAGCGGCCGGCGATGTCGGCGACGCGCTGCTCCAGCGCCTTGCCGCGGGCCAGCCGATGGGCGACCAGCGGCTCGCCGATGAGGTCGCGCACGGTCATGCGCGGATTGAGCGAGGCGTAGGGATCCTGGAAGACCATCTGCATGTGCTGCCACACACTGCGCAGGCCGCGGCGATTGAGCGCGGTCACGTCGATGGGGGCGGCGCCGTGGTGAAAGATCACGCGACCCGATGTCGGCTCGATCGCGCGCAGCACGGCGCGGCCGAAAGTGGTCTTGCCCGATCCGCTCTCGCCGACCAGCCCGAGGGTCTCGCCGCGCCGGATCTGCAGCGTGACGCCGTCGACGGCGCGCACCGCGCCGCCCGACCGGGCGAGCATGCGGGAGTGCGCCGCCGGGAAATGCACCTTGAGGTCGCGCACCTCCAGCAGGACGCCGTCGGCCGCGGTGATGGGGCGCGCGTCAGCCATGGCGATAACAGGCCGCAAGATGATTCGCGCCGACCGCAGCGAGTTTCGGCGGCGCCGCATCGCACCGTCCCGCCATGAAGAATTCGCAGCGCGGGAGGAAGCTGCAACCCTCGGGCATGTCGTACAGGCTGGGCACGCTCCCACGGATCGGTTCGAGCGAGCGCCGCCGGTGCAGGTCGACGAGCCGGGGCACGGCGCGCAGCAGGTTCATCGTGTAGGGATGCTGGGGATCCCTGAAGATCGCCCGCACCGGCCCGCGCTCGACGATCCGGCCGGCATACATGATGGCGACATCGTCCGCCATCTGCGCGACGACGCCGAGGTCATGAGTGATGAACAGGATACCCATCCCGAACTCGGCCTG